>NZ_VMNI01000015.1 GCF_007625205.1 Denitromonas ohlonensis | reverse complement strand
CGATGAGTGTCTCTTGTGGGTCGAATCCGGCGGTAGCCTGAAGAGCCAACCGGTCATTCGCACCAAGTTCAGAGCCTACGACTGCTGACCTGCTCAATGCAGCCGTTCGTGGCGCGGCATCCCAATGGCTGGATTGGCCGACTTGCTGACGGCCGTAGCCAGAAAGTGCGCCACCGTTAGACGATGGCAGCACTTACTCAACGTGAGTGCGTAGTACCACAATGAACGGCGCCGGCCAGTGCCGCCTCAGCCCATCGCAGCGATAAACCGCGCCCGCGCCGCCGCCAGCGCCATCCGTCCCGATTCATCCACCAGCCGCATTGCTGTGCCGTGATAGGCCTCGAAAGCGGCCAGTACGGTGTCGGCGTCGACTGTGCGTGCGGCCTCGGGTGGCGGGGGCGGGGCTTCGCCGTCGACGGCTTTGAGCACCGCAAATTTGGGGATGAACACCGAGCCGCCTTTTTCGGTGGCGCCGGTCATGGGGCCGGTTTTGGTGAGGATTTTGCCCTGGTATTCGAAGCGGGCGCCGAGGGGGAGCTGGTTGAGTTTCATGGGGATCAGCGGTATTTGGCGGCGGTGATGAACTGGCCGAAGCTTTCGCACCAGACGATGGCGGTGGTGTAGCGCGCGGGGTCGATGTGGGGCGGGATGTCGACGATGAAGTTGTCGAAGCCGTGGATTCTGCCGACTTGCACCAGCGTGGGCTTGAGGCGTTTGAAGTCGGCTTCGGTTTCGATGAAGTCGGGCGAGAGGTAGAGGCGGTAGTCCGGGCCGGGGGCGATGCTGCCTTCGAGGGCGATGGCTTTGGCACTGACGAGCAGCGTGCCCTCGCCCCAGTGGAGGGCGTCGCTGTCTTCGAGATCGCGGCGAACCTGACCGGTAAACAGGGTGGCGCCGACGCGCTCGCGCAGCTGCTCGGTGCTGGCGGCGTCGGGGGCAATGAGGATCGGTAGCAGGTAGACGGCCCCGATGAAGCCAATCGCGATGGCAAGGGCGTGGGTGGCGATCAGGAGGGGGCGCTTCATCGGTTTATTGCGTCCATGGGGTGATTTTCTGGTGATACGCAGGGAATGCATCCCGCCTCTGCCCGGCAAATTGGCAGAACATTGCGCGGCCTCGGTTCTAAACTGGGAGCATCTGCCGCTAGAGCAGAATACCCAACAGGAGACAGCATGGCGAGCGCGAATCACGCAGGGCATTCGGTGCCGCCGGCCGCACGGCCGGTGGGGCTTTCGCGTGCCTGTCTGCCCGGTGCGTGTCGCTGCGGGTGTTCGCATTCGCGCCGGCGCGGCTGTGTGCTGGTGCTGTCTTCGCGTGTGCGCTGTTCATTTGGCGCGCCCTTGCGTCGCTCGGCGTTGTGCCTTGGCGAGCATCTGGCGCGCAGTGTGCGCGGGGTGCCAGGGGCACCTCCGGCCGCCTGATTGATCCAAACCTTCATGGCCGTGTTTTGTCACGGCATTCAGGATCTTTCAGGAGTTTTGACATGGCTGACCTTTTTGACAATCCGATGGGGCTGATGGGCTTTGAGTTCGTCGAGTTCGCCTCGCCCACCCCCAATGTGCTCGAGCCGCTGTTCGAGAAGCTGGGCTTTAGCAAAGTGGCGACCCACCGCTCGAAAGACGTAGTGTTGTACCGCCAGGGCGACATCAACTTCATTATCAACAACGAGAAGAAGAGCGTGGCGCACTACTTTGCCGCGGAGCACGGCCCGGCCGCTTGCGGTTTGGCGTTTCGCGTGCGCGACGCCCACAAGGCCTATAGCCGGGCGCTGGAGCTGGGCGCGCAGCCGGTGGACATCCCCACCGGGCCGATGGAGCTGCGGCTGCCGGCGATCAAGGGCATTGGCGGCGCGCCGCTGTATCTGATCGACCGTTTCGAGGACGGCACCTCGATTTACGACATCGATTTTGACTGGGTCGAGGGCGTGGAGCGCCACCCGGTGGGCTACGGCTTCAAGCTGGTCGACCACCTGACGCACAACGTGTATCGCGGTCGCATGGCGCATTGGGCGGCGTTCTACGAGCGCATCTTCAACTTCCGTGAGCTGCGTTATTTCGACATCAAGGGTGAGTACACCGGCCTCACCTCCAAGGCGATGACCGCGCCGGATGGCAAGATCCGCATTCCGCTCAACGAGGAGTCGTCCAAGGGCAGCGGGCAGATCGAAGAGTTTCTGATGAAGTTCAACGGTGAGGGCATTCAGCACGTGGCGCTGATCACTGACGACTTGTTTGCCTCGGTCGACAAACTGCGCGCGGCGGGGGTGCCGCTGATGAGCGCACCGCCGGCCACCTATTACGAGATGCTGGCGACGCGTTTGCCCGCGCACGGCGAGAAAGTGAGCGAACTGCAGACGCGTGGCATCTTGCTTGATGGCACGACGGACGGCGGCCAGCCGCGCCTGCTGCTGCAGATCTTCTCCGAATGCCAGCTCGGGCCGGTGTTCTTCGAGTTCATCCAGCGCAAGGGCGACGACGGCTTTGGCGAGGGCAACTTCAAGGCGCTGTTCGAGTCGATGGAGCGCGATCAACTACGTCGCGGAGTGCTGACGGCAGAGTAAACGCTGTCGATGGCACACAGGCCCGGACATCGGTGGTACCGAGTCCGGGCCTTTCTTTTGACTGCAAAGGGGGGGCGGTCAGGCTGCCATTACACGCGACGGCGCGCGATCAGGCCCACCAGGCCGAGGCCGGCGAGCAGCATGGCGTAGCGCTCTGGCTCCGGCACGGCGCTGACGGTCAGCTGGCCGTCGAACTGTGCCGAGGCCCCTGCCACCCAGTGTTGACCGGCGGTGTAGCTCAGGCCGCTGGTCTGGGTGGACTCGAGGTGCAGCGCCAGCGTGAGGTCGAGCTCCTGACCGACCGCCGAGGCAAAGCTGACATCCACCGGCCAGCTATTGTTGCCCAACCACGACAGACTGACGCTGCTTCCGGGCATGCCGGCCTGGGTGACATCCAGATCAATGCCGATGGTGTGGGTGGCGGGCAGACCGGCGTCGACCAGCATGTCGGCGATGCCGCTGAAGTTGACCATGACTGGCGTGCCGTCCGCTTCACCGGCGTCGCCGATGATGCGCAGCTTCATGCCGTAGGCGGCGACATCCTGAGTTGCCATGTAGCCGCTGGCGGTGCCAGCCGAGGTGGCCGCAAAGCCCAGCGTATGGGCGGCGCCGAGGTAGAGGGCGGTGGTCGCGCTGTCGCCGAGGGTGTCGACGAACAGGGTGTGGGCATAGCCGGTGTCGGCGTCGCCGCTGGCCACAGGCTGGATGCCGAAGTCGGCACCGGTCAGCCCGGCATTGCCGAACCCGGCTTCGAGGTCGGTAACGTCGCCGGTGACGACGGTGTCGCCACCGAGCCTGGCGCTGAGGTCACTGAAGCCGAAACCAAGGCCGGTGTCGACCAGCGACCAGCGGGCCGCCTGGGCATTGCCCAGCGCCGAAAAGGCGAGGGCTGCGACGAGCAGTTTCTTGTTGAACATGGATGAGTGTCCTTGTGTTGTCTGTGGTGCTCAGAACGTGTGATTGAAGCTGCTGCGCGTGCCGATTGCTGCGTTGCTTGCTCGCTCACGCCTCGCAATCGGCCCCGCTCGCTACGATTTCTCCACAAGCTCTCAGGGCAGGCGGGTGATGCGGTCTTGCGCGCCGGGGGCGACGCCGGCCGGGTTGGCCTGCAGGTAGGCTTCGAAGGCGTCGAGGTCGACCGCGCCGCCGAGGCGGTTGGTGCCTTCGGTGAGCACCGCAAAGGCGTCGCCGCCGTCGGCCAGGAAGCTGTTGACCGTCGCGCGGTAGGCGGCGCTCGGGTCGACCGGCACACCGCCGAGGGTCATCGCCGTGATGCGGGCGTTGCAGGCGGCGCTGGCCGAGTAGCTGTAGGCGAAGCCGGCGGACACTTGCAGCATGCGGGTGCTGCTCTGACCGTTGCAGCCGGGGAACTGGGTTTCGAGCAGGGTCTTGAGCTGCGCGCCGTTGAGCGTCAGGGTCACCAGCGAGTTGCCGAAGGGCTGCACGGTGAAGGCGTCGCCGAAGGTGACCTTGCCGTCGGGGGCGTTGAAGGGCAGGTCGGCACGGATGCCACCCGGGTTCATGAAGGCCACCACGGCTTCGCCGAAGCCGATGTCGTCGGTGGCGTCGAGCTGGGCGTCGGCGATCACGTCGCCCAGGGCCGATTCGCCGGCGGCGTTCTGGCTGCGGCTGATGGCGCCGGTGATGGTGCCGATCACGCGCGCCTTGGGCACGGCGGAGAGCGCGTCGTAGTGGGCGACCAGGTCGGTCATGTAGGGCGCTTCGGCGGTGGTGCTGCCGGTGCCGGTGGCGACGTTGGTGGTGGCCACGGCGATCACGTCGCGCGTCTGGGTGTCGAGGGTCAGGTCGATGTCGGTCAGCATGCGGGCGTACTGGCCGGCGGAGGTGACACGCACCGGCTGACCGGCCTTGTTGGGGAGCAGGCAGTTGTAGGCACGGTGGGTGTGGCCGGAGATGACCAGGTCGACCGCCGGATCGAGCCGATTGACGATATCGACGATCGGGCCAGAGACGCCGTCGCAGCCGTTGTCGCCGCCGGCCGCGAAGCCGCCTTCATGAATCAGCACCACGATGCTTTCAATGCCCTTGGCCTTGAGCTGGGGCACCAGCGCGTTGACCGTGTCGGCCTCGTCGCCGAACTGCAGCCCGGCCACCCCGGCGGGCGAGACGATGGTCGGCGTGCCCTTGAGCGTCATGCCGACGAAAGCCACCTTGTTGCCGAGGAAGTCCTTCACCCCATAAGCCGGCAGCACGGTCTGGCCGGTGGTGGTGTCGTGCACGTTGGCGGCGAGGAATTCGAAGGCCGCGCCGGCGAACTGGCCATCGCCGCGTACGTCCTGCGGCAGGCCGAGGCCGGAGAAGGCGTCGCTGGCATGGTTGCCGCCATGCTGCATGCGGTGGAGTTCGGCCTTGCCTTCGTCGAACTCGTGGTTGCCCACGGCGTTGAAGTCGATGCCGATGCGGTTCATCGCCTCAATGGTCGGCTCGTCCTTGAACAAGGCCGAGGTCAGCGGGCTGGCGCCGATCATGTCACCGGCGGAGACCACCGCGTTGAGCGGGTTCTGCGCGCGTAGCGCGTCAATGCGGGTGGCAAAGCGGGCCACGCCGGGGTTGCTGCTGGAGCCCTCGCCAGCCTTGATGTTGCCGTGGAAATCGTTGAAGCCGATCAGCTTGATGTTTAGCGTGCGTCCGATGTCAGACGCCTTGGCGGCGGCAATCAGACGGATGCGGTCGCGAGCCGAAATCTTGCGTTCGCGCATCAGCTCGAAGCTCACGCGTGATACATGCGCCAGAAAGCTCGGTTGGTTGCCCCAAGGCTTTTCGTCGTCGAAGCGGTCATCGAGCGAGCATGAATTGCCGACGGCGATGTTGGCGACGCCACTGTCGATGGCGCCAAAGGTGACGTTGGCAACCGGGTCGGGGGTGGTGCAGGTGGCGGCGAATGCGGTGGCGGGTACAAACGCGGCGGTGATGGCGGCCGCGAGCAGGTGTTTGGCAAGCATGGACGGGTCCTTGGCGTGTGGATAGGGGGCGAACGCACGAATGCGTTTGGCCCTCTCACGCTAAGCCTCGTCGATTACATCCCGCTGCCTGGCCTGTTGCCGAGAATTAGTCCGTTTGGTGGATGGCCCTGACGTGTCGCGCCATGGCTGGCGATGGTTTGCGCGCGGGTGCCCAGACCGCTGCGGTGCAACCAGTCGAAAACGGAATCGACCGTGACCGTATCGATATGCCCGGCCATGCGCCGGCCGAAGGGATGGTCGTCGAAGTCGATATGCGCGGTGCCCACCCGCGCACCAAAGCGTTTCATGGCTGAGATCTCGAGCGTGCTGGGGCGGTAGTCGCGCTGGCGTAGCCATGCCTGGGCGCGCCGCCGGGTGCTGGCCGAGGGGTCGATCAACAGGGCGAGGGTTTCAATCGCCCATTGGTTGCTTTGCTGATACTGCGTGTTCCACGGGTAGGCCACCATGTTGTAGCGCGGCTCATGCAGTTGACTCAGGTGGGCGTTGTCCTTGAGCGCGGGGAGAATGCGGGCTTGCACGGCGGTATCCAGCACCACCACGCCAGCCTCGTAGCGATACAGCCCGTCGCTGAAGAACCCGGCCAGCCCCTGGCGATACAGATCGCCCCGGTCGCTGCCGCACTGGTTGAGCTTGTGCACCACCCGCCACACGCGATCATCGCGGTAGGCAATGCCCAGGTGCGAATAGCGCAGGCGGTAGTCCGACAGATCCTGGCCGGCGCGCGCCAACACCACGACTTGTGCGCCGGAGCGGTCGAGCGCTTGGGCCGTGCTGGCGGCCAACGCGAGGCTCTGGCGCAGTTCGTCGACCGTGAGCTTGCGCGCTTCGCAGGTCTGCCCGGCGTGGGCGAGCAGCGGCAGCAGGCACAGCGCGGCGAGACAAGCGCGGGCGCTCATTGGGTGATCCGCTCGTCGTAGAGCAGCGATTCACCCAGCGCGTTGGGAATCAGGCACAGCGCTTCGCCCGCGGCCGACAGCAGCCAGCCAGCGGATACCGCGGTGACCGTCATTGCGGTGCCGACCGCCACCGCCGAGCCGGCAATCGCCTCCCCGCTGAATTCGATCGCCGCGCTGACGCCATCGGCCGCGCGCTCAAGCACCCAGACCGTGCCGGTGGCCGTGGCTTCGACGGCGGTAAGGGTGAGCTCGGCACCGGCGGTAAAGAGAACGCCCGCAGCGGTGACGGAGGCGGCGACCGGCAAGGATACGGCCAAGCTCGAGGCCGCGCTGGCCTGAGGCGCGCTGTCGCCGGCGCTGGCCGTGGCGCTCAGGGTGCAGGCGAGCGCGATGGCGAGCAGAAGGCGGTGCAGTGTTTTCAGCGGCGAGCGGTGGTGGTGCCGCGCCTGTGTGGGGTGAGCAACTGACGATTGGGGGGTAAGGGCTGCCATGACATGACTCCATGTGGTGATACATGGGCGCATGTTGCGCAGTGTCTGGCCGTGCGCCAAGCGATGACTTCGGTGTGGCCGAATGCGACGCTTCGGGTATTGCCTGGTGCGACTCCGGCCGGGCGCGGGGCGCTGGCAAGCCCCTTTGCCCGGCCGGATGGCGGTGCTTAGCCGACCGCGTCGAGTGCCTTTTTCAGGTTGGCGACCGTGCGCTCTACGTTGTGCAGCTTGTCGAGGCCGAACAGGCCGACGCGGAAGCTGCGGTAGTCGGCCGGTTCGTCACATTGCAGCGGCACGCCGGCGGCCACTTGCAGGCCCTGGGCGAGAAATTTCTTGCCGGTCTGCACCTCCGGGTCGGTGGTGTAGCTCACCACCACGCCGGGCGCCTGAAAACCGGCTGCGGCAACGCTCTTGTAGCCCTTGGCTTCGAGCACGGCGCGGGCCTGGCGGCCGAGTTCGAGCTGCTCTTCGCGCACCTTGTCGAAACCATAGGCCTCGGTCTCGAGCATGATGTCGCGCATCACGGTGAGCGCATCGGTGGGCATGGTGGCGTGGTAGGCGTGGCCGCCGCCCTCGTAGGCCTGCATGATCTGCAGCCACTTCTTGAGGTCGGCCGCAAAGCTGGTGCTGGTGGTCGTGTCGAGCACCGCCAGGGCGCGCGCGTTCATCATCACCATGGCGCAGCAGGGCGAACCGCTCCAGCCCTTTTGCGGGGCGCTGATCAGCACGTCCACGCCGGTGGCGGCCATGTCGACCCACACGGTGCCGGAGGCGATGCAGTCGAGCACGAACAGGCCGCCGACTTCATGCACCGCGTCGGCCACGGCGCGCAGATAGTCGTCGGGCAGCATCATGCCCGAGGCGGTTTCGACATGCGGGGCAAACACCACAGCCGGTTTCTCGGCGCGGATGGTGGCCACCACTTCGTCGATCGGTGCCGGGGCGAAGGGCGTGTGGGCGCCGTCATCGGCCTTGCGCGCCTTGAGCACGGTGTGGCTGGCCGGGATGCCGCCCATTTCGAGAATCTGCGTCCAGCGGAAGCTGAAGAAACCGTTGCGGATCACCAGGCAGTGCTTGCCGGTGGCGAACTGACGCGCGACCGACTCCATGCCGAAGGTGCCGCTGCCCGGCACGATGGCGGCGGCGTCAGCGTGATAGACGGTTTTGAGGACACGCGAGATGTCGCGCATCACGCCCTGGAAGCGGGCCGACATGTGGTTGAGCGCGCGGTCGGTATAGACCACGGAGTATTCGAGCAACCCATCAGGGTCGATATTGGGTAACAGGCCAGGCACGGTTTGCTCCGGTTGCAAATTCGGGAAAAAGGCGACCCCAAGGGCCGCCGGCAAACTCAGAGAATGCCACTGTTTGCTTTGGGCTCCAAGCCAGCGGGTTGCATCGCTGGTCGCGGCACGCAGCGGCTTTTATTGTTGCGAATTGGCGAACAGTTATTCACCTATTTGCCGGATTGTCTTTGAATTGTGCCTGCTGCATCATGAATCCATCGCAATTCATTCAGGAGCACGGACATGAGCATGACGATCCGCAAGGCCGACGCGCGCGGCCACGCCAACTTTGGCTGGCTCAATGCACGGCACACCTTCTCCTTTGGCGAGTACCACGACCCGGCGCACATGGGCTTCGGCCCGCTGCGGGTGATCAACGACGACCGTATCGCGCCGGGCGGTGGCTTTCCCACCCATCCGCATGCCGATATGGAGATTCTCACCTATGTGATCGACGGCGCGCTGGCGCACAAGGACAGCCTGGGCAACGGCTCGACCATCCGCCCCGGCGAGATCCAGTACATGCGCGCCGGCACCGGCATCCGCCACAGCGAGTTCAATCCCTCCGAGAGCGACCCGCTGCGCCTGCTGCAGATCTGGATCCTGCCGGCCCAGCGCGGAACTCAGCCGGGCTACGGCCAGCAGCGCATCGACACCTTGCCGGTGAAGGATGGCCTGCGCCTGATCGCCAGTGGCGACGGTCGGGACGGCGCGGTGCACATCGGCCGGGATGCCGACCTCTACGCGGCGACGCTCGACGGTGCCGATCGGGCGGAACTTGCGCTCGCGCCGGGCCGGCTGGGCTGGGTGCAAGTGGCACGCGGCGCGGTGACGCTCAATGGTGAGCGGCTGACCGAAGGCGATGGCGTGGCGTTGAGCGACGAAACGCAATTGCGCCTGACCGAGGGCGATGGTGCGGAGTTGCTGGTGTTTGATATGGCGGCGTAAGGCGGTATGGGTTGATTCACGAGGGTGGGCGGCAATCCGCCCACCTACGGGCGGTGCGCTCACTCGTGCTTGGCGCCGCGGCAATACCGCCGTCGTAGGGTGGTCAGCTTTGCTGCCCACCAAGCAACGCTTGTGGTGAGGCTGGGCGGCACAGCCCTACCGATCACGCCGCATGACGGGGGTAGGTTGGGTTGAGCGGAAGCGAAGCCCAACACACGGTCGGCGCGTCATGGCACATCGTATGTTGGGCTTCGCTGCGCTCAACCCAACCTACACAAAGCTGGGTTCGGCCTCGAGCGTGATGCCGAAGCGGCTATGCACATCGGCGGCGATGGCGTCGGCGAGTTGCCGCACATCGGCGCCGGTCGCCCCGCCATGATTGACGATCACCAGCGCCTGGCGGGCATGGCAGCCGACAGGGCCGAGGCGTTTGCCCCTCCAGCCGCATTGGTCGATGAGCCAGCCGGCGGCGAGTTTGATGCGGCCGTCGGCTTGCGGGTAGTGCGGCGCGCCGGGGTGGTCGGCGAGCAGGCGCTCGGCGGTGGTGGTGTCGACCACCGGGTTCTTGAAGAAGCTGCCGGCGTTGCCGAGCACGGCGGGGTCGGGCAGTTTGGCCTGGCGCACGGCGATGACGGCGTCGGAGATCTGTCTTGCGGTGGGCGTGACGATGCCTTGCTCAGCCAGATGATGCTGCAGGTCGGCGTAGCCGGTGAGCGGCGGCCAGGGGCGGGGCAGGCGGAAGATGACGCGGGTGATCAGCCAGCGGCCGGCTTCGGCCTGCTTGAACACGCTGTCGCGGTAGCCGAAGCGGCAGTCGGCGGCGCTGAATTGGCGTGTCTCGCCGGTGTCGAGATTGACCGCGTCGAGCGACTCGAAGCGCTCGGCCATTTCCAGGCCGTAGGCGCCGATGTTCTGGATGGGCGCGGCGCCGACGGTGCCGGGGATGAGCGAGAGGTTTTCCAGGCCGGGCAGGTTTTCGTCCAGCGTCCAGCGCACAAAGTCGTGCCAGGGCTCGCCGCCAGCCGCGGCGACACGCCAGGCGTCGTCGGCGTCGGCCAGGCGCTCGCGACCGCGTAGCGCCACATGCAGCACCAGGGCGTCGACATTGCCGGTGAACACCACATTACTGCCGCCGCCGAGCACCAGGCGCGGGCCGCGCAGGGCGCCGTCACGGGCCAGCGCGACGAGCTCGTCGACAGTGTCGATGCGCCGGTAGCGCGCGGCGGTGGCGGGCAGGCCGAAGGTGTTGAAGGCGTCGAGCGGGACGCGGGTCTGTTCGGGGGTCATTCGGTGGCGCGGATGGGGAAAAGCCGATCGTAGGCCAGATTGAAGACGAAGGCGTACACCGTGTAGGCCACGGCGAGGGCCAGATCGGCGATGAGCGCGGTGAGCCAGTCCATGCCGGTCCAGGCCATGACGATGGGCAGGGTCATGATCAGCAGCCCGGTTTCGAAGCCGAGCGCATGTGCGACACGCAGCGGCCAGGGCCGGCGATCGGCGGTGCGGCCGGTGCGGCGCCCTTCGACCCAGTCGAAGCCGATGTTGTAGGCGGCGTTCCACAGCGCGGCGATGAGGGCGATCAGCGCGAGCATGCCCAGCGAGTCGGCCAGGGGCACGCCGCTGGCCCAGGCAAAGGGCGGGGTGATGAGCAGCAGGCCGCCGGCCTCGAACAAGGCGATCTGGCGGGCGCGGTCCCAGAAGCGGCGCAGCGGGGGAGCCTTGTGTGTCACGTCGGCAGTCGGTGTCAAAACCGGCACGATAGTCAGCCCGGCGGCCGGATGCAAATCGGCGCGCGCTGATGTGTGGTTCAATCAGGGCTTCCGTCAATCACTGCAGCGCAACCACCATGGCCCGCATTCAGATCGATCTGCCCGACCGCTTCGACTTCTCGACCGACATCACGCTCTATCTCAGCCACATCAATTACGGCAACCATCTCGACAACGCGATGCTGCTGACGGTGGTGTCGGAGGCGCGGCTGCGTTTTTTGAAATCGATGGGTTACACCGAGCTGAATGTGGAGGGTGTCGGAATCATTGTGTGCGACGCGGCCTTGCAGTATCGCTCCGAAGCCCACCACGGCGAGGTGATGCGGGTGGCCGTGGCGGCCTGCGATTTCAACAAATATGGCTGCGATCTGGTGTGGCAGATGACCGAGGCCGAGACCGGGCGCGAAGTGGCGCGCGGCAAGACCGGCATCCTGTTTTTTGATTACGCCGCGAGCAAGGTCACGCGCGTGCCCGAGGGTTTTGCCGTGCGTTTCGATACGCAGGCGGTGACCTGATGCGCCGCGTGTTCGCTGCCATGGCCTTGTGTTTTCCGGCGGTTGCCGGGGCGGGCGAGGCCGAGGTGCTCGACGCCGTGGCCAAGTGTGACGCGGCCCGGATCTGCCATTTCACGGTGACGGTGCGTCACGCCGATCCCGGCTGGGACCACTATGCCGACGCCTGGGAAGTGCGCGGGCCGGGTGATGCGGTGCTGGGCCGGCGGGTGTTGCTGCATCCGCATGAAAACGAGCAGCCGTTCACGCGTTCGCTCGGTGGCGTAAAGATTCCGGCTGGGGTCAGCCGCGTGCGCGTGCTGGCGCACGATCGGGTGCATGGCTGGGGTGAGGCCGGCGTGTCGGTGACGATTCCCTGAACACTCGCTGAGTCAGGTTTGGCCGCGCGCGGCATCAATCTGCGTCTGTGCCCACTCGCGCGCGGGCGGCAGTGATTCAAAGCAGGCGACGGCCTGAAACCCCTTGTAGATCCGCGCAAACACCGATTCCATGATGCCGTGGCCTTCGACCTCGGGTGGCAACACATAGGCCATCGCCACGCGGTGATACTGCCCGGCCAGCACCCGCGCGCCGTCGGCCAGCGCCTGCAACGCGTCTTGCGGTGCCAGCACGCTGCGGTGGCAGATGGCGATCTGACCCCAGGGGCCGTCGGGCGCGAGCTGCTGGACGAAAGGCGCGACCTCGACCCGGTAGCGGTCGACCAGCTCGATATTCCACGGGCCGGTCAGCTCGGCAAGCAGCAGCCGGCCGTCGACGCGCAGCGAGAATTCACCATGGGCAGGAAAGGGCATTGCGGCTCGTCAGGGCGATGAAGCGCGAAGCATATCGCATGCGCTTCCCGGCAGTTGCAGCAGGTTGCGCGCGCTGAGCCCCTGGTGGGTGAAATCGGCCAGCAGTTCGCACTGGTGCTCGAAGTCGCGGGTTTCCATCTGCAAGATCACCTCGGTCATGCCGACCGGCACATGTAGTTCGCCGCGACGGTGTTCGACATGGCGGATATTGATGCCCAGCGCGGCGACCCGCTGGATCATGGTCAGCAACTGGCCGGGTGCGTCGGAGGTGGTCACCGCCACGCTCATCAGCCGGCCGCTGGAGGCCAGACCGTAGTCGATGGAGCGCCCGACCAGGGTCATGTCCACATTGCCGCCCGAGATCACGCAGACCACCCGATCGCTCGGCGCGAGGCGGATCTTGCCCTGCATCAGCGCGGCCAGCCCGACCACCCCGGCGCCTTCGCCGATGGTGCGGGTGCGCTCGACCAGGGTGACGATGGCTTCGGCGATGGCGTTGTCGTCGACGGTCACGATTTCATCGACCAGCGCGGCGATGACCTGCCGGTTGCGCTCGCCGGGGCGCTTGACCTTGATGCCGTCGGCGATGGTGTGGGCGCCGGGCGGCACGGTTTCGAGCGTGCCATCGACCAGGAAATTGCGGTAAGGCGCGACCGTCTCGGTCTGCACGCCGATCACCCGGATGTCGGGTCGCTGCAGCTTGAGCGCCAGCGCGATGCCGGCGATCAGCCCGCCGCCGCCCAGCGGCACCACGGCCACGGTCATGTCGGGCGCGTCTTCGAGCATCTCGAGGCCGCAACTGGCCTGCCCGGCGATCACGTCCCAGTCGTCGTAGGGGTGGAGGAAGGCGAGGTGCTCGGCGGTGGCGCGCCGGCGAGCCTCGTCGGCGGCCTGCTCCAGCGTGTCGCCTTCGAGCACCACCTCGGCGCCCAGCGCGCGGCAGGCCTGAATCTTGGTGAGCGGCGCGTTGCCCGGCATCACCACCACCGCTTTCAGCCCGGCCAGCGCGGCGGCGCGGGCCACGCCCTGCGCATGGTTGCCGGCCGAGGCGGCGATCACGCCGGAAGGCCGGTCACCGCTGGCCAGCAGGCGGTCGATCTTGTGGCTGGCGCCGCGCAGCTTGAAGGAACCGGTGCGCTGGAGGTTTTCGAGTTTGAGTTGCAGCGGCACGCCGACGGCCTCGGAGAGGGGGTCGTTATGCCACTGGACGGTGCGGATGATGGCGTCTTCGATGCGCTGGCGTGCGGCGATGAGTGCACTCAGGTCGAGCGGCAGGGGCGATGGCATGCGGGGTCTCCGGGGGGCGGTGGGCGCGCTGCGGCTTGTGGCCGGGGCGCCGGGTCCCGCTGATTGTCATGGCCGGCGGGGCTGGGCGCAAGCTGCGTTGCAGCAGGGGTTCAAGCTGACCCGCGTGGCTGCCGTTAACCGACCGCGGCGTCGATGGCGCGACGCTTGGCGGGAGTGAGGATGCAATATCTCATCGTGTTGTGTATCGGCGCGCTGTCGGCGCTGGCCTGGGCCGTGTGGCGCCTGCGTGCGCTGCGCCGCGCCTTGTCGGCGGCGACCGCGCAGCAGACGGTGATGAGTCGTTTCGCGTCGGACTGGCACTGGACGCAGGACGCGGCGTTTCGCTTCACCGGCTTTGAAGGCGCCTCCCTGGCGCGCCATCATCTGGTACTCGATGCCCTGCGCGGCAAGTGCCGCTGGGAGCTGCCCGGCCACCAGGTGTCCGAGGCCGACATGGCGGCCCACCGCGCGTGTTGCGAGCGGCACGAAGCGTTCTTTGACTTCGAGTACGGGGTCGAGGTGCCCGGCATGGGCCGGCGCTGGCTGGTGGTGAGCGGCTACCCGGTGTTCGACGAATCGGGCGTGTTCGTGGGCTATCGCGGCTTGGCGCGCGACGACACGCAGCGGCATGTGGCCGAACGCGCACTGAGAGACAGCGAGCAGCGCCTGGCGGCGATTCTGGCGGGCAGTCCGGTGCCGGTGTTTGCCCTGGATGAGCGCGGCGTGGTGGTGGCCTGGAACCGCGGCTGCGAGCTGGTGATGGGGGTCGGCGCCGAGGCCATGATCGGCAGCGCATCGCCGGGGGTGCCGTTTTACGGCGAAGACCGCCCGGTGCTGGCGCATTTTGTGGCCGGCCTGAAAGACATGGCTGAGCTAGCCACCTATTACGGCGACGCGGTGTCTGCCGTGGAGACCGTGCCCGGCGCGCTCGCGGCCGAAGGCTTCTTCCCCGGCCTGGGGGGGCAGGACCGCTGGTTGAGCTTTCTCGCCGCGCCGATGCGCGATGCGTCCGGCCGCGTGATCGGCGCCATCGAAACTTTGCAGGACGTGACCGAGCGCAAGCAGGCCGAGATGCGTCTGCATGAGCGCAACCAGATCTTCCGGACGCTGATCGACAACATTCCGGCCGGCGTCGCGCTGGTCGACAAGGACTTGCAGCTGATCACCTGGAACGCCGAATGGTTGCGATTGCTGAGGCTGCCGCCGGCGATGTTTGCCACCGACGGGCGATCGATCGAGGGGGTGTTTCGCTACCTCGCGACGCGGGGCGACTATGGCCCGGGCGAGGTCGAGGGCAAGGTGGCGCGGCGGATGGCCAGGGCGGGCCGCTTCGAGCGCCATTTCGAGGAGTGGGCGCGGCGCGATGGGACGGTCCTGGAGTTGCGAAGCTCGCCGCTGGCGGCGGGCGGTTTTGTGGCCGTGTTTACCGATGTGACGGGCCGGCGGCGCGACCAGCACCTGCTCGAAGCCAAGCACCGGGAGCTCGAAGAGGCGCAGCGCATTGCCCATATCGGCAGCTGGCGCTGGGCGCTTGGCGCCGCAGAGGTCGATGTGTCGGAAGAAATGGCCCGCTTCCTGGGGGCGCCGGATCGTGGCGAGCGCATCACCTTGCGGGGCGGTCTGCGGTGTTTGCGCGGCGACGACCGGGCGCGCTTGCATCGCCCCCTGATGGCCCTCGTTCGTGAGGGCGAGCCGCTCGATGTGATGTGCCAGGTGCAGGCGGCGGGGCGTGTTCGCGATGTGCATCTGCTTGGGCGTGCCGAGCGCGATGAAGCCGGTCGGCTGGTTCGTGTGGTGGGCACCGCGCAGGACGTGACGGCCCGGCGGGAGGCCGAGCGGGCGCTGTCGGAGAGCGAGCAGAAGTTCCACGCGATCTTCAACCAGACTTTCCAGTTCATCGGCCTGCTGTCGCCCGACGGCATCTTGCTGGAGGCCAACCAGACCTCGCTCGATTTTGCCGGCGTGCCGGCCCGCGATGTCATTGGCCGGCCCTTTGCCGACGGGCCGTGGTGGCAGGGGGCGCCCGAGAGCCGCCAGCGGCTGCTGTCGGCTATCAATCGCGCAGCCGCCGGGCAGTTCGAGCGCTTCGAGACCGAGCATCCGGCGGCCGACGGGAGCACGCATTTCGTCGACTTCTCGCTCAAGCCGGTGTTCGATGCGATGGGCCGGGTGAGCTTGCTGATTCCCGAGGGGCGCGACATCACCAGCTTCAAGCTGGCGCAGGCCGAGCTGCACGCCGGGCGGCAGATGTTTGCCACCATCTTCGACAAGAGTCCGGTGGCGCTGGCGCTGGTGTCGCTCACGCGGCAGACGATTCTGCAGGTGAACGCGGCCTGGGAGCGCGTGCTGGCCATCCCGGCGGTGCGCGCCATCGACAATGACACGGTCTCGCTGGGCTTGTGGGACGACCCCTCGGAGCGGCTGCGGTTTCTGGACCTGGTCGGCCAGACACATCGGGTGGATGGGTTTGAAGCGCGGCTGCATCGGGGCGACGGCACGCAAGGGGTGTTCGAGATCTCCAGCCGTGTGGTGCTTCTCGACGAGCAGCGGGTGTTGCTCAGTTCGCTGGTCGATGTCACCGAACAGCGTCGCGCGCGGGAGGAGGTTCGGACGCTCAACGCCACGCTTGAGGCGCGCGTCAGGCAGCGCACCGAGGAGTTGCTGCAGGCCAAGGAGCGGCTGGAGCAGGCCATGGGCCAGCTGGTGCAGTCCGAGAAGCTGGCATCCCTGGGGGCGGTGGTGGCCGGCGTGGCACATGAGCTGAACACGCCGCTGGGCAATGCGCTGACCGTGGCCTCGGCGCTGCATGCCGAGGTGCGCCAGTGCCAGCGCGACGCGGCCGAGGGCGGGCTGACGCGAACCCGCTTCGATGAGTTCATGCGCACCAGCCAGACTGCCGCCGAATTGCTCGAACGCAATATCGACCGCGCGGCGCGGCAGATCAACACCTTCAAGCAGGTGGCCGTGGATCAGACCAGCGAGCGGCGGCGTGAATTCGATTTGCGCGACATCGTCGATGAAGCCTTGCTGACCTTCGCGCCGCGCCTGGCCAGGTCGCCGCACCGCCTGACGGTGGATATCCCCGAGGGCATCCGGATGGACAGCTACCCCGGGCCGCTGGAGCAGGTGCTGGCCAATCTGGTGACCAATGCGCTGATCCACGCCTTCGACGACACCACCGGCGGCCAGATGCGCTTGTGCGCCACGCGGGAGCGCGCCGACGAGATCGTGCTCCGCTTTGAGGACAACGGCCGGGGCATGAGCGCCGAGGTCGCCGCGCATGTTTTCGACCCCTTCTACACCACCCGGCTGGGTCAGGGCGGCAGCGGGCTGGGGCTGTATATCGCCTACAACTTCGTCACCGGCATGCTCGGCGGTCAGGTGAGTTTGCGCACTGCGCCTGGCGAGGGCGCCGGTTTTGTCGTGCGCCTGCCGTGTGTCGCGCCCGAGCGCGATGCCGGGGCGGTGCTGCCGGCCAATCTGCTGGACGCCGGCGCCGACTGATCAGTCCGGCGCGTCGAGCGCTTCCAGCGCTTCGTGCACCTCCAGCCAGCGCAGCTCGGCACCCTCGATGTCGTCGGTGAGCCGGGCCTGACGTTTGAGCAGATCCTGCAACAGCGCAGTGTCTTGCCCGGCATACAGGCCGGGGTCGGCGAGCCGGGTGTCGAGCAGGGATTTTTCGTTCTGCCAATTGGCCAGTTTGCGTTCGAGTTGCTCGACTTCCTTGAGTAGCGGTCGCCGTGTGGTCAGCCGGGCTTTGCGCTCCTCGGCCGATTGGTTTCGTTCGGCCTTGCGGGCGGCTTTGTCGGCGGCCTGATCCGGGCAGGCCAGCGCGGCCTGTTCGGCGGCGCGCTGCGCGGCCAGCCAGTCGCGGTAGTCGTCCAGATCGCCATCGAAGGCCTGGAGCCGGCCGTCGTGTACCAGCACGAAGCGGTCGCAGGTGGCGGCCAGCAGCGCGCGGTCGTGCGAGACCAGCACCATGCCGCCGTCGAAGTCCTGCAGCGCCAGGGTCAGCGCATGGCGCATTTCGAGATCGAGGTGGTTGGTCGGTTCGTCGAGCAGCAGCAGATTGGGCTGGCGCCAGATCAGCAAGGCCAGGGCGAGGCGCGATTTTTCGCCGCCTGAGAACGGCCCGCAGACGCTGGTGACGCAGGCGCCGCTGCCGACGCCGTCCTTTTCGCCGCGAAAGTCGAAGCCGCCGAGATAGTTGCGCAGGTCCTGCTCGCGGGCGGTGGGGTCGAGCCGGGTCATGTGCTGCAGAGGCGATTCGTCCAGGCGCAGGGTGTCGAGCTGGTGCTGGGCGAAGTAGCCGATGGCCAGGCCTTTGCCGTCGGTGCGCTGACCCGTTTGCAGCGCGAGCTGGCCGGCGAGTAGCTTGATGAGCGTCGATTTGCCGGCGCCGTTGCGCCCGAGCAGGCCGATGCGTTCGCCCGGGCGCAGGGTCAGCGTGAGATCCGACAACACCGGCTTGCCGCCGTAACCGACCGCGCCGTTCTCGACATCGAGCAGCGGGTCGGGCGCGGGCGGCGCGGGGCGGAAGCCGAAGTGGAAGGGCGTGTCCACATGCGCGGCCGAGATCAGCTCCATGCGCTCGAGTGCCTTGATGCGGCTCTGCGCCTGGCGCGCCTTGGTGGCCTTGGCGCGGAAGCGGTCGACAAACTTGTGGAGGTGGGCGCGCTCGCGTTGCTGCTTGTCGAACAGCGCCTGCTGCTGGGCGAGGCGCTCGCCGCGCTGGCGCTCGAACTCGGAGTAGCCGCCGCTGTAGAGCGTGAGGCGCTGCTGTTCGATATGCGCGATATGGCCGACCACGGCGTCGAGGAAGACGCGGTCGTGGGAAATGAGCAGCAGCGTGCCGCGATAGTCGCGCAGCCATTGTTCGAGCCAGATGACCGCGTCGAGGTCGAGGTGGTTGGTCGGCTCGTCGAGCAGCAGCAGGTCGGAGCGGCACATCAGCGCCTGCGCGAGGTTGAGCCGCACCCGCCAGCCACCCGAGAAGTCAGACACTGGCCGGGTGAGGTCGGTACGTGCAAAACCCAGACCGTCGAGCAAGGTGGCGGCGCGGGCGGCGGCGCTGTAGCCGTCAATCTCCTGCAGCCGGCCGTGCAGCAGGCCGATGCGCTCGCCGGCGTGCTCGGCTTCGGCGGCGGCCAGCTCGGCTTCGACGCGGCGCAGCGCCACATCGCCATCGAGGGCGTAGTCGAGCGCGCTGCGGGCCAGCGCCGGGGTCTCCTGCGCCACATGCGCGACCACCCAGTGCGGCGGCAGCTCGCAGTCGCCCTGATCCGGGTGGAGCTGGCCGCGCAGCAAGGCGAACAGGCTGGATTTGCCACAGCCGTTGGCGCCGGTGAGGCCGACCTTCCAGCCCGGATGGAGCTGGACGGTGGCGTCGTCAATAAGGACTTTGGCGCCCCGGTTGAGGCGCAGTTTGCGGAACTGGATCACGTGGGCAAACGCGGCGAAAAAACGGTATTGTACGGGCTCGTTTGCTACCTGCTCATCCTCACGCCATGACCCGCCCGCTTCGTTTGTCCGCGCTGCTCTTTACCTGCCTGCTGTCTGCGACCGGGGCCGGGGTGGTTCATGCCGCAGATGACACCGACAGCAGCGAGAATCTGCGCGCGCAGGCCAGGTCGATTCGCAAGGCCGCGGAAGCCGATTTTGCGCAGCGCGAATCGGGCTGTTACGACCGTTTCCGCGTCAATGCCTGTCTCGACGATGCCCGGGAAGATCGCACCGCGCAGATGCAGACCGCGCGCAAGCTGGAGGCCCGGGCCAACCGGATCGACCGCGGCGAGCGCATCAAGGCCATGGAGGCCCGGCTCAAAGAAGCCGAGGAGCGCCGCGCCAAACCCACCCCGGTACCGCTGCTGCCGCTGCCCGGCAATCAGTGAGCGGTCATTGCGGCTGAGTCGGGCGCCGCGCCAATCTGGCCGGCGGGCCGGTTGAAGCTGACCGAGGGCGTCCACGGCGCGGCGCGCAGCACCGGCGTGCGGTCACGCAGCACCAGCGCCGGATTGCTGAAGGGCGCCAGGCGCTCGAGAAAATCAATCATTTCCATCAGCGGCGAATTGCGGAAGAAGCTCGCTTCGGGCGTCTCCAGCCAGATGCGGTCGGCGAACACGTAGAGCTCGTGCGGCTGGTCGCCGATGCCGTCCTGATCCAGATCGAAGCCCTGGTAGGTGTCCCAGTAGTTACCCGCCCAGTGCTCGGCCTCGATCTGCCCGGCGTTGGTGGCGGTGACCTGCCACAGGTTGTGTTCAAAGCGGTTGTTGATGAGGATGCGCCCGCCGCGCTCGCCGTAGAAGTTGATGCCGGTGACGTTGTGGGCGAGGCGGTTGTTCACCATCACCAGCCGGCTGATCGGGTCGGACGAGGAGTCAGCCATCAGGCCGATGGCGCAATGGATCAGCTCGTTGCCCTCGATCAGCACGGCGGTGCTTTCCTTGATGGCGATGCCCGCGCCCGACACATGCATGGCGTGCATCACCCGGTTGTTGCGCAAGATGAAACCGTTGGAGTTGATGACCACCAGGCCGGTGGCGTTGTCGGTGGCCAGGTTGGCTTCGACCAGCGTGCGCGGCGAGAACAGGAAGTTCATTGCCCGCCGGCTGTCGCGGATGGTGTTGCCGATGATGCGGTTGCGCGGCGAGTTGGTGATGGTCAGGTCGCGCATGTGCTCGAACACATTGTCTTCGATGCGGTTGTCCATCGCGTACCACAGGCGCAGGCCGTCGCCGCGGTCGGCGGTGTCTTCTCCGCGCGAGCGCACCCGGTTGCCGCGCACCAGGTTGTGGTTGGATTTTTGCAGCACAATGCCGAACAGCACATCGTCGAGCACGTTGTCTTCGATGCGGTTGTCGTGCCCCTCGACATAGATGCCGGAATGGATCTGGTCGTGCGAGTCGCCGCTGCCGCGCACGATCAGCCCGCGCAGCACCGAGCCGCTGGCCTTGAGCGTGATGACAGAGCCCGCATGATTGCCCTGAATCACGGCCTGACCGCCGCCATCGAGAATCAGCCGCCCGGTGATCTTGACTGGCCCCTCGTAGGTGCCGGGCGCCAGACGCAGGATGCCGGTGCCCGCCAGGGCGGCGTCGATCAGCGGTTGCAGCGGCGCGGCCAACGCGCTGGCGAGCGGCAGCAGACCGGCGAGAACGACGAGAAGGGCGAGACGCAGGGTGGGGAGCATGAGCACGGCGAGATGATGAACCGGCGATGCTAAGGGCGCAATCGCCGCGCGGCTGCGACAAAGATCAAGAAAATGCGTCACCGGGCGTGGGTTCAACATCGGCTGGAGGCGTTGGACAGCCCGGTTTCCGGCCGTCGCGCACCGGGTTCATGTCATTGAATTTCTGATAGAATTCGCCGCGATTGTGCGTCGGCCCCGCTGCCGGCGCTTTGCTTTTTACGGATTCAGGATTCGCGCTGTGCTCATCGCCAACAACATCACCATGCAGTTCGGGGCCAAGCCCCTGTTCGACAACGTCTCGGTCAAGTTCGGGGACGGCAACCGCTACGGCCTGATCGGTGCCAACGGCGCCGGCAAGTCCACCTTCATGAAAATCCTGTGTGGCGAGCTGGAGCAGTCGGCCGGCAATGTCACCAAGGAAGCCAACGAGCGCATGGCCTACCTGCGCCAGGATCAGTTCGGCTTTGAAGACACACGGGTGCTTGACGTGGTGATGATGGGCCACACCGAGATGTGGGCCTGCATGCGCGAGAAGGACGCGATCTACGCCAACCCCGAGGCGAGTGAGGACGACTACATGCGCGCCGCCGAGCTCGAAGGCGTGTTTGCCGAATACGACGGCTACACCGCCGAGGCGCGCGCCGGCGAGCTGCTGCTGGGCGTGGGCATCCCGACCGAACAGCACAACGGCCCGATGAGCCAGGTGGCGCCGGGCTGGAAGCTGCGCGTGCTGCTGTGTCAGGCGCTGTTCGCCAATCCCGAGATCCTGCTGCTCGACGAGCCGACCAACAACCTCGACATCAACACCATCCGCTGGCTGGAAGACACGCTCAACGAGCGCAACTCCACCATGGTCATCATCTCGCACGACCGGCACTTCCTGAACCAGGTGTGCACCCACATGGCCGACCTGGATTACGGCACCATCAAGGTCTATCCGGGCACTTACGACGACTACATGGAAGCGTCCACCCTGGCGCGCCAGCGTCAGGCCAGCGCCAACGCCCGCGCCAAGGACAAGATCGCCGAGCTGCAGCAGTTCGTGCGCCGCTTCTCGGCCAACAAGTCCAAGGCCAAGCAGGCCACCAGCCGGATGAAGCTGATCGACAAGCTCAAGCCGGAAGACGTGAAGCCGTCCAGCCGTCAGTACCCGTGGATCCGCTTCGATGTAGACGCCAAGGACAAGCTGCACCGTCAGGCCGTCGAGCTCGATAACGTGAGCTTCGCCTACGAGGGCATGGACAAGCCGCTGATCAAGTCGCTGTCGCTGGCCATCGATGCCGGCGACAAGGTGGCCATCATCGGCGAGAACGGCGTGGGTAAAACCACGCTGATGCGCCTGCTGATGGGCGAGCTGACGCCGCAGAAAGGCACGATCAAATGGGCCGAAAAAGCCAAGCTCGGCTACTACGCACAGGACCACTCGGCCGAGTTCAAGTCCGATGTGTCGCTGACCGACTGGATCTCCGAGCATGTGCGCGACGGCGGTTTTGAGGGCGAGGACATGGAAACCCTCATCCGCGGCACGCTGGGCCGCCTGCTGTTCTCGGGCGATGAGGTGAAGAAACCGGTGCGCGTGATCTCCGGTGGCGAGCAGGGTCGCATGTTGTTTGGCAAGCTCATGCTGCAGAGCAAGAACGTGCTGCTGATGGACGAGCCGACCAACCACCTCGACATGGAGTCGATCGAGTCGCTCAACTCGGGGCTGGAGAAATACGCCGGCACCTTCCTGTTCATCTCGCACGACCGCGAGTTCGTGTCCTCGCTGGCCACGCGCGTGATCGACATGCGCCCGGACGGCGATGTGATCGACTATCGCGGCACCTACGAAGAATATCTGGGCAGCCAGGGCATCGAATAATCCCGCCCGACTGCTGTTGTTGAGAATGCCGGCCCGGCGATCGCGGGGCCGGCATTGTGTTTTGGCAGACTCGCTATCCGTGAGACCCTGTCGATGACTTACACGAGATGTCATTCATGATCAGCACCATCCTCCCCGTGTCCAGTCTGTTGCTGGGCATGGCCATACTGTTGGCGGGTTCCGGTTTGATTGGCACCCTGCTCGGCCTGCGCGCTAGCGTGGAAGGCTTTACCGGCTTGTCGCTGGGTTTGATCATGTCGGGCTTCTTTGCCGGCTACATCGTTGGCGCCTTTGCGTGTCCGCCCTTGATCCGGCGCATTGGCCACATCCGCGCTTTTACCGCCATGGCCGCGCTGGCGGCGGTGGTCTCCTTGCTGTACGGCATGGTCGTCAATCCGTGGTTCTGGTGGGTGTTGCGGGTGATCCACGGGGTGACCATGGTCGCCATCTACATGATCATCGAAAGCTGGCTCAACGAGCAGATGCACGACAAGCGCGGCAAGATCTTCGCCGTCTACATGATGGTCAGCTTCGTGGCGCTCGGCCTGGGCCAGTTCATGATCGCCATTTATGGCGCCGAGCACATGGGCTCGTTTGCGCTGGTGGCCATTTTCTATTGCCTCGGTCTGGTGCCGATTGCGCTGACGCCGGTCGATCAACCCACCCCGATTCAGACACCGAGCCTGCCGCTGGCCCGCCTTTACAAGGTATCGCCGGTCGGCTTTGCCGGTGGTCTCGTGTCCGGCCTGGTGTCCGGCGCGTTCTGGGGCTTGTCGGCGGCCTTCGCAGCGGCGCAGGGCCTGGATGATTTCAATGTGGCGGTGTTCACGGCGGCGGCCATTTTCGGCGGCGCGTTCATGCAATGGCCGGTGGGTCACGCGTCGGAGCATCGCGACCGGCGGGTCGTGTTGGTCAGCGTGTGTGTGCTGGCGGCCGTTTGCGCCGTGGCGATGTTCGCGGTTGCTGAGCTGTCCGTCATGGCGCTGGTCATCGCCACCGCTCTCTACGGGGGCTTCGCCTTCACCATCTACAGCCTGGCCGTGGCGCAGACCCACGACCGTTTCCACTCGTCCGAGGCGCTCGAAGCCACCAAGGCCTTGCTGGTGTTGCACGGCACGGGCGCGGTGATCGGGCCGGTGCTGGCCGGCGGCATCATCACCGCGGCCGGTGCGCGCGCCTTTCCGCTGGTGCTCGTCGGCATGCTGGTCGGGCTGGCGCTGTTCACCGCCTGGCGTATCCGCCGCGACGCGCCGGTGCCCGACGCCGAGCTGACCGAGTTCCTGGCGGTGCATCGCACCTCGGTGATGGCCATGGAGATGGACCCCCGCACGCCGGACACCAGCACGCACGCCGACGACGACGAGCCCGCGGTGGCCCCGACCGAGGAAGTCCGCCAGGGGGCCTGACACGCGGTGCGCGCTTTCGCTGGCGCCAGAATGAACATGGCATGCTGCCGGCCGTTTAGCCATTTGACATTGCGCACTGCACGCTGAGTTTGGCGGGCTTTTCAGCCACAATGCGCGACCTCCATCGATTTGGGCGCGCCCGTGGCCGAACCTCTTCCCTTCCCTGTTGCCCCCAAAGCGTGGGCCGCGTTCTTGTTCAAGCGGCTGGGCTGGCGCGTGGAGATGGGCACGCCGCCCGGGCCCAAGATGATCCTGCTCGCCTACCCGCACACCTCCAACTGGGACTTCCCCGCGGGTTTGATGGCCCGTTTTACCTGTGGCTGGCCGATACGCTGGGTGGGCAAGCACACCATTTTCCGCGCACCCTTCGGCCGGCTGTTTCGCTGGCTGGGCGGGATTCCCATCAACCGCTCCCGACCCGGCGGCTTCATTGACGATGTGGTGGCGCAGATCCACGCCGACGCGCACGCCATTGTGTGCATCGCGCCGGAAGGCACGCGCGCCTATGTCGAGGGCTGGAAGAGCGGTTTCCACCGGATCGCGCGTCAGGCAAACGTGCCCATCGCGCTGGGCTACATCGACTGGGGCCGGCGCTGCGTCGGGATTGCGGCCTACGTGCAGCCGACCGACGACATCGAAGCCGACCTCGAAGCCATTCGGGCGGGCTATGCCGGCATCAAGGCCCTCTACCCCGAGAAGGCCGGCCGGATCGCGATCCGTTAGGGCGGGCGTCTGGTCGAAAAGTTTTGCACAAAACTATCGTGTGTTAGACTTTACGGCTACTCATTACAATCAATGACTTCGCGTCGGGCGACATCGTCGCCATTCTGAGGACATCACGACTCCGTCATCGTCGGGCAGTTTCGCTTCTGTCGGCATCTTGGCTTTTTGGATGACCTCAATCCGACACGGAGATTGTCGCAAGGACGCATGTCGGAAAAACTCGTCGTCAAAAATCTCTACAAAGTCTTTGGAGACCGGCCCAAGGAAGCGATGAAACTCGTCGCCGAGGGCAAGGACAAAGCCACCATCTTTGCCCGCACCGGGCAGACCCTCGGCGTCATCGACGCCAGCTTCAGTGTCAATGAAGGCGAAATTTTCGTCATCATGGGCCTCTCCGGCTCCGGCAAATCGACGCTGGTTCGCCTGCTCAATCGCCTGATCGAACCGACCTCGGGTCAGGTGCTGATCAACGGTCGTGACATCGCCAAGATGAACGACATCGAGCTGCGCGATCTGCGCCGCTCGGAGGTCAGCATGGTGTTCCAGTCCTTCGCATTGATGCCGCATCTGTCGGTGATCGACAACACCGCCTTCGGGCTGGAACTCGCCGGCATGGCCGAAGCCGAGCGCCATGCCCGCGCCATGGTCGCGCTGGAGCAGGTCGGCCTGGCCGAGCGCGCGCACAGCTATCCGGATGAGCTCTCCGGCGGCATGCAGCAGCGTGTCGGTCTGGCTCGCGCGCTGGCCAATGACCCGCAGGTGCTGCTCATGGACGAAGCCTTCTCGGCGCTCGACCCCTTGATCCGCACCGAAATGCAGGACGAGCTGGTCAAGCTGCAGGCGGCGGACAAGCGCACCATCATCTTCATTTCACACGACCTGGACGAAGCCATCCGAATCGGCGATCGCATCGCCATCATGGAAGGCGGCGTGGTGGTGCAGGTGGGCACGGCCGAAGAGATTCTGCGCAACCCGGCCAACGATTACGTGAAGTCCTTCTTCAAGGGTGTGGACGCCACCAGCATCCTGTCGGCGGCCGATCTGGCGCGCAAGACCCAGGTCAACATCATCGATCACCAGGGCATGGGCGTGCGCAGTGCCATCGAGCGCTTGCGCTCGCATGACCGCGAGTATGGCTACGTGGTGAGCCCCGACCAGAAGCTGATGGGCGTGGTCTCGCTCGACAGCTTGCAGAAGGCGGCCAAGGCCAGCCCGGATGCCAAGCTGCGCGAAGCCTTCCTGCCTGAGCCGCACGTACTCACCCCGGACACCCCGATCAGCGAGCTCTACGAGCCGCTCACCCAGCATCCCTACGGCTTGCCGGTGGTGGATGAGAAGGGGCGCTACCGCGGCGCGATCACCCGCAACACCATGCTCGAATTCCTGCATGCACAGAACACGGAGGACGCGGCATGAGCGATCAGACTGCAAGCAATCCCTGGGCCGCCGCGGCACCCAGTACGCCGCCAGCCGCCGAGGCCAATCCATGGGCGACGCCCGCTGCGGCGGCGCCCGAGCCTGCCGCCGTCGAATCGACGGCCGCCGCCCCTGCCAACCCCTGGGGCGGCGCCGCACCGAGCCCGGCCGAAGCACCTGCCGCCGCCAATGGCGACTGGCTGGGCGCGCCGCCCGAGGCCGCGCCCGAGCCGCCCTTTGACTGGGTGCACCCCTTTAACGATTCGGTGATCCCGCTCGACACCTGGGTCGATCAGGGCCTGAACTGGGTGGTGGATAACTTCCGCCCCTTCTTCCAGGCCGTGCGCCTGCCCATCGACGCCACGCTCACCGGCATCGAGCAGGCGCTGCTCGCCGTGCCGGCCTTCGCCATGATTTTGCTGTTCGGTCTCATCGCCTGGCAGGTGAGTGGTCGCCGCCTGGCCATTGGCTCGGTGATCTCGCTGATCGTGATCGGCCTGATCGGCGCCTGGGACGAAGCCATGGTGACCCTGTCGCTGGTGCTCACCTCGGTGTTCTTCTGCATGGTCATTGGTCTGCCAACGGGCATCATCATGGCGCGCAACGACAAGCTCGAAGGGCTCGCCCGACCGGTGCTCGACGCCATGCAGACCACGCCGGCCTTTGTGTATCTCGTGCCGGTGGTGATGCTCTTCGGCATCGGCAACGTCCCCGGCGTGGTGGTCACCATCGTGTTCGCCCTGCCGCCGCTGATCCGCCTCACCAACCTGGGCATCCGTCAGGTGCGGCCCGACCTGATCGAAGCCTCCCGCGCCTTTGGCGCCTCGCCCTGGCAACTGCTCACCCGCGTGCAACTGCCGCTGGCCATGCCGACCATCATGGCCGGCATCAACCAGACGCTGATGCTCGGTCTGTCGATGGTGGTCATCGCCTCGATGATCGCCGTCGGCGGCCTGGGTCAGATGGTACTTCGCGGTATCGGCCGGCTCGACATGGGGCTGGCCACGATTGGTGGTCTGGGCATCGTGATCCTCGCGATCATGCTCGACCGCATCACACAGGCCATGGCCGGCGGCAAGACCTCGCCGGGTCGCTGGTACGACACCGGACCGATCGGTGCAGTCCGCCGGCTGCTCGGCAAGTCCGCCGCCGCCTGATTTTTCAAACCTTTCACAGGAGACGCACACCATGCGACTTTCCCGACTGACTCATCTTGCGCGCGGCACCGCCATTGCGCTCGCCGCCACCTTTTCGCTCGGCGCCTTTGCCGCCGACATGCCCGGCAAGGGCGTCAAGGTCCTGCCGATCAAGAGCTCCATCGCCGAAGAGACCTTCCAGACCGAACTGGTCATGCAAGGCCTCAAGGACCTCGGCTTTGAGGTCGGTGGCATCAAGGAAATCGAATACGCCGCCGGTCACATCGCGCTGGGCAACGGCGACGCCACCTTCATGGCCGACCACTGGGACCCGCTGCACATCGATTTCTACGAGCGCGCCGGTGGCGACAAGAAGCTGTTCCGCGAGGGCGTGTACTCGCCTGGCGCGCTGCAAGGCTATCTGATCGACAAGGCCACCGCTGACAAGTACGGCATCAAGTCGATTGACCAGCTCAAGGACCCGAAGATCGCCAAGCTCTTCGACACCGACGGCGACGGCAAGGCCGATCTGGCCGGCTGCAATCCGGGCTGGGGCTGCGAGAAGGTCATCGAGCATCATCTCGATGCCTATGGCCTGCGCGACAACGTGACCCACAAGCAGGGCGCCTATTCGGCGATCATCGCCGACACCATCGCGCGTCAGAATCAGGGCCAGGCGGTGTTCTACTACACCTGGACGCCTTACTGGGTGAGCGGTGTGCTCGTGCCGGGCAAGGATGTGGTGTGGCTGCAAGTGCCGTTTTCGGCCTTGCCGGGTGAGCGCAAGGATGTGAACACCGCGCTGCCCGATGGCTCGAACTACGGCTTCCAGGCCAACAACCAGCGCATCATCGCCAACCGTGCTTTTACCGACGCCAACCCGTCGGCGGCCAAGTTGTTTGAGGTGATGAAGCTGTCGGCCAACGACATCTCGGCGCAGAACCTGCGGATGCGCGATGGCGAGAACAAGCCGGCGGATATTGCCCGGCATGTGGCGGGCTGGATCAAGGCCAATCGCGCCACCTACGACGGCTGGCTCGATGCGGCCCGTGCCGCTGCCAAGTAATCGGCGCTGACGCAACGCAAAAACGGCCACCGGTGACGGTGGCCGTTTTTGCGTTCAGGCGGGGGGCGTTGCCGGTCGGCGTGCCGGGTCCAGCCAGCGACGCAGCACCGCGTAGAGCTGTTCGGGTTCGAAGGGCTTGGACAGGTAATCGTTCATGCCCGCCTCGGTGCAGCGCTGCCGGTCTTCGGCGAAGGCGTTGGCCGTCATGGCCAGGATCGGCACCTCGCGTCCTTCGGGTAGCGCGCGGATGGCACGGGTGGCCGCCAGGCCGTCCATCACCGGCATCTGCATGTCCATCAGGATCAGGTCGTAGGGCTGCCGGGTAAACAGCGCGAGCGCTTGCTGACCATCTTCGGCCACGTCTGCGCTCAGACCGACGTCAGCCAGCAACTCCGTTGCCACATACTGATTGACCTCGTTGTCTTCGACCAGCAGCAAGCGGCGCTGGCCAAAGTCGCGCGCCAGCACGCTGGCGTCGGTGTGCAGGTCGGAGGCTTTCGGCAGGGGCGCGGGCTCGGTCTCGACGAGGCCGAAATGCGCAGTGAACCAGAAGGTGCTGCCTTTTTCGGGCGTGCTGCTCACGCCGACGCTGCCGCCCATCAGTTCTGCCAGGCGGCGGCTGATGGCCAGCCCCAGGCCGGTGCCGCCGTAGCGCCGGGTGGTGCTCGGGTCACCCTGTTCGAAGGCGTTGAACAGCCGCGGCTGGATGTCCGCATCAATGCCGATACCGGTGTCGATGACCTCGAAGCGAAGGGTCACGCCGTCGCCAGCCTTCTCCAGCGGGCGAATGCGCAGATGGATGCCGCCGCGCTGGGTGAACTTGACCGCGTTGCCCAAAAAATTGAACAGGATCTGACCGACGCGGGTGGCGTCACCTGTCACGCGGGCGGGGACCCGCGGGTCAACAACAACGCTGAGCGTCAGCCCCTTGGCCTCGGCGCCGTCTTGCACCAGAGCGATCGTGTCGTCAGCCACCCGGGCGATCTCGAAGCCGGCGATGTCGAGCGGCATGCGGTCGGCTTCGATCTTCGCGATGTCGAGCAGATCGTTGATGATGGCCAGCAAGTGTTTGCCGGCACTGACCACGCTGTCCAGCCGTCGGGCGTCATCCGGCCGGGGCTGGTTGCGCAGCATCAGCTGGGTCAGCCCGATGATGGCATTGAGCGGGGTGCGGATCTCGTGGCTCATGTTGGCCAGGAAGGTGCTCTTGGCCCGGCTCGCGGTTTCCAGTGCGGCCGTGCGCTCGGCCACCAGGTCTTCCAGATGGTGGCGGTGCCGCGCCAGCTCTTCGGCGGCCTCGCGCTTTTCGGTGATGTCGCGGGCAAAGCCGACGGTGCCGATGATGCGGCCGTCGACCGTGATGGGTGATTTGTACACTTCGAGCCAGCGTGGTTCGCTGCTGGTTTCATCGAGCGCTTCGAGATGCCGGCTGGAACCGCTGGCGAGCACGGCGCGGTCGTCTTCGCGGTAGCGCTCGGCGACTTCTTGCGGCCAGACATCAAAGTCGGTCTTGCCAGTGACCGCTTCAAAGGACTCGGCGGCACAGGCTTTGACAAAAGGCGCGTTGACCGCCAGATAGCGACTGTCGGCGTCCTTCAGCCACACCATGAAGGGGAAGTTGTCGAGCAAGGCGCGCTGATACCGGTCGCGTCGTTGAAGCTGTTCGGCCGCGTGTTCAGCGTCGGTGATGTCGTTGACATAGGCCACGACATGCGCGCGCCCCTCAATCTCGATGACGCCGGCGGAGAGGCTGCAGCGCATCGTTCGGCCGTCACGGGCGGACAGGCTGGTGCGGTAATTGACGCAGCCGCCATGCTTGACCATTTCATCACGCCACGCGCAGCGTGTTGCCGAGTCTGGCCACAAACCGAGCTCCAGTGAGGTGTGGTCACGCGCCTCGTCGGCACCATAACCAAATACCTTGCGGAAAGCATCGTTAACCTCGCGGTAGCGCCCGGTTTCGAGTTCCGAAATACTGATCGCCAGCGGACTGGATTGGAAGGCGATCGAGAACATCTGTCGCGCCTTGTCGAGGCGCTGGCGCGCCTCGTGCTCGGTGGTGATATCGCGGGCCACGCCGAGCACCCCCACCAGGCGACCCTGCGCATACATTGGTGTCTTGACCGTCTTGAGGAGCGCCCGCCGCTGGTCGACGGCGAAGGTCACCCACTCCTCGTTGCTGCACGGCTCGCCGGCATGCATCGCGGCGAGGTCTTTCGATCGAAAAAAATCGGCCAGCTCACGATCGACGAAGTCGTAATCGGTCTTGCCGATGATGTCGGCTTCCGGCGCGCCAAAAAAATCGGAAAACCGCCGGTTGCAGCTGAGGTAGGCGCCCTCCGGGTCTTTCAGCCAGATCAGGTCGGGGATGGTATTGACCAGCGCGCGCAGATGGGCGCGTTCCTCTTGAAGCGCCGCTTCAGTGTCTTGCCATTCGGTAATGTCCATGACGACGCCGCTCGCCTGCAGCGCCCAGCCGTCCTCGCGCCGCTTGACCACCCGGCCGCGATACCTCACCCAGCACCAGCTCGCGTCGCCGCGCCGGACCCGGACCTTGAGCTCCATGGGGCGACCCTGGCGCCAGGCCGCGATGGTGGTTTCCTGTGCGGGTGTGCGATCTTCCGGGTGGAGCGTGAGCAGCCAGCGCTCGGCGTCCGGTGGCAGGGACTCCGCCGGTACACCGAGCATGGTGGCGATAAAGGGACTCCAGGTGAAACGATCCGCAATGCAGTCGTAAGACCAGATGCCGACACCGGCTTCGTCGAGAATTTTTTGCTGGTCTTTCAGGGGCATGGGCGAAATCTCTCGGGCGCCAAAACCGCGCCAGTTACGAAGATCTAACGGGCTGAATCAGGTGATCTTTACAACAATATCGTGGAGGGTATTGGCGCAGGCGGCCATGCGGTCGGCGGCGTTGGACAGGTGACGGTAAATCTCGCGGCGTTTGAACATGTTCAGATAATCGTCGCCGACGAACAGCTCGGCCAGCGCCTTGCGGTAGAGCTTTTCGACCCGGCGCTCGGCTTTGCGTCCTGCGGCGGCGTCGGTTTCGGCGGCCAACGGGGTGGTGGCCAGCTTGGCATAGCCATTGATCAGCGCCTGGGCGCCGCCGTCGAGCTGGATGGCCATGTGGTGCATGGCCTCGTCGGGGTCTACGCCCAGCACCGACATCTCGTTGACCGTGGTCTTGCAGTAGTTGACCACATCGTCGAGCGTCATGATGGCGCGGTAGATGTCCTCGCGGTCGCAGGGCGTCGAGAAGGCTTCGTTGAGTGTGTGCAGATTGCGGATCTTGATGGTGTCGGCGGTGTGTTCGTCGCGCTTGATCTCCTTGGCCAGCGCGGCGTCGCCACTCTTCATGAAGCGCACCAGCAGATGCGTGGTGTGCTGCACATGAATGGCCTGCTCATGCAGCAGACCGTAAAAGTCCGGCGCCTTGGGCACCATCCGGTCGATGATCCGGTGGAACAGGGCGGATGGCGAGAAGCGGCCAGGGGTGTCGGGGGTCATACGCTAGGCCCGGAGAGAAAAGGAAGAAGTGCCAGCAAGGCGAGCGCGCCCGCGGCGGCCGAGGCGGGCAAGGTGAGCAGCCAGGTGTGGCCGATCTCGCGCGCCTTGCCCCAGCGTACTGCCTTGGGACGCTCGGCGGCGCCGATGCCCATGATCGAGCTGGCCACCACGTGGCTGGTCGACACCGGCGCGCCGACCAGCGCGGCGGTGAAGATCACGCCGGCCGAGGTCAGTTGCGAATCGAGCGCATGCAGCGGCCGCACCTTGTAGACCGAAAAGCCGAGCGTACGGACGATGCGCCAGCCGCCGGAGAGAATGCCCAGGGTGAGCGCGGTGGCACAGGCCAGCATGGCCCAGAACGGAACGGAAAACTCGGGCAGATAGCCGCCGAGCACCAGCAGCAGCGTGATGATGCCCATGCTCTTCTGGGCGTCGTTGGCGCCGTGCGAAAAGGCCAGCGCCGCGGTGGTGACGAACTGCATGCGCCGCAGCCGGGTGTTGATGCGCGGGTGGGCGGCGCGCAGCAAGAGCATCGCCAGCCGGTGAATGGCAAAGCCGGCCAGCAGGCCGATCAGCGGCGAGAGAATGAGCGCGGCGAGCACCTTGAGCACGCCGGTCAGGTGGCCGCCCTCGCGCCAGGCATCCATGCCCCACACCACGTGCTCGGCCCCGGCGGCCAGCACGGTGGCGCCGATCAGCCCGCCGACCAGGGCGTGGGATGACGACGAAGGCAGGCCGCGCCACCAGGTCAGCAGGTTCCAGGCAATCGCGCCGATCAGCCCGGCCAGCACCACCACGATGGCGTGGCTGGCGGCCAGCGCGCTGAGGTCAACAAAGCTGCCGATGGTGTTGGCCACGGCGGTGCCGCCGAGCAGCGGGCCGAGAAATTCGAACACCCCCACCACCACCACCGCCTGGCCCGGCGTCATGGCGCGGGAGGCGATGACGGTGGCCACCACATTGGCCGCATCGTGGAAACCGTTGGTGTAGTCGAACACCAGCACGATCACCACGGCGATGAGGGTCAGCACAAAAATGCCGTCCACGCGGCAGGTCCTTTTTCAGGTCTTTGCCTGAATGCTAACCCCCGGGGGATCTTTCATCCTAGAAACCGTCGTTGGACGCGCCCGAGGGTGCGCCTGGCGCGCTGTCTGGCAAGGCGCGACGACGCACAGCCGGCACGGTGCAAGGAGGCGCAACGCAGCAAGGCGGGCCGCCAGACGCACAATCGGACGCCACCCACCGGGTGATCGGCCTCGAAACCGAAAAGCTTCGCATGTTCAATACCTTGCGCATGGGCACAAGCGGTCAGCTGCGGTTTCTAGGTTCATGCAGCGCACTTCGGGATTCAGTGGGTTGCGCGATGCGTGCGCGGCGAGTCATCCACGTGCATCGCCCAGACGCGGCGGAAGTCGCGTGCCGAGGCAAAGCCGCATTGCTCGGCCACCCGCTCCATCGACAGGCTCGGGTCGGCCAGTAGCTGGCGGGCGCGGGCGATGCGCAGCTGCTGCTGGTAGGCCACCACGCCAATGCCGGCGTGGCGGGTGAACAGGCGGGTGAGGTGGCGCGGGCCGACATGCGCCAGCTCGGCCAGCTCTTCGAGCGTCCAGCGTCGCGCCGGGTCGCGGGTGATGGCGTCCTGCACTTTGTGGACCACCGGGTGCAGATGATTGCGATGCGCCAGCCACGGCGACAGCTGCGGATCGTTTGGCCCGCGCCGCGCGTACATCACCAGGCGCCGCGCCACACGGGCGGCCAGTTCGGCGTCGAAGTGCTGTTCGATGAGGTAGAGCGCCAGATCGATGCCGGTGGTGATGCCCGCGCTGGTCACCACCTGGCCGTCGTCGACAAACACCCGGTTTTCCATCACCCGCGCGGTCGGCGCGCTCTGGCGAAGCAGGTCGAGCAGCGCGTGGTGGGTGGTGCAGGGGCGTGCGTCCAGCCAGCCGGCGCGGGCCAGCAGCAGCGCGCCAGAGCAAATGCTGGCGACGCGGATGTCGCGCCCGCGCTGGGCGGCCAGCCAGTCGATGACGGCCAGCGCCTCGGGGCGGGCGTAGTCGAGTGCTTCTTGCGCGTTGCCGGCGAAGATCAGCAGCGCGCCGTCGGGCAGCGTGTCGGGTAGCGGCGCCAGGCCGGAGAGCGTGACGCCCATCGAGGTGCTCAGCTCGGGCACCGGGGCGCAGGTGGTCACCGTCAGGTCGGCGCCAATGTCGGCGGCCATGCGCAGGGTTTCGGCTGGCCCGGCATAGTCGAGCAGCAACACATTGGGCGTGACGATGAAATAGACCGCCAGCGTCATGTCGCTCCCCGCAGGCGTGTCATCAGACGCGTGCCAAACAGATTCACGCCCAGGCCCAGCATCAGCAGCCCGCCCCCGATCCAGTGCACCGCCTGCAGCGCCTCGCCATACACCAGCCAGCCGGCGCTCAGGCCGACCAGCGGCACCAGCAGCGGAAAGGCGGCCACCTGGTTGGCCGGGTAGCGCGACATCAGCCGCGCCCACAGGCCATAGCCGAGCAGCGTCGCGCCCCAGCCCAGGTACATCACCGCGCCGGCCGAGCGCAGGCTGAAGTGCGATAGCGCACTGACGATGGCGGTCGGCCCTTCGATCAGCAGCGACATGGCCAGGAAGGGCAGCGGTGGCACCAGGCTGGCCCACACCACGAAGGCCAGCAGGTTGATCGGGCCGTTGCGGTTGAGGGTGCGGCTGACCACGTTGCCGGCCGCCCAACTGCAGGCGGCGGCCACGGTGAGCATGAAGCCGGCCAGCGGCATGCTCACGCCGTGCGCCGTGCCGATCAGCCCCAGTCCGCCGGCGGCCAGCACCAGCCCGGCGAGCTGGCTGGGCCGCCAGCTCTCCTTGAGCCAGATGGCCGCAAACAGCATGGTGAAGAAGGCTTGCGACTGCAGCACCAGCGAGGCCAGCCCCGAGGGCATGCCGACATGGATGGCGGTAAACAAAAAGGCAAACTGGCCAAAGGCGATGGTCATGCCATAGGCCAGATAGGTGCGTAGCGGCAACTTGGGCGCACGGAAGAAGAACACCGCCGGCAGCGCCGCGGCCAGAAAGCGCAGCGCGCCGAGCAGTAGCGGCGGCACCTCGGCCACGCCGGCCTTGATGACCACGAAGTTCACTCCCCACACCAGCACGACCAGCAGGGCGAGGGCGATGTCGACCGGCTTCATCGTCACGTTCACGACTTGGCGGCCAGGAAGGCGCCGGCGCCGACCATGATCGAGCCGGCGCTGCGGTTCAGGCCGCGCATGGCGCGCGCCGAGCGGAAGTAGCGCCGTGCGCGCGATGCCATCGTGGCGATCAGCATCAGGCCGAGCATCAGCGCGGCGAGCGTGAGCACTGCGGCCAGCGCGATGTCCTGCACGCTGAGCACGGTCAGGTCCATGAAGGTGGGCAGGAAGGCGATGTAGAACAGGATCACCTTGGGGTTCGAGGCCGAGATCAGAAAGCCTTGCACAAAGCTGCCAAGCGGGCTCATGCGCTTGACCACCTGTGCCGTGAAGCCGTCGTCGACCGGTGTGCGCCACATGCCGACACCCAGATAGATCAGGTAGGCGGCGCCGGTAAAACGGATGACGGTGAACAGCTCGCCCCAGTTCTTGGCAATGGCGGCCAGGCCGAGGCAGGCGAAGATGAGATAGAGGATGTCGCTGATCGTCATGCCCAGCGCCAGGGCGATGCAGTCGCGCGCGCCGCTGACCAGCGCGCGGGCGAGCAGGGCGAAGATGCCCGGGCCCGGCGTGATGGCGAAGATGAAGATGGCGACAAAGAAGGTGAGGGCGCTTTCAAAGCTCATGGCGATGACTCTAGAGGGCTGTCCTGCCAGTGATAGTCCATTTGCCGCGCCGTCGCCATGGCCAGTTTGTCGCCGGCCAACCGGGCCACCAGATGCAGGCTCATGTCGATGCCGGCCGAAATGCCCGCCGAGGTGAGGATGTCGCCATCGTCGATCCAGCGGCCGGTGTCCACCACTGTCAGCGCCGGAAAGGCGTCGGCCAGCGCGGCCACGTCTTCCCAGTGGGTGGTGACCGTACGTCCGTCGAGCAGACCGGCGCCGGCCAGCAGGAAGGCGCCGGTGCACACCGAGGCCAGCAGTTCGACCTGCGTCGCCTGAGTTCGCAGCCATTCGATGAGATCAGCCCGGCCGCGCTCGGCGCGCTCGTCGCCGCCGGGGACGATGAGCACATCCAGCGGCGGGTGTTCGGCCAAAGTGTGCGTCGGCAGCACGCTCAGCCCGGCGCGGGCGGTGATCGGCCCGCGTTGGCGTGCGATCGTCACCACCCGGAACGGCGGTTCGGTGTCCGGCTGTTGGCGGCCGGCGACACGACTCGCCGTGGTGAACACCTCAAAGGGGCCGGCGAGGTCGAGAACCTCGACGTCGTCATAGACATAGATGCCGACGGTGCGCATGGCTCAGTCCAGCGCCGCGAGGGCGTCGGCGGCGGTGGCGATGCGCGCAAAGCGCCCAGCCAGCACCAGCTCGGTGTGCGCCTTGATCTCGTCGGGCGAATAGGTGCGACCGCTGCCGGCGTGGGTCATCGGGAAGGTCAGCGTGGCCTCGGTCACATAGTCCACCGAGTAGCCGATGTCGGCGCCGTAGCGGGTGGTGGTTTCGCAGCACTGCTCGGTGCGGATGCCGGCGATGATCAGGTGGTTGATGTCGCGACGGCGCAGCCACAGATCGAGCCCGGTGTCGGAGAAGGCGTTGTGGGTGTGTTTGTGAAATGTTGCGTCGGGCGCGCCGGGCAGCCAGTCGAGGGCGCGGACATGGCCCGAGGCCTCGGTAAACGGTCCGGCCGCGCCGACGTGGAAAATGTGGACCACCGGCACGGCGCGGGCGCGGCAGCCGGCATCGAGGGCGAGCACGGCCTCGCGAAAGGCCGGCAGATCGACATCCGACCAGAAGGGCATCTGGCGGAAGGATTCCTGGATATCAATCAGGATCAGGGCGCTGCGTTGGGCGGGGTGAGCCATGTGCGTGTCTCCGGTGGGTGAGTGTGCTGACATTGTCGGTCAGCGCCAGGGTCAAGATAAATAGCGGATCCGGACCACCTTGGGACGAAAGTGGACATCCTGTACCGGTGCGCCCTGCGGCACAACCACCCGGCGGTCCCCCGGCGCGGATGTCGTGACACAGGGCGCAGGTCTTGCAACATTGGCTGCAAAGTCGTTCAACCCGGCGCGAATACGGCCGTTGAAGGCGTACTACCTTCGTCTTAAGCATTGTCACGCCTATGCCATCGCTGGACATCCGAACCCTCATCTTGCTGCTCGGCCTGGGCAATCTCTTGCTCTTCCTGACGCTGGTGAGCTTTCGCTTCGTGCGGGACGATCGCAACGCCGGCGTCTCGCATCTGTGGATGGTGTCGAAGCTGTTGCAATCGGCCGCCTGGGCCTTGCTGTGGGCGCGCGGCAGCATTTCCGGCTTCTGGTCGATTGAGGTCGGCAACACCTTGCTCCTGGCCGGCTTCGGGCTGGAGACGCTGGCCGCCTGGCAGTTTTCCCGCGGGCGCCTGCCGCGCTGGCTGATCGCCGTGGTGGTGGTGGTGGTGGCGGTGCGCTATCCGCTCAATCTGCTCGGTGGCGCCGATCCGGCGCATCGGGTGGTCGTGGCCTCACTGCTCTCGGCGGGCTTGTTCGCGATGACCGGCTGGGCGCTGGTGTGGCTGCGCCCCGAGCGCACACGGCTGCAGTACTTTATCGGCGGCAGCACCTTGCTGCTGGCCGCGGTGGTGGCAACGCGCGGCGTGCTCGCCGGTTGGCCGGGCAATGGCTTCGCGCTGCTCGACGCCAATGTCATCCAGGTGGCGACCTTCCTGTCGCTGTTTCTGCTCATGCTGACCAACGGCTTTGGGGTGGTCCTGCTCGATACCGAACGGGTCGGGCACCGGCTCAAGACGCTGGCCACGCGCGACAGCCTGACCGGCGTCAGCAATCGCCGCGATTTTCTGGAGCGACTTCGGGTGATGGTCGCCTCGGCCAGTCGCAACGGCTATCCGTTCACGCTGATGGCGCTCGATCTGGATCACTTCAAGCAGGTCAATGACCGTTTCGGCCACCCGGGTGGCGATATCGCCTTGTGTCGATTTGCGCAGCTGTGTGAAGACACGGTGCGCGAGTCCGACGTGGTCGGCCGGGTGGGGGGTGAGGAGTTCATGGTGGCCATGAACGGCGCTGGTGCCGAGGAGGCGTTGGCGGTGGCAGAGCGGCTGCGGGCCTTGGTGGCCAGCACGCCGGTCACGCTGGCGTCGCGCGGGGAGCTTGACCTCTCGGTGAGCGTGGGCCTGGCGACCTTGATCGCCGGTGACAGCGTGGCCTCGCTGATGACCCGCGCCGATGCCGCGCTCTATCGCGCCAAGCGAAACGGTCGCAACCGGGTCGACGTGGATGGCCAGGCGCCGGCACCGACCGGGGCATCGTGGCTGGAGCAGGCGTCGAGGTTTCCGGACACCGTGTAGACCGGCGGATGCGGCATTCTGCGCTTGACGCCGCCCCCGCCCCTGCGCTTACTCTGAGCGACGTACGACGGCGGTCGGGCGTGCCGCCCCGCCGGGGTGAAACCGAGAGAGATCCATGTCATCGATTGTGCTGAAAACTGAAATTCCGGGTCCTGAGAGTCGCGCCCTGGTGGCGCGTCGCGATGCGGCCGTCTCGCGCGGCGCCGCCCGGCTGACCGGTATCGCCGTGGCCAGCGGGGAAGGCGCGACCGTCACCGATGTGGACGGCAACACCTACATCGACTTCGCCGGCGGTATCGGCACGCTGGCGGTGGGCCACAGCCCGGCCGAGGTGGTGGAGGCGATCCGAACACAGGCCGAGCAGCTCATCCACATGTGTTCGATTGTCGCCACCTACGCGCCCTACGTGGACGTGTGTGAGCGTCTGAACACCTTGGTGCCCGGCGACTTTGCCAAAAAAACCACGCTGCTCAACAGCGGCGCCGAAGCGGTCGAGGCGGCGGTGAAAATCGCCCGCGCCTACACCGGCCGGCAAGCCCTGATCGTGTTCGAGGGCGCCTATCATGGCCGCAGCAACATGACCATGGGCATGACCAGTAAGTACGCGCTGTTCAAGCAGGGCTTTGGCCCCTTCCCGGCCGAGATCTATCGCCTGCCTTTCCCCAATCTGTATCGCCGCCCCGCCGGCATGAGTGAAGACGTCTACATCGACCTGTGCATCGAACAGTTCGACCATGCGCTGATCGCTCAGGTCGCGCCGCCAGCAGTGGCCGCCGTGGTGGTGGAGACGGTGCAGGGCGAGGGCGGCTTCCTGCCGCTGCCGCCGCGCTTTGCCGCGCATTTGCGCGCGCGTTGCACCGAACACGGCATGCTCTATGTGGCCGACGAAGTGCAGGCCGGCATGGGCCGCACCGGCAAGCTGTTTGCGGTCGAACACTACGACCTCGTGCCCGACCTGCTGGTGTGCGGCAAATCGCTCGCCGCCGGCATGCCGCTGGCCGCGGTCACCGGCCGCGCCGAGATCATGGACGCGCCCCACCCCGGTGGCCTGGGCGGCACCTACAGCGGCAATCCGGTGGCCTGCGCCGCGGCGATGGTCGCGCTCGACACACTCACCTCCGACGCCTTCCAGACGCGCGCGGTGCAGGTCGGTCAGCGCCTGCGCGCGCACCTGGAGGGCCTGCAATCGACCTTCCCCGACATCATCGGCGAGGTGCGCGGCCTCGGCCCCATGCTGGCCATGGAGCTGGTCAAGAGCACCACCCACCGCACGCCTGACCCCGAACTGACCAACGCCATCAATGCCGAAAACCTCAAGCGCGGCCTGATTACCCTGCGCGCCGGGCTGCATGCCAACTGCCTGCGCTTCCTGCCGGCGCTCAACATCACGGATGAACAGATCGACGAAGGCATGGCCGTGCTCGCCGAAGGCATCGTCGCGGCCAAAGCGAGTTTGGCATGAGCGTGCCACGCGTGATCCCGCTCGCCGGTTCGCCGCGCCAGATGGGCCTCGCCCACGGCCAGGCCTTTCGCGATGACATCCGCCGCTACTCCGCCGAACGTGTCGCGCTGGCGGGCAGTGAAATCTGGACCGGTCACGCCATGGATCGCGCCGCCGTGCTGGCGCTGGCCGAAGCCTGCGTCGAGGCGCATGTCGCCTACGCGCCGGAGCTGGCCATGGAGTTGTCCGGCATCGCCGAAGCCACCGGGCTCAGCGTGGCCGAGCTGATCATCACCAACGGCTTCACCGATTTCATCGACCTCGTCTATGCCCGCGGCGGCAGTCACGGCGTCACCGAGAAGGTCGAGGACGACTGCACCGCCTTCATCATCCCCGACCGGCTCAGCGTCGACGGTAAGGGCTTCTTTGGCCAGACCTGGGACATGCATGCCGGCTCCAAGCCCTATGTTGTGCTGCTGCACGGCCGCCCCGATCACGCCCCTGCCTTCATGGCCTTCAGCCTCACCGGCTGCATTGGCATGATCGGCATGAACGATGCCGGCATCGCCATCGGCATCACCAACCTGCTTGGCGCCGAGGGGCAGATCGGCGTCAGCTGGCCGTTTGTGGTGCGCAAGGCGCTCCAGCAAACCGATCTCGACGCCGCGCTGGCCTGCATCACCGAGGCCACGCTCATGGGCGCCCACAACTTCCAGCTCTTCGACAAACACGGTAACGGCGTCAACGTTGAAGCCATGCCGGGCCACTGCCATGTCACCCGCAGTGGCGCCGACGCGCTGGTGCACAGCAATCACTGCCTGATGCCCGACACCCTGCGCCGCTGCCGCCCGCGTGCACCCGCATCGCAAGCCTCCAGCGAAGCCCGCCTCGCCCGCGGCCAGTCCCTGCTCAGCGCCGGCGGCCTCACGCCGCAGGCGCTCATGGCCCTCACCCGCGACCCCACCATCTGCGTGCGCGCCACCCCGCCGCTCGACATGGAAACCTGTGGCGCCGTCATCATGCAGCCCGCCACCGGCCGCTTCTGGGCCGTGCAAGGCCTGCCAACCGAAAACGACTACGCGGCGCTGACGGTCTGAGCGACTGCGCCCCGACGATATTGGGAACGGCGGATAAGCGCAGCGCATCCGCCGCGCCTTGTTCCAGCACCGATGGCGGAAGGCGCTTCGACTTTTTGGCCGACGCGCTGTGTCGGGCCCCGACCCGTGCGGGGCTGTCAGGCGCGGCGTAGATCGTCGAGTACCGGGATGGCGGACAAAAAGATCAGAATGCCGGCCAGCGGCACGGTGGCCAGATAGCCGATGTGCTTGAAGCCGAACGCGCCAAGGATGCCGCCGACCAGGAAGAACAGGCAGAGCATGGCCAGGGTTGCCAGCCGGGCCCGATCGGCAACGACAGCGTGTTCGTCGTGTTCGCTGGCGCGGTTCCAGTACACGAGCTTGCCCAGTTCGATGCCCAGGTCGGTGATGACCCCGGTGAGGTGTGTGGTGCGGATCACCGACCCCGACAGCTTGGTGATCACCGCGTTCTGCAAACCCATGGTGAAGCACAGCAGCATCACCGTCATCGGCACGAACAGCCCCTTGAGCGTCGACAGGCTCGCGCCGAGCAAGCCAAAGAGCAGAAACAGGGCGGCTTCGAGCAGCAGCGGCAAGGCGTAGCGGCTGCGCAAGGCATGTCGCCGGGCGAAGTTGATCATCAGGGTGGACACCATCGCGCCGGCCAGGAAGGACAGCAAGGCGCCGAGGGCGCCGAGCGCGAGACCAAATTCACCGAGCACGATATCGTCGGCCATCGATGACACGATGCCCGTCATGTGCGAGGTATAGCGCTGAACGGCCAGAAACGCCCCCGCATTGGCCGCGCCGGCCACAAAGGCCAGTGCAAGGCCCAGGTGCTTGTCGGTACGGCTGGATCGACTGTGGCTGGTCAGGCTGCGTGCGTAATGAATGGGCATGTGGGTTGGACGGGGGGATGGCGTTTTGTCGGGGTGGTCAGCGGGCCAGGCGTGTGGGCCGGGGGTGCCAGGATGGCGTCGTCCCGAGCGCCCGGACGTCGAGCCGGATTTTCGCACGCCAGCGATCTAGGTGCGCCGCTCCGCTCGCCACGCCGACAGCGTCCACAAAAAACTCGCCCCATCCGACACCGCAAAGAACAGCGCCAGCGGCCCCGGCACGATCCCGAACCCCCACAGCGCCGCCATGATGAAGGGCACCAGTGGCCGGTCGAGCAGCGACGCAAACACAAAACCCCGCGCGTCCAGTCGCCCGCTCACCACATACAACATCCCCAGGCCACCCACCAGCAGCCCCACCAGGCGAAAGTAATTCGCCGCCTGATCGCTCAGCGCTGGCAACTGCAACACGCCCGCCACCCAATGCGGCGCGAACAGGATCAGCGGCGCTTCCAGCAGCAGAATCCAGCCGAAGACCTCGACAGTGCGGGCCGAGCGGGATTGCGCTGTGGGGTGGCACAGGCGGTCGAACAGGGTTGAGGACATGGGTTTGGCCAGGGTTGGGGGAGCTTGCCTTCATCATGGTTGTTGAAGCGCGATCTTGCCAGCCGGATGGCCGGAGAAAGTCTTTGCGACCATTTCCTGTTTTTCGCGTCTATACCGGTGTATCGACCCTTCGATGCATGTCGGAACACACTCTGGAGTCGAAAATGAAACGTTTCCATGTCCATATCGCGGTCGACAACCTCGCCGCGAACATTGATTTCTACAGCAAGCTGTTTGGCCAGCGCCCGAGCAAACACAAGGCCGATTACGCCAAATGGATGCTTGACGATCCGCGCATCAACTTCGCCATCTCGTCGCGAGGTGCGGCGAGCGGCGTGGATCACTTTGGCATGCAGGCCGAGCACCCCGAGGAGCTGAGCGCGCTTGAGGCGCACGCCCGTGACGCGTCGGCGGATGCCCTGTTTGATCAGGGCGAGGCAGCCTGCTGCTACGCCAGGAGTGAAAAGCACTGGGTCGTCGACCCCCAGGGTATTGCCTGGGAACACTTTCTGAGCATGGCCGATACCGAGACCTTCGGCGGCGGCAGGCTTGCCAAGACGGGGGACTGCTGCGCGCCGCGGAGTGTGTCCGCGGCCGCCGATGCGCCGACCGAGGCCGGATGCTGCGCGTCTGAGGCCACGACCGCGGCCGGCGGGTCTTGCTGCGGCTGAGCATGGCGCGGATGAAGCCGGCAAACGGCGCGCTCGAAGACGCCTTTGTGGTCTTGCAGCAAAGCCTGCGCAGCTATTTGCGCAGGCGGCTGCCCGACGCCGCGCAGGTTGACGACGTGTTGCAGGACGTGTTCGTCAAGGCCATCGTCTCGCAGCAGGCCGGGCGGTCAATCGAGAACCTGAGCGGGTGGCTCTACGCAGCGGCACGTACCGGGGTGGCCGATTATTTTCGTCACCGGGGGGTGGCGACCGACGCGCTGGACGAGGATCTGGCGATCAGCGCCGACGCGGACGGGCTGCAACTGCACACCGATCTGTCGTCCTGCCTGCGTGCGTTCATCGACCAGCTGCCGCCACACTACCGGGAGACCTTGCTCGCCACGGAACTGGAAGGCCGGCCGCTGCGCGCGCTGGCCCAGGAGCAGGGCGTATCGGTGTCGGCGATCAAGAGCCGGGCTGCGCGCGGACGCCACATGCTCAAGGCGCGGCTTCTTGCGTGCTGTCATGTGGAGATGAAAGACGGCCTGGTGAGTGACTATCATCGTCGGTCCTCCGATGATTGCGACGAGGGGTGTGCCTGACCGAATTCGCACCGCGTGGACGGTCGAAGAGCCCCCAACATGCAGAGTCACCAACGCTTGGGCTTCGCTGCGCACACCGCATGGCATGTCACCCGCGCGTCGCCGTGCCAGGGTGCCGGCGCGTGGCTCGTTGCTGGGTTACACGAAGCGGGTCGCTTCTTCCAGATCGCCATGCGTGCTCGCCTTGCCCAGCGCGCCGACAAACTTGCGCCAGGCCAGATCGTCATGGTCGATGCGGATCAGGGCGATGTGGCGGTCTTGCGAGCCGAGGCGCAGGACGGTGACGCGCATCACGCTCCAGTCGGCGGCGCCCAGCTCGAGGATGACCGTGCCGGTGCTGCCGGCCGGCAGCCGGCTGGTGCTGTGGACGCGAAAACCGGTGGCGGAGCATTCGAACACGGTGAGTTCGAAGTTGCGACGGATGCCGAGCTGGCGGGTGGAGAATTCCCCGGGGCAGCGGACCGAGAAGCGGCGGTGGGTTCGGCGGCGCATCTCCGAGCGCGGGGCATCGTCGGGCACCGGCGGCAGCACGCTCTTGTATTCGGGCAGATCGTAGATCGAGTGCAGCAGCATGAGCTCGCGCAGGCGCAAGGTGGCGAAGGCCTGGGTGCGTTCGTTGAAAAAGTGGTCGATCAGCGCCGGCGTCATGACCGGGTCGGTGGTGGTGTAGAAGCGCTTGGTGGGCCACTGGGTATTGGGCAGGCTGGCGCTGGTGAAGTAGTGGTGCAGGTTTTTTTCGGGTGGCAGGCCGTGGTAGCGCCGCCGGAAGACGGTGGGCGCCGAGCCCAGGTCGAGATGGGCGCCGACGGCGGGCGCGCCGTTGACGAAATCGTAGTGGGCGACGGGGCTCTGCTTGAGGCGGCGGAAGCACAGGATGGCCTCGTAAAACCCGATATGACGCGGATTGACGGCGATGACCAGGTGGCGCGCGTCGAACTGCCGGGTGGCGTATTCATACATGAACTTGAGCAGCGGCAGCAGAATGCGCCCGCTGGCCGAGCGGAAGCGGCGGTCGATGGCGAGCGCTGACACTTCGGCGATATTGCCGCCGGCTTCGCGGATGGCGGCGATGTCGAAAATGCGCTGCATGGGAAAGCCCATGGCGCTTTCGCGCACCAGCGACACAGTGGCCACGACCCGGTCGCCCGAGCGGCACAGCAGCGTCGAGGTGGTGGGCAGGGCGTGATAGACCGTGGCGCGCAGGCCGGAGGCGTCGGGCTTCATGAAGCCGGCCTCGACATAGGCTTCGTGGAGCAGATGGAAACAGGCTTCGAGTTCTTCGCGGGTTTCGGCCAGCTTGAAGACGATCTTGGCCGGCAGCTGTGTTTCGCAGCGAATCGCCCGGCTGTAGGCCGCAAAGCGCCAACTGGCCGGGAGCCAGTGGACCAGCGGGCCGAGAGCCGAACGGGCGAAGCGTTTGAAGAATTTTTTCATCGAAGGCGCGGTCTCGCTGCGCGGCGCGGGTGCTCAGTGGGTTGCCACAGCAGGTGGGTATCGTACCAGCCCGCGTGGCTCGCGCTGGCGAAAGAATCCTCACTCGCGGCGAGCAATTCGGGCTAGCGGGGGTCGGCCTCGGCAGACGAGGCATTGATCTCGTCCTGCAAGGCTTCGAGCGCATCGAGCACCTGGATGAATTTCTCGCCCATGGGGGTTACCGCGTACTCGACGCGCGGCGGCACTTCGTTGAAGGCCTTGCGTTCGAGGATGCCGAATTCGAGGTTGCGGCGCAGGCAGTCATTGAGCACTTTGGTGGTGAGGCCGTCGACACTGCGCACCATTTCGCCGGGGCGCTTGGTGCCGTTCTTGAGGAGCTGGTAGACCGTGAGCGACCATTTGCAGCCGAAGATGGCTTCGACCATGTGGGCACTACGGGCCGGGGCGACACGGCGGGGCATTTTTTTATCGTTTGAATTCATCAAGATAGACCAATAAGTACCTACCAGACCAATTTGTGCTTACTTTTCAACAGGATAAGTGCGCCCCTAAGCTGTGTCCACCTCGATAAATGACTTCAGGAGCACAGCATGAACACCTCAACGCAGACCACTGCACTCATCATCGGCGGCGCCAGCGGCATGGGGCTGGCCAGCGCGCAGCGGCTCGCCGACGACGGGCATCGCGTGATGATTGTCGGGCGCTCGGCCGACAAACTGGCCAGGGCAAAGGCCACGCTGGCGGCGGCGGATACGTTCCAGGCCGACCTGACCGTGCCGGCGGATGTCGACCGGCTCGTCGCGCATATCGATGCCCTGCCCCGGCCGATCGGCGCGCTGGTGAATGCCGCCGGCACCTTCAATCCCAAGCCTTTTCTCGCCCATGAGGCGGCGGACTACGATGGCTACATGGCGCTCAATCGCGCGACCTTTTTCATCACCCAGGCAGTGGCCCGCAACATGCAGCGCCATGGCGGCGGTGCGATGGTGAACATCGGTTCGATGTGGGCGCGGCAGGCGGTCAAGGCCACGCCCTCGTCGGCGTATTCGATGGCCAAGGCGGGGCTGCATGCGATGACCCAGCATCTGGCGATGGAGCTGGCCGAGCATGGCATCCGGGTCAACGCGGTGTCACCCGCCGTGGTGAAGACGCCGATCTACGAAGGCTTTATCGCCCCGGCCGAAGTCGACGCGGCGTTGGCCGGTTTCAATGGGTTTCACCCCATCGGCCGCATCGGCCAGCCGCAGGATGTGGCCAGCGTGATCGCGTTTCTGTTGAGCGACGCGGCGTCCTGGGTGACCGGCGCGGTGTGGGATGTGGACGGCGGCGTGATGGCCGGGCGGAACTGACGCCGACCGCACGGCTTCTATACTGCAGAGCTCAACGGGGAAACAACGAAATGCTCAATATGGACTTCACCCGACAGGTGACGATCGACACCGCCGCCGTGCCCTGGCAGCCCAGCCCCATGCCTGGTGTGTGGCGCAAACCGCTGGCGCGCGAAGACGCCGAGCGCGGCCACGCCACCAGCGTGGTGCGCTACGACGCCGGCGCGCGTTTCAGCCGGCATGAACATCCCGGCGGCGAAGAGATTCTGGTGCTCGACGGCGTGTTCTCCGACGAGCATGGCGACTTCGGCCCCGGCACCTACTTTCGCAACCCGCCGGGCAGCGGCCATGCGCCCTTCAGCGCGGCGGGCTGCACCTTGCTGGTCAAGCTGCATCAGTTTGCGCCGGGCGACACCGCCAGCGTCTGCATCGACACCACGACCACCGCCTGGCTGCCCGGTCAGGGCGGCTTGCAGGTGATGCCGCTGCACGCATTCGAGGGCGAGCATGTGGCGCTGGTGAAATGGCCGGCGGGCGAGCGTTTCGTGCCGCATCGGCATTGGGGTGGCGAAGAGATCTTCGTGCTCAGCGGCGTGTTTCTCGACGAGCACGGCCGCTACCCGGCCGGCACCTGGCTGCGCAGCCCGCACCTGAGCGCGCATCATCCCTTCGTTGAAGTGGAGACGGTGATCTGGGTGAAGACCGGGCATCTGCCGGTGGCTGTCGCGACGTAAGCCACCCGAAAATCCAGCTAAAGTCTGGGGGCTCCGCGATGTGCGTGCCCCTCAACGCTTTCTGGAACTGCCATGCTGTATCTGATTTTGCTGTCCTACCAAGGCCCGCTGAGCGCGGTCGACGCCCACTTGGTCGCGCATCGCGCCTATCTGGCGCGCCACTACGCCGCCAGCCATTTTCTGCTCTCGGGGCCACGCGAGCCGCGCACCGGTGGCGTGATCATGGCGCGTGCCGACAGCCGTGAAACCGTCGAGGCCTGGGTGGCCGAAGACCCGTTTCACGTGGCCGGCGTGGCCGCCTACGAGATCATTGCCTGGGCGCCCAGTCAGCGTGCCGAGGGCATACCGGCCGAGTTCGCGCCGCAAGCGGCCGTCGCCTGACCCGACGTCCGGGGCGTGCGGCAGCGCCTAGTGACTGGCCGGGATGGGCGGCCGCCGATTGGCCAGAAAGATGCCCACGCCGACCAGGCTCATTGCGGCCATGATCGCCGGCGTCAGCGGCTCGTCGAGAAACACCACGCCCGCGAGCACGCCCATGACCGGCGTCAGAAACGAGAAGGCCGACAGCCGGGTGGCCGGGTAGTGGCGGATCAGCCAGAACCAGGCCGCGTAGCTGATGGCGGCGACCACCACGATCTGGAAGCCAAGGCTGGCGAGCAGGGTGGGCGTGATTGCGCCCACGCGCGTTTCGCCCAGCGCCAGGGCGACGGCCGACAACACGGCGGCCGACACTGCCAGCTGATAGATCAGGGTTTTCTCCGGCGCGGCACTGGCGAGGCGTGAAAACTTGATCGTCAGCGTGGTTCCCGCCCACAACACCGCCGCGCCGAGCATCATCATGTCGCCAATCCAGGTGGTCCCGGCCGGCTTGAGCAAGCCCTCGCCAAACAAGGCCAGCACGCCGGCAAAGGCCAGCGCGAGGCCGGCCCATTGCATCGGCCGCATGTGTTCGCCGGGCAGGCGCCAGACCACCGCCAGCGAGACGATGAAGGGCGCGGTGTACAGAAAGATCACACCGCGCGAGGCCGAGGTGTAGAGCAGCGCCCAGTACAGCAGCGCAAACTCCCCCGCGAACAGCACCCCCGCGAGCAGGCCGGGGCGCAGCGTGCCGTCGTTCAGGCGCAGGTCGATGCCGCGATGCCGTGCCCACAGCCACACCAGGCCCACGGCGCCAATCGAGCGGATGGCCGATTGCAGCACCGGCGCCATGTCCGGTGTGGCCAGCTTGATCGCCACCTGCTGCAGCCCCCAGATGGTGCACAGGAGGACCATCAGCGCGGCGGCGCGGGGGTCGAGGTGGGTATGGGTCATGAGTTTGGCACTGTGATGGTGTTGCGATTCAATCGAAGCCGGCCGGGGTGCGCAAGTTGACCTTGGGGCAATGCGCGCCGGTAAAAGTGTCGAAGCGCTTTACAGTGCCCTCTGTTCTGTGGCCTTTGATAAATTGAAAGCGATTGAAAATCAATTGGATAGCGCAGTTGGCGCTGCTTATGCTTGGTGTGATGCAAACCCGCATGATCTGCATGACCGGGTGCTTGGCGAGGGGATGGCGATGAGGCGTTTTGTCTTCCGATGTGTGGCGCTCCTGTCGCTGTGCCTTGGCACCGCCTGGGCGGACCCGGTGTACTACACCGCCAATCTGGCCGGCTCAAATGAGGCGCCTGCCAATCTATCGCCTGCGATGGGTGTGATCACCCTGGGCTATGACGCGACCACCAATGATCTGTCGGTGGATCTGAGTTTTGCCGCGCTGACCGGCGCCACCATCGCCGCGCATCTGCACTGTTGCGCCGCGCCCGGCGTCAATGCCGGCGTTGCCGTGGGCCTGACCGGCTTCGTGGGCGGGGTGACCGGTGCGACCTATAGCGGCTTGTTTGATCTCACCGATTCAAGCGTCTTTGCACCGGGCTTCTTCAGTGGTCCGGGGGGCGGCACGGTGTCGGGGTCTGAGGCGGCGCTGGTCGCGGCCTTGGCCGCCGGGCAGGTGTATATCAATGTGCATACCTTGACCTTCCCCGGCGGCGAGATCCGCGGCAACTTGCAGTTGCGCGCGGTACCGGTGCCCGAACCCGATGGCTTGGCGCTGTTGGCCGTGGCGCTGCTGGCGCTTGGGGTGATTCGCTATCAGCGCCGGGGCTTGCGTGCCCTGCGCCTCAGGACGCAAAAACCCGCGCAACGGTGATGCCGCTCGGGGCCTTCAGCCCGCCTAGCGGCGCCCCGCAAGGGGGATCGCACCGCCGGTACCGGGCGTGAATCTACCCGCCAGGGCGATGCCGGCGCGGGCGTTTCTACGCTTAGAAGCCTTCCAGAATGATCTTGCCGCGCGCGGTGTTGGTCTCCAGCTTGGCATGCGCGCGCTTGAGGTTGGCGGCGTTGATGGTGCCAAAGTGCTCGCCCACCGTGCTGCGCAGGCGGCCGCTGTCGACCAGCTTCGCCATCTCGCTCAGCAGGCGGTGCTGGGCAATCATGTCGGCGGTCTGGAACATCGAGCGGGTGTACATGAACTCCCAGTGCAGCGACACGCTCTTGCGCTTGAGCAGCTTGATGTCGAGCGTGACCGGGTCGTCGATCAGACCAAAGCGGCCCTGCGGGGCGATCAGCTCGGCGATTTGCGCGAAGTGCTGCTCGGTCTGATTCAGGCTCACCACATGGCTGATCGGGCCGAGGCCGAGGCGGGCGACTTCTGCCGCCAACGGCTGGCGGTGGTCGATGACGTGATGGGCGCCGAGCTCGCGCACCCAGTCTTGCGTTTCGGGGCGTGAGGCGGTGCCGATGACGGTCGCGTCAGTGAGCTGGCGGGCGAGCTGGGTCATGATCGAGCCGACTCCGCCGGCGGCGCCGATGATCAGCAGCTGCGTGGGGGCGGCCTGCTTGCCCGGCACCAGCTGCAGGCGGTCGAACAGCATCTCCCAGGCGGTGATGGCGGTCAGCGGCAGGGCGGCGGCCTGGGCGAAGTCGAGACTGTCCGGCATGCGGCCGACGATGCGCTCGTCTACCCGGTGCAGTTCGGCATTGGTGCCCGGGCGGGTCAGATCGCCGGCATACCACACCCGGTCGCCGGCCTTGAACAGCGTCACCTCGGGGCCAACGGCGCGCACGATGCCGGCGGCGTCCCAGCCGAGCACTTTCCAGTCGCCCTCGGCGGGCGCCACGTTGGCGCGGATCTTGGTGTCGACCGGGTTCACCGAGATCGCCTTGATCTCGACCAGCAGGTCGTGACCGGTGGCGACCGGGTCGGGCAGGGTGATGTCCTGCAGCGCGTCGGCGTGGTCGATGGGCAGGGACTTTTGATAGGCAATGGCTTTCATTTGAATCGGTTCCGGTGGGTGTTCGAGATCAGGTGCGGCGGGTGAAAATGCGACATTCGGTGCCGCTCAGGCGTCGGCCTTGGCGGTGAGCTGCGGGCTGCCGTGGCGTGGCGGGTAGTCTGAATAGCCACGAGCGTCGCCACCAAAAAGCGTTGTCGGGTCGAAATCGGCGAGGGGGTGGTCGTGGGCAATGCGCGCGGCCAGATCCGGATTGGCGATGAAGGGGCGCCCGAAGGCCACGGCGTCGGCCAGATCTGCCTGCACGATGGCCTGCGCACGTTCGGCGTCATAGCCACCGGCCACAAGAATGGCGCCGTCGAAGTGACGCCGCAGCGTGTGGCGAAAGTCTTCCGGTACTTGCGGGGCGTCATCCCAATCGGCTTCGGACAGATGCAGGTAGCCGATGTCCAGCGCGTCGAGCCGCCGGGCCGCTTCGAGAATGGTGTCGATGATGTCGGGGCAGGCCATGCCGCGCGCGGTGATGTAAGGCGCCAGACGCACGCCGGTGCGGGCCGCGCCGACTTCGTGGGCGACGACCAGCGCAACTTCTTCGAGAAAGCGCACGCGCTTGTCGATGCTGCCGCCGTAGGCGTCGGTGCGGTTGTTTGACGTGCTGCGCAGGAACTGGTCGATCAGATAGCCGTTGGCGGCGTGGATTTCCACCCCGTCGAAGCCGGCGGCCATGGCGTTGCCCGCGGCGCGCCGGTAGTCCTCGACGATGTCGGCTATCTCCGCCGTCTCCAGCGCGCGTGGCGTGGGGCAATCGACCATGCGGCCGATACCGTCGCTGCCCACCACCCACACCTGGGCGTCGGGCGCCAGCGCCGAGGGCGCCACCGGCAGCGCGCCGTCGTGAAAGACCGGGTGCGACATCCGCCCCACATGCCACAGCTGCAGCACCATGCGCCCGCCCGCGGCATGCACCGCTTCGGTGACTTTCCGCCAGCCGTTGATCTGCGCGGCGCTGTAGATGCCCGGCGTGTGGCTGTAGCCCTGGCCCTGGCAAGAGATCTGCGAGGCCTCGCTGATGATCAAACCGGCGCTGGCGCGCTGGGCGTAGTACTCGGCCATCAGCGCGGTCGGGATGTCGCCCGGCTGCGCGGCGCGGCTGCGGGTCATCGGCGCCATCACGATACGGTTGGGCAGGGCCAGACCGCGGCGACGGAGTGGCGAGAACAGGGCGGGCGCGAGCATGGGCGGGGTTTCCTTGTTTTTCGAACGGGGCTGCCGTGCTGACAGCATGTCGCTATCATCAAGACTGCGAGTCAATTGAAAAACCACTGGCTGTTTGATTTATTTGATAGAGATTTTTGAAAATGAAGGGTTTGCAGGATCTGGAGATCTTTGTCCGCACCGCAGAGCTTGGCAGCCTCTCGGCTGCGGCGCGGCGGCTGGATCTCACCCCGGCTGCCGCCAGTGCGGCGCTCAAGCGGCTGGAGGCCACGTTGCAGGCGGCCTTGTTCGTGCGCTCGACGCGGAGTCAGCGGCTGACGGCGGAGGGTGAGGTGTTCTTGCTGCATTGTCGGCAGGCGCTGGATTTGCTGGCGGATGGGCGCGAGGCACTGGCCTCGGGGCGCAGCGTGGTGCGCGGTGTGTTGCAGCTGTCGCTGCCGTCGGATCTGGGGCGCAACGTGTTGTTGCCCTGGCTGGATGCGTTTCAGGCAGCGCATCCGCAGGTCGAACTGCGTCTGCAGGTGTCGGATCGCTTGGCGGATGTCTATCGCCAGCCGGTGGATCTGGCGATTCGCTACGGCAGCTTGCCTGACTCCAGCCTGGTCGCCCTGCCCTTGCTGCCGGACAACCGGCGTGTGCTGTGCGCTTCGCCGGACTACCTGGTGCGTTATGGCACGCCGACGGCGCCCGCCCAACTCGCCGATCACAACTGCTTGTGTTACCTGCTGGGTGATGCGGTGCATGACCGCTGGCGCTTCTTCCGCGACGGGCAGGAGACGTCGGTGGCGGTGCGTGGCGATCGTGTGTCCGACGATGGCGACGTGGTGCGGCGCTGGGCGCTGGGCGGCTGGGGTCTGGCCTACAAATCGCGACTCGATGTCGAGACCGATCTGCACGCCGGTCGGCTGGTGGCGGTGTGCCAGGACTGGCTGGGCGAGTCGGCGCCGCTTAATCTGCTGTGTGCCGACCGTCGTCAGCTCAGTCCGGTGGTGCAGCAGCTGCGCGAGTTTCTGAGCCTGCGGCTGGCGGCCTTGTGAGCGCCCTGAGCGACCGTTTGCCGCGGCGCGGGCCCGTCTATCGGCAGGCGCTGATATGCTGTAAGTGAGCTTGGGCGCGGTCTCGGACCGGCCGTGGCGCGCCTGCTGATATCACGCATTTCGACCACAAGCGGAGGGAGTCATGACGCAGGATACGGACAAGATTGCACGCGATGTCGAAGCCGCCGTCGCCGACGAGGTGGCGGATGTGTCGGCGCGGGTGCGGCAGATCACGCTCAAGGTGTTGTCGGAAGGTCAGCTCGACAGCGCGGCGCTCAAATCGGTGATGGATGCGGTGGTGCGCGGCGCGAAGCAGGGCGTGGAACGCCCCGACCCGCGCAACGCCGACGCGCTGCGTGAAGCCATGACGGGCCTCGACGATGCGCTGGCCTCGGCCGCCGAGGCCACCACGCTGGCGATGCAGGAGGCGGCCAGCCGCAGCAGCGAGTTCTCGAAGCAGAGCCTCAAGCAGTCGCTGGACGACCTCGGCTCGCTCGAAAAGCTGTTCATCGAAACCCTCGGCGACGCGGCCCGGCAGTCGTCCGGCCATGTGCGCGACACGCTGCACAGCCTCGCCGAGCATGCCCGCAGCAGCGGCACGGCGGTTGGCGGCCGGGTGCAGGGGGCGGTGTCGCAGCTGGCACAGGCGATGTCGGACATGACCCAGGAGCAGATGCAGGCCGGGGCACACACCCTGCGTCAGCAAGGCGCGCTGCTGGCCGGGATTGCGGCCGGCTTTCTGAAGGGCGTGGCCGATCGTCTGCAGGCGCCTGATGCGCCGGATCGGGACTGATGTTCTGGCAGGCGGTGGGGGCGGCGCGCGACTTGTCGCGCGCCCAGGATATTGCCGGCGTGCTGATTCGCTACGGCTTTGGCGATCTGGTGCGTCGGCTGGGGATGGCCGATGCCCTGGGCAAGGCCGGCAAGGTCTTGCACTGGCAGGTGCCCGACGAGCTGGCCCGCCTCGAGCCGCCGGCACGTGCCCGCCGCGCGCTCGAAGACCTCGGCCCGACCTTCGTCAAGCTCGGCCAGATTCTCGCCACCCGGGTGGACCTGTTCACACCGGAATGGATCGACGAGCTCAGCAAATTGCAGGACGCCGCGCCTGCCGTGCCCTTCGAGGCGGTGCGCGCCCAGCTCACCGAAGACCTGGGCGAGGCGCCCGAGGCCGCTTTTGCCGCACTCAACACCCAGCCGCTGGCGGCCGCCTCGCTGGCGCAGGTGTATCGCGCCACCTTGCACGATGGCCGCGAGGTGGTGCTCAAGGTGCGTCGCCCGGGCATCCGCCCGACCGTCGAGGCCGACCTGCGCTTGCTGACCCGGCTGGCCGAGATCATCGACGCCGACATGCCCGAGCTGCACCGCTATCACCCGCAGGCGGTCGTGCGCGAGTTTGCCGTGTCGCTGCGTCGCGAGCTCGATTTTGCTGCCGAGGGCCGCAGCGCCGAGCGCATCCGCGCGCACTTCGCCGATCACGAGGACATCGTGATCCCGGCCATCCACTGGCAGTGGAGCGGCGAGCGGCTGAATGTGCAGGATTACATCGCCGGCATTCCGGGGCGCAACCTGGGGGCGGTCGACGCCACCGGGCTGGACCGCAAGCAACTCGCCCGCTGTGGCGCCGATGCGGTGCTGAAGATGACGCTGGAGGATGGTTTCTTCCACGCCGATCCGCACCCGGGCAATGTCTTCTACCTGCCGGGCAACCGCATCGCTTTCATCGATTTCGGCATGGTCGGTCGGCTGTCCGAGGCGCGACGCTACGAGGTGGCGACGCTGATGCACGGCCTGGTCAGCGGCGATTCGGAAACGGTCGCGGCCATTTTGCTCGACTGGCGCGAGGGCGAAGACCTGGGTGCCGACACCGATCCGGCGCGCCTGCACAACGAGATCGACGCCTTCGTCGACCAGTACAAGGGCGTGCCGCTCAAGCGCCTCAGCCTGAGCGGCATGCTGGCCGATCTGGTGGCCATCCTGCGCGACAACCGGCTGACGCTGCCGGCGGATCTGGCCTTGCTGATCAAGGCCTTCATCTCGCTTGAAGGCATGGGTCGGCAGCTCGACCCGGATTTCGACATGGCCGGCGAAGCGGCGCCCTACCTCGAACGCACCATGATCGCCCACCAGTCGCCCGCGGCGCTGGCCCGGCGCGGCTGGCGTGCGGCGCGTGGCGCGGCCGACCTGATCGCCGGCCTGCCGCAAGACCTCAGCGCACTGCTGCGCGCGGCCAAGCGCGGCAAGCTGCGGGTCGAGGTCGAGGTGCTGCCGCTCAAGCACTTTGGCGATCGCATCGACCGCGCGGTGAGCCGGCTGACCGTCGGCATCGTCACCGCCGCGTTGATTATCGGCACCTCGATCGTCATGACCGTGGCCGGCGAAGGCCTGCTGGCCGGGCTGTCCACCTATGCGCTGCTCGGCTTTCTCGGCGCGGTGGTCGGTGGCGTGTGGTTGCTGCTGTCGATCCGGCGCAGCAACAAGGAGTGAGCGCCGGCGGCAGGCAAAAAAGAACCCGGCGCGCAGGCCGGGTTCGCTGACGGGGGCGCTGCGGCTTACACCGCCAGCCCGGTCGCTTCGTCCACCCCGAGCATCAGGTTCATGCACTGGATGGCGGCGCCCGAGGCGCCCTTGCCGAGGTTGTCGAAGCGCGCGGCGAGCAGGATCTGCTCGCCATGGCCGAACACGAAGATCTCGGCGCGGTTGGTGTCGTTGCACTCGGTGGCCGGCAAAAAGCCGTTGTCGAGCAGCGGCGTGGCGTCGGCCGGCATGACCTTGATGAAGGTCTCGCCCGCGTAGTACTCGGCGAAGTAGTGCTGCAGGTCGGCAGCGGCCACCGGCTTGGTGAGCAGGCGCGGCAGCAGCGGCACAGCCACCACCATGCCCTGCGCGAAGTTGCCGACAATCGGTGTGAACAAGGGCTTGTTGGCCAGGCCGGTGAGGGTCTGCATTTCGGGCAGGTGCTTGTGGGCGAGGCCGAGCGCGTAGAAGCGCGGGCTCAGCATGGCGTCGCCCAGCGTGCCGGCGTCTTCATAGCTGGCGATCATTTCCTTGCCGCCGCCGCTGTAGCCGGTGATCGAGTAGGTGGTGGCCGGGTAGTCGGTGGGCACAATGCCGGCGGCGACCAGCGGATGCATGAGCATGATGAAGCCGCTGGCGTGGCAGCCGGGCACGGCCACTTTCTGCGCGGTGCGCACGCGCTCGCGGTGGCCGGGGTTCAGCTCCGGCAGGCCATACACCCAGTCCGGGTTGGTGCGGTGGGCGGTGCTGGCGTCGAGGAAGCGGGTGCGGGTGTTGTCGGGCTTGAGCAGCGACACCGACTCTTTGGAGGCGGCGTCGGGCAGGCACAGGAAGACCACGTCGGCGCTGTTGATGTACTCGGCCTTGACCGTGGCGTCCTTGCGCTGGGCGTCGGGGATGGTCAGGATTTCGACGTCGTCGCGCAGGGCGAGGCGCTCGTCGATCTTCAGTCCGGTGGTGCCGTGACGGCCGTCGATGAATACCTTGTAAGTCATGGCAGGGCTCCGCTGCGAGCGTGAATTCAAAACGCCATTCTAGCCCGGATGGGCGCGCCGCCAAATGGCCGGCGCGTTCAGGGCAATACGAAGAAGCGATAGCGGCGCGGCAGGCCGGGGCGCAGGGTGATGTCGCCACTGCTGGCTTTGACCGCCAGTGCCGGGTCGCGGGTGAACACCTGTACGGTGGCCGAGGGGCGGGCGAGCAGGCTGTCGGCGTCGCAGCGCACCGCCCCGCCGGCGCTCTGGATGTCGGCGCATTTGGCCAGCCACGCCGGGCCGGCAATCGTGGGTTTGGGGGCGCTGCGGATGACGGGTTTGGGCGGCGGCGGGGTGGGGTCTGCGGCCGGGGCGGGGAGCGGCTTGCGCGCAGGTTTGGCGACGGGCTTGACGGGTTTGACTTCGGCAGCGGGGGCCTCGGGCTCGCGTGTTTCCGCAGCGGGCTCCGCGGGCGCCGGGAGCTTGGCCTTGACCGTGTCGACCGCCGTCTGGAGGGTTGCGCAGCCGCCCAGTGCGAGCACGGCGGCAAGCGCCAGCGCCGCTTGGCACGCCGCGGTTGGCAGCGGGAAACAGCGGGCGACGGGCGAGACTGGGGTTTGGCGTGAGGGCATGACAGAGGTTTACGGCGAAGAGTGGGCGAATTTTAGCCTCGCCATCGGCGCGCGGGGGCCTAGGTGGCCCGGGGGCTGTTGAAGCAAGTGTCCTGTGTTGGCGCCGGGCGCTGTCGTATGCTTGCCGGAGATCCTTTCAGGCTGGTGATATGAGCACGTCCGTCCGTCCGTTTTTTCCCTTGTCGGCGATGGTGACCGGTTTTGTGACGGTGCTGATCGGTTTCACCAGTTCGGCGGTGCTGATCTTTCAGGCGGCCGAGCAAGCCGGTGCCACCCCGGCCCAGGTGTCGTCGTGGATCGGCGCGTTGGCGGTCGGCATGGGGCTGACCACGATCATGTTGTCGTGGCGCTACAAGGTGCCGGTGGTGACGGCCTGGTCCACGCCGGGCGCGGCTTTGCTGGTGGGCAGTCTGAGCGGCGTGCCGATGGCCGAGGTGATGGGTGCCTTTGTGTTTTGTGGCGCGCTGATCACGCTGTTTGGTGTGACCGGCTGGTTCGAGCGGGCCATGCACCGCCTGCCGATCGCGCTGGCGGCAGCGATGCTGGCGGGCGTGTTGCTGCGTTTCGGCATGGATGTGTTCGTGTCACTGACGACGAACTTCTGGCTGGTGATGGCGATGTTCGCGGCCTATCTGGTGTTCAAACGGTGGTGGCCGCGCTATGTGATCTTGATGGTGCTGGCGATCGGCACCGCCATTGCCGCCCTCACCGGCGCGCTGCATCTGGACACCGTGCAGCTGGCAGTGAGCACGCCGGTGTGGGTGACGCCGGCCTTCAACTGGCAGACGCTGATCGGCGTCGGGCTGCCGCTGTTCATCGTGACTATGGCCTCGCAGAACATTCCGGGCGTGGCCGTGATGCGCGCGGCCGGCTATCACCCGCCGATCTCGCCGCTGATCACCACCACCGGCGTGGCTACGCTGGTGCTGGCGCCGTTTGGCGGCTTTGCGATCAACCTGGCCGCCATCACCGCGGCGATCTGCATGGGGCCTGAGGCCGACGAAGACCCGGCAAAGCGCTACGTGGCGGCGATCTTCTCGGGCGGCTTTGCGGTGCTGCTGGGGGTGTTCGGCGCGACCATCGGTGCGTTGTTTGCGGCCTTCCCGAAGGCGCTGGTGCTGGCGGTGGCCGGGCTGGCCTTGCTGGGCACCATCGGCAATGCCTTGTCGCTGGCGGTGAAGGCGGACGACACCCGCGAGGCGGCCTTGGTGACGTTCCTGGCTACCGCCTCGGGCATCAGCTTGTTCGGTATCGGCTCGGCCTTTTGGGGGCTGGTGCTGGGCGGGCTCACGCTGGTGGCGCTCAAGAAACCCGCCGCGTCAGCCTAATCCAGCTCGCCCGTCGCCATGAAGTGTTCCAGCCTGGCGTTGTAGGGCGCCAGATCCAGCCCCTGGCGGGCGATCCATTCGGGGTTGTAATAGGTGTCGAGGTAGCGCTCGCCGGCGTCGCACAGCATGGTCACCACGCTGCCGGTCTCGCCCTTGGCTTTCATGCGGGCACACAGCTGAAAAGCGGCGTAGAGGTTGGTGCCGGTCGAGCCGCCGGCCTTGCGCTGGAGCAGGGTGTCGAGCAGATGGATGGTGGCCAGACTGGCCGCATCGGGCACCTTGATCATCAGATCGACCACCGAGGGGTTGAAGGACGGCTCGACGCGCGGCCGGCCGATGCCTTCGATGCGTGAGCCGACATCGAGCGTGGGCGAGCTGCTGGGGTCGAGAAAATGGTCGTAGAACACCGAGTTTTCGGGGTCGGCCACGCATAGTTCGGTGTGAAAGCGCTTGTAGCGCAGGAAGCGGCCGATGGTGGCCGAGGTGCCGCCGGTGCCGGCGCTGACCACGATCCAGCGCGGAATCGGGTCGGGCTCGGCGGCCATCTGGGCAAAGATCGATTCGGCGATGTTGTTGTTGCCGCGCCAGTCGGTGACGCGCTCGGCGTAGGTGAACTGGTCCATGTAGTGTCCGCCATTGGCCGCCGCCAGCTGCGCCGCTTCGGCGTAGATGTCGCGGGTGGTGACCAGGTGGCACTGGCCACCGTAGAAGCTGATCTGGTCGATCTTCTTCTGCGAGGTGGTGGCCGGCATCACGGCGATGAAGGGCAGGCCGAGCAGGCGGGCAAAATAGGCTTCGGACACCGCGGTGCTGCCCGAGGAGGCCTCGACGATGGTCGTGCCCTCGCGAATCCAGCCATTGCACAGCCCGTACAAAAACAGCGAGCGCGCCAGCCGATGCTTGAGGCTGCCGGTCGGGTGCGTCGACTCATCCTTGAGATAGAGCTGGATCGGCGCAATGGACGGCACCGTCAGCGGGATCAGGTGGGTGTCGGCCGAGCGTTGGTAGTCGGCGTCGATCTTGCGCAGGGCGTCGTGAATCCAGGGGGTCATGGGTTGTCCTTGAGCGGGCGCGAGGGGTGTGCGTTGTCGGGGGGCGACGGTACAGGGGTCAAGTGGCTTCCGGCGAGGGGCATCGCGCCGCCACGGCGCGAATCCAGGCGGCGAATACCTCGGCCGCCGGGTGCAGAACGCCGGGCGCGGGCACCAGCCAGAAGCCGCGCCCGGTCATGGGGTGGCGGTCGCTGCCGAGCGGCATCAGCCGGCCTTCGCGGAACAGCGGGCCCATCATTTCCTTGCGGCCAATCGCCAGGCCCTGGCCCGAGGCGGCGGCATGGATGAGCTGGTCGTAGTGGTTGAAGCGAATGCGACCGCGCGGGCGCACGTCGTCGAGCCCGTGGGCGGTCAGCCAGGGCGACCAGCTGAGCCACGGGAAGCGCGCATCGTCGAAATCGAGCAGCACATGCTGTGGCAGGGTGGTCCGGTCGAGCACGAGGCCCTTGCCGATGGCGGGGTGGGCGACCGGCACCAGGGTATCGCTGAACAGCCGCCAGGCGTTGTCCGGGGCGTCTCGGTCGGCGCAATAGCGCAGCGCCAGGTCGATGTCCTCATGCAGCAGATCGACCACGCGGTTGGAGGTGGAGATGCGCACTTCGATGTCGGGGTGCGCGTCCTGAAAGTCGGGCAGTTGCGGCACCAGCCACAGCGCCGACACGCCGACCCCGGCCGAGATGGTGACGGTCGGGCGCTCGGGGGTGCGCAGCCGGGCGGCGAGGCGGCCGTACTCGACGAGCCACTGTTCGGCGGCACCGGCCAGTCGGGCGCCGGCCTCGGTGAGGGCGAGGCTGCGCACGCCGCGGACGAACAGCGGCGTGCCGAGGGCAGCTTCGAGCGTCTGCACCTGCCGGCTGATGGCCGACTGGCTCAAGCAGAGTTCTTCTGCCGCGTGCGTGAAGGACAGATGGCGCGCGGCGGCGACAAAGCCGCGCAGCGGATCAAGCGGGGGCAGCCGGAGCAGTGAGCTATCCATGCGTTTTATGCATCCATGCAATGCAAATTGACCGTTTGTCCACAGGCTAGCTGCTGACGATACTTCGATCAACCCGACGCCGGATTCGCGGCTGTCGGGGGCTACCGGAGGATGCCATCATGGCTGAAGTCATTGCATGCGAAACCGTCACCCTGACCCCCCGCACCACGCTGGTGCTGGCCCAGATGGCTTATGCCGAAGTCAGCTGCCAGGCCGGCGGCGTGTGGATCACCCAATACGGCGATCATCGCGATGTCTTGCTCAAGCCGGGACAGTCCGTGGTGCTGGACTTGCCGACCGCCACGGTGATGACCGCCAGCGACGGCGCCGAGGTGCTGATCACCCGCCGCCCGGTACCTGCCCAGCGCCCCTCGTTTGCTCGGTGGCTGGTCGGCTTGTTTGACCCGCGCTGGAGCAGTCGCGCCAGTTGCGCCGTGCGACAGTACATGCGGTCGCTGCCGCAGCATTGATTCCGCACCGACCGGCCGCGCCCCCGCGAAGCGCAAGGGGGGCGGCCGGCAACGTACGCCGCCCGGCGGCGGCTGCCGCGGTGAGGATGTGCTGGCGGTCGGCTCGGACTATGCTGCGGATAAGCGTGGTCTGACAAAGCCTTGTCCGAGACGGTGGCCGCGCCATGTGAATTCTTCAAGGAGACGCCGGTCCCATGAGCGCCCCGCAGCCTGTCGAGATCTGGTTCGAGTTCGCCAGTTCGTATTCCTACCTCGCCGTGATGCGCGTTGAATCCGCCGCGCGTGCCGCGGGCGTGACGCTGCACTGGCGCCCTTTTCTGCTCGGCCCGGTGTTCCTGAGTCTGGGCTGGAACGATTCGCCCTTCAATATCTACCCGCCCAAGGGGCGCTACATGTGGCGCGACATGGCGCGGCTGGCGGCCAAGTACGACATCCCCTTCCGCCTGCCCAGCCAGTTTCCGCGCAACGGCCTGCTCGCGGCCCGCGTGGCCATGCTCGGGCAGGATCAGCCATGGATAGCCGATTTTGCCCGCGCCGCGATGCGTGCCAATTTCGGCGAGGACCGCGATATCGGTCAGCCAGAGGTGATCGTCGACATCCTCTCTGCGCTTGATCTGCCCGCCGCCCAGCTGATCGACGCGGCGCAGGCGCCGGCCAACAAGCTGGCCTTGCGCCGGCAGACCGAGCAGGCCGCCGAGCGCGGCATCTTCGGTGCGCCCACCTTGCTTGTCGGCGATGAGATGTTCTGGGGGAATGATCGGCTGGAAGACGCGCTGGCCTGGGCGGTGGCCTCGGGCAGTGGCGCGCTCAGTTGAGCTTTCCGCGGAACATGAAATACACCGCACCAAGCAGGCACAGGCCCGCCCACAGGTAGTCCTGCTTGAGCGGCTCCTTGAGGTAGAACACGGAGAAGGGCACGAACACCGACAGGGTGATCACTTCCTGCAAAATCTTGAGCTGCCCGACGCTCATCACGGTGTAACCGATCCGGTTGGCGGGCACTTGCAGCAGGTATTCAAACAGCGCAATGCCCCAGCTCACCAGCGCGGCGATCAGCCAGGGCTTGCCGTTGAGTTCCTTGAGGTGGGCGTACCAGGCGAAGGTCATGAACACGTTGCTACAGAAGAGCAGACCGATGCTGGTGAGGATGGAGTTCATGGCGGGAGACGTTGCGGGCCGGACACGGGCTGCGAATTATGCGCCGGCCCGATGCGCTCGCACAGGGGCGCCAGCGGGCAGGGTGAATGGCCGTAGAATGGGCTCACACACGCTAGCGCAGGCGGGTGACCGTCGGGTGACCAGGCTGCAATTGAGGACGTAATGTCGGAAGTGCTGATCGGCGAATGGCAAGCCCTCCACGACGAGACACCGCTACCGGTGCGCGAGCGGCTCGCCGCGTTCATCGAAAGTCGCGCAGGTGAGCTGGCCGAGTATTTCTACAGCCAGATGCTGACCGATCCGGCGACCGGATTTTATCTGTCGCACAAGCAGGTTGAAGACCGCCTCAAGCCGTCGATGGCCTTGTGGCTCAGGCGCATCTTCGACGCCTCGCCCGATACCGATATCGAAGCATTGTTCGCACTGCAGCGGCATGTGGGCGAAGTCCACGCGCGCATCGGCGTGCCCGTCGAGTTTGTTGCTCGTGGCGCGCGCCGGCTCGTCAACCGGATCATTGTCGAATACGGAGATGTGCTCACCGAACGCGCCGAATGGGCGGAGGCCGCACGTTTTGTGAGTGATTCGATCGGCATTCCGCTGGAGGTCATGGCGTCGGCGTATACCGGATCCTATAGAAGTCGGTGCCCGCTCCGATGAGGCCTATCGCTTGTTTTCGACCGGGCAAAACCTGCTGGTTGAGCGAGAGCGTCAACGTGCGGCCCTGCTGACCTGGGAGACGCAATTTCTGTATTGGGTGGCGGCGGGTTGTCGGTCTGCCGATACGCCCCTGCTGGCCGAATCGGAGTTTGGCCTGTGGATGCATCACAAAGGCGCGGCGGTGTTTCAGGGGGCCGAGGAGCGCGTTCAGATCGAGCGCGAGGTCAAGGAGATCGACGCGGTGCTGCTGCCCATGCTGCGCTTGGGCCGCAAGCGCAGTACGGATTCGCAGGAGACGGTCCACGCAGTAAAGTCGCACGCGTCGCAGCTCCGGTTCTTGCTCAGCAGTCTGTTCGAACGCCTGGCGAGTCTCGATGCGGGGCGCGATGTGCTCACGCAGCTGTTGAATCGCCGCTTTCTCGACGTCATCCTGAGTCGGGAAAACCGCCTGGCCAGATCGTCCGGCGGTCATTCTTTTGCGGTCATGATGCTTGATATCGACCATTTCAAGCGGATCAATGATCAATACGGTCACCAGGCTGGCGATCTGGTGCTGCAACATACGGCGATGTTGCTGCTCAATAGCGTGCGCGGCGGCGACTATGTGTTCCGCTACGGGGGTGAGGAATTCACCGTGGTGCTGGTCGAGGTCGATCTTGCGCGTGCACAGGTCATTGCCGAGAAGGTGCGTGAGCGCATCGCGGGCGAGGCCGCGCGCTTGCCCGACGGGCACGAAATCCGTCTGGCGGTGAGCATCGGCTTGGCCGGTTTCGAAGGCCACCCTGACCCCATGCGGACGCTGGAGCGCGCCGACAAGGCACTCTACCGCGCCAAGGAAGGCGGGCGGAACCGGGTGGAGCTCGGTTGAGTTGGCGCCGCGCGAAATGCGTGCGTAAGCTTTTGCGCCCCCCAGGCGTCTGTTGAGTCTTCGCGCGGCGCGCGCGCCGGCCGCTTTTCGCCTTCGTAGTAAGATGCGCCGATAACCCGACTGACCTCGCCTGACACGATCAGGCGTCTGGAGCATGTTTGTATGGTCCCCCATCTGACCACGGCCCTGACCGGCCCTTTGCTGGAACTGGAGCGCCAGTTCCTCGACAACCAGACCGAAATCGAACAATGGTTCCGCAGCCAGTGGCTGGAGACGACGCCGCTGTTCTATGGTTCGACCGACCTGCGCAACTCGGGCTTCAAGCTCGCGCCGGTGGATCTGAACCTGTTCCCCGGCGGTTTCAACAACCTGAACGACGTGTTTCTGCCGCTGTGCGTGCAGGCCGCGCAGTCGGCCATCGAGCGCATCTGCCCTGACGCGCGCAATGTGTTGTTGATTCCGGAGAACCACACCCGCAACCAGTTCTATCTGCAGAACGTGGCCAAGCTGGTGTCGATTCTCAAGCTCACCGGCCTGAACGTGCGCATCGGTTCGCTGTTGGCAGAGGTCACCGAGCCGACCACGCTCGAGCTGGCCAATGGCGCCACGCTCACGCTGGAGCCGCTGGAGCGCCGTGGCACCCGGCTGGGGGTGAAAAACTTCGACCCCTGCGCGGTGCTGCTCAATAATGACTTGTCGGCCGGGATCCCGGCGCCCTTGCAGGGCCTGGACGGTCAGTGGCTGATTCCGCCGCTGCACGCCGGCTGGCACAGCCGCCGCAAATCCAACCACGCGCACGCCTATGATCGGGTGGCCAAGGACTTTGCCGCGCATATCGGCATCGACCCGTGGCGCATCAATCCCGAGTTCGGCGTGTGCGGTCAGATCGATTTCAAGGAGCGCACCGGCGAGGAGTGTCTGGCCAGTCAGGTTGACACCTTGCTCACCCGCATCCGCAGCAAGTACCAGGAATACGGCGTCAACGACGAGCCCTTCGTGGTGGTCAAGGCCGACGCCGGCACCTACGGCATGGGCATCATGATGGTCAAGGATGCGGCCGAGGTAAAAGGCCTCAATCGCAAGCAGCGCAACAAGATGAGCGTCATCAAGGAAGGCCTGCAGGTGCACGAGGTGATCATCCAGGAAGGCGTGCACACCTTCGAGACGGTGGATGACGCCGTCGCCGAACCGGTGGTGTACATGATGGATCACTACGTGGTGGGCGGCTTCTACCGGGTGCACACCGAACGCGGCCGCGACGAGAACCTGAATGCGCCGGGCGCCCACTTCAAGCCGCTGGCCTTCGAGACCTGCTGCACCCTTCCGGACGTTCAGCAAGGGCCGGACGCACCGCCCAACCGCTTCTACGCCTATGGCGTGGTGGCGCGCCTGGCGCTGCTGGCCGCCGCGGTGGAAATCGAAGAAACCGCCCCCGTGGTGCTGGAAGAAGCCGCCGCATGAGGCGTGTACCCGCGCCGGTCGCAGGCGTGATCGCGGCGATCGGCGGTGCGGTGACCGGCCTGGTGCTGCTGATCGGTGTGCTGTCGATCACCTCGGCCACCACCGAGCAGCACATGCTGTCGGTGGCCAGCGCCATTGTGGTGCTGCCGGTCGGGCTGATCGTGCTCGCCGCCAGCGTGTATGTGGCGCGGCGGGTGTATCACACCGTCCGCCCGCCGCTGTATGAAGAACCCCCTGAAGACGGAACCGAATGATGCGCCTGGCCTTCATCCTCGACCCCATCGAACACCTCAAAGCCTACAAGGATTCGAGCGTCGCCATGATGCGCGCCGCCGCCGCGCGCGGGCATCAGGTGTTCAGCATCCAGCGCCCCGATCTGCACTGGCTGGACGGTCAGGTGCGGGCCCGCGCGTTGGCGCTCACCCCGACCGCCGACAACGCGGCCTGGTATGTGGCGGGCGAGGCCTCGACCGTGGCGCTGACCGCGTTCGACGCCGTGCTGATGCGTCAGGACCCGCCCTTCGACTTCGAATACCTCACCGCCACCTGGCTGCTCGAACGCGCGGTGCAGGCCGGTGCGCGGGTGTACAACGATCCGCGCGCGGTGCGTGACCACTCCGAAAAGATCGCCATCACCGAGTTCGCCGCGTTCACTGCGCCCACGCTGGTGGCGCGCGATGCGGGCGATCTCAATGCCTTCATCGACGCCATGGGCGACACCATCCTCAAGCCGCTCGACGGCATGGGCGGCACCGGCATCTTCCGGGTGCGCGCCGACGACCCCAACCGCAACGCCATCGTCGAGACGCTGACCCATCTCGGCCGTCAGACCATCATGGCGCAGCGCTATTTGCCGCAGATCAGCGAGGGCGACAAGCGGGTGCTGATCATCGGCGGCGAGGTGGTGCCCTTCAGCCTGGCGCGCATCCCCAAAGCCGGCGAGACGCGCGGCAACCTGGCTGCCGGCGGGCGTGGCGTGGCGATGCCCTTGACCGAGCGTGAACGCGAGATCGCCGAGGCATTGGCGCCGACGCTGTGGGCGCGCGGGCTGCTGATTGTCGGGCTCGATGTGATCGGCGGGCATCTCACCGAGGTGAATGTCACCAGCCCCACCTGCATGGTCGAAATCCATGAGCAGCAGGGCTTCGATGTGGCCACCCGGGTCATCGAAACGATCGAAGCCGAGGCCCGCTCGGCGGGCTGAGCCTCGCGTGTGTCGCCAGTGTGACCGCTTGGGCAGCCCGCGCGGGGGTGGCCGTGTTACTGTCGCCCCTCTCCCGATCGACATGATGCAAAAAGCATGAACGCACCCGCGACCCTGCCGGCCTTTGATGTGCCGCCCCTCAATCCCGACGAACTGCCTTTTGAATTCAGCGGTAGCGGCGGCGCCTACTTCAAGATCTGGATCGTCAATCTGCTGCTGAGCATTGTCACGCTGGGCCTGTATTCCCCCTGGGCCAAGGTGCGCCGCGAACGCTACTTCATGGGGAACACGCTGCTCGATGGCTCGGCCTTCGACTACCACGCCGACCCGGTCAAGATCCTGAAAGGCCGGCTGCTGGTGATGGCGGCGATCGTGGTGCTCAACATCGCTGCCGAGTTCAATCCCCTGTTCAACCTGGTGGTGATGGTGCTGTTTGCCGTGCTGCTGCCGTGGATGATCTCGCGCGCGCTGCGCTTTCGTGCCCACAACACCAGCTGGCGCGGCCTGCGGTTTGCCTTTGACGGTCTCACCTGGGAGGCCGCCAAGGCCTGGGTGCTGTGGCCGATCGCCGGGGTGTTGAGCCTCGGCATCCTTTTTCCTTTCGCGCTCGCCAATCAACGGCGCTACCTGTTCAATCACCTGCGCTTCGGTCAGGCGCAGTTCGACATCGATCTGCCGGTCGGCCCGGTGTATCGCATCTTTGGCCGTGTCGCCTTGCTGGCGCTGGTCTATGTGGCGGTGCTGGTCGCGCTCGGTTTTGTGCTCGGTGGCCCGCTCGACCTGTTCGCCGGCGGCGCGATGGGACAGGGCGGCGGGCGTGAAGTGTTCGGCCTGTATCTGATGCTCGCCATGCTGGCGCTGTATGTCGGTTTTGCGCTGATTGCGCCCTATGTCAGCGCCTGCATGGCCAACCTCAGTTTCAATCGGGCCAATCTGCAGAACCATGGTTTTTTCAGTGACATGGTGGCTGGACGCTATGTGTGGATCGTGCTCACCAACTGGCTGCTGACCGCGCTGACCCTGGGTGCGTACCGGCCCTTTGGCGTGGTGCGCCTGTGGCGTTACCGGGTCGCGCATCTGGCGCTGCTGCCGGCGGGCACACTGACGGCATTCATGGCGGTGCAGGCCGAGGAGGCACGCGTCATCGGCGAAGAGGCGGCCGACCTGCTCGACGTCGATCTGGGCTTCTGAGCATGGCGTCGATTGCCGCCCGCCTGTTCGACGGTCAGACCAGCCGGCCGGTGCCGGTGCGACTCACGGCGTCGGCGGGCCGGGTGGACCTGGAGGTGCTCGACGGCAGTGCACCGCGCGAGTCGTTGGCCGCGGCATCGCTGCACTGGCACGAGCCCCTGGGCACCGCGACGCGGCGGGTCGATCTGCCCGGCGGGCGGCATTGCGAGGTGGTGCCTGATGCCGCGCTGACGGCCTTTCTCCAGGCGCTGGGTCACCGCGAGTCGGGCATCACCGTGTGGCAGCGCAGTGGCCTGCGTGTGGCGCTGGCGATCGGATTGATTCTGGCGGTCGGCCTCGCCGGCTATCGCTGGGGGCTGCCGCTGGTGGCGCGCGCGGTGGCGCAGGCCTTGCCGGTGGCGGCGGTGCAGGCGATCGACGTGCAGTTGTTGCAGACGCTCGACAGCAGCCGGCTGTTGGCGCCGACCGAGCTTCCATCGAGTCGTATCGCGGCCATCGAGATCGAGGTCGCGCCGCTGATTGCGGGCCGAGGCAGCGCCGACCCGGTACGCCTGCATTTTCGCAAGGCGCCGGCCATCGGGGCCAATGCCTTCGCCTTGCCCGGCGGCGACATCGTGGTCACCGATGCGCTGGTGGCGCTGGCGCCCACCGATGCGCATGTGGCGGCGGTGGTGGCGCATGAACTGGGCCATGTGGCGCACCGCCACGGCCTGCGCAATCTCATCCAGGCCTCGGTGCTGGCGGCGGTGATCGGGGTGTGGACCGGCGATTTCAGCTCGCTGGCCACCGCCGGGGCGACCGTCGTGCTCAGCTCGGCCTACTCGCGCGATTTCGAATTCGAGGCCGATGCCTTTGGGGCCGATCTGCTGAGTCGCCATGAGCGCTCGCCGGCGCTGCTGGCGACCATGCTCAAACGGCTTGAACGCGCGCATCAGGCCGAGGGCGAGGCGGCGACGGCGGCCGCGGGAGGCGGCTTGGGCGACTACCTGTCCACCCACCCGGCCACCACCGAGCGCATCGAGCGTTTGACCGGGGCAAACCGGTGAGCGCCCATGCCGGTACAATCGGCGGCTCGTTTTCACGCCGTACGACACAACCATGTTCCTGAGGATTGTCCTCCTTTGCCTGACGGTGACGTTGGTCGGCTGTAGCCGCAGCGCGGTGCATCAGCAAGAAGCCTTTGTCTTCGGTACCCGCGTGGAAGTGCTGGTGTGGGGCGATGATGCCGAGCGCGCGCAGCAGGCGATGGGCGCCGTGCTGCGCGAGTTCGACCGCTTGCACAAGGCCTTCCATGCCTGGAAACCCTCCGAGCTGACGGCGCTGAACCGCATGCTGGCGGCCGGTCAGCGTGCGCAGGTATCGGCCGAACTGGCGACGATGCTGAACGATGCCAAAGCCCTGGCCGCCACCGGCGACCAGCTGTTCAACCCGGCACTTGGCAAGCTGGTGGCCTTGTGGGGGTTTCATGATGACCAGTTCAGCCCGCGCCGGCCGGATCCGGCGGCATTGCAGGCGCTGGTCAGCAGTGCGCCCAACATGGCCGATGTGCACCTCGACGCCGACGGGGTCGCCAGTGACAACCCCGATGTTCAGTTCGATCTGGGCGGCTATGCCAAGGGCTACGCGCTGGATCGCGCGGCCGCCATTTTGCGCGCCGAGGGCGTCGACAATGCGTTGATCAATATCGGTGGCAACGTGATGGCGCTGGGGCGCAAGGGCGACCACCCCTGGCAGGTGGGCATCCAGCATCCGCGTGCGCCGCAGCCGATCGCCGTGCTGGCGCTCTACGATGGCGAGGCCATCGGCACCTCGGGCGACTACCAGCGCTACTTTGAGCTCGACGGCCGGCGCTTCAGCCATCTGATTGACCCGCGCAGCGGCCAGCCCGCCTCGGGGACGCAGGCGGTGACCGTGCTGGTGTCGCCGCAAGCCGGCGCCGGGGTGTTGTCCGATGTGGCCAGCAAACCGGTGTTTCTGGCCGGTGACGCCTGGCGCGAGATGGCGCATCGCTATGGCGTCGAGATGGCGCTGCGTGTGGATGGTGACGGCCGCATCGCCGTGACGCGTGCGCTGCGCGCCCGCATGAAGCCCTTCGGCGGTATCGAGATCGATCAGGTGGTCGACTGAGCGCCGCCCGGACGGTGCAGCGCTCGGCTACAATGGCCGCTCACCCTCGGGCGTGGGTCGCAGATGATCGGTATTCTTCTCATCACACATGCAAATCTTGGCGAAGCCATGATTCAATGCGTATGTCATGTGCTCAACCGGCGCCCGTCGCAGTTGCTGCAGCTCGGGGTGATGGCGCAGGACGATCCGCGGGATCTGCGGCCGATGGCCAAAGAGATGCTCGGCAAGCTCGATCAGGGCGATGGCGTGGTGATTCTGACCGATCTGTATGGCGCCACACCGGCGAATCTGGCGACGTCGCTGGTCAAGCCGGGACAGGTCGAAGCCATCGCCGGCGCCAATCTGCCGATGTTGCTGCGGGTACTGAATTATCGGGAGTACTCCCTCGAGATGGCCGTCAAGCGCGCGATCTCGGGCGCGTGTGACGGGGTGCTCCACATCCATCCGATTCGAACTGACTGAAGACACGATTTATGCCCCGTACCGACGTGGAAATCATCAACCGCCTGGGCCTGCATGCCCGGGCTTCGGCCAAGCTGACCCAGACCGCCAGCAGCTTCCCCTGCGAGGTCTCGCTGGAGCGCAATGGTCGCCGCGTCAATGCCAAAAGCATCATGGGCGTCATGATGCTGGCCGCCGCTCAGGGCGCGACCATCTGCATCGACACCGAGGGCGAGCAAGCCGATGAGGCAATGCAGGCGCTGCTGGATTTGATCAAGGACCGGTTCGGCGAAGACGAATAGCCGGGCGGGAAGTGCGCCCGGTGCGCCGGGTTCTGACGGAATGAGTTGAGCGGGTACGACGGCCCACGGGGGCCTGCCCGAAAAGGGGGATCATGCCTTTCACCCTGCACGGTCTTGCGGTGTCTCAGGGCATCGCCATTGGCCATGTCCATCTGGTGTCGCACGCCTTGCTGGAGGTCAGCCACTATCAGGTGGCGCCGCGCCGACTGGCCGACGAGGTCGCCCGCCTGGCCGCCGCGGTCGACATGGTGCGCGCCGATCTCGGTGAGCTGAAAACCACCGCCGACCAGCAGCCGGGTCACGCCGAGGTGGGGGCGCTGGTCGATCTGCACCTGATGTTCCTCGATGACCCCATGCTCATCGATGCGGCCCGCCAGCTGATCGAAGCTCGGCGTTGCAACGCCGAATGGGCGCTGGTGCAGCAGATGGAGTTGCTCGTCGAGCAATTCGACCAGATCGAAGACGCCTACTTGCGCGAGCGCAAGGCCGATGTGGTGCAGTTGGTCGAGCGTCTGGTCAAGGTCTTGCTCGGCCATCCCGGCCGCCTGCCCAAGAAGCGCAAGAGCGACCTGGCCACCATCGTGGTGGCGCATGACTTGTCGCCGGCCGACACCATCGGTTTCCGCGACCACGCCATCGCCGGCTTCGTCACCGACGTGGGCGGCCCGACCAGTCATACCGCGATCGTTGCGCGGAGCCAGGGCATTCCCGCCGTGGTGGCGCTGCACAATGTGCGCCATCTGGTGCACGACAACGAACTGATCATCATCGATGGCACCCGCGGTGTGGTGATCATCGACCCCGACGAGCGTATCGTCGAAGAGTACACCCTGCGCCAGACCGAGCTGGCGCTGGTGCAGTCCAAGCTGCAGCGGCTCAAGGACACCCGCGCCACCACGCTGGACGGCGAAGAGGTCAAGCTGCTGGCCAACATCGAATTGCCCAAGGATGCGCTGGCGGCGAAGGCGGTGGGTGCCGACGGGGTGGGGCTGTTCCGCACCGAATTCCTGTTTCTCAGCCGCGACGCCCTGCCCGACGAAGACGAGCAGTTCGAGGCCTATCGTCGTGTGCTCAAGAAGATGGGCGACGCACCGGTCACCATCCGGACGCTGGATGTCGGCGCCGACAAGGCGCTCGACAGCATCGGCAAGCGCTCGACCGAAGCCAACCCTGCGCTGGGCATGCGGGCGATCCGCTATTCGCTGTCCGAGCCCAAGGTCTTCCTCACCCAGTTGCGCGCGCTGCTGCGCGCCTCGCACTACGGCAAGCTCAAGATCCTGCTGCCGATGCTGGCGCACGCCCATGAAATGGACCAGTCGCTGGCGCTGATCGCCCAGGCCAAGGTGCAACTGATCGAGCGCAAGCAGAAGTTCGACCCGCGGGTGGAAGTCGGCGGCATGATCGAGGTGCCTGCCGCGGCGCTGTCGCTGGGCATGTTCATCCGCCGCCTGCAGTTTCTGTCGATCGGCACCAATGACCTGATCCAGTACGCGCTGGCGATCGACCGCACCGATGAGGCCGTGGCCCATCTGTATGACCCGCTGCATCCGGCGGTGCTCAAGCTCATCGGCGGCACCATCCAGACCGGCCTGCGCTATGGCGTGCCGGTGTCGGTGTGCGGCGAGATGGCCGGTGACGTGGCCTACACCCGCTTGCTGCTCGGCATGGGGCTGCGTCAGTTTTCGATGCAGGCGACCCAGATGCTCAGCGTCAAACAGGAAATCCTGCGCGCCGATCTGGTCGACCTGGCGCCCAAAGTGCAGCGCATTCTCAAGATGGACGAGCAAGAACGCGTGCATGAGGCGGTCGAGCGCTTGCGCAGCTAAGTGCGCCCACGGTTTGACTTTTTTCCGGCCGAGCGCTAACTTTCAGGCTCATAGCGCCGATTTGACGATCAGCTTGCGGGCGCTCAATAAGTTCGGCTAAAGCGAGGGCAACCTGGTTTGCGCCTCACGGCCGACCGGGTTTTTTGTTTTCAGGATCACCATGACGCAGCCTCAATCCGTCGGTGTCGTCGCACCGCGCACCCAGCGCTTTACCGAGCCGCTCCTGCTCAAGAGCGGCGGGCGCCTCGAAGAATACGAACTGGTCTACGAGACCTACGGCGAGCTGAACGCCGATCGCAGCAATGCGGTGCTGGTGTGTCACGCGCTGTCCGGCTCCCACCATGTGGCCGGCTATTACGCCGATGCGCCCGACAACATTGGCTGGTGGGACAACCTCGTTGGCCCCGGCAAGCCGCTCGATACGCGCAAATTCTTCGTGATCGGGGTGAACAATCTCGGCGGCTGCTACGGCAGCACCGGTCCCACCTCCATCGACCCCGCCACCGGGACGTCGTATGGCGCGAACTTTCCCTTCGTGACCGTGGAAGACTGGGTGGCCTCGCAGGCCCGCCTCGCCGACGTGCTCGGCATCCAGCAGTTCGCCGCTGTGGTCGGCGGTTCGCTGGGCGGCATGCAGGCCTTGTCGTGGACGCTGCAGTATCCGAACCGTGTCGCCAATGCCGCCGTGATCGCCGCCGCGCCCAAGCTGTCGGCCGAGAACATCGCCTTCAACGAAGTGGCCCGTCAGGCCATTCTGACTGACCCGGATTACCACGACGGTGACTACACCGCCCATGGCGTGGTGCCCGAGCGCGGCCTGCGCCTGGCGCGCATGGTCGGGCACATCACTTATCTGTCGGACGACGCGATGGCCGAGAAATTCGGCCGCAGCCTGCGTCACGGCAAGCAGGTGTTCAGCTACGAAGCCGAGTTCGAGATCGAGTCTTACCTGCGCTATCAGGGCAAGAAGTTTGCGGGCTACTTCGACGCCAACACCTATCTGCTGACCACCAAGGCGCTCGACTATTTCGACCCGGCTTTTGAGTACGGTGGCAATCTGCCCGCCGCGCTGTCACGCGCGCAGGCCGATTTTCTGGTGGTGTCCTTTTCCACCGACTGGCGCTTTCCGCCCGAGCGCAGCCATGACATCGTCCAGGCGCTGCTGCACAACCGGCGCAGCGTGAGCTATGCCGAGATCGACTCGGCCGCCGGCCATGACTCCTTTCTGCTCAACGACGCGATCTACCACGGCGTGTTGTCGGCCTATTTCGACCGCATCAAGGTGACCGCCCATGTCTAAGCTCCGCTACGATTTTCAGGCCATTGCCGAGTGGATCGGCGAGGGCGAAACCGTGCTCGATCTGGGCTGCGGCGACGGCAGCCTGCTGCGCCATCTGGCCGATACCCGCGGCGTGCTCGGCTACGGCGTCGAGGCCGACCCGGACAACGTCAAAGCCAGCATCCGCAACGGTATCAACGTGTTGCAGATCGACCTCGAGCGCGGCCTGGCCGGTTTTGAAGACGGCTTCTTCGACCACGTGGTGATGAGCTTCTCGCTGCAGGCCATCCACAACACCATCGGCATCCTCACCGAGATGCTGCGGGTCGGCCACGAGGCGGTGGTGAGCTTCCCGAACTTTGCTTACTGGCGCCACCGGCAGGCGATTCTCAACGGCCACATGCCGGTCTCCGAGAACCTGCCCCACCAGTGGTACAACACGCCCAACGTGCGCTTCTTCACCATCGCCGATTTCGAGCACCTGTGCGAAATGAATGGCATCGTCATCCGCGACGCAATCGGGTTCGACGAGGGCGTGCGCGTGCGCGAAGAGCCCAACTTCCTGGCCAGCGTGGGCTTGTTCCGGCTCGGCCGCGAGCACTGACAAGGCGGTTGTCGCCAGCATGTCCTTCCGCGCGCTGCGCACCCTGGTCGCGATCGAACAGACCGGCAGCTTTGCCGCCGCCGGTGAGCGGCTTGGGCTGACGCAGGCGGCGGTCAGCACGCAGATCCGTCAGCTTGAGGAACATCTGCAGGTTCGCCTGTTCGACCGCGTCGGTCGTAAACAGGTACTCAATCACGACGGGCGTATCGTCCTCGAGCGGGCGCAGCGCATCGTCGCGCTTTACGCACAGCTCGACGAAGGCCTCGGTGCGGCCGGCCAGTTTCGGGGTGAGTTACTGCTGGGGGCGATCTTCAGCATCCAGACCGGGCCGCTCGGCCCGGTGCTGGCGCAGCTTCGTGCGCGCTACCCCGAGCTCAAGATCAAGGTCTTTCATGGCATGTCGATCGACTTGGCCGAGCGCGTCGAGCGCGGCCTGCTCGACGCCGCGATCATCACCGAGCCCATGCAAACGGTGCCGGTGGATTTCGAGTGGAGCACGCTCGAACGCGAACCCTTTTACGTCATCGCTCCACGCGACATCCCGCCCGCGAGCGACGCCGAGCTGCTTGCTCAGCATCCGTTCATACGCCTCGACCCGCGAGCCTGGGCCGGCAGCATGATCGACAACGAACTGCGGCGGCGAGGCATTGCGCCAAACGAAATGATGGAGCTCGACTCGCTTCAAGCCGCCCTGATGATGGTCGAACAAGGCTTGGGTGTGACGGTGATGGCGCTCGGGCGCGACAAGGCGGCCGCGCTGGCGGCGCGCTTCTGTCTGGTGCCTTTTGGCGAGCCGGTGCTCCAGCGCAATGTCGGTCTCTACCAGCGGGCCTCGCATGGACGCAAGGCGCTGGTGAGTGTGCTGCTCGCTGCCTTTGGCCTAGGAAATACATAAATAAAAATGAATAAATCGGCGTGAAAATATAAATTTTCAAGCGGTATTTTGCGGCGTAGGCTTCGTGCATTCGTTTCAGGAGTCATGCATGCCCCCCGCCGTCGAAGCCCTCATCCCCATTACGCTGACCGTACTGATTGGTTATCTGGCCCGCCACCGTTTCGGTGTCGGCGAGGGCGTCTGGAGCGGGCTGGAAAAGCTGACCTACTATTTGTTTGCGCCCGCTCTGTTGGTGGTGTCGCTGGCCAACCGCCCGCTCGACGGGCTGGCCTGGGGCGAGATCTTCGCCACGCTGGTGCTGGTGTTGCTGCTGTGCAGCGCGCTCATCATTGCCTGGCAGCGCTTCTACCGGCCGATCGACCTGCCGTCCTTCACGTCCGTATTTCAGGGCGGTGTGCGTTTCAACAGTTTTGTCGCCCTCGCGCTGGTGGACAACCTGTTCGGCGATGAAGGCCTGATGATCGGCGCCCTGGCGACGGTGGTGATCGTGATCTCGGTGAATATCCTGTGCGTCTCCGTGTTTTCGCTCACCAACCCGGCCAACGGCGGCTGGCGGCGATTGCCGGGGCAGTTGCTGCGCAATCCGCTGATTCTGGGCTGCGTGGTCGGGCTCGGCCTGAACCTCAGTGGTATCGGGTTGCAAAAGGTGCTTGAGGGCCAGCTGATGATGCTTGGCAAGACCGCGCTGCCCATGGCGCTGCTGGCCGTTGGTGCCGCCCTGCATCTGGAGGCCGTCGGCGGTAGTCTGCGTCTGGTCGCTTTCACCTCGGTGATCCAGTTCCTGATCAAACCTGCGGCGGCACTGTTGATTGGTCATGTGCTCGGGCTGGAGGGGCTGACCGCCGTGGTGGTGGTGATCTTCATGGCGGTGCCGACCGCGCCGTCGGCCTATGTGCTGGCGCGCCAGCTGGGCGGGAACGCCCCCGCCATGGCGTCGATCATCACCGGGCAGACCCTGATCGCCTTCCTTACATTGCCGCTCACGCTGGCGATGATTCTGCCAATGCTCGGCAGCCTCCGGTAAACGACAAACCCCGGCAGAAGCCGGGGTTAATATGCGGGGCGCGGATAGGCTCAGCCGACCGAGAAAAGCTTGACGTCAACCTTCATCACCGGGCGGCCCAGCGACACGGCAACGGCCGCGCCGAACTTCTTCGCCCACTCGCCGCCTTCCTTAAAGCGGGCTTCGCCGCCGTATTTGGCGACGTTGAGGATCATGTCCAGCACCAGCACTTTGCCCATCGGGTTGCTCGGGGTGCACTCCAGATCTTCGAATTCCTGCGCAAACCAGGCGCGGGCGGTGCTTTTGTCCATACCCTCGAGGTCGGCGGGGTGAACGACGATTTCGTACTCTTGTGACGGGCCGAACGAGACGAGCACTTGCTGTGACATGGCGGTTCTCCTCTAAATGTTTTGTTTTGAATTGCCTGCATTGTGGCCGCTCCCCTCCGCAGGATCAAGCCACCGTACGACACCGTATGCCAGCTGCGCTTTGATTCCCGGCAAAAACACCACACTTGGCGTGGGATTGGCCTGCTAAAATGCGCCGGTTGTCCACTACTGACAAGGGCTTTGCCGTGCAGATCGTCTGTCTTGACCTCGAAGGTGTGCTGATCCCCGAAATCTGGGTCGAGTTCGCCGCCCGTACCGGTATCGATGCGCTGCGTCGCACCACCCGTGACGAGCCCGATTACGACGTGTTGATGCGTTACCGGCTCGACATCCTGCGCGAGCACAAGCTCGGTCTGCCCGACATCCAGGCCGTCATTGCCGACATGGGGCCGATGCCCGGCGCCAAGGATTTTCTGGATGCCTTGCGCGACACCTTCCAGGTCGTGATCCTGTCCGACACCTTCTATGATTTTGCCAAGCCGATGATGGACCAGCTCGGCCGGCCGACCTTGTTCTGCCACCGGCTCGAAGCCGACGCCAATGGCTTCCTGGTGAACTACCACCTGCGCATGCCCAACCAGAAGCAGGAGGCGGTGCGCCGGTTCAAGGAGCTGAACTTCAAGACCATCGCCGCGGGTGACTCCTACAACGACACCACCATGCTCGGCGAGGCCAATGCCGGCATTCTGTTCTGCCCGCCGGACAACGTGATCCGCGAGTTCCCGCAGTATCCGGTGGTCCGCGACTACGATGCGCTGATGAGCGAAATTCTCTCGGCCAGCGCACGTATCGGGATCTGAACCGGGCGTCAGCCATGAGCGCCGCCTGGGATGCCGAATTGCTGGCCGGGCTCAAGGCGCTGGCCGCGTCGGCGTTTCCCAAGCGCTGCGCCAATTGCGGTCATGTCTATCAGGACGAAGCGGCCTATCTGAGCGAAACCTTACCGATCTCGCCCAACGCCAGCGGGCTCAAGCGTAGTGAAGATGACGATGGCGCGACCATCGTCGAAGCATTTCGCAACTGCGCCTGCGGCTCGACCATGATGGACTTCTTCAGTGATCGCCGAGACGACACCGAGGCCGGCGAACAGCGTCGCGCCCGCTTCGGCGAGTTGCTGAGCTACCTGACCGACCGAGGCCTGGCGCCCGATGCGGCGCGTCACGAGCTGCGCAAAGTCATGCGCGGCGAACCCAGCGACGTGCTGCAGCGCTTCCGGCCCCCCACCTGATATTGCGAATCTCATGCACCGACAACGCTTCTATACCCTCTCCGCCTCCTGCCCCGACCGTGTCGGCATCGTTGCACGGGTCTCGACCTTCATCGCCGAGCATCAGGGCTGGATTCTCGAAACCGCGCTGCACGCTGAGCCGCCCGGTGTCGGTGAATCGGTGGGGCGCTATTTCATGCGCATCGAGATCCGCGCCGATTCGCTGCCCTTCATGCTCAGCGAGTTCCGCGAGCGTTTTGCACCGCTCGCTGGCGAGCTGGAGCTGAGCTGGAAGATCACCGACTCGGCGGTCAAGAAGCGGCTGGTGCTGCTGGTGTCCAAGCAGGAGCACTGCCTCTACGACCTGCTCGCCCGCTGGAAGAGCAAGGAGCTGGACGTCGAAATCCCCTGTGTCATCTCCAACCACAATGACCTGCGCGGCTTCGTCGAGTGGCATGGCATCAGTTTTCACCATGTGCCGGTCACGCCGGACAACAAGGCCGCGGCCTATGCCGAGGTGCAGCGCCTGTTTGAAGAAGTGCACGGCGACACCATGGTGCTGGCGCGCTACATGCAGATCCTGTCGCCTGAGCTGTGCGCCGCTTATCCGGGGCGCATTCTCAACATTCACCACAGCTTCCTGCCCAGCTTCGTGGGCGCCAAGCCCTATCACCAGGCCTACGAAAAAGGCGTCAAGCTGATCGGCGCTACCTGCCACTATGTGACCGCCGACCTCGACCAGGGCCCCATCATCGAGCAGGACGTGATTCGCATCGACCACTCCGATGCGGTCGAAGACATGGTGCGCTACGGCCGCGACATCGAAAAAACCGTGCTGGCCCGTGGCCTGCGCTATCACCTGGAAGACCGGGTGCTGGTGCACGGTCGCAAGACCGTCGTGTTCCGCTAAGCGCGCGCCGGTCACACACAAAAAAGCCGGCACGCCCAGTGGGTCGTGCCGGTTTTTTGTGTCCGGCGCCAAGGTCGGCGCCGGAGGTTTCAGGCGATCAGAACTTGTAAGCCGATTCGCCGTGCGCCGCGATGTCGAGGCCTTCGCGCTCTTCGTCTTCGGCCACACGCAGGCCGACCAGCATATCGACCAGCTTGAAGGCGACCAGCGAGACCACGCCCGACCAGCCGATGGTGACCAGCACGCTATAGGTCTGGATCCAGGTCTGGCTGGCGATCGAGAAGTCCTCGCCACCCGTGCCGCCCAGCGACGGGGCGGTGAACACGCCGGTCAGGATGGCACCCAGGATGCCACCGACACCGTGCACACCGAACACGTCGAGCGAGTCGTCCGCACCGAGCATGCGCTTGAGGCCATTGACGCCCCACAGGCAGATCAGGCCAGAGAGCAGACCGATCACGATGGCGCCCATCGGGCCGACCGAACCGCAGGCCGGGGTGATGGCAACCAGGCCGGCAACCGCACCGGACGCTGCACCCAGCATCGAGGGCTTGCCCTTGAAGATGGCTTCACCGGCGATCCAGGAGAGGGTCGCAGCGGCCGTGGCGGCCAGGGTGTTGATGAAGGCCAGTGCCGCGCCCGAGGTGGCTTCCAGGTTGGAGCCGGCGTTGAAACCGAACCAGCCCACCCACAGCATCGACGCACCGATCATGGTCATGGTCAGCGAGTGCGGTGCCATGGCTTCACGGCCGTAGCCGATCCGCTTGCCCACCAGGTAGGAACCCACCAGACCGGCCACACCGGCGTTGATGTGCACCACGGTACCGCCGGCGAAGTCGAGCGCGCCGTCACCGAGCAGGTAACCGCCCGGGCCCCACACCATGTGGCAGATCGGCAGGTAGCTGAACGAGAACCAGATCACCGTGAACAGCAATACGGCAGAGAACTTGATCCGCTCGGCAAAGGAGCCGACGACCAGCGCGCAGGTGATCCCGGCGAAGGTGGCCTGGAAGGCGACGAAGACCAGCTCCGGCAGCTTCACGTTGTCAGTGAAGGTATCGGCCAGGGTGTCGATGGTCACGCCCGACAGGAAGACTTTGCTGAAGCCGCCGACAAAGGGGCTGGCTTCGGTAAAGGCCACGCTGTAGCCGTAGAGTGCCCACAGCACGACGCCGAGGCTGAACACGACCATGACTTGCATCAGCACGGAGAGCATGTTCTTGGCGCGGACCATGCCGCCGTAGAACAGCGCCAGGCCGGGCACGGCCATGAAGACGACCAGCAAGGTGGCGGTCATCAACCAGGCCACGTCGCCCTTGTCGACGATCACCGCGGCGTCCTGGGCGTGGGCGGGGGCCGCCAGACCGACCAGTGCCGCCAGCATGAGAGATAGGATGGCTTTCATGTATGAGGTCTCCTTACAGGGCGTCGTTACCGGTCTCACCGGTGCGGATGCGGATGGCCTGAGCCAGATCGAACACAAAGATCTTGCCGTCACCGATCTTGCCGGTGTTGCCGGCTTTCTCGATGGCTTCAATGGCCTGGTCCAGCAAGGTCGCGGAGATGGCCGCTTCGATCTTCACTTTGGGCAGAAAATCGACCACGTATTCCGCGCCGCGATACAGCTCGGTGTGGCCTTTCTGACGACCGAAGCCTTTGACTTCGGTCACGGTGATGCCTTGCACGCCGATGGCGGAGAGCGCTTCGCGCACTTCGTCCAGCTTGAAGGGCTTGATGATGGCGACGAGATATTTCATGACAGTTCCCTGTGGTGAGTCCGCCGGGCCGGACAACGGCCCCGCCCGGCGACGGGTTTAGAAGGACTTGGAGACGGAGAGGATCACGCGCGCGTCGGCGTTGTCGTCGTTGTCCACATCAGTGTCGACATAGTTGAGGCCAAAGCTGAAGCCGGCGTAGTCCTTGCTCACACCGACCTTCCAGTCGTTGTAGCTGGTGCCGTTTTCGATCTGCTGGCGGCCGACATGGGCGCCGAGGGTAAAGCCGCCACCGACCTCCTGGCTGGCCGACAGGTCGAAGTACTGGCTGCCGTCGGAGTCGGTTGCGCCGAACAGGTCGGTGAAGGCGTAGGAGTATTTGAAGCTCAGGAACTTCCAGCTCACCCCGACATAAGCTTCGGTCGTGTCGGCGCTTTCACCGCCGATCTTGCCGCCCGGATAGACGTATTGCAGCAGGCCGACGTCGTAGCCGAAATCGCCGAGGGTGTTCTTGAAGCCACCATAGACGTCGACTTCCAGGCTGCCGGTGTCGAGCCAATCAACGTTGGAACCCCACACACCCACATAGAAACCGCTGGCATGGGCGTAGTCGAGTCCGCCCTGAATCGCCATGTTTTCCTTGGTCTGGGAAAAACCACGGTACTGATAGTCGGAGACGAAGCCGACGTTGGCCGAAATCGGGCTGTCTTCGGCGAAGGCTGCACCAGTCAGGCTGGCGAGTGCGACGGCGGTACAGAGGGAACGTTTAAGCATGATGGAAAGCTCCGGGTCAGTTGGGTGATGACCCTATGGCAGGAACTGTGCCAGTTTTTTTGTGATTTAAAATCAATCACTTGTGATGATCGCATTCGACATGTTGCGACGCAGCGCACCGAGAAAATCCAATGCACCACAATGGCGCACCAACTTGGTGCGCACCGGCATGGTGCCTTTTGGGTGTTTGTTGCCACGGGGGATGAGTGCATCGCGGGCGGATTCGCGCGACAATATCGGCGTTTTCGCCTTTGACCTCAGGACGCCGCAATGAACCCACCCCAGTTGCTTGACCAACTCGCCGGAAAATTCGCCGAAGCCGCCGCCAACTCGCCGGTCAAGGACATCGAGAAAAACGTGCGCGCGCTGGCCGCCAGCGCCTTTGCCCGGCTCGATCTCGTGACACGTGAAGAATTTGATGTGCAATGCGCCTTGCTGGAACGGACCAGCGTGCAGCTGGCAGCACTGGAGGCGCGCGTGGCGACACTGGAGGCTGAATTGGCGAAGAAGACCGCCGGCTGATTCGGTCAGCACACAACAAAAAGCGGCCCCGAAAGGGGCCGCTTTTTGTTGTCCGGATGTTTCTGAGATTACATCTGCACCGCTTCGATTGCGATGTCCAGCGTGACTTCGTCGCTGACATTGGGGGCGTACTTGCCAGCGTTGAACTCGCTGCGCTTGATCACCGTGGTGGCGTTGGCGCCGATGGCAGGTTTCTTGAGCATGGGGTGGGCCATGGTCTTGAACGAGGTCACGGTCAGGGTCACCGGGCGGGTCACGCCCTTGAGGGTCAGATTGCCTTCGATGGTGGTCGGCGTGTCGCCGTCGAAATTCACTTTGGTGGACTTGAAGGTGGCGGTCGGGTGATTGGCCGTGTCGAGGAAATCTGCACCCTGGATGTGGCCGTCAAAGGTGTCGTAGCCGGTGTCGACCGAGGTGGTGTCGATGGTCATGTCGACCGAGGCGCTGCGGGCGGCGGCGTCCAGCGTGACCGTGCCGGTGGTCTTGTTGAAGCGCGAGATCTGCTTCGACAGGCCGAAGTGGCTGTACGAGAAGCGCGGGTAGGTGTGCGTGCCTTCGACGGTGTAGACCACCGGCTCGGCGAAGGCCGGTGCGGCGATGAGCGTGGCGAGGGCGGCGGTGAGCAGGGTTTTTTTCATGATGGAACTCCGTGAGTGGGGTTTGGGGTTGGGGGAAATCTATTGCGCCAGTGGCTTGGCGATGAGATGGAAGACCACGTCGACGTTGTTGGCGACGATGTCAAAGCTGGCCCAGTCGCCCTCGCCGATGGCGAAGTCGCCCCGGCGCAGCGGCAGCGCGCCCTCGAACGTGGCGGTCGGTGCGCCCGGGGTGTAGGTGACCGGAAAGCTTACCGGCCGGGTCTTGCCCTTGATGCTGAGCTCGCCGGTGACCTCGAAGCGGTTGTTGCCCAGGGGCTTGACGGCTGAGGAGACAAAGCGTGCCACCGGGTGATTGGCGGTGTCGAACCAGGTCTTGGCCTTGACCTCGTCGTCGCCCTCCGGCGAGCCGGTGTCGATGCCGGCCAGCGGTACTTCGAAGGTCGTCGAGGCGGCCTCGGGGCGAGCCGGGTCGAAGCGCAGTTGTGCCGAGAACTGCTTGAACTGGCCGTCGAGCGTCACGCCCATCTGGGTGTAGCGAAAGCCGACTTTGCTTGCCGTGGTGTCGAGCGTGCCGTACTCGATGGCCTGTGCGGGGCCGGCCAGGCCGAGTGCCAGTGCGGCAGCGAGGGTTGAGCGGGTCAAAGCGGTGTGGGTCATCAAAGTCTCCTTCGGTCGTGCCGAATCAGGATTGCCGGAAGCGGGGCAGCATGCGGGTGAGCACGGTGTCCCGGTCAATGAAATGGTGCTTGAGCGCGGCGGCGACGTGCAGGCCGACCATGGCGAGCAGGGTGAAGTTCAGTGCTTCGTGCACGTCTTTGAGTGTGTCGCCCAGTGCGGCGTCCTTGGCCAGCAGATCGGGCAGCGGCAGCACGCCGAACCACACGGTCTGAAAGCCCTTGGCCGAACTCATCAGCCAGCCTGACAGCGGGATGGCGAGCATCAGGGCATACAGCACCCAGTGGGCGGCACTGGCGGCCAGACGCAGCGCCGGCGGCATGGTGTCGGGCAGCGCCGGGGCGGGGTGGGTGAGCCGCCAGCCGAGGCGGAAGACGATCAGCGCAAACAGCGTCACGCCGGCCCATTTGTGCCATGAGTAGAGCTTGAGCTTGGTCGGCGACAGTGACAGGTCGGTCATGTAGAGGCCAAGGCTGAAGCTGGCGAGGATCCCCAGCGCAATGAGCCAGTGCAGGGCGATGGCGGTGGAAGTGTAGCGTGGTGTCATGGTGGGTCCGTCGGCGCTCAGGCCGCGATGGCTGGGGTGAGGGAGGGTGCGGAAAACACAAAGCTGTCCATGCTCAACTCGCCGGCAAGCACGCCGCCATCGAGCCGGCGGGCCTGTCGCCAGTCGCAACCGGCCGCGCCGATGGCGAAAAACAGCGGCAGAAAGTGTTCGTCTGTGGGGTGTGCGCGCACGGCATGCGGGGCGTGTTCGCGGTAGTTCAGCAGCGCATCCAGATCGCCGGCCTGCAGGTGCGCCCACACCCAATGGGCAAACTCGGCGGCATAAGGTTCCGCGGGGGTGTCAACAAAATAGTCGCGTAGATTGTGGGTCAGACTGCCAGAGCCGATCAGCAGGACGCCCGCTTCGCGCAGGGGCGCCAGGGCCTGCCCCAGTTCGAGCAGCGCCAGGGGCGACGGGGCCGAGGGCTGCGAGATCTGGATGACCGGCACATCGGCCGCCGGATACAGGTGCCTCAGCGGCACCCACACACCGTGGTCGCGGCCGCGGCTGTCGTTGCGGCGGGCGTGCAGGCCGTGGCGCGCCAGCTCGGCGATTACCTTGTCGGCCACCTCGGGGGCCCCCGGCGCCGGGTAGTCCAGCGCATACAGCGCGCGGGGGAAGCCGCCGAAGTCGTGCACCGTCTCGCGGGTGGCGCCGCTGGCGACTTCCAGCGTCGGGCGCATCCAGTGCGGCGATACCACCACCACGGCGCGCGGCCGCGGCAACGACCGCCCGATCGCGCCCAGCGCCGGGCCGAGGCGGCCGGGCTCGACCGCGAACATCGGCGATCCGTGCGAGATGAAGAGGGCGGGGAGAGACATCATGAACTCCTGTGCGTTAGGTCACTGCGGGTGGGGCCCGCGTTGAGATGCATCATATTGGGCTAGCGATTCCGGATAAACAGCGCAGTGCTTGATTGATTGTCGACAAAAACGTGACAATGGGGGCATGGACCGATTTCGTGAAATGCAGTGTTTCGTGGCCGTGGTCGAGGCTGGCAGTTTTGTCGGCGCGGCCGATCTGTTGCGCCTGTCGAAGGCGGCGGTCTCGCGCAGCGTGATCGACCTGGAAGCCCGGCTCGGCGCGCGCCTGCTCCAGCGCACGACGCGCCGGCTGTCGATCACCGAGGCCGGGCGCGCCTACTACGGTCGCTGCAAGCAGATCCTCGACGAGCTTGCAGAGGCCGAGAGCGCGGTCGGCGAGGTCACCGGGCATCCGGTCGGCAGTCTGCGCATCAATGCGCCGCTGTCCTTCGGCGTGCTGCATCTGGCGCCTTTGTGGGGGCCGTTCATGGCGCGTTATCCGGATGTGTCGCTGGATGTCGACCTGGCCGACCGGCTCATTGATGTGGTCGAGGAGGGCTACGACGCGGTGATCCGCATCAGCCGCATGCAGGACTCCACCCTGGTGTACCGGCGCCTCGCCGCGACCCGGGTGATTGCCACCGCCACGCCCGAGTACCTCGCCGCGCATGGCACACCGACACAGGTGGCCGAGCTGGCCGACCACGCGGTGATCGCTTACAGCTATGCGCCCGGTGGTGACACCTGGCGGTTCGACACCCCCGACGGTCCTCAGGAAGTGCAGACTACGCCACGCATGCGCACCAACAATGGTGACACCTGCCGCGCGGTGGCGCTGGCGCACCAGGGTGTCGTGCTGCAGCCCGATTTTCTGGTCGGCGACGACCTCGCCGAGGGGCGGCTGGTCGAGGTGCTGCCCGAGTGCCGCCTGCCCGAGATCGGCGTCTATGTGGTCTATCCCTCGCGCCGACACCTGTCGGTCAAGGTGCGGGTGCTGGTCGATTTTCTGGTCGAGGCCTTCGCCGCCTCGCCCTGGCACCGACCGGCCGGAGGTGGCGTGGCGGCGCAGGGCCGGTGGTAGAATTGGCGCCCCCTACCGCCGCCATCCCCATGTCCGTGCTGCCTTCCCCCGCCGCCCTGCCGCCGCGCCGTCTGGCCATCGCGCCCATGCTCGACTGGACCGACCGCTTCTACCGCTACTTTGCGCGGCAGATCACCCGGCGCACCTGGCTGTATACCGAGATGGTGACCACCGGCGCGCTGATCCACGGTCGCGACCCCGGTCGCTTTCTGCGCTTCGACGACTGCGAACACCCGCTGGCGCTGCAGCTCGGAGGTAGCGATCCGGCGGATCTGGCGCGCTGCGCCCGGTTGGCGACCGAGTGGGGCTACGACGAGATCAACCTCAACGTCGGCTGTCCGTCCGAGCGGGTGCAGTCCGGTGCCTTCGGCGCCTGCCTGATGGCCGAGCCCGATCTGGTCGCCGATTGCCTCAAGGCCATGCAGGACGTCACCGACCGCGCCGTGACCGTCAAACACCGCATCGGCATCGACAGCGTTGAGGACTACAGTTATCTGCGCGATTTTGTCGGCCAGGTACACGCGGCGAGCGGCTGCACGGTGTTCATCGTGCATGCGCGTAACGCGATCCTCAAAGGCCTGTCGCCCAAAGAGAACCGCGACATCCCGCCGCTCAGGTACCACTACGTGCATCAGCTCAAGCGCGACTTCCCCGCGCTGGAGATTCTCATCAATGGTGGCTTCACCGACTGGGACACCATTGCCGCGCAATGGCCGGCGGTGGATGGCGTGATGGTCGGCCGCGAGGCCTATCACAACCCCTGGTTGCTGGCCGAGGCCGACGCGCGCGGCTGGGGCGACACCGAGGCCATGCCCACGCGGCTGGCGGTAGTCGACGCGATGGTCAGCTTCATGGCCGCGCAGATTGCCGAGGGCGTGCCGCTCAAGACCATGACCCGCCATGTGCTCGGCCTCTATCACGGCATGCCCGGCGCGCGGCAGTGGCGACGCATGCTGTCTGACCCGAATCGGCTGCGCGCCAATGACCCGCGCCTGTTGATCGACGCGGCCAATGCGGTGGAGCAACGCCACGCCGCCTGAGCGGCATTGACACGGCATATTCCAATCGCATCGCGGGCCCGCTACACTCGGGCCCCATGTCACTCGCCCTTGTTCATACCCGTGCCCTCGATGGCATGGACGCCCCGCCGGTTGTCGTCGAAGTGCACCTCGCCAACGGCCTGCCCGCCTTCAATCTGGTCGGGCTGCCCGACACCGAAGTGCGCGAGGCGCGCGAGCGGGTGCGCGCCGCGCTGCAAACCGGCAACTTTGAATTCCCCCAGCGACGCATCACCGTCAACCTGGCGCCGGCCGATCTGCCCAAGGAGGGCGGGCGCTTCGACCTGCCGATTGCGGTCGGCATTCTCGCCGCTTCGGGTCAGCTCAACGCGGCGACGCTCGCCAGTCATGAGTTTGCCGGCGAGCTGTCGCTGTCGGGCGAGTTGCGTCCGATTCGTGGCGCGCTGGCCATGGCGCTGCAAACCCGCGCCGCCGGGCGGACGCTGATTTTGCCCACCGCCAGCGCACAAGAAGCCGCGCGGGTGCGCGATGTGTCGGTGCGCCCGGCCGACAGCCTGCTCGCCGTGTGCGCGCATCTCAATGGCCAGACGTTGTTGCCCGATGCGCCGCCACCGTCCGATTCGGCGCCCCTGCCCGCCCCGCCCGATCTCGCCGATGTCAAAGGCCAGCTCGAAGCGCGCCGGGCGCTGGAGGTGGCCGCGGCTGGGTCGCATTCGCTCTTGATGTACGGGCCGCCTGGCACCGGCAAGTCCATGCTTGCCCAGCGGCTGGCCGGCATTTTGCCGCCGCTGGATGAAGCGGCGGCGCTGGAGGCGGCGGCGGTGCAGTCTTTGGCCGGGCATTTTGATCCGGCCAGTTGGGGGCGGCGGACTTTCCGTGCGCCGCATCACTCAGCCTCCGCGCCGGCCATCGTCGGGGGCGGGGCGATTCCGGGGCCCGGCGAGATCAGCATGGCGCATCACGGCGTGCTGTTTCTGGACGAGTTGCCGGAGTTCGACCGCCGCGTGCTCGAAGCTCTGCGCGAGCCGCTGGAAAGCGGGCATGTCGAGGTGGCGCGGGCACGGCGTCGGGCGCGGTTTCCGGCGCGCTTTCAGCTCGTTGCGGCGATGAATCCTTGCCCGTGTGGGTACCTGGGCGACGCGCGTGGACGTTGCCGATGCACGCCGGACCAGGTCGCGCGCTACCGTGGCAAGCTCTCCGGCCCCCTGCTCGATCGTATCGATCTGACGCTCGAAGTGGGCGCGCTGAACGCCGCCGAACTCGAACGCGCGGAGCCCGGCGAGGACAGCGCCACCGTGCTCGCCCGGGTGCTCGCCGCGCGCCAACGTCAGCAGGCGCGGCAGGGTGGCAACAACGCCGCGCTCGATGCCGCTGGCGTGGTGCGGCATTGCCGGCCGGATGATCGCGGGCGTCAGGTGCTGGCGCGCGCGGTCGAATCGCTCGGTCTGTCGGCGCGCAGCCATGACCGCATCCTGCGCGTGGCGCGCACGATTGCCGATCTGGCCGGGGCGGAGGGTGTCGCCGCGCCGCATGTGGCCGAGGCCATCCAGTACCGCCGCGGGCTCGGCGCCTCGGCGCGATAAGCAGTACACTGAGGCGCTCCGCGATCGCGCCTTTTGGCCGGTCGCCATTTTCTTTAGCGACCCGGAATGCACCGCTCCTACACGCAACTGGCCATTATCCTGGCGGCGCTGGCCGCGATCGGCCCGTTCTCGATCGACACCTACCTGCCGGCCTTCCATGCCATGGAAACCGACCTGGGCACGACGCGCTATGCCGTGCAGCAGACGCTCACGCTGTACATGGTGATGTTCGCCGTCATGGTGTTATGGCATGGCGCGCTGTCCGACGGCTTCGGCCGGCGCCGGGTGCTGGTGGTGGCGATGGCCATGTTCACCCTGGCCTCGGTGCTGTGTACCGTGGCCCCGACGATCGAATGGATGTGGGTCGGGCGCGCCCTGCAGGGCATGAGCGCCGGTGCCGGCATGGTGATCGGCCGCGCGATTGTGCGCGATGTGCTCGACGGCCCCGACGCGCAGCGCCTGATGTCGCATGTGGTGATGATGTTCGCGGTGGCACCGGCGGTGGCGCCGATCATCGGCGGCTGGATTCTGGTCTTCGCCGACTGGCGCGCGATTTTCGCCTTTCTGGCGCTGTACGGGCTGGTAATGACCGTGGTCTGCCACCGCGTCTTGCCCGAAACCCTGCCCCCCGACAAGCGCCAGCCCCTCCATCTGGGGGATCTCGCGCGGGCCTATGGCCAGGTGCTGCGCAAGCCGGCCTTCTTGCTGCTGACCGGCGCGCTGGCGCTGAACTTCAACGGTTTCTTCATCTACGTGCTGTCGGCGCCGACCTTTCTGGTCGACCATCTCGGCCGCTCGCCGCAAGCCTTTGCCTGGCTGTTCGTGCCGGCCATGGGCGGCTTGCTGGTCGGCTCCTGGCTGTCGGGCCGGGTCGCCGGGCACTGGTCGCCCAAGCGCAGCGTGAGCATCGGCTATGCGGTCATGGGCGCGTCGGCGCTGGCCAATGTCGTGGTGTCGACGGCGATGACGCCCGGCCTGCCGCAGTCGGTCGCGCCGATCGCGCTCTACACCTTGGGCATGTCGCTGACCATGCCGAACCTGACCCTGATGGCGCTGGACCTGTTCCCGCTGCGCCGTGGCCTGGCCTCAAGCTGCCAGAGCTTCATGCAGATGGCCGTCAATGCGCTGACCGCGGCGGTGACCGCGCCCCTGCTGTGGGGGAGCGTTCAGACCCTGAGTCTGGGCATGGTGACGTATCTGGTGCTCGGCGCCGCGGCGGCGGGGGCGGTGTTTTTCCGGATGGCCGAGTCACGGTGAGCGCCTTGGCCGCGCGCCAGGCTACGCGAGATTCTGGCGTCTGAATTCGCCGGGTGAGCAGCCGACTTCGCGCTTGAAGAACTTCACGAAATTGGTCGGTTCATCGAAGCCGATGCGATCGGCGATCTGGGCGATCGGCAAGGCGGTGTGGGCCAGCAGGCGTTTGGCTTCGAGATTGATCCGCGCGGCGATGTAAGTCTTTGCCGTCACGCCAGCCACGTCGAGCGTCGCCCGGCTCAGGCTTTTTTCCGAACAACCCAACTGACGCGCGTAGCCAGCGACCTGATGCTGGCGGGCAAAGTCCTTTTCCAGCCGCTGCTTGAAGCGTTTGAAGCGCTGAAGGTTCGGCGAGGCCTGGCCCGACGGGCTGCTTTGCCGGCCATGGATCAGGTGCAGTCGCGTCAGCAGGGCCGACAGTTGGTGCCTCAGCAACCTGTTCACGTCTTTGGTGGGGGCGTCGAGTCGCGTGTCCTCATGCATCTGCGCCAAGGCGTGGATGACCGCCTGGCGGTCCTTCTCAGCGAGCAGCTGATGCTCGGGCAGCGATTCCAGACCGCTGACCATCTGCAGGTCGTCGACCGATGCCGTGCTGTGCACTGGCAACAGGAACTCCGGGCGGAAGATCGTGACCCAGCCCTCCCAGTCACTCGAAAAATCGAAGCGCTGTGCTTGCGCCGGACGTAGCGCCAGCAAGGCACCGGGGCGGCAGGGGATCGGGGTGAAGTCGACGGTGTGAACGCAGTGCCCCTGACTGACCAGGATCAGGACGTGAAAGTCGATGCGATGCGCCAGGCGTTCGTCCTCCTCGACGACCCGTTGCCGCAGCTCCGACATTGACATCACCTCGAGATCCAGCCGGTAGCGGTCGGGCGGCTGGTAGCCAATGCGCTTCAGCTCGTCGCTGCCTTGCCTCGGCTTGGTCATTCGTGATGTGTCCGTTTTTCACCATTCATTCGCAGCATTCTACCGGGTCATTCACGGTGTGCGCGCCTAAGATTTGTCCATGGCGCTTGCGTCCGCGATCTCAACAAATGTTCTGGAGAGCCCCGTGAAAAACCTGTTTGCACCCCTCGTATTCTCCGCTATTGCCGCTGCCTCAACGATGGCCAGCGCTGGCGCCACGACCCACGAAAAGGAGATGAAAATGTCACATCAACCCGTCGCGCAAGTGCGCGAACTGCTGAAGAGCATTGAAACCGGTGATGCTGCGCCGGTGGCCTATATCAACCCGAACAAGTACATTCAGCACAATCTCGCCGTGGCGGACGGGCTGGTCGGTTTCGGCGCCGTGCTGCACCAGTTGCTCGCCGGCAGCGCCCGGGTCAACACGGTGCGTGCCTTCCAGGACGGTGACTACGTGTTTACGCACACCGACTACAACTTCTTCGGGCCCAAGATTGGTTTCGACATCTTCCGCTTCGAAGACGGCAAGATCGTCGAGCACTGGGACAACCTGCAGGAGAAGCCTGCCACCGCCAACCCCAGCGGCCACAGCATGATCGACGGTGCGACCGAGATCGTCGATCGTGAGAAGACCGCGTCCAACAAGACGCTGGTGCGTGCGTTTGTTGAGGATGTGCTGGTGAACGGCCGTATGGACAAACTGAGCGGCTACTTTGCCGGGGATGCGTATATTCAGCACAACCCGCAAGTGCCCGATGGCCTGTCGGGGCTCGGCGGCGCGCTGAAGGCCATGGCCGAGCAGGGCATCATCATGAAATACGATCGCATCCACAAAGTGCTGGGCGAGGGCAACTTCGTGCTGGCGGTCAGCGAAGGCAGCTTCGGTGGCAAGCCGACCTCGTTCTACGACCTGTTCCGCGTCGAAAACGGCGTGATCGCCGAGCACTGGGACACGATTGAAACCATTCCGGCTCGCGCTGAATGGAAGAACGACAACGGCAAGTTCTGAGTCTTTTGATCCGCACCAACGGCCGCGCCATCGATTGGCGCGGCCGTTTGTGGTCGACCTGCTGGATCGCCGCCCGGCAGTGCGTCTGGAATCAGACCGTCTGCCAGCGCTGAATGATCTGATTGGCAAGCTGGGTGAGGTCTGCGGCGCACAGGTCCGGCGGCGGCACATTGGCGGCCGGTAGCACGGCATTGTGCGGCCGAGTCACCAGCGCACCCCTGCCGCCGGCGGCTTGCGCGCCCACGGTGTCCCATAAATGGCAGGCGACGAGGCACAGATCTGACATGCCAACGCCGAGCGCTTGTGCCACCTGGCGGTAGGTTTCGGGGGCCGGCTTGAACTTCTGAACGGCTTCGACACTGAAGCTGTGTTCGAAGAAGTGACTGATCCCGGCGCGCTCGAGCGGTGTGGGCGAGGCGGTGCTGGCCGAGTTGGTCAGTGTCACCATCCGGAAGCCGGCGTCGCGCAGTCGGGTGAGCGCGGGTACGACATCGGGGTGCGCGGGCAGGGCGCTCATTCGCGTCTTCAGCTCATGGATGTCGTCGTCGGCAAGGGTGATGCCGTGCGTTGCGCCAAGCATGCGCAGCGTGCCGACGCCCAGTTCGCCGAAGGGCGTGTAGATGCCGGACAGCGTCAGGGTCTGGGAATACAGAATGAGCTGCGCAAACCATTCACGCAGCACTCGCCGGTCGCCGAAGACGCGTTCAAACAGCGGCTCGAGCGTGGTGATGTCGAGCAGTGTCTCATTCACGTCGAAAACAAGAATCAACGCGGGCTTGTGGTCGGGCATGGGCGTTCTCCTTGAAAGATGCTGCGGGCGGCGTGATTCAGTGTGTCAGATTTTCGGGCGCAGCGATGGGGCCTGCCTGTGCGCTTCGGGAAAGATTCGAAGCGAGGAAAAGGTGTGCGTTTGGGTGACAGGGCGGTGTCGTGCCGCTGTTGCAAGACGCATTGTTTAAATCGAATGATTTAACTGAAGTCGATATAAACCGATCGGTCAAGACCCATGTTGACTTCAGCGGTGGGTGTGTCAGACGGCTCAGCGCAACAAGCGCTGCGCCTGGGCGGCGATGGTCTTGAGTGAGGCTTCGTCGAACAGGCCGCGGGCGAGCACGCGGATGGCAACGATCATGGCCATCAGTGCCTTGGCGGTGGGGGCTGGGTCAAGCGTGTTGGGGAATTGCTGGCGCGCCTGTCCCACCTCAAGGCTGCGTCGAAGGAAGGCCTCGGTTTCGCGCAGACCGTTGCGTACGATGCTGTTGATTTCTTCGCTGTGGGTGGTGAACTCGGACGCGGTGTTGACCAGAAAGCACCCCTTCTTTTCCGCGTCGGCAAGGCTCTCCGCCACAATGCCGTCAAACAGCGCAGTGATGGCCCGTTCAGGATCGTCCATCGCCTCCAGCTCGGCCAGCATGACGCGTCGTTTGTCTTTGTCGTACTTTCGGAGCGTCCTGATGAATAACTGCTCTTTGCCGCCAAACGCGTTGTAGAGGCTGCCGCGCGTAATGCCCGTGCCGGCGATGAGATCGGCCAGGGAGGCGGCCTCAAAGCCTTTCTCCCAAAACACCTTCATCGCCTTGCCGACCGCCTCGTCTTCGTCAAATGACTTTTCCCAGGGCATGGCGCACCACCTTCGCGAGCTGGACTGAGGCTCAATGTTAACATGTCTGGATCGACAGGTTTATACGTGGCCCGGCGCGCCGGTGGCGGCATCGTCAATTCAGGGCGCGGCAATACATTCCATTGTCGGGAGACTTGGCCTAAACTTGGCAAAATTTTTCTCGCATGCGCCATGCAGAGGAAAAACATTCCGATTTCGATGCCTTGCCGAAGCCACCATGAAGATTGATCGTATTCAGCGCCAGATCCTTGCCGAGCTGCAGAAGAACTCCCGCATCAGCAACCAGGAACTGGCCGATCGGGTCGGGCTGTCGGTGTCGCCGTGCTGGCGCCGCGTGCGAGAGCTCGAAGAGGGCGGACTGATCCGCTCGTATGTGGCCTTGCTTGACCGCAAGAAGCTGGGGCTGGATGCCTGTCTGTGGTGCCAGGTGCGGCTCAAGAAGCACAGCGCACAGATTGCCGAACAGTTCGAAACCATGGTGGCGGCGCGCCCCGAGGTGGTCGAGTGTTATGAGCTGACCGGCGAGAGTGACTACCTGATGAAGGTCTACTTGCCCGACATGGACGCCTACACCGCGTTCATGCACAGCTTCTTGCTGAAGATGCAGGAGGTCGATGTGGTGCGCACGAGCGTGACGCTGCGCGAAATCAAGAACGAAACCGCGCTGCCCATCTGATCGCCGCCGCAAGGGGTGGGCAAGAAAAAGCCCCGTCGTCGATACGGGGCTTTTTCTTGTCGTGAGGCAGGCTTAGTTGCCTTCGATCGGCGGCTCCGTGAAGCTCCCGCCGGACTGGTTGGCCAGATACGCCACGGCGCGGATCAGCTCCTTGTCGGTCAGGTCGCTCGCGCCACCCTTGGGCGGCATGGCGCCTTTGCCTGCATTGGCGGTGGCGACGAGGGCGTCGAGGCCAAGCGCGATGCGCGGCGCCCAGGCGGCATTGTCGCCGGTCTTGGGCGCTTCGAGCACGCCCGAGCCATGGCAGCTGGCACAGACGCTGGTGTAGATCTGCTCACCCGTACGGCTGCCCGGGGCCACTTTGGCGACGGCGAGTTCGACGCGCGCGACAGGTTGGGTCAGCTGGGCAGACATTTCACCGTCGATGCTTTTGTTATCACCACAGCCGGCCAGCGGCAGGGCGAGGACGGCGAGAAGGCTCAGGAGGCGTGTTTGGGTCATGCTCTTTTCCTCTGTGCGGGTGCAACAATCATAAAGCGGCGATTATAGCGGGGCGAGGGCCGGTTTGGAAAACGCCGACGTGGACGCTTTTGGGAAAAGAGGCTATTCTCACGCCCTCTGCGCGCCTGTAGCTCAGTGGATAGAGTACTGGCCTCCGAAGCCAGGGGCCGCTGGTTCGATTCCAGCCAGGCGCGCCATGCCCCACCAGTCGGTTTCGGCGGTCATACCAGGTGACCATGCTCGAATATCGCATCATTCCCGTAACGCCCTTTGCCCAGAATTGCTCCTTGCTCTGGTGTCCCGACACGCGCAAGGCGGCGGTTGTCGACCCCGGTGGCGATATACCGCGCATCGTGGCGGCGATTGCCGAGGCCGGCGTTGAGGTCGACAAGATCCTTCTGACGCACGGTCATATCGACCACGCTGGCGCCACCGCCGAGCTTGCGCGCATGCTGGATGTCCCGATCATCGGGCCGCAGCTCGAAGAACGCTTCTGGCTCGATGCCCTGGGCCAGCAGAGCAAGATGTTTGGCTTTCCGCCGGTCGAATCCTTCGAGCCCGACCGCTGGTTGGAGGACGGTGACACCGTCGAGATCGGCCAGAATCAACTCCAGGTTTTGCATACGCCGGGCCACACCCCGGGTCATGTGGTGTTTTTTGATGCCGGCTCGCGCCTGGCGGTGGTGGGCGATGTGCTGTTCGCCGGCTCGATTGGCAGGACCGATTTTCCCAAGGGCGACCATGCCACTTTGGTGGCGGCCATCCGCGACAAGCTGTGGCCGCTGGGCGACGATGTCAGCTTCATTCCGGGTCATGGGCCACAGTCGACCTTTGGCGTAGAGCGCGCAAACAACCCATATGTCGGCGACGGTCGTTGAATACGCCGCCGAATGGTGCCGTGATTTCGGGTAGGATGTTCGGCGAATATCGATTGAACGTTTGACAGAGCGAGGACACCGCTGTGCGATTGGCCATTCTTGAAGACGATACGCTCCAGAGCGATACGCTGGCCGATTGGTTGCGCCAGGCCGGCCATGACGTCCACGTGTTTTCGCAGTCGCGCGACTTCGTTCGTGTCGCCGGTCGTGAAAGCTTCGACCTGTGTCTGATCGACTGGATGCTGCCTGAGATGACCGGCACCGAAGTGCTGCACTGGCTGCGCGAAGACCGCGCCAATGACACACCGGTCATTTTCATCACCGCCCGCGACGCCGAAGAAGACATCGTCACGGCGCTCGGCGCGGGCGCGGATGACTATCTCGTCAAGCCGCTGCGTCGCTTTGAGCTGCTCTCGCGTATCGATGCCGTCATGCGCCGCGCCCGTCCGCAGGCGTCTGACAATATTGTCGAGGTGCTGCCCTTTGTTTTTGATGTGCAGTCCAAACGGGTCACCCTCGATGGCGAGCCGGTCGAGTTGACCGACAAGGAATTCGACCTCGCCGCCTTCCTGTTCAAGAATCTCGGCCGTCTGCTCTCGCGTGGCCACATGCTCGAAGCCGTGTGGGGGCGCAATCCCAATCTGGCCACGCGCACCGTCGACACCCATATCAGCCGGGTGCGCAGCAAGCTCGGCCTGCGGCCCGAAAACGGCTTTCGTCTGACACCCACTTATAACTACGGCTACCGGCTCGAGCAAATCGAAGCCGCTGAGGACGCCGCTGAGGGCGCCGCCGACTGATCGACGGCCCCGCTCGGCCAGCGCTTCAGTTGCGCTTCAGCGAATCACGAATCTCACGCAGCAGCACGATGTCTTCCGGGTCGGCCTTGGGCGCTTCCGGCTCGGGCGGGGCTTCGCGCTTGAGCTTGTTGATGGCCTTGATGGCCATGAAGATCGCGAAGGCCACGATCACGAAATCCAGCGCGGTATTGATGAATACCCCGTACTTGATCAAGGGCGCGCCGGCTTTTTCCGCCTCGGCCAGGGAGGCAAACGCGCCCTCGCCAAGATTGACGTAGAGGTTGGAGAAATCGACCCCGCCGATCAGCTTGCCGACCACCGGCATGACCAGATCATTGACCGCCGAATTGACGATCTTGCCAAAGGCCGCACCGATGATCACGCCAACGGCCATGTCCATCACGTTGCCCTTGACGGCAAACTCCTTGAATTCCGAAATAAAACTCATCTGTCGATCTCCTGAATGGGGGTACGGTCGGCCATGGCACACCCGTGTGCCTGAATTGACGGCTTTTGCGGCGCCTGTGAACTATGCTTTCCAGATGGCGACGGTAGACGGAATTGTCGTCCGTGAGAAGAATTATCACTGTTTTTCGCGGTGACAGCAGCGCTCACACGTATGATGAAACGCTTACTTACGAAGGAAGGTCCGATGCAACCAAAAGTCACAATCCGCCGTCTGTTGGCCGTCGGCCTGGCGGCTTTTGCACTGCTGGGTGCCGGTGCTGTGCGCGCAGCCGAGGATGCCGTGCGCTACGTGGTGCAACCGGGCGATACCTTGATCGGGCTGGGCCAGACCCTGCTTGAAAATCCCGATCACTGGCCGACCGTGCAGCGGCTCAACGCGGTAGCCGACCCCTACCGGATGCCGGTCGGGCGCAGCCTGCGTATCCCGGTCTCACTCCTGCGCAAGGAGCCGCGCGCCGCGCGCGTGGTGCATGTGAGCGGTGGTGCCAGCGCCGATGGCCAGCCTATCGTGGTCGATCAGACCGTGTCGGAAGGCGCCCGACTGGTGACGCCGGCCGAAGGCTTCATGACGCTGGAGCTGCCCGATGGCTCCCGTCTGACCTTGCAGCCGCAAAGCGATGTGCGCATCGACGCGCTGCATGGGTTCAAGGGCGTGGATGATGTTCAGCGCGCCACTTTTGATGTCCGCCAGGGCCGTATCGAAACCGACGTCAAACCGCAGGCCGGGCCGGCCGCGCGCTATCGCATCCACACCCCGACCGCCATCATCGGTGTGCGCGGCACCAGTTTCCGTATCGCCAGCGAATCCGAGCAGACCCGCGCCGAAATGCGTAGCGGCACGGTCGTCGTGCGCGGTGACAAGCCGGGGCGCGAGATCGCGCTCAAGCAAGGTTTCGGGCTGGTGGCCCGTGCCGGCCAGCCCGCCGACGCGCCAGTGCCGCTGCTGGCGGCGCCGGATGTGGCGAGCATGGTGACGCTTTACGAGCGCCCGGTGATGCGGGTGCAACTGCCCCCGGTGGCCGGTGCGGTCGGCTATCGCGGTCAGATCGCGCAGGACGCTGCCTTTACCCGCATCGTGGCCGAAACCAAGGCCAGCGTGCCCGATCTGAAGATTGCCGGTTTGCCGGACGGCGCGTACTACCTGCGGGTGCGTGCGCTCGATTCACGCGGGCTCGAAGGCCTCGACGCCGATTTGGCGGTGCGCCTCAAGGCGCGGCCCGAGCCGCCCTTCATCAACGCACCGCGCCCCAATGGCAAGGCCGGCGCCGGCACCGTGGACTTCGCCTGGGCCAAGGCCGAAGGCGCCGCCACCTACCGCTTCGAGATTGCCCGCGACGCCGGCTTTACCGACGTCGTGACCCGCGACCACGCGCTGCCCGACAACGCCGCCGCGGTGCCGCTGGAGGCGGGCGACTACCACTGGCGTCTGGCCAGCACGCGCGCCGATGGCGACCGCGGCCCCTGGGGTGATCCGGTCGGCCTCACTGTGCGCCCGCCGATGGCCGAGGTGCCCCCGCCGGCCTTCGACGAAGACAGCATGCTCTTCGCCTGGGGCGGCGAGCCGGGCCAGACCTTTGACTACCAGTTTGCCGACGACGCCGAGTTCACCCGTCTGGTGGCCAGTGGCAATGTCACGGCGCCCGAGCTGGTGATGCCAAAACCCGCGGCCGGGGCGTACTTCCTGCGCATCCGCGCGATCGACCCCGACGGTTTCGTGGGCGGCTACTCCGCCCCCCAGCAGGTGATCGTGCCGGCCGAGTTGCCGGCATGGATGCTCTTCGTGCCCTTGTTGATCCTGCTTTGATCATTCACGGATTGCTTTTGTGACTGAACGCGGATTTTTCGAGTGGCTGATCGTCACCCTGCTGTGTGCTGCGGTGGCGGTGAGCGCAACCTGGGCGGGCTGGTTGTGGCGCTTTGATCAGGTGGCCTACGACGGCGCCATGTCGGTGGCGCGGCCTGACGCCGACGCGCAAGTGGTGGTGGTGGCCATCGACGACCCGAGCCTGACCGAAATCGGTCGCTGGCCGTGGCGGCGCTCGGTGCACGCCGCCCTCATCGAGCGCCTCAGCGTGGCCGGCGTACGCAGCATTGTGATGGACGTCATCCTCAGCGAAGCCAACTCGGCCGACCCCGAGGCCGACGCCCAGCTCGCCGAGGCGATTCGCGCCAGTGGCCGGGTCATCCTTCCGCTGGTGCAGGCCACGCGGGGCAACGCCATCGTCGGCGAAGCGCCGCCCGCGCCGATCTTTTCGGCAGGCGCTGCCGGCGTCGGTCATATCCATGTCGAGTTCGACCCGGACGGCATCGCCCGCAGCATCTATCTGTGGGAGGGCGACGGGGCGGCGCGGCATCCGCAGCTCGGCCTGGCTGCGCTCCAGCATGCCGAGCCCGAGCGCGCCGCACGCTATGTCGCGCCGCCCGCGGGGGTGGGCGCGGGCTGGCACCGCGCTGACTGGCTGCGCATCCCCTTCGCCGGGCCGCCGGGCAGCTTCCGCTATATCTCCTACGCCGACGTGCTGCGCGGTGATGTCGACGCCGCCGCGCTGCGCGACAAGGTCGTGTTTGTCGGCGCCACAGCGTCCGGCATGGCCGACAGCGTGCCTACGCCCACCTCGGGCTTCAACCGGCCGATGCCGGGCGTCGAGGTCAATGCCAACGTCTATGCCGCCCTCAAGCGCGGCGAAGCGGTGCGCTTGATGCCCGCGCCGCTGGCCGCCAGCATTGCCGGCGGTATTGTTGTGTTGCTGATGGGTTTGATGCTGCGCGCCGCGCCGCGCAACGCCTTGCTCATCGCCTTTGGCGCCTCGGCCGCCAGTTTGCTGCTCAGCTGGGCCGCGCTGCATGCGGCGATGTGGTGGTTCCCGCCGGCGGGTGCGGTGCTCGGCTGCCTGCTGTGCTACCCCTTGTGGAGCTGGCGGCGGCTCGAGGCCGCGCAACGGCACCTCGACGACCAGCTCGAAATCCTCGATCGCGACGCGGCCAAGCTGTTTCCCGCCATGCAGATCGAGCTGCCGCGCGCGCGTGGGGTCGACCCGCTGCAATTGCGTATCCGTCGGGTGGATCAGGCCGTGCAGCGCCAGCGCGATCTGCACCGCTTTGTGGTCGGCACGCTCGACCACCTGCCGGTCGGTGCGGTGGTGACCAACCCGGCCCACCAGGTCATGCTCTGCAACCAGGAAGCCATGCGCCTGCTCGAAGCCTCCGAGCCGCTCACCGTGGCGCGTGCCATCAAGTCGCTGGAGTGGCCGCCGGGCGTGCCCACCGAAGGCGGCGTGCCGCTGCACGAGGGCGCCGGCAGCGTCCGCACCGTCGAGCTCGACGCCCCCAATGGCGCGCGCTTGCTGGTGTCGGTGGCCGGCCTGGCCGATGCATCCGGGCGGCCACTCGGCTCGGTGTTCGGGCTGGCCGACATCACCCGCATCCACGACGCCCAGCGCAGCCGCGAAGAGACCATGCACTACCTCTCGCACGACATGCGCTCGCCAATCGCCTCCATCCTCACCCTGATCGAGGCCGAGCAACTCGCCGGCGACGCAACTGCCAGCGGCCACGCGCTGCTCAACCAGCTCACCCGCTACGCGCGCTCCGCACTCAAGCTGGCCGACGACCTGTTTCGCCTGGTGCGCGCCGACGCCATCGATTCCAGCCAGTTCAAGGAGGTCAGCCTCGCCGCCGTCATGCAGGACGCCGCCGACGAGATCTGGGCGCTGGCCAAGGCACGTGGCGTGACCGTGGCCGTGCAGATCGACAACCGCGGCCACGACGACGGCTATGTGCGCGGCGACCGCGATCTGCTGCGTCGTGCCCTGGTCAATCTGCTCGGCAACGCCGTCAAATACGGCGCGCCCGACAGCACCGTCGAGATCACGCTCCACCGCGAGAACGACGGCTGGGCGGTGTCGGTGCGCGACCATGGCGAAGGCATCCGGCAAGATCTGCTGCCCAGCCTGTTTCAGCGCTTTGGCCGTCTGCCCACCGCCGCCAGTCGCCGCGAATCCGGCATTGGCCTCGGGCTGATGATCGTTAAAACCGTGGCCGAGCGTCACGGCGGCCGCGCCTCGGTCAAGAGCGCTTCGGGCCAGGGCACCACCTTCACGCTGCACTTGCCGGCGCTGCGCTAGGCGTCCTCATGCGCACCGCGCCCCGTCGCCGCGCCGGCCGCTTCATCCTTTGGCTGATGGCCGTCGCCATCCTCGTCACCGGCCTCGTCGCCTGGCAATTCAGCGACCGCTGGCTGGGCGAGACCCTCGCCGAGCAGATCAATGCGCGGCTTGCCGGGCAAGTGCGTATCGACGGCCCGGTGTCGCTGCAAGTGTTTCCGCCCCGGCTCACGCTCGCCGGCGTCGCCTGGCAAGGCCCCGGCGCCACGCCCAGCACCGTGCAGCTCGACCACCTCGAACTGCATAGCGACTGGCGCGCCGACGGTAGCGCCCGCCCGTTGTCCATCGCCATTCGCGGCGTGCGCGGCCAGTTGCGTCAGCAAGCGGACGGCCAGTGGCAAGTGCCCACGCCGCTCGCGACCGCCGAGGCCGCCGACGACGACGCGCCGGTCAAGCTCGCCGCGCTCACCGTGACCGACGCGACGGTCGAGCTCATCGGCCTCGCCATGCCTGCCAGCGTGCGCCTCGCAGAACTCAAACTGATCGAATCGCCCAGCGGCTGGCAGGTGAACGCCAGGGGCGGTGCGTCCAGCGCCGAGGCCAGCGTCGACGGCGCGCTGAGCACCAGCGTAGAAATTGCCGCCACCGGGCCGCGGCTGACTGAGCTCACCGCCACCTTCTCCGGCCAGGTCGGCCCCGCAACGATCGAATCGCTGGCGATCGGCGTCGCCACCGTGGCGTCGGCCCCCGACGGCGCCTGGCAACTCGCTGGCGTCAGCACTGAACTAAGAGCAAGCGGCGGCGATCGCCAGATCACACTCACCGCCGAGGCCGACACCGGCCGCTATGCCGGCGGCGGCGCGCAGCTCCTCGGCCTGCAAGCCAAGGCCACGCTCGTCCCGGCCGGCCCGGCGGACGCCGCCACCGCCACGCTCACTGGCGTGGATCTCGCCCTCGCCGGCCAGCAAGTGACGGCCAGCGGCAAAGTCCATGTCGTCACCGCGCTCGCCGCGGGCCCGGTCGACGTCACCGCCGAGCGCTTTCACCTCGCTGCCGACCTCGCCACCGGTCGCATCGAAGGCGCTTTCCCCAAGGTGAATGCGGCGCTGCCCGACCCCGCCAAACCCGGTGCGCAGCTCGGTGTCGACGCAGCGCTCACCGGCCACTGGCAAGCGGCCGAGCGCACCGGTGCAGGCACCGTAGAAGCCAAAGTGGAAGACAGCCGACTCAAGGGCCAATGGCAGATCGCGCTGGCGCAGCCGCGCTGGCTGACGGTCGACGCCCAGGTCGACCGGCTCAACCTCGACCGCTGGCAAGCCCCCGGCCCCCGCACGGCCGAAGCCCTGCCGCTGGACGCCTGGCGCGACTGGCCGTTACGGCTCGACCTGCAAGTCGGCCGCCTGCGCATGCAAGGCCTTGAGGCGCAAAACACCCGCCTGCGCCTCAACACCCCCGACTAAAGCGCATTCGGTGGTACGCCGTAGGGCCGGTTTCAACCGGCCAACGCTCTCGCCCGACGCCGTACCGCTAGCGCCGTGCCGAATAAATCGGCAAATGCCATTTGAAGCGGATCGACAGCAGCCGGATCGTACAAATCACCGCCCCTGCCGACAGCGCCGACACATCGTGGCCCACGCCCAGCTCGGGCAGCGCGATCAGTGTCAGCGCCCCCAGCCAGGCCGCGCTGCCATACAACTCCCCGCCAAACACCACCGGCGCCTCGTTGCACAACACGTCCCGCAAGATTCCGCCAAACACCCCGGTCACCACACCCATCAGGCTCGCCACCAACCACGGCGCGTCATGCGCCAGTGCCACCGAGGTGCCCACCACCGTGAACAGCGACAGCCCGATCGCGTCCGGCAGCAAGAACAACTGCGCCGGCAGCCGCACCCGCCGCGCCAGCAAAAAGGTTGCCACCCCCGCCACCAGGGCCGTGATCAGGTAAGCCTGGTCCGCAATCCAGAACACCGTGCGGTCCAGCAACATGTCGCGCAAGGACCCGCCGCCCAGCGCCGCCGCCAGGGCGACAACCACCATGCCGAACAGGTCAAAAGGTTTGCGGCCCGCTTCGAGCACGCCCGAGGCCGCGTTAACCGCCGCGCCGGCGAGGCCGAGGCCATAGATGAGAGGTTCAATGCCTTGCATGGGGCGGAGGATAACAGGGCGTGGGGTGGCGTTGCTTGCCCATTTGGAGGATTGCCTTGCCGGGCTTCTCCGCGGTGTCTGGCGGCCTGAGCGATGTCAGTCGATACCGGTTGCTTGGGTCCGCTAGGCGGGACGGTAGGGTAACGAGACCTAGCCAGCGGGTGCGCAAAGTAGGAGTATGCGCCTAGTCTGATGGGCTTTGCGGTGTGAGAAACCGCGTCGGGCTGTCGTCTGAAAGCTCTTCGTGGTGCATATTGATCGTTTTTGAGCATTCTGCCGTTGCACTATCGTCATCGATAAAAAGGGGAGGCGACGATGAAAAACGGCTTCGCGCGCTTTACCCGAAAACTGATGGGTTTTGCGAAAAGCCTCGGTGTGGCGCTGATTCTGCTCAGCGCGGGGCAGGCGCTTGCTGATGACTCGGTGGTTTTGCAGTTGCGCTGGGTGCACCAGTTTCAGTTTGCCGGCTATTACGCCGCGTTGGAGAAAGGCTATTACGCCGCGGCGGGGCTGGATGTCGAGATCCGCGCGGCCGGCCCCAACAAGCCGACGCCACTGGAAGAACTGACCAAGGGCAATGCCCACTACGGTGTAGGCAACTCGGGTCTGGTGGTGGCTTACCAGCAGGGTGCGCCGGTGGTGGCGCTGGCTGCGATCTTTCAGCGTTCGCCCAATGTTTGGCTGACGCTGGAGGCGAGCCACTTGATCACGCCGCTTGACCTCGCCGGCAAGCGCTTGATGATGACCCCGAGTGTGGAGAACGCCGAGTTGCTCTCGCTGCTGGCCATGGAGGGCATTGCGCGCGACCGCCTGAACATCGTGCCGAGCAGCTTCGATATAGACGACCTGATCACGGGGCGGGTCGACGCCTTCAACGCCTACGCAACCAACGAGCCGTATCTGCTGGAGCAGTTGGGTATCGCCTATCGCATCATCGATCCTCACGATTACGGCATCGATTTTTATAGCGATGTGCTGTTCACCACTGAGGATGAGTTGCTTCGACACCCTCAGCGTGTGGCCGCCTTCCAAGCCGCGAGCCTGAAGGGCTGGGACTATGCCATGGCCCACCCGGAGGAAATCGTCGATCTGATCCGTCAGCGCTACAACCCCGAGAAGAGCCGCGACCACCTCCTGTTTGAGGCCACCACCATCCGGACCATCATGCAACCCGACCTGATTCAGATCGGGCATATGAATCCGCTGCGCTGGCAACGCATCGCCGACACCTTCGTCCGCCAGGGCATGAACACGCCAGCACGCCCACTCGATGGTTTTCTCTACGATCCGGCGCCGAAACCCGTGGCCGCATGGCTGATTTATGCGCTCGTTGCCGCGTTGGTGGTGATCGGTATCGCCGTGCTGATCACCGGTTTCATGCATCGGGCGAACAGGAGTTTGCTGGCAGCAAAGCGCTCGCTGCAATCCAGTGAATATCGGCTGAACATGGCGCTGGTAGCGGCCAAGCAGGGCTGGTTCGATGTCGACCTGCGCAGCGGCAAGGTGGCGGTCAGTCCCGAATATCTGCGCATGATCGGTCACGCGGCGGCTGAGCTCGAGACCGATGTGACCAGCTGGATGGCGCGTGTTCACGACGAGGATCGCCCCGGCGTGCGCGAGGCCTTCGACGCCTGTATTGCTTCGGGCGGACCCACCACGCTGGCCTACCGCCGGCAGACGAAGACCGGCGACTGGAAGTGGATCGAGTCGGTCGGCAAGATCATTGAATGGGACGACGCACACCGAGCGACGCGCATGATTGGCGTCCATACCGACATCACCGAGCGCAAGCGCCTCGAAGCCGAGATCCTCGATTTGGCGCTGCACGACCACCTGACCGGCTTGCCAAATCGTAGCCTGTTGGCCGAGCGACTCGGTCAGGCCATCGCCGCGAGCAAGCGCACCGGCCGCTACGGTGCCGCGCTGTTTCTCGATCTGGACAACTTCAAGCCATTGAATGATGAGCATGGGCACGACATCGGTGACCTGCTGCTGATCGAGGTCGCACGGCGTCTGAAATCATGCATCCGTGAGATCGACACAGCGGCGCGCTTTGGCGGTGACGAGTTTGTGCTTGTCCTGGGGGAGCTCAATGAAGATGTGGATACGGCAACCATCGAGGCGCTTCAGGTCGCGCAAAAGATCGGTGCCGCGCTCGCTGCGCCTTACGTGTTGACGGCGTCCGGCGATGGGCGCGGGCGGACCCTGGAGTATCACTGCACTGCCAGTATCGGTGTCGCCCTGTTCGGCAATGACCGTGTCGACCGCAGCAGCATTCTGAGCCGGGCCGATAGTGCCATGTATTTGGCCAAGCACGCCGGCGGTGGGCGGGTTCAGCTGGTTGTTCCGGACGGTCGCTGACGCCGGTCGCCGACGCGCCCGCGAAACCTGCGATACTCGAACGTATTGCGACTCGATCAGGCCGTGAGTGGCGGCCCCCAAGCGCGTGCAGACAAGAACTGACTCCCGTGCCGTTCGGGTGGTCGTGGCCGATGACCACGCCATCATCCAGGATGCCATCCGCAGCTTGCTGACGCAGGCCGAGGCGCAGTTGTTGATGCGCTTCGAGATCTGCGCGATCGCGCCCGATGGCCTGGCGGCGATTGCGCAAGTGAAGACACACCGGCCCGATCTGCTGTTTCTCGACATCTCCATGCCGCTGGCCAGCGGCGCCGAGATCATCCACGACATCCGCCGCTGGAGCCCGGACACCCGCATCGTGGTGTTCACCGGCATCACTTCGCCCGGTCTGGTGGCAAGTACGGTCGAGGCCGGGGTGGATGGCCTGTTCAGTAAGGGCGGCGCGGCGACGGCGATGATCGACAAGTTGCCGCTGATCCTGCGCGGCGGGCGGCATATTGCGCCCGAGTTCGAAGCCATGATCGCGGCCGGTCAGCAGGCGGCTGCACTCACCGACCGGGAGCGGCAGATTCTCAACATGGTGGTTGCCGGCAAGACCAACAAGGAAATGGCGGCGCTGCTCAACATCAGTCCCAAGACGGTGGACAAGCATCGCACCAGCCTGATGACCAAGCTCGATGTCCATTCGGCCGCGCAGTTGATGATGCGCGCGCTCAAGGACGGGCTGATCGACCCGACGTGAGGGCGACTGCGCAGCCTGTGGCCGGTGACAAAGATGGGGTCTTCACCCCATGCCGCCCGAGCGTGCCCGGCAAAACAATGGAAGGCCCCGGCCCTTCAGGCCGATTTGCGAGCACGCCGCCATGATTGCCCTTCCGTTCCACCGTTTGATCACGTCACGCTGGCTGTTTTTGCTGGCCGGGCTCTTCCCGCTGTCGGCGCTGGCGCTCACGCCCGGCGCCAGCATTGGCGCCGCCGACATCGCCTTCTACACCTTCGCGTTCAGCGCAGCGGCCTTCTCGGCCGCCATCGTCGCCGCCTACCGCCAGCCGCGCTGGCTTGGTTACGTGCTGCTCATCGTGCTGCTCACGTTCAACGCCGCAGCGCAGGACGGCATGCTCGCGCGGGTGCTGGGTGAGAGTGATTTCGTGCTGTGGGCGCTGCCCTTTGTCATCACCACCGCGGTCACCGCTTACGGCTACGGGCTGGTCGCGCTGCGCCTCGACGCGCCGCATCCGCTGGCCCGGCTGACGCGCCCGGCGTGGGTGTTGGCCGCTGCCTCGGCGCTGCTGTGTGTCAGCAGCGCGCTGTGGCTCAAGCGCATTCCGCTGTCGGCGATGTGGCTGCCGGCCAACGCGCTGTTTTTTGTCATGATTCTCGCGCAGACCTTGCCGCCGCTCACCTGGCATACGCCGGATGTGCGCCTGCGCTGGCTGATGCGCGCCTTCCCGGCGGTGGTCGGCAGCGCCACGGCCGGCGTCTATCTTGGCCACTGGTTGCTCTTCGATTTCGAGCGCGCCACGCTCAATCAGATCAATCGCGGCTTGCTGGTCTTGATGGCCGCCTTCGCGCTCACCATCGTCATCTGGCAAGCGTTCGCCGCCGCGCGCGAAAAGGTCGCGGCCGAACGTCGCGCGCTCGAAGCCGCCAAGGCCGAGGCCGACATGCAGCTCGCGCTGGTGCAGGCCGAGCGCGACTACGAAAAAGCCTGCGCTGCCGCCGAGCAGCATCGCAGCCAGCTGGCCTCGGTGTCGCACGACCTCAAGCAGCCGATTGCCTCCTTGCGCATCGCCATCGAGCACCTCCAGCGCGCCTCGCCCGGCGCCGGGGCCGACAAGCTCGACCGCGCGGTGGACTACATCGACAGCCTCGCCCGCGCCTACCTCGACGGTGGCGCGCCCGCCGCGCCCCGCGGCGGGGATGACGAAAACACCGTCGACGGCACGCGTGAGTGCGTCTCTACGACGCTGCTGGCCGGCATGCTGCGCCAGATGTTCGCCGACGACGCGGCGCAGCGTGGCATCCGCTTGACGGTGCGCGCGGCCGAGGCGTGGATCTGTGTTGACCCCTTGTCGACGATGCGCGCGATGACCAACCTGATTTCGAACGCGTTGGCGCACGCCGCGCCCACGCGGATTCTGGTCAGCTTTCGCCGGCGGGGCGATGCGGTGTGCTTCCATGTGCGCGACAACGGCCGTGGGATGGATGCCGAAACGCTGGCGCGCGTACGCGAACCCGGCGCGCGCGGCGAGACGGAGAGCGACGGCCACGGGCTGGGCCTGGGCATCGTGCAGGCCTTGTGCGATGCCGGCGAGATGCGCTTTGCGCTCGCGTCGACCGCCGGGCGCGGCAGTTGCGCGACGATCGAGATCGCGCGCGTCGCACCGCCGGCCTGAGCCGGCGCGCAAAGAAAGCGGCCGGTCATCGGCCGCTTTTTGGTTGGGCTGCGTGGCTGACTAAATGCAGGATTTCGGGGCCGTGTCGGGCGCGGCCTTGCGGCTGCGCGCACAGCGCGCCATGCGCTGCACCGGGCGGCCGTCGTTTGGCACGATGTACCACAGCCAGGTCAGGGTGACGTTGGTGTCGCCGATGTCGTAGCCCAGATGATAGGCGCCGTCCTTGAGCACCGCGCGCGGCGCAGTGAAACGCATCGCGCCATGGGTTCTCGCAACGTGCATCACGATCACCCGCTGGCGCGTGAAGTCGACCGATGACGCCAGGGGACGATCGGGGCCGGCGAGCGGCAGGTTTTCGAACTGCTCGGCGGTGGCGGCTTCAGTCAGCATGTCGCCGAGCTGCGTCGGCAGATCGAAGCCGGCCTCGCGGATCTGTGGCTCGTCTGCCTGCCACGCGCCGTCGCGCCAGCGCAGCGTCACCTCAACGTTGAAGGGCTGCGCGCCGCTCGGCCCGGCGCCGGTGATATAGCGCGCCCGCACCTGCGCCACCCTGGTGGCTTCATCCACCCAGCGGGCGACCACGAAGTCGTTCAGCCACCAGCCTTTGACCAGTGGAATCAGGGGGGCGGCGGCGGGCGCATGGCGCCGCACATCCTGCACGAAAAGCCCGCCGGCGCAGCGCGAGGTGCTGCGGAAGGCGAGCGACTCCCCATCGGCGCTGCGCAGTGACTGCGCGTAATCGAGCTTTTCTGCGCACGGATGCTCGGCGGCAGTGCTGGCGGCGGGCTCGGCAAAGGCCATGCTCGCGGCGCCGCACAGGCAAAGACTCAGCGCGAGGCGGCGGGTGATGTGGGCAGTGTATTTCATGCGGGACTCCCGGCGGTTTGACGGCTCCACCATAGCAAGGCTTTTGTGTGCAGGGCATGGGGTGATCACCGCATTTCTGGCGCGATCGGAACCGAAACCCGCAGCGCGCTCATTGCGCAGGATGGGGTGTGTACCCCATTCAAGCATCGGGGCGGTTGGCCAAGAATGCAGCTGTCGTCAGGGCACATGAGGCCCGACATCTCCCCCTTGGACAACAGCGAGACGATCATGAAAACACCGACCACACTCCCGACCCCGCGCCGCTTCGTCGGCACTTTGCGTGCAGTGATTGCCACCGGCCTGATGGCCGCCAGCCTTGGCAGCACCGCTGTTCAGGCGCAGGTGCCGCAGATTCCCGCCTTCCTGCCCTCCTCGGCGAGCGTGCCGGCCGGGGCGGCGATGGATATTGATGGCGAATGGATGATCAACACCATCGGCAAGCGGATTCGCTTCGAAGGCGGGCGCGCCTACGCGGTCGATTCATGGCTGCATATGTTCGTGCTGCAGGTGCAGCCCGGCATGGTGGTGATCCAGAACATCCAGCAGGCCGGCGATGGACGCTATGTGGGTGACGATCTGCCCTTGCTGGGGCGATTCGAGGCGGTTCGCGATGCCAGCGGCGTACTCGATGTGACCGTCGCCAGCGTGCTTGGGACTATTCGCTACCAGCTTCAGCCTGTTAGTCTCGGTCATGATGGCGGGCTGTCAGGAGAGGACGAAGCCCCGGTCGAGCACGACGCTGGTGACGATAGCGACGTCGATGACGACGCTGATGATTAAACGGAGCCCACAAAAATGAAAACGCCCCATCACAAGACCTCAAGCTATCTCAAGCTCCGTCTTTTGCTGCTGATGCCCCTGCTGGGACTGCTTGGCGCCTGCGCCCAGATCCCCGCGGCGCTGCCAATGAAGGAGGCTGTCGGACGCAATACCGTCACCTCAGTCGATGGCGAATGGCGGATCAGCACGATTGGCAAACGCATTCGCATCGAGGCTGGCCGCGCTTACGCGGTCGACCCCTGGTTGCATCTGGGCGTGATGCAGATCCAGCCCGGCATGGTGGTGTGGCAGAACGTGCGTCGCGCCAGCCCGGCGCAGTTCGCCGGTGACGATCTGCCCCTGCAGGGCCCCTTCAGCGCCAGCCTGAACAGCGAGGGGCAGATGGATGTGGCGGTGCAGGGCGCGCTCGGGCCGGTCCGCTATCAGCTCATTCCGGTCGACATCGATAACCGGACGGCCTACGAGGCCGAGATGCGCATGGCCGGGCCTCCCGTGCCCGTGCCGCCGATCGCGATTGTGCCGCCGGTGCCGTTGCCCGACCCGACACCGACGCCGCCCCCGCCGGTGCGCGATGACGTGACGCCGGGTTGTGGTGGATTTGGCGAAGTGCCCTGCAGCAAGGTGAAGCCCATTGCCAAGGGCAAGGCCAGGAACCTGGGCTGCCCCGGCAAGCAGTCGTACTTCTCCACCGTGCGCGGCGGCAGCTGCTGGGTGTGCCCCAATGGCTACAAGCGCACCGCGCACAAACTCGATCACGCCAAGGCCTGCCGCGAGCGCGGCAAGCTTATTGGCGGCCCGTACAAGCGCGCGGTCTATCAGAAGCAGGCCTCGGGTTGTGCAAGTGGCCAGTTCAATGTCTTCGGCACCTGCATGTCCTGCCCCGCCGGCTATGAGCGTGACGGCGTCGGCGCGGCGTCGACCAACCGCTGCAAGCCGGTCAAAGGCAGTTTTGGCTGCGACAGCAACCTGCGTCCGGCCAAACAGCCGCCCAAGCTCAAGACCATGCTCAGCAGCCTGTTCGGCACGAAGAAGGGCAAGGCCTGCGCGCCGGCCTTCGATATCAAGGCGGCGGCGCGTCAGAACCTGCCGCGCTCAAACCAGCTCAAGGGTGCGGCCAAGGAGTTTCTCGACGGCATGTTCTCGGGCAAAGAAACGCGCAAGGCGTATCGCAACGCCCTGATCCGGCGTGACTGGAAGGCGGCAACCGAGGTGCTGATCGGCCAGCAAAGCTTCATCCGCGTCGTCAAACTCGCACGCAGCCTCGGTTATCGCGAGCTCACGGTCGGCGCCGGCGGCGACGTGGCCGTGCTCGGCGGCATCAATGGCGAGCTCGGGCTGGCAATCAATACCGCCAGCGGCCGGCTGCGGCCCTACGCGTCGGGGGGGCTGAGCAAGGGCGTGGCGGTGGGCGTCGATGGCAGCGTGGTCATCGGTTTCTGGAAGCTGCCCTATGAAACCGGCCATACGCAAGGCGTGGTCGGTTCTGTCAGCGGCGTGGTCAGTGTCGGGGGCGGTGTCTGGTACACCTACTTCGACCCCGATGCCCGTGCCCAGGAGCGCCTGGCCGGCTTCACCTTCAGCGCCGGGGTCGGGCTGGGGGCAGAGTATGGCGAGTACAACGAAGTGGGCACCAAGGTGTGGGATCAGGTCGCCGTGACGGTGCCGGTGCTGTAAGCGCCTTCTGAGTCCATCCGACAGCGGCCGGGCGGGTAGCCCGGCCGTTTTCTATTGGAGGGCGCCGACCAATATGGGGTGTCGACCCCATTAACGCTGCACCCGCCGCGCTCGAGAATGAATCACCAGCCGACGCAAGGGCCACCCGCCCGAAGCGCACCGGCCATGGCACTCATTCGAACGACTCAAGGAGCGCATCATGTCAAAGCAATCGACCCCCCTCACCCGCCTGATCCATTCGGCCGCAATCGCTGCGATCGCCGCCGGCAGCCTGCTTGGCGCCAGCGTGGCGCATGCCGGCAAGGGGCATCCGGTGTGTCTCTATCTGTATGAGAAAGCCGGCGAGCAGAAGATCAAGAGCGAGCGCTCCTGCGTGCGCTGGGGCGGCCACGGCATCAACGGCGTGGGCGGCGATGAAAAGAAATTTCGCGACAAGTACCTGAAAAAGGCGGTGCCGCACTTCGACCTGCCGGTGCAGTACATCGGGCTGAAGGCCGGCTGGGGCGCGACCGTCTGGTATGAGAACGCCAGCGGTGCGTTGATCAAGACCAAGATCACCCAGGACGGCCCGATCGACATCCGTCGCGGCAAGCTGCGCGGGGTGTGGGCCTACGAACTCAACGACAAGGTGGGCGGCTATCCGGTGTGTGTTTACACCAGCCGCCACGACATGAAGGCCAAGAAAGACGGCCTGTGCCTGCGCTATGGCGAGTACACCGACATCCGCCACACCGGCTGGGACACGCTGGGCAAGCGAGTGGACTTCGTCGATCTGCGCGACGGCTACATGCTGGAGATGTATCCCAAGGCCGGCTGGCGGGGCGGCCAGTTCCGCCAGACCAAGGACGGCCGCCTGCCCAAAGAGATCCGCAACCAGGTGCGTTCGATGCGTGTTGTGAAGATCCCGTGAGCCAGCGCTTGCGTGGTGCCGGCCTTGTCGGCATCCGCGTCTGGAGCAGGTATTCTCTGCGCCATGATTCTCCAGATTCTCCTCAGCGGCATTGCCACCGGCTGTATCTACGGTCTGGTGGCCTTGTCGTTTGTGCTGGTCTACAAGGCCACCGAGGCAGTGAGCTTCATGCAGGGCGAGCTGCTGATGGTGGGCGCGTTTGCGGCGGTGGCGCTGACGGCAGCGGCGGGTTGGCCGGCGTGGCTGGCGGTGGCGGTCGCGGTGGCAGGCATGGCGTTGGCGGGTGCGTTGGTGGAGCGCCTGGCGCTGCGCCGGGCGATGGGGCAGCCGCATCTGACGGCGGTGTTGCTCACTTTTGGCCTGGGTTTGATGCTGCGCGGTGGCGTCACCACCGTGCCGGCGGCGACGCATAGCGCGCACCAGTTGGCTTTGCCGGGTTTGTCGGGGCAGGTGCAGCTCGGGTCGCTGACCGTCAGTTTTGCGCACCTGGGGGTGATCGCGGCCACCGTGCTCACGTGTGCCGCGCTGGCGGCTTTCTTTCGATTGTCGCGGGCCGGTCTGGCCTTGCGGGCGTGCTCCGAGAACCCGCGCATCGCGGCGATGATGGGCGTGTCGACGTCTGGCATGCACACGCTGGCCTGGGCACTCGGCGCGGCGCTGGCGGCGCTGGCGGGCATCTTGATGGCGCCGGTCACTTTCGTGCATCCGGCCATGGGCGTGGTCGCGCTCAAGGCGTTTCCAGCGGCGGTGATTGGCGGCATGCACAGCCTGCCCGGCGCCCTGGCGGGCGGGGTGTTCATTGGCGTGGCCGAGGCCTTGGCCGGGCGCTACCTGCCCGAAGGCGCGAACCATGTGACGGCGTATGTCTTGATGCTGCTGGCCTTGCTGTGCTTTCCGCGCGGGCTGTTTGCGGGGCGTTCGGCATGAGGCAGGCGGCCGCACTGCTTGCGCTCGTGGTGGCCACGGTGGGGACGCTCGGGCTCGATTACGGTCTTGGCCAGCTCGCCTTTGTGGCGACCTGGGCCATCGCCGGGTTGGGGTTGGTGATCATCCTCGGGCAGAGCGGGCAGATTTCGTTGGGGCATGGCGCGTTTCTGGCGGTGGGGGCCTACCTGCAAGCGGGGTGGGTGGCGCTCGGTGGACCGCCGCTGCTGGGATTGGCGGTGGCGATTGCCGGCGGCGCGCTGCTCGGCGTGCTGGCCAGCTTGCCGGGCCGGCGCCTGGGGGGGCTGGCGTTTGGAATGAGCACGCTGGCGGTGGCGCTGATTGTGGAAGAGGCGCTGGTGCGTTTTGACGGCCTCACCGGCGGCGCCTCGGGCTTGAGCGTGCCGGCGCTGACATTGGCGGGCTGGGCGGTGGTTGATCCGCTGACTCAGTTTGCGGTGAGTGCGACGGCGCTGGCGCTGGCCTTGCTCGTCTGCCGGCGTCTGCTGAACTCACGCCTCGGCCGGGCATGGCGGGCGGTGCGCGATGATGAGGGCGCGGCGGAGGCGAGCGGGATCGACACCGCGCACGCCAAGGGGCTGGCCTTTGCCGTGGGCGGCGCGCTGGGCGCGCTGGCTGGGGCGTTGTACGCGCATTGGCTGGGCTACCTCAGCCCGGAGCAGTTTGGGCTGCATGTGTCGTTTGAGATGCTGATGCTGGTGTTTGTCGGCGGCGCGAGTCGCTTGATGGGCGCGATTTGGGGTGCGGTGGTGATCGTCGCGCTGCCGCAGGCGATTGCGCTGCTGCGCGATGTGCTGCCGGCCGGGGTGGCAAACATGGCGGGGCTGGAGCTGGTGGCGTTCGGGCTGGTGCTGGTGGCCGTGGTGCTGTGGCGACCGGCGGGGCTGGTGCGTTAGCCGCGCGGTCAACGTAGATACTGTTATCCGAATCAAGCCCCATGTAGGCTCGGATCGAACGGACGTCGGGACTTGAGTACGCCGAAGGCGACGTGTACGAGCTTTCGCATCATGGCGCCAATGATCACCATGGGCGGCTTGCCGGCGGTGGTGAGGCGTTGGTGGAAGCGGGAGCCCCAGTCGGTACGGTTGAGTGCCACCATCGCAGGCATGTAGAGCGCCTTACGCATAAAGGCGTGGCCGATTTTCGACATGTGTGGCGGGACTTTGACGCTGCTACCGGACTCGTGATGACGCGGGTCGAGCCCGGCAAAGGCCACGGCTTGGCGCGCATTGCCAAAGCGATCCGGGTCCCCATAGAAGGCGAGCAACACGGCAATGGTGCGCTCACCGAGGCCGGGGATGGACATGAGTAGTTCGTGCTTGTCGTGCATGCCGGGGTCTTGGTCGATGTGGTCGCGGATCTTTTTGGCCAGGGCCTCGATCTGCGTATCGAGCCAATGCACATGCGCCTCGATCCCCTCGCGCACCGTCGCTCGCGCCACTTTCAGCCGGTTGCGCTCTTGGGTACGCATGCGCTGCAGCGCATCGAGCCGTAACACCATGGCACGCAGTGCCTGCTCGGTCGGACTAGGTGCCTGCCAGGGCGGGGGGCGACGCTCGGCACAGAAGCGGGCAATGAGCCCGGCATCGACCCGATCGGTCTTGGTGCGCACCAGCTCGGAGGCGCCAAAGGCTTTGATCTGGGATGGGTTGATGACGCTCACGCATACTGAGTCGAACGCCGCCATGTACTCGGCGACACCCTCCCAATACACGCCCGTCGCCTCCATGCACACATGCACCGGCTCGGCGCCGCTTTTGCGCAACCACACGCGTAGTGTGTCAAAGCCTTCCGGTGTATTGGGAACCGTCTTGTGACGCAGTTTGCCCTCGGGCAAGAGCAGGGCGCAGTCGAGCTTGGCTTTGGCGACATCGATGCCCAGGAAAAACGGATTCATGGGAGCCTCCTCGTTGATCTACCTTGTTAATGCGGGCTGCCGGCGCGGCCGGGCCAAAGATACTGTCCGATCTTTTCAAGAGGATGAGCGGTCGCTGCAAGGATCTACGATTCGGGCGAGAAGCCCAAGGGTGGGCACGGCATCCGACCGCTCGCTCCGGGGTGCCCCCCGGAGATGTTTCCTGATCAATGCAAAAGCAAAATACAACGATCAGGATTCATGGGGAAACAATACAAGGGTGGGCAGCTTGCCTGCCCACCCTGCATTGGTTGTGCGGGAAGTCGCTGGTGGGCGGCGAGCCGCCCACCCTACGGCGGGTGCCGTGGGTGTCTTCCCGGGGTATTTTTTGTGCGACAGCGCGGCTGGCGGGGGGGATGCCCCGGCCAGCCGCTGCCGTTTTACTGCATGGCCATCGGGTTGAAGGGCTTGCCGTTGACGGTGAGCTGGCCGGCCTTGAAGGCGACGGTGGATTTGACCACGCCGCCGTCGCGGGTGATGAAGCCCTGGCCGCTCAGTTCTTGCAGTTTGCCTTCGAATTGCGCGGCGACCATCTGCATGTCTTCGTCGGACACGGTGCCGGTCTCGCTTTGGGCGGCGAGTGCGGCGGTGGCGTTTTCCTTGAGCAGGTTGAAGACCAGCGCTTCGGGTACGGCGATGTTGGCGCCGGCGTCGAGCACGGCCATGATCAGACCCGGATTGGCCATGGCCTCGGGCGTGATGCCGGGGGCGCTGGCGCGCAGGTCGAGGTGGGCGTTGCCATGCGGGGTGGTGAAGCTGAGGCGGTCAAGCGAGAAGCTGGGGTTGTGGCCGAGCAGTTCCATGGCCGGCCCGGCGAGCGGTGCCAGCGCCAGCTGTGGATCGGCGTCGGGGCCCATCATGGCGGGGTTGGCATAGGCTTCGAGCAGCACGCGGTAGAGCTTGGCGACGGTGCGCGCGTGCAGGTGCTTGAGCGACAGGTCGTAGTGGGCGGGGCCGTAGTTCGTGCCGCCGATGTCGACAATCTCGGCGCCCATTTTGGCGCTCATGTCGATGAAGTCGCCCTGTACCGGCATGTCGATGTCGTAGCTGATCTGCTTGAAGCTGACCTGGCCGGCGTCTTCCTCGGGAATGGTCATCTGCATGGCATCGATGGTGATGCGCTGCTTGCCCGAAAAGAGCAGGGGCTCGTCCTCAAACATGCGCTGCTGCTCGCCGGTGAAGCGCATGCCGGTCATGAGCATGTGCGCGCCGGTCGGGTCTTGGACTTCGAGCTTGGGGGCTTCGCCACTCATGGTGTAGCGGCTCATGCCGGGGGCGAAATCGACCGTGGCGCGGATGCCTTCCCATGCGATGTTCACCGGCTCGCCGGTTTCGGGGTTGGCGAACTGCGAGGCAAAGGCCGGGCTCAGCACGGTGGCCGTGCCGCTGCCGTCGAGCTTGAACACGGTGTGGCCGGTGAGCGGCTGGCTGTTGCCAAACAGCTTGGCAACTTCGGCTTGCGTGGCGGCGTCGAGCACCAACTCGCTATCGACCACCGCGGCGGCCAGCGCGCCGCCGGCAAAGGGGCCGTGCTGGATCTGCGAGCGGAAGCGGATGCGCATCGGTTCGGCTGGTTTGGCGTCGGGCGTGGCCTGCTGTACGGCCTGCATCATCGCGCCAAACAGTTCGACCGTGACCGACTCGGTGGCGCTGAACACGCCGCGCTCATACGTGCGCTCGACGACCTTCATGTACGGCAGCGTCTCGACCTGCTTGTACTGCGCACTGAGGGTGGATTCGACTTGTGAGCCGAGATACCACGCGGCCGCCGGATAGGCGACAACGGGGGCGGCAAGCAGGGCGAGCCAGGTCTTCTTCATTGCGGGGCAATCCTATGATTGAGGTGTTTGGGCATGTCGGTGCTGCGGCAGCTGGCGAGTATAACGGCATCATAAGCAGGCGGTGTGACACGCCGAGGCTTGAGTGCCGCCACCGGTTTGGCGTGATAATGGCCGTTCAGAAAACAACAAAAGCGAGGGCGCCGTGCTGCGACGATTCTTGATGGCCATGATGGCGAGTGTGTTTGCCAGTGGGGTGGCGCAGGCCGAGCCGGGCGTGACGGCGGGCACGATACGGGTGGGCACGATTCAGGATCTGTCAGGCCCGATCGCCATGCTGGGCGCGCCGATCCGCGATGGCATGCTGCTGCGCTTTGAAGAGGCGAACGCTCGCGGCGGGGTGCACGGACGCAAGCTGGAGTTGCATGCGGAAGACAGCGGCTACGACCCGAAGCGGGCGGTGCTGGCGACCCGCAAGCTGCTCTCGCGCGACAAGGTGTTTGCCTTTGTGGGCAACCTTGGCACGCCGGTGGTGATGGCCTCGATGCCGCTGGCGCTCGACGCCGGCCGGCCGCATCTGTTTCCGTTCTCGCCGCATCAGGCCACGTATTCGCCGCTGCATCCGCTCAAGTTTCAGCTCTTTGCGCCTTATCAGGACTACATGAGCGCGGCGGTGCGCGAGATGCTCACGCGCGGCGGCTACACGCGGGTCGGGCTGCTGTTTCAGGACGACGACTACGGCCACGAGGTAAAGAAGGGCGTCGAGGCCGGTCTGGCGCAGCGCGGCCTGACGCTGGTTGAGGCGGTGGGCTACAAGCGCGGCGCGACTGACTTTGCCAGCCAGATCGCCCGCTTGCGCGCGGCTGACTGCGACCTGGTGGTGCTGGCCACCGTGGTGCGCGAGACCGTGGCCTCGGTGGCCGAGGCGCGCAAGACCGGCTGGGCCGTCGACATGCTGGTCACCGCCTCGGGCTACTCGGCGCAAACCCATGAACTGGGCGGTGCGGCGGTCGAGGGCTTGTACGGCGTGAGCGTGATGCCGCTGCCCTACGCCGAGGGCGCCAACAGCGCACTGGCCGACTGGATTGGTCGCTACCGCCAGCGCTTTGGCGCGACGCCCAACATCTGGAGTGCCATGGGCTACAACGTGGCGGACGTGTTCATCCAGGGGCTTGAGGCGACCGGGGCTGAGCTCACTGCGCCGCGCTTTGTCGCCGCGATGGAAACCGTGCACACCACGCGCGACTTTTTTGGCAGCCCGGAGTATCGCTTCTCCAAAACCGACCACCTCGGCAACCGCGTCGGGCGGCTGGCGCGCATCGAGAACGGGCGCTGGGCCTTGATCAGCGATTATCTGCAATGAGCGCACCGTCATGACACAACCCCTCACCGTCACCGTTGCGCTGACCGGCGCCTCCGGCATGGCCTACGGCCTGCGTCTGATCGAATGCCTGCTGGGCGCGGGCCACACGGTCTGGTTGCTGTATAGCCAGGTGGCGCAGATCGTGGCGCAGCAGGAGATGGACTGGCACCTGCCCTCGCGCGCGGCGGAGGTGGAGACCGAGCTGTCGGCGCGCTTTGGCGCGGCGCCGGGGCAACTGCGTGTGTTTGGGCGCGAGGCCTGGTTTGCGCCGCCGGCGTCGGGCTCCAACCCACCGGATGCGATGGTGGTTTGCCCCTGCACCATGGGGCGACTGGCCGCGATTGCCAATGGCATGAGTCAGGACCTGATCGAGCGCGCCGCCGATGTGGTCATCAAAGAGGGCCGAAAACTGGTGCTGGTGCCTCGGGAAACGCCGTTTTCGGCCATCCATCTCGAGAACATGCTCAAGCTGTCGCGGCTCGGGGTGTGCATCCTTCCGGCGAATCCGGGCTTCTACACGCGCCCCACGTCGGTGCAGGACGTGATTGATTTTGTTGTTGCACGCATCCTTGATCAGCTTGGAATTGCGCATGCGCTGATGCCGCGCTGGGGCGAAACCGATTGAATTTTCAGCGCTTTTGTGTGCTGCGACATTTTAAATAAGCCGCTTGAGCATTGATTGGCATCAATTCTGCTACTGGATAACTGCTGCGGTGCAGCGAAAGACGGCTGACTACTTATCCAGCATTGCTGCATCCCAGCATTCTGTCCGGTGGTGGCGCTGAGTGTCAGTGTTCATAGGGGTTTCCCGCAGTGCTGCCACGTTGTATTGCTGCCGAACAGTTGTTTAAATAGGGGTATGCCCGGCTACGAGCCGGCATGACAGTGGACCGACCAGGCCTATCCGAAAGCCTGGCTCCCACGCTAACCAGATTAAGAACTGGAGGAGATGTTGATGAACTTCAAGCGGATTTCTGTATTGACTGCTGCCGCGACGGCCGGTCTGATGATTGCCGGCACGGTGCAGGCGGGTGCAACTTTCGATGCTGTGAAGAAGAAGGGATATGTGCAGTGTGGCGTCAGTACCGGCCTGCCGGGCTTCTCCGCCACTGACGACAAGGGCAACTGGAAAGGCATCGACGTGGATGCTTGCCGTGCCGTTGCCGCCGCGATGTTTGGTGATGCGAGCAAGGTGAAGTACACCCCGCTCAACGCCAAAGAGCGCTTTACCGCGCTGCAGTCTGGCGAGATCGACATGCTGCCGCGTAACACCACCTGGACCTTCACCCGTGACACCAGCCTGGGCCTGAACTTTGCCGGCGTGAACTACTACGACGGTCAGGGCTTCATGGTCTCCAAGAAGCTGGGTGTGAAGAGCGCCAAGGAGCTGTCCGGCGCATCCGTGTGTATTCAGGCCGGCACCACCACGGAGCTGAACCTGGCGGACTACTTCCGTGCCAACAAGATGGAATACAAGGCCATCACCTACGATAGCTCGGACGAAACCGTCAAAGCCTTCGAGGCCGGCCGTTGCGACATGCTGACCTCCGACCAGTCGCAGCTGTATGCACTTCGGATCAAGCTGACGGACCCGAACAGCGCCATGGTGCTGCCGGAAGTGATCTCGAAAGAGCCGCTGGGTCCGGTCGTGCGTCAGGGTGACGACGAGTGGTTCAATCTGGTGCGCTGGTCGTTGTTTGCTCAGATCAACGCCGAAGAAGCGGGCATCACCATGAAGAACGTCGACGAGATGCTCAAGAGCGCCGACCCCAACATCCGCCGCATCCTCGGTGTTGAGGGCGTGAAGGGTGAGTTCCTCGGCGTTGATGACAAGTGGGCCTACAACATCGTCAAGCAAGTGGGCAACTACGGCGAGATGTTTGAGCGCAACGTGGGTGAAGGCAGCGCGCTGAAGATTTCGCGTGGTCAGAACGCACTGTGGAACAAGGGCGGCATTCAGTACGCACCGCCGATTCGCTAAGGCGGCCAGCGACCCGGCGCTTCCTCGTGGCGCGCCGGGTCGCCCTCTTTCTCAAACCGTCTGAGGCATACCATGGCTGATGCAAGCCCCGAGCGGGACTCCCCCGCCAAGCCACGGCTTCTGTCCGATCCCAAGTTCAGAGCACTGGTTTTCCAGATAATCGCCAGCATTACCGTCGCGGCGTTTATCTTCTTCATCGTCCGCAACACCCTGACCAACATGGAGTCGCGCGGTATTTCGACCGGTTTCGGCTTTCTCGACAGAGCCTCCGGTTTCGGCATTCTTCAGTCGCTGATCGAATACAACGAAACCTCAACCTATGGCCGCACCTTTCTGGTGGGTCTGCTCAACACTATCTTGGTGTCGGTGCTCGGTGTTTTCTTTGCCACGATCATCGGTTTCATCATGGGCGTGCTCCGCCTGTCGTCGAACTGGCTGATCAGCAAGCTGGCGGCGACTTACATCGAAATCTTCCGCAACATTCCGTTGCTGCTGCAGATCTTCTTCTGGTACTACGCCATCGGCTTCAACCTGCCGGGGCCGCGCCAGGCCATGTCGGTCGGCGATTCGCTGTTTCTCAGCAATCGCGGTTTGTATATCCCGGCGCCGGTGTTCGAGTCGGGCTTCATGGCAACCGGGCTGGCGATCATCGCGTCGATCGTGGCGGTCATCATCCTGGCGCGCTGGGCGCGTAAGCGTTTTGAAGCGACCGGGCAGTTGTTCCACACCGTGTATGCGTCGCTGGCGATCCTGATTGGCGTGCCTGCCGTGGTGTTTTTTGCCACCGGTGCGCCCATGCACCTCGACTACCCGTCCTTGCAAGGCTTCAACTTTCAAGGTGGGGTGGCGATCATCCCAGAGCTGTTTGCGCTGGTGCTGGCCTTGTCGATCTACACCGCGGCCTTTATTGCCGAAACAGTGCGAAGCGGCATCCAGGCGGTGTCGCACGGGCAGACCGAAGCGGCGAGCGCGCTGGGGCTGCGCCCGGGCTGGATCTTGCGTCTGGTGGTGATTCCGCAAGCCATGCGAGTGATCATCCCGCCGCTGACCAGCCAGTACCTGAACCTCACCAAGAACTCGTCCCTGGCGGCCGCCATCGGCTACCCGGACCTGGTCGCGGTGTTTGCCGGTACCACGCTGAACCAGACCGGTCAGGCCGTTGAGATCATCGCGATCACGATGAGCGTGTATCTGGTGCTCAGCCTGATCATTTCGATATTCATGAACTGGTACAACGCCAAGATGGCGTTGAGGGAGCGTTGATCATGAGTCATGACTTTGCTCCACTGCCCGATCTGCCGCCTCCCGCAGCTTCGGTGGGCGTCATCGGGTGGCTACGACGCAACCTGTTCTCGAACACCATCAACTCGTTGCTCACGCTGTTCGCCATCTATTTGCTGGCGACCTTGTTGCCGCCTTTGCTCAACTGGTTGTTCTTCGATGCCGACTGGATCGGCGACAGCCGCGATGCCTGCACCTCGGGCGGCGCGTGCTGGGTGTTTATCAGCGCCCGGTTCTCCACCTTCATGTACGGCTTCTTCCCGGAGAACGAGACCTGGCGGATCAACCTGATCTACATCGCGCTGATCGCATGCATGGCCCCGTTGTTCATCGAGAGCTTCCGGCACAAGGTGAAACTGGGCGTGTTCGTCATCTTCGTTTTTCCGATCTTCGGCTTCATCCTGTTGTTTGGCGGCGTGTTTGGTCTCGAACAGACCGAGACCTCGCAATGGGGCGGCCTGACGCTGACCCTGTTGCTTGCGTCGGTGGGCTGCGTGGCCGCCTTGCCCTTGGGCATCATGCTGGCACTGGGCCGTCAGGCCACCAACATGCCGGCGGTGAAGTCGATGTGCGTGCTGTTCATCGAGTTCTGGCGCGGCGTGCCGCTCATTACCGTGCTGTTCATGTCCTCGGTGATGCTGCCGCTGTTCCTGCCCGAAGGCGTCAGCTTCGACAAGCTGCTGCGGGCGCTGATCGGTATCACGCTGTTCCAGTCGGCCTACATCGCCGAAGTGGTGCGCGGGGGGCTGCAGGCGATTCCCAAGGGACAGTACGAAGCGGCCGACGCGCTGGGCCTGAGCTACTGGAAGAAGATGGGTCTGATCATCTTGCCGCAGGCCATGAAGATCGTGATTCCGGGCATCGTCAATACCTTCATCGCCCTGTTCAAGGACACCACGCTGGTCATCATCGTTGGCCTGCTTGACGTCCTGGGCATGGTGCAGAACGCCTTGAACGACCCGAACTGGCTGGGCTACTCGACCGAGGGCTATGTGTTTACCGCCTTCGTGTTCTGGATCTTCTGCTTCAGCATGTCGCGCTACAGCCAGGCGCTGGAACGCAAGCTGCACACCGGACACAAGCGCTGACCCAACAGGTCGCGCCCGTTATTGAATAGAACCTGGAGATGGCCATGACAGCTGCCGTTCCGAATACCGCCGCAGACAACGAAGTGATGATCGAGCTTCGCGGCGTCAACAAGTGGTATGACAAATTCCATGTCTTGAAAGACATCAACCTGCAAGTGGCCAAGGGCGAGCGCATCGTGGTGTGCGGCCCCTCGGGCTCGGGCAAGTCGACCATGATCCGCTGCATCAACCGTCTGGAAGAACACCAGAAGGGGCAGATCATCGTCGACGGCACCGAACTGACCTCCGACCTGCGCCAGATCGAGCAGATCCGCAAGGAAGTCGGCATGGTGTTCCAGCACTTCAACCTGTTCCCCCACCTCACGGTGCTGGAGAACCTGGCGCTGGCGCCGATGTGGGTGCGCAAGATGCCGCGCAAGGAAGCCGAAGCCATCGGCATGCAATACCTTGAGCGGGTGAAGATCCCCGACCAGGCCAAGAAATACCCCGGTCAGCTCTCCGGCGGTCAGCAGCAACGCGTGGCGATTGCCCGCAGCCTGTGCATGAACCCGCGCATCATGCTGTTTGATGAGCCGACCTCCGCGCTCGACCCCGAGATGATCAAGGAAGTGCTGGACGTCATGATCGAGCTGGCCGAGTCCGGCATGACCATGATGTGCGTGACGCACGAAATGGGCTTCGCCAAGACGGTGGCCGACAAGGTCATCTTCATGGACCGCGGCCAGATCGTCGAAAGCAATCCGCCCGAGGAGTTCTTCAACAACCCGCAAAACGAGCGTACGCAGCTCTTCCTCAGCCAGATCATCGGCCACTGAGCGCGGCCGGCGCCGTGGCGTCGGTCTTGTTAGAATGTTTCATCCGCTGGCGGGCGCCCCGGGTCATTCCGGGGCGCCCGCTGCCATTTACGGCCCGGCTCAGGCTTCGCCGGCCGAACCATGACGCGCCGTTTTCATGAGTCAAACCACGACACTTCCGCTGTTCCCCCTTCAGGCCGTGCTGTTTCCCGGCGGGCACCTGCCACTGCGCATTTTTGAGCCGCGCTACATGGACATGCTTGCCGAGTGCCTGCGGGTGAAGTCGACATTTGGCATCTGCCTGATCGCCGCCGGCGGCGAAACCGGCGAGGCGGCCGTGCCGCACACGGTGGGTACCGAAGCCCGGGTGGTGGCCGCCGATGCCGATGCGGTGAATGAAGTGAACATCGTGGTCGCGGGCGAGCGCCGGTTCCGGATCACCGACCACAGCGTCGATCGCATGCAGTTGCTGACCGGCGAGGTGGAATGGCTGCCGCCCCTGCCGGTGACGCCGCTGCCGGCCGCGCAGGCCAACCTGATTCCGCTGCTTGAGCGCATCGTCAGGGATCTGGGCGAGCGCGTGCCGCAACCGCATCTGTTTGAAGACGCCGAGTGGGTCGGCGCGCGTTACGCCGAAGTCTTGCCGATCTCGCTGCTGGCGCGCCAGAAACTGCTCGAACTCGACGACGTGGTGAGCCGGCTGGAGATCATCCAGCAGTATCTCGGCCAGCGAAACCTGCTTTAGTGGTCTGCATTGCAATTGTTGTCACCCCTGTAGGGCGGGTTTCAACCCGCCTTGGTCGGCTGAAGCCGACCCTAAGCGGTATGGGGACTTCGCAAGCACTACGCTAGGGCCCCGCGTAGCGCGATAGCAAAGTACGCACCGGCGCCGGCAGTGCCGCGTCGGCCAGCTTCGACAGTGGAAGCCATTGCTGCGTATCGGCCAGGCGGGGCGTGGCATCGGTGGGCAGGAGGATGTGCTCCGGCGTGATGTCGAGCACAAAATGCGTGAAGGTGTGGCGCAAGATTTCCCCGGTCGCGATCGCGCTGGTGAGGGTGCTGAACTGGGCGCTCAGCCAGTCGGCGGTCGGCGCGTCGCCGATCTCGGGTAGCACCAGCAACCCCCCCCAGATGCCCTTGGGCGGGCGTCGTTCCAGCAGCACTTCATTGCCCCGTTGAATGATTGCCAGCCGGCTTTGCCGCAGCGGCGGGCGCTTGCGTGGGCGAGGCGTGGGGAGTGATTGCGTCTGATCGGTGAGGCGGGCGACGCAGTCTTCTGCCAGCGGACAGGCGCCGCAGTTGGGCGTGCCGCGGGTGCACACCGTGGCACCCAGATCCATCTGGGCCTGAATATAGTCGCCAATCTGTGTGTCGGGCAACAGCGCTTCAGCCAGCGTCCAGAGTTGTTTCTCAACCGCTGCGCTACCCGGAAAACCGTCCACGCCGAATGCCCGGCACAGCACGCGTTTGACGTTGCCGTCGAGAATCGCCGCCCGCTCGCCCTGCGAGAAGGCGGCTATCGCGGCGGCGGTTGAGCGGCCAATGCCGGGCAGCGTGGCGATCTGGTCCGCCGTGGCCGGAAACTGTCCGCCGTGAGCCGACATGAGCTGCCGCGCGCAGGCGTGCAGATTGCGCGCCCGGGCGTAGTAGCCCAGGCCGCTCCACTGCGCCATCACCGCCTCGACCGGCGCGGCCGCCAGCGCGGCCAGATCAGGGAAGGCGGCCAGAAAGCGCGCGTAGTAGGGAATCACCGTCTCCACCTGGGTCTGCTGCAGCATGATTTCTGACAGCCAGATGCGGTAGGCGTCGCGGGTATTCTGCCAGGGCAGATCATGGCGGCCACACTGGCGATGCCAGGCCAGCAGACGGGGGGCAAAGGTCGAGATTGGGTCGGTCATGTGGGGCGTCAAGGTCGACGGCGGCGAACAGGCGGGCGATAATCGCCTGCTTATACTAAAAAACAGCCGGCAATTGCCGGATTCCCCGACTTCTGGTGAGCTGAATGAGTCAATCCAACAACGCGCAGGACGACCGCGCCCTGCGTGATTCACTGGGCATGTTTGCGACCGGCATCACGGTGGTGACGGCGCGCGCCCCCGATGGTACGCCGATCGGCCTGACCGTCAATTCCTTCAATTCGGTGTCGCTCGACCCCGCGCTGATCGTCTGGTCGCTGGCCCGCCACCTGCCGAGTGTGGACGTCTTCATCGACTGCGAGTACTACGCCATCAACGTGCTCGCGCATGACCAACAAGATTTGTCGCAGCGCTTTGCCACCCGCGATATCGACAAGTTCGCCGGGCTCAATTGCCGCGATGGCCTGGGCGGTGCGCCGTTGCTCGACGGCTGCAGCGCCTGGTTCGAATGTCGCAATACCACGCGCCACGAAGGTGGCGATCATGTGCTCTTCCTGAGCGAAGTGGTGCGCCACGACCGCAACCCGCACGATCCGCTGGTCTATTTTGGTGGGAAGTACCGCCGACTGGCGCCCTGAGCGCCCACGATGGCGCGCGCCGGCGAGTCTGTCCGGTGCGGTTGTGTCTGGACAAAGCGGCAGGGTCGACCAAGATGGGATAAGGCATGAACGCCCCATCACAGGAGAGCCGCGCCATGACGCCCACCCCCTTGATCATGAAACCCGAAGACCGGCGCGCCGCGCTGAGTGTGGTTGGCACACAGGTCGTGGTCTTGTCGGACGGGCATGCCGACCTGAAAATCACGCTGCAAAACGGCGAAGAAGGTGCCGGGCCGCCGCCTCACCATCATGATTGGGATGAGGCCTTTTATGTGATGCGGGGGCAGGTGAACTTCGCTTTCGGTGACACCGCCACCCTGTGCCCGGCCGGCACGCTCGTGCATATCCCGGCCGGCGTCGTGCATGGTTTCAGCTACGGCGCTGGCGGGGGCGAGATGCTTGAGGTGACCGGGCCGCGCAGCCAGGCGGTGACCATGTTTGCTGCGCTCGACCGGCTCGCCTCGGCCGGCGAGTCCGCGCCTGAAAAGTTGATCGCGGTGACCGCCGCGCATGGCGTCACGATCTGCGGATGAGCTGTTCTGGCGCGCCCCCAGTCCCGCTGAGGGTTTGATAGCGGAGATGGCTCAGTCGCGCCGTCGCGCCTCGCCCGGCCCGTAACCCATGATGCGCTTGAAGGCGCGGGCAAAGGCGGCTTCGGAGCGGTAGCCACAGCGCTCGGCCACTTCCGGCACGCAAATGCGTTCTTCGTTCAGCAGATGCCGTGCATGCAGCATGCGCCATTCGGTCAGCAGATCGATCGGACCCCGCCCCAGCGCCTCGCGAAAACGCTGGGCAAAGCCCGAACGCGACAGATGCGCTTTTTCGGCCAGCTCCGCCACCGTCCACGGGTATTCCGGCTCGGCCAGCATGGCGTCCAGCGCCGGATGCAGGCGCGGATGGGTAAGTGCCGCGGAAAGCCCGGTGGCCGGCGTGGGGTGACGCGTCATGCCCTCGCGCAGCACAAACAGCAGCAGGGTTTCAGCCAGTCGTTTCAGCAGCGGATCGGTGTTGGGCGTGTCGCGGGCCGCCTCCTGAAACAGCAGTTGCGTCAGGCTGGCCAGCGGCTCTTCATCGGCCTGAATCACCAGCGCATCGGGTAGCGTGCCGCGCAGCAAGCGGCAGGTGGCTGGGTCCACATCCAGATAGCCGCAGATCAGTGCGGTTCCTTCAGACGGCGCGGCCAGCGACGTCACATTGCCGATCTCGGTGTGACCAAAGCGTGGCCGGATGTCGGCGCGATGCGCCAGCACGTGGGCGCTGTCCCACGGCAGAATCAGAATGTCGCCGGCGCCCAAGACGCGCGGCGCCTTGTCCGGCAGGTGCAGCCAGGTACGACCGTGACCCACAATATGAAAGGTCATCCGGCACTGGCCGGAGGTGTCCACATGCCACTGATTGCACACCTGACCGCGAAACGACACCTCGACCCGCGGCGCGAGGCGGCGGAGCAAAGCGTCGATCGGGGTGTCGCGGCGTTCGGGCTGAAGGCAATCCATGGCGGGTCTCCTGGGTGACAGGCAATGGACATTGCGTTGTCATCGCATAAGACCCGGCCACCGGCGAAGGGCTTACATCGCGGTCATCACTTTTCGCTTGCGGCGCATCCAGCCCGCCATGCCGAGGCCGCCCGCCAGCAGCGCCAGCGTGCCCGGCTCCGGTACTTCAGAGATGGTGATGCGCGCGACCTGATAGCCGTCAGCGGTGAAGTCGGCATTGGGGAAGGCCGTCAGAATCGGCCCGCCCGCATTGAAACCACTGTGCAGCGCCACCACGCCGCCTTGGGGCGTACCGGTGTCGGCGACCATCTGGCCGAGCACCGGGGTGTCGGCGGCCGCCTCGGTGTTGACCTCGGTGCCGGCGTCCCAGATTTGCGAGCCAAGAATCACGATGCTCTGGCCGGTCACAGTGCTGCCGTCGCGTACCTTGTAGGCGGTTGGATTGCCGTTGCCGAAGAAGGCATCGTTGCTCGGCAGAATCATCGAGGCAAAGCTCAGATACAGATCGGTCGCCCCCGTGCCCAGGTCCAGCACGATCTCGCCGCTGCCACCGGGCCCGAAAATCGGCGGCGAGCCCGGACCAATGCCGGGGCCAAACACCACGCCCTGCATGCCACTCGAGAACAGCGTGCTGAGCGGGCCGGGGTTGCCGTCCTCGGCCAGACGTTCCAGCTGGGCGCTGGCCGGCGCGCCGGCATCAAACAGATCGAAGCTGCCGTCGTGCACGCCAATCCACACCGGCGTGAACAGGGTGCCGGCAGTCGGTGCCAGGTTTTCGACCTTGATCTTGATGAGTGCGGCCTGGGCGGCCGGCGCGGCGAGAAAAGCCGCACTGCTGACAGCCAGCAGGGCAGTAAAGCGAAGCGGATGGCGCATGTCGGTGTCTCCTTTATGGATGAACGGGGCGGCAGACGAGTGCGTGCCGGTGGACACCCTGACTCTAGTTTTGCACCGCCGCCGACACCATGCGCCAGCGTCCAGGGTTTATGACGGAGGGTCCGGCCTAGACCTTGAAATCGGCCAAGCGAAAAGCGGTTTTTGTCGCAAGAACATCAGCAATCTCGCTCATCGTGTCCTTGCGCTCATCAAGTACTGTGTCGTGCAGGCTTTCCCGCTCTGCGTCGACCTTGATGCGGTACCCTTCGGCGTCTTTGACGATTGTTGCGTGGTGGTGCTCGAGGCCGGTGGAGGTATCGATCGACATGGATGCGGTCAATTGTGTTGACGCCGCATTCAACGACATCGCTTCTGCGAACTGAGCTTCGCGTATAGCCTTTTCAAGCCGTCTCGCGGAACGAACTGCAATAACTCCTACCAATATGGCGAGCAGGTTGAAGTTCAATTGGCTTGGGGGAGAAGCCCAGCCGAATCCGAACTTGACAGTGATCGGACCCATCAGGGATGCGTAGAACGATTCAGACGAGTACTCGACTGATTGCATGAGAAACGATGCAAAAACGAGCCAGAACGCCCATGGTTTTCCGTAAAACGCCATTGCACCACCGATTAAAGTAAGGCTGCCAAGGAGTACAACGATCCCCATGGTGTGCACTGGCATCGGTTCCGTGACCATCAGTAGCGGGTATAGAAATGGACCGGCAAAGAAGTGTAGGCCTTGCAGGATGGCGAGTGCTGCGATGAGGTTTTCAAGGCGCGTAGTTCGGACTGACATGTGGGGCCTACTGCATTGACCGTGAAGGCGCACGCTTTGGGCGAGCGATGTGATCGAAAGGGTATGACAGATGGACTGAAGAGTACTTCAATATGGAAAACGGCAAAAGCACGCAAAACGCCACCGTCCGGTGGATGTAGTGAGCAACATGAAGGAGATCAGGCGGCGTGGAGCGGGTGAAGGGAATCGAACCCTCGTATGCAGCTTGGGAAGCTGCCGTTCTACCATTGAACTACACCCGCACGCTTTGGATGGCCGCGAACGCGACAGCGCGGATTGTAGCCTTGCCGCTGGCGCTTTGGCAATTTGCCCGCGCCGGCCGGGGCCGGGGTGCATGCTACAATTTCGGCTTCTTTTTGCCTCGTCAAGTACCGTCATTGCCATGATTTCCGTGCATATCAATGGTCAGCTCGAAACGCTGAACGCGCCCCTGTCGGTGGCCGACTTGTTGCAGAGCAAAGGCCTGGCCGGCAAGCGGCTGGCGGTTGAGCGCAATGGTCAGATCGTGCCGCGTGGTGTGCACGCCGATACCGCGCTGGCCGACGGTGACACGCTGGAGATAGTCGTGGCCGTCGGCGGCGGCTGATTGACTGGCCTCTTTCCCCTGATTCTTATTCGGTAGCCTCTCCATGAACGACGCACTCGTCATCGCTGGCAAGACCTATGCCTCCCGCCTGCTGGTGGGCACCGGCAAGTACAAGGATTTCGACGAAACCCGCGCGGCGATGGACGCCAGCGGGTGCGAAATCGTGACCGTGGCGATCCGCCGCACGAATATCGGCCAGGACGCGAACGAGCCGAACCTGCTCGATGTGCTGCCGCCGGATCGCTTCACGATTTTGCCCAACACGGCGGGCTGCTACACCGCCGACGACGCCGTGCGCACGCTGCGTCTGGCGCGTGAACTGCTCGATGGGCATCCGTTGTGCAAGCTGGAGGTGCTGGGCGATCCCGACACGCTCTTCCCGAACATGCCCGAAACACTCAAGGCCGCCGAGACGCTGGTCAAGGATGGCTTTGACGTGATGGTGTACTGCTCGGACGACCCCATCCAGGCCAGGATGCTCGAAGACATCGGCTGCGCCGCGGTGATGCCGCTGGCGAGCCTGATTGGTTCGGGCATGGGCATTCTCAACCCGTGGAACCTGAAGCTGATCATCGAGCAGAGCAAGGTGCCGGTGATTGTCGACGCGGGCGTCGGCACGGCCTCGGATGCGGCGATTGCCATGGAGCTGGGCTGCGACGGCGTACTCATGAACACCGCCATCGCCAAGGCGCAGAACCCGATTCTGATGGCCAGCGCCATGAAGAAGGGTGTCGAGGCCGGCCGCGAAGCCTTCCTGGCCGGGCGCATGCCCCGCAAAACCTATGCAGCCACGCCCAGCTCGCCCACCGGCGGCCTGATCGGCGGCTGACTCCGCTCCCCGCTCGGCGCGCAGGCGTCGGGCCAGCAGACCTTCAAAAATGACTGACACCCACGACACACCGGACACGCCCGAGGCCGATGGCCGCATGTCGCACCGTGCGATCCGCAGCTTTGTGCTGCGCCAGGGCCGCATGTCGGACGCCCAGACGCGCTTCCTCGAGGCCAAAATGCCGGTGGTCGGCATCGCCTATCGCAACGCGCGTATCGATCTGTCCGAGGTGTTCGGGCGGCAGGCGACGCAGGTGGTGGAGATCGGCTTTGGCATGGGTGACGCCACCGCCAAGATCGCCCAGGCACTGCCCGACACCGACTTTGTCGGCATCGAGGTGCACGGCCCCGGCGTGGGCAATCTGTGCAAGCTGATCGACACCGACAACATCCCCAATCTGCGCATCATCCAGCATGATGCGGTGGAGGTGTTGCAGGCCATGATCGCGCCGGACAGCCTCGATGGCGTGCATGTGTTCTTCCCCGATCCGTGGCCGAAAAAGCGGCATCACAAGCGCCGCCTGATTCAGCCCGAGTTCGTCGCGCTGCTGGCCAGCCGGCTCAAGCCCGGCGGTTACATTCACTGCGCCACCGACTGGGAAGAGTATGCTGTTCAGATGCTCGAGGTGCTGTCGGCGGAGCCCTCGCTGGCCAACACCGCCGACGACTACGCACCGCGGCCCGACTACCGGCCACTGACCAAATTCGAACAACGCGGCCTGCGGCTGGGCCATGGCGTATGGGATCTCGTCTTCCGACGTCAATAACTCTGACCGACCCCAAGGATAGGCACGTATGTGGCGTTTTCTGACTGCACCGTTTCGTGGCGTCTGGCGACTGATTGACGGCCTGCGCCGGGTTTTGGCCAATGTGCTCTTGCTCCTGCTGGTCACCGCCATCGCGCTGGCCTGGTGGTTGAGCCGCGGGCCCGACATCGCCGATGGCAGCGTGCTCTTTCTCGCGCCCGAAGGCCGGCTGGTCGAGGCCGCCACGCCGCCGGCACCGGCCGACCTGCTGCAAGGCGGGCGCGGCGTGGGTGAAGTGGTGCTCGACGATGTGCTGGTCGCCATCCGTCGCGCCGCGACCGATTCGCGCATCCGAGGGCTGGTGATCGAAACCGACCGCCTCGGTCCGGCGCCGATCACCAAACTGGCTGCCATCCGCGACGAGATCGTCACCTTCAAGGCCAGCGGCAAGCCGGTCGTTGCCCGCGCCCGCCGCTACAACCAGGCGCAGTACTACCTGGCGACGGCCGCCGACCGCATCGTGCTCGCCCCTGACGGCTATGTGCTGATGCAGGGTCTGGCGCGCTATGGCACCTACTACAAGCGCGCGCTCGATCAGCTCGGCGTGAAGGTGCAGGTGTTTCGCGCCGGCAAATACAAGTCCTTTGTTGAGCCCTACACGCGCAGTGACATGTCGCCCGAAGATCGGGCCGTGACCCGCGAGTTGCTCGATACGGTGTGGAGCCAGTTGCGCAGCGATGTGTCCGCCGCGCGCAAGATCGCGCTGGCGGTGGTGGACGATTACGTGATCGACTATCGCCGCTTGATGGCCGCGGCCGGTGGCGACACTGCGCAGATGGCGAAGGCGCAGGGCCTGGTCGACGACCTGATGGACGATAACGCCTGGGCGCACTTCCAGCACACCGAACTCGGGCTCGATCCGGCGCAGATTGCGGCCGCGCGTGTTGATGTCGACGGCTATCTCGCCGCGACCCAGGGCTGGACGCCCGATGAGGGCGAGGCGATTGCCGTGCTGACGGCGCAAGGCGCGATCGTGGACGGCGACGGCCCGCCGGGCACGGTCGGCGGCGACCCCACCGTGGCCATGCTCCATGCTCTGCGTGACGACCCGCGCGTGCGCGCCGTGGTGGTGCGCATCGACAGCCCGGGCGGCAGCGCCTTTGCCTCCGAACAGATTCGGCTTGCCATGCAGTCGCTGCGCGACGCGGGCAAACCGGTGGTGGCCTCGATGAGTTCGGTCGCCGCGTCAGGCGGCTACTGGATCGCCACCGGCGCCGATGAAATCTGGGCCGCGCCGATGACGCTCACTGGCTCGATCGGCGTCTTCGGCCTGTTCCCCGATGTGTCCGCGCCGCTGCAGCGTCTGGGTCTGGACGTGGATGGCGTCGCCACCGCACCGCTGGCCAGCGCGCTCGATCCGCGCCGCCCGCTATCGGACGACGCGAGTGCCGCGCTGCAGATGGGGGTTGATCACACCTATGATCGTTTTTTGCAACGCGTGGCCGACGCGCGCAACATCAGCGTTGATGCCGCCGATGCGGTGGCGCAGGGCCGGGTGTGGATGGGGCGCGAGGCCAAGGCGCGCGGGCTGGTCGATCAGCTCGGTGGCCTGGATCAGGCCGTGGCCGCCGCGGCGCGTCTCGCCGGGCTGAGCAGCTACCACCGGGTCGAGGCCAGCATGCCGCTGCCGCTGCGTCTTCAGTTGCTTCAGCAGCTGGTGCCCGAGCTGTCACCGGCCTCGGGTGCGGTGGGCGGGCAGTGGCTCGCGCAGCTTCGTCGTGATGCGCTCGAGATGCTGAGCTGGAACGACCCCGATCATCTTTACGCGCATTGCCAATGCGCGCCGCTCGCGCCGTGAAGCGTTTTGTTGCAGTTTGCCGGCCGTTCAGGGGGTACCCTGATCGGCCATATGACGAAAAAGAGGCTGGGGTAATGGCGGCGAAGTGGCTGGCGATTCTGAGTGTGTCTGTGTGGCTGGCGGCGTGTAGTTCTGCGCCACCCGCGTCGGTGGTGGAAGCACCGCCGCCCGATCCGGTCACTGGTGAGCCGGGGCAGATGGAGTTTGCCCTGAGCAGTGGTCGCTATCGTTGCGATGCCGGGCAGAGCGTGGATGTCTTCCGCAGCGCCGAAGACCGCAACCGCATCAATGTCGGCTGGCATGGCGAGTTGGTCGCGCTTGCGCGCAATCCCTCGGCCTCGGGCCTGCCGCGCTATGAGAGCGCGAGCAGTGATCTGGTATGGATCGATCTGCCGTGGAAGAGCGTGCTGCTCGACGACCGCAAGGGCAAGCCGCTGGCGAGTGACTGCAAGCCGGTCTGACGCGCGTCGGCGGGCGTACGATTTGTTGTCGCCGGCCGATCTCCGGGTATGCGTGAAAATGCCTTAGGTATAAATCAAATGCCGCTTGGCATTTTATCGGTTAGAACATGGGCATGCTTGTTGATGGCCGCTTAATGACGATATCATTCGCGCTCATTCTATTCGAGCCGCCGACGTCGTCCCATGGATCTACGCCTTCCCCGTTCCGCCGGCTGGACACAGCACCGGCGGCTGATGCGCCTGACGACGCCCGCGGGCGACGATGTGCTGCTCGCCGAGACGGCGACCATCCACGAAGCCATCGGCCCGCTGAGCGAGCACAGCGGCCTGCGTATCGCGCTCACAGCGGTCAGCGAAGATGCTCACCTGGCACTCGACGCCTTGCTCGGCCAGGCGGTCCGGCTCGATCTGCAAACCGCGCTGTCCCGCGTCGAAGCCCGCCCCTTTCATGGCCACATCACCGCCCTCTCCAAGCTCGGCGCCAATGGGGGCTTCAGCCGCTATCGGCTCATCATTGAGCCCTGGCTGGCCTTTCTTGCCCATCGCCAGGACAGCTATATCTTCCAGCAGCGCAGCGTCATCGAGATTATCGATGCCGTGTTTGCCCGCTGGGTGGGGCAGGGTGACCTGAACCCGGCGTGGCGCTGGGATCTGGCCGACCCCGCGCGCTACCCCAGGCGCGGCACCACCACGCAGTACCAGGAAAGCGATCTGGCCTTTATGCGTCGTTTGCTGGCAGAAGAGGGCTTGTTCTGCTGGTTCGAGCACGCCGCCACCGACACCCCCGCCTTTGGCCAGCACACCCTTGTCATCAGCGACCACAACGCGGCCTTCACCGACAACCCACAGCCGGTGTTTCGCTTTACCCAGCCCGGCGCCACGATGCGCGACGACAGTGTCGACCGCTGGCACGGCATGCGCCGGCTGGATACCGCCGTGCTCGCCGGCGGCAGCTGGGACTATCGCAGCCTTGACACCCGCGATCAGCAAGACGAGAGCCGCATCGACAACGGCCACAGCCCCAGGCTGACGGCCACCGACGACCCGGGCCAATACGCCTGGCAAGACAGCGCCCACGGCGAACGCATGCTGCGCGGCCAGCGCGAAGCGCTCGACGCCCGCGCCAAACAGTTCCTCGGTCAGGGCACCGTGCGCACCGCCGCGCCGGCCAGCGGCTTCACTCTCGTCGAGCATGCCGAACACGATCTCGACCCGCCCGAGTCGCGCCACTTCGTCATCACCGAGATCACGCACCACGCCCGCAACAATCTGGACGAGCACATCCCGGGCGGCGCCGGTGCGACCACCGATTCGGTCTTTTCAGGTACCGACGGCGGGTTGAAGCCCGCCCTACAAAAGGCTGCCGCCGGGACGGATGTTGCCACGCAAGGGCACAAATCCGTCGGGCCGAATGCATCCGGCCACACCGCCTCCGAACACAGCACACCCCCCGTCGAGCTCTATCGCAACCACTTCCGCGCCATCCGCAGCCACATTCCCTGGCGCCCCTTGATGGCCGACGGCCACGGCCGCCACATTCACCCGCGGCCCACCGTGCACGGCACACTCACCGCCGTCGTCGTCGGCCCCGGCACCCCCACGCACACCGACCGCGACGGGCGCATTCGTGTTCAGTTCCCGTGGCAGCGCGGCACTCAGAGCGCGAATCACTTCGACCGCGCCGAGCACGACAACGCCCCCGCCAGCGACGCCCTCGGTGCCTGGGTGCGCGTCATGAGTCCGGCGGCTGGCGCCAACTGGGGCGGCCACTGGACGCCGCGACCCGGCCAGGAAGTGCTCGTCGCCTTCGACCACGCCAACATCGATCGCCCGGTGATCATCGGCGCGCTCTATAACGGCCAAGGCAACGACGACCGCCCCGGCAACCGGCTCGGCGCCGCCACCATGGCCGCCAGCGCCAACGCCCCCGCCTTCTTCGCCGGGCGAGCCGCCGAACCCCATCGCCACAACGCCGCCCTCTCCGGCCTCAAAACCCAACAACTGAGCACCAGCCGCCACGGCCAGGGCGGCGCCAACCACCTCATCTTCGACGACACCCCCGGCGAGCCGCGCATCTGCCTGGGCACCACCGAATACACCAGCGCCCTGCAACTGGGCCACCTCAAACAACAACACGACAACGCCCGGCTCAAAGACCGCGGCCACGGCGCCGAGCTGGCCACCCACGCCGCCGTGGCCGTGCGCGCCGGCAGCGGCCTGCTCATCAGCGCCGACGCGCGGCCAGGGGCCAGCGGCACGCATCTGGACAGCCGTGAGGCCATGTCGCAGCACGAGGACGGCAAATCGCTCACCGTCGCGCTCGCCGACACCGCCGCCAAACAAAACGCCGCGCTCGCGGGCGAGCCCGCCGCCGACAAGCTCCCCGCCAGCGAGGGGCTGGCTCATGCCCTCGACACCCTCGGCGCCACGGCCACCATCGGCGCCAGCGCCAATGGCGGGTTGAAACCCGCCCTACAGACAAGCGCCACGGCGCCAGGGGCATCGGCCCACACCGCCGCGAAAGCCCACCCTTCCGTCGGGCCGGATTCATCCGGCCAATCAAGGGCCGGCCATGCCAGCTTCAAACCCATCGCCGGCGGCGAAGGCAGTGTCCCCGCCTGGTCCGCTCCCCGCCTGCAATACAGCGCCCCGGCCGGCATCGCGCAACTCACCCCTGCCTGCGCCATCCTCGTTGCCGGCAAAACCCTCAGTCTCGCGGGTCAGGACATCAACCTCGTCGCCCAGGGCAATCACAGCCTCGCCGTCAAGGACGGCCTCGCGCTGTTCACCGTCGGCAAAGCCAGCGGCAGCAAGCCCAACACCGAGACCGGCATCGCCCTGCACGCGGCCAGCGGCAAAGTCAGCGTGCAAGCGCAAAGCGGCCAGCTACGCGCCGCGGCCGACAAGACCGTCACCCTCGCCAGCACCACCGCCAACCTCAAGGCCAGCGCCAAAACCCACCTCCTCGCCACCGCCGGCGGCGCGTATCTCAAGCTCGAAGGCGGCAACATCAGCCTGCACGCCCCGGGGCCGGTCAAGCTCAAGGCGAGCATGAAGAATCTGACCGGGCCGAAATCGAGCAGCGTGGGCGGAAGCTTGCCGAAGGCGGGGGATTTGCGGGTATGTGCGGCGGCCGCTGCGCAGGCGGGCGCGTCGGGCGCTACGGCCATATAACGACATGAACCACATCACCGATATCACCCCCGAATCATTGTCGGCAAAGCTGACGAGTCAACTGGATCCCGTCGTACCCACCTTCGTGCTTGTCGATCCGATGTTGGGCGAGCCCTTGCCTGAGCTTGTCGAGGCGGTGAATGAATGCGCCGATCTCGACGAACTCAATGACATGCGCTCGAAGGTATGGCAGGGGGCGGTGTTCGCTCTGGTGCTCGACGAGACGATCGAACTCGAAGCGCATCGACATCCGTATCTTGTGAGTGTCGATCCAATGACACAGGCGCTGCCAAACTCTGCGCGAATCGCATTCGAAGAGCGCGCGCGGGCATTGGCGCAGGGGACGGCGCCATACCGGATTGGTGGCTGGTTGCAAAGCGCCCGGGATCCGCAGGTGTTGTGTGGAGAAATTGCCCGCTTGTGCCGTCTGCGCACCCAGGGCGGTGTTGCCCGATCGGCGCGTTACCTTCGCATGGGCGATCGTCGTGTCCTGGCACTGCTCAGACATGTATTGGGCGAGCAGTCGATCGGATCGCGGTTGCCCTCGCTGAGCCAGTGGCTCTGGCTTGACGATGCCGGGAGGCTTGAACGGCTTTCACGGATCGAGCCCACGACCGACAAGGCGCTCGTCATAGCGTCGGTGGCATGGTCGCGCCTGGCGCTCGGCACGGATATTCACCCGGTTCGTGCGCGCTGGCTCGGCATGGCGCCAGATGCGCACACCGATTTCGATCGTGTTGAACGCGCGTTGGCTCATGCCGGGGCGATGCGCACAAAGTGGCCCGCCAGATTTCAGGACAGCGCCGACCGTCAGGCGTGGGCGCTGCTGTACCTGCTGTTCGGCGACCTGTCGGGACAGCCGGGCATCGATGCGCTGCTCCGGCAAGGCGACCCGGCGCATCCGGAAGCGCCGGGCGAGCCGGCCGAAGCCTTTCACCTGCTGTTTGACGCCGCATTCGACGTGGCCGTGCGCATGCGTCTGGACGCATCGCGTTCGCCCACGCTGGAAGAGAACTCATGAGCAAGAATCCGAAGTGCGAGGTCTGCGCCAAGAGCGGACTGTCGATTGCCCTGTTCCGGCCATCGCCGGTCGCCCGGGAAGAGGCGGTTGCCCCCGTGGTGGCAGACCGGCTGCGCGACGCCAGCGCCTTGGTTGCCGGCCTGCACCCCGGCATCTCACCCGCCACCGCCCGCCCCGTGCTGCGCCTGCTGCGCAAGGGCTACCTGCACGTCTACTTCGAGAAACCACCCTCGGCCGGTAAACACTGGCAGATCTACCGTGTCACCGATCAGGCCGAACTGATCCCGCTGGAAATGGCCGACATGATCAACACCGCCGGGGAGGTGGTTTGCCGTCGTGAGGGGCACAACCAGGCGACGCTGCGCAGCCTGCACATTCCCCAGGCCCACAAGGCGGGCAAGGTGTGGGTCGCCTTCAGCGCCAACTTGTGGTCGGACGCGATCAAGCAGCAAAACAAGGCCGACCCGGCGGTGATGCAATGCATCGACGTGCCGGCCATTCTCGGTGGCGCCCGCCCCGCCAACAGCTTCGAAGCCGATGCGCAGTCACTCAATGCCTACGTGGCCGAGTGTGCCACGCCGAAGTTCAAGACGGCCAGGGGCGGCGCGCTGAGCCGCTTCCCGTTCGTCGCGCTGACCGACGTGGCCGGTAACGGACCGTCGGCGCAGGTCTCCGATTGGGCGAGCGCACTGAACAACATCGCCGCCGCCCACCCCAAGACGGCCGGCAAGCAATTTGGCCTGGTGCTGTCCGACCCGGTCGGCTTCGCCATCGAGCTGAACGACCTTCGCCTGCGCCGCTACTCGCTCGCACTGACCGAACTGGAAAAGCCCGACAACGTCCATGCGCTCAACAGTTCCAACGCCCTCATGGGGCTCAAGTCGGTGATGCTCGATGGCAATCTGGCGCGCGGTTGGGATACCGTCGCGCAGGTCATGAGCGGGGGGCAGTTCAAGGACATCATGCGCGTGCGGCCCAACCCGCGCGGCTGGCCCGAGGGCACGCGCTGGGAGCCCCTGCCCGACACTCGCGAGAACCGCCTCAAATACGGCCACGGCCAAGGCCGGGTGGTATTCCCCGACCACGAAGAACGCGCCGAGGCCTGGGCCCGTCGTCAAACCGAAGCGACATGGTCGCGCATGGCCAAGTACTACGATGAGGAAAAACGCGCCGCGTGGATCGACACATTCGACAATCGGCTCGAAACAACCCACTTCAAGCCACTCGAAGCCTTCGAACTCGATTGGCTGGGCGCCCGCCAGAGCCCGGCCTTCAAGCGCGTCTTCGAGCGCCACTACGACCCGTCCGACCCCAACAACCCGCGCATGGTCCACCGCCCCGGCCTCATCTACGCCGCCGAGGTCGACGCCGCGCTCACCCCGCAGCCCTACACGCGCGGCAAGGCACTGACGCAGTGGGTGGCGGAACTGCAAAAGGACGCGCCCAACCCCGACGCCTTGCTGCTACGCGCCCTGGTGGCCAATCAGGACGAGATCATCGCCGCCAGCGATCAGGTCTATGGGCTCAAGGACGCCTCTGCCGTCGGAGAACACCTGCACGACAAACGCAACGACAAGCTCCTCGACCTGGGCAAGGGCGTGGTCCAGCAAGCGGCCGAGGGCAAGATGGGCGCCACCGCCGCCGCGCTCACCAAGCGTTTCGGTTGGCTCGGCGACGCATTGGGCGGCTACGCCACCAGCATCGCCATGAGCGCTACCGGCGCCGCAGCCGCGCTCACCGACCCCAAGACCGCCGCGGCCATCGCCGCCGGGGCCAGTGGGCTGGCGCATCTGCCCGTCGAGTCGGCCGCCGGGCGAACACTGCTCAGAAAAGTGCAATCCATCCACATGGTGCGCCAGACGCTCGACATGGCGCTCAAAGGCGTGGTGCAAGGCGGCGGGTTGCGAACACCGGTGCTCATCCACCGCAGCATGCCCATCGACGAGGCCATGGATCTGCTGCGCGGGCGCTCGGACCAGGACATGGGCGTTTCGCGCAACCAGCTCAAGCGACTCAAACGCGGCGGCCAGAAGAACATCACCATGAGCGTGCTGACCGACAACAAGACCCTGGCCGAGATGGGTGGTGACACAAAGGCCTTGATCGAACACGGCAATGGCGAGATCAAGCTCGGCGGCGCCTCGCGGGCGCAACAGGCGGGCGCGGTGGCCGCCACGGTGGTGCTCTCGGAAGAATCGTTCATCAAGCTCTACCAGGCGCAGTCGCAAGGTTTGGCGCAAGCGGCGGCCGGCATCGGCGAAGCCTTCAGCGGCGCCAAGGCCGCCATGCGCAGCCTGGACGGGCGTTTGGCGCTGGGGGTGATCATCATCAACGGTGCGGGCGTGTTGGACAACCTCAACAGACTTGAAAAGGCGGAGGACGCCATCGCCGTGCGCAACGCCTGGTACGGCATGGCCGACGCCAGTGCCGGCGTCACCGGCGGGCTGCTGGAGCTGTCGGGGGTGGTGGCCAAGGCGGCGATGCAGGCGCGCAGCCGGGCGCCGGTGGTGGTGGCGGAGAGTGCGGCCTTGAGCTACCTGGCGGCGAGTGCGTACTTCATGGGGGCGATTGCGGGGGTGGTGAATGGGGTGTCGGCTTGGGCCAAGGCGGGGGATGCGGAAAGGAGAGGGGATGATGCTGTGGCGAGGCTATATGCAATGTCGGCGCTATCGTTCAGCGGAATGTCTGTCGCATATGGCACATTGGCGCTAGGTGTTGTCGCAGATCGGATGGTCGCCAAGGGTTTGGGCGGTGCCGCGATGCGCACGATTTCGCTGCGTTTCGGCGCCAGAGGCACTTTCGCGCTGTTGGGTGTCTCGCTCAGCGGCTGGGGTCTGATCCTGCTTGGTGCCGGGCTGATCTTCGAGGTGGGGGCCATTCTCATGACGCCCACGCCCTTGCAGAACTGGATTCGCCGGACCTATTTCGGCACGGGTGGCGGCGATGGCAAGCCCTTTGCCAAGGGCGACTGGCCGGCAGAGTATGCGGCCTTGATGGAGACGCTGACCATTGCGACCGAGTCGGACACCACGGCCCAAGTCGGTAGCGCCGCGACGCCAAGCTTGAGCCCTGAACTGGACCATTCCATTAACATTGCGCCATGACGACATCGAGACTCTATCGGCACGGGGAGCACCCTGAGCAGCAGCTAAGTGCGGATTTTCCCGAAACCCCGCCCCAGGCAACGGATGGCGCGACTTTCGATGGCGTGGTCAAACGCTTCGACAAAAGAACTCGCGCCCATGAGAATGGGATGTCCATGGGGTGGGTGAAGCGGACGTTTACGGATGCGATTGAGTGCACCCGAACGGGGGATGGAGCGCGGGGTCTTGGGTTCTTTTTTGCGTGTGCGTTTTTCTTTGGATTTGGCTCGGCGCTACTTTTCGGCGTTATCCTCAATGGCCTTTTTGACGTCGACGGCTTGTTTGATGTGGTGATCCTGATCGCATTTTTGGCACTGTTCGTCGGCGGTGCTTTTCTTCTCCCTCTCTGGGGCATCCGCCTAGAACTCTTCGCCCCCGAAGACCTCCCCGTCATTTTCGACCGCAAGCACCGCAAGGTGTACCAGATCACGCGCTACACCCAGCCGGGCCTCAAGGGCCTGTTCAAGCCCTGGCCGACGGTGGCGCTCGAATACGACTGGGATCTGGTCGATGCACAACTGAACGTTCAAACCGCTGTCGGCCCCAACATCGCCAAGCGCCAGCACTCGCTGTGGTTCGTCGTGCGCCGCAGCGCGGATGACGACACTCCCATCGATGCCTTTACGCTGGGCAATTCTCTTGTATTCAACGAAGGACTGGCATCGGCCTTCTATGAGCACATCCGGCGCTTCATGGAAGAAGGTGGGCGGCATGTGGTGCGGGGCGAGCCGCTGGCCGTCGTTGGACGCCCTGAAACCATGTGGGAGGGCGTCAAGCAGGCGGCGCACTACAAAGGCGGCGGATTCCGGCAGTGGTTCCGCGATGGCTCGCTCATCCCGTGGATGGTCATCCTGCTGTTCCCTGTCTTTGGCCCGATGATCTTCCTGTCAGGCATCGGTAACTACCTCGCGTACAAGACCTCGACTCCCGTGCGCTGGCCTCGGGAAGTGCTCGATGCGGTGGGCGAGCCGTTGGCGGGGCAAGCGTAGGGCCGGCTTGGCGCACGCAACCGTGCCGCCAAACCGTGCGACGCGGCATCGTCCCAAATGGTGGATCATGTTCGATATCGTCGGTTGGGCGGAAGAGTGGTCCAACTGGTACCGCGACTGCGACAAATTCGGCCTGAGCCCCATGCCATGGATGAGCAGCATCATCTGGGTTCTGACCTTTCCCCTGTGGTTCCCCATGCATGCGGCTGATTTGGCTGAGTTGGCGGCGATAGAGAAACCATCTTCAAACGCCAAAAAAGAGCCTCTGTCACGCAAGTCGGCGATCCGCATCAATGGCCATGTCATCGATCTATAGGCTGCTGGAATCCTTTTGGCAATTTCCGGAGGTCATGGCTTCCGCTGACCCGACCTCCCGTAGATCCTCAGTCCAGAAACATTTCTAGCAAATCATTCAAGAAGCGTTGGCCTTGCAGCGTGGGGCGCAGCGTGTCGCCGCTGACATCTAACAGGCCGCGGTCGCGCGCGGCGATCACTTTGGCCTGGATGACATCGAGCGCGATGCCGGTGCGCGTTTCCATCAAATCGGTGGGGATGCCGTCGATCAGGCGCAAGCTGTTCATCATGAATTCGAAGGGCAGGTCGGCCACGCTGAGGCCTTGCTCGGTCTGCACGAAATCGCCATGCCCGTGGGCGGCCAGGTAGGCGCCCGGGTGCTTGTGGCGCATCTGGCGGACGATGCCGGTGTGGCTGGAGAGCTTGCTGTGGGCGCCGGCGCCGATGCCGAGGTAGTCGCCGAAGGTCCAGTAGTTGAGGTTGTGGCGGCAGCGCTTGCCGGGCTGGGCGAAGGCCGAGGTTTCGTAGTGTTGGTAGCCGGCCTCGGCGAGCATCGTTTCAACGAGTTGCTGCATGTCGGCGGCGAGGTCGCCATCGGGCAGTTTGGCCGGCGGGCTGTGGTGGAAGGGCGTGTTGGGTTCGAGCGTGAGGTGGTAGCAGGACAGGTGCTGCGGGGCGAGCGCGATGGCGGTGCGCAGGTCGGCGGCGAGGTGGTCCAGACTCTGGCCGGGCAGGGCGTACATCAGGTCGAAGTTCACCGACTCGAAGTGGGTCAGCGCCAGTTCGGCGGCCTTGTGTGCCTCGGCGCCGGCATGGATGCGACCCAGTGCGCGCAGGTAGCGGTCTTCAAAGCTCTGGATGCCCAGCGACAGGCGGTTGACGCCGGCCGCGCGGTAGCCGGCGAAGCGTGCGGCTTCGACGGTGCCGGGATTGGCCTCCAGCGTGATCTCGGCCATTGGGTCGAGCGGCAGCAGCATGCGCACGGCGGTGAGCAGGCGGTCCAGCCCCTCGGCGCTGATCAGGCTGGGCGTTCCGCCGCCGATGAAGATGCTCAGCACGCGGCGCCCCCACACATCGGGCAGAGCGGCTTCGAGGTCGGAGATCAGCGCGTCGACATACGCCGACTCGGGGATGCCGTCCTGATGCACTGCATGCGAGTTGAAGTCGCAATACGGGCACTTGCGCACGCACCACGGAAAATGGATGTACAGCGACAACGGCGGTGGGGCGCTCAGTTGTGGCGTGGCCGGTGGGGTGGGGCGTTGCGGGCGCAGCGGGATGACGCGGCGTTCGCTCACGGTTGTGCCTGCAGGGCCTGGATGCGTTCGAGCAGGTGGCGGCAGGCGTTGCCGCGGTGGCTGAGCATGTTCTTCAGGGCGGCGTCGAGTTCGGCGGCGCTTTGCTGCAGATCGTCGAGCCAGAACACCGGATCGTAGCCAAAGCCATGCGTGCCGCGCGGGGCGTCGAGGATCTGGCCGTGCCACTCGCCTTCGGCGATGATCGGTTGCGGGTCGTCGGCGCTGCGCACCAGCGCCAGCACGCAGACGAAGCGGGCGCGACGGTCGTCCTGGCCGGCCAGATCGGCGATCAGGCGGTCGATGTTGCGGGCGTCAGACTTGGGCTCGCCGGCATAGCGCGCCGAGTGGATGCCGGGGGCACCGCCGAGCGTCTCGACGCACAGGCCGGAGTCATCCGCCAGCGCGGGCAGGCCGGTGTGCTGTGCGGCGTGGCGGGCCTTGCCGAGTGAATTTTCGACGAAGGTGGCGTAGGGCTCGTCGGCTTCGGGCACATTGAAATCGGACTGCGGCCGGACGGAGATGCCCAGCGGTGCCAGCAGGGCCGTGAATTCGCGCAGCTTGCCGGCGTTGCCGCTGGCCAGAACGACGGTGTCAAACATACTTAATCCTGTGCCAGCGCGTCGCGCTGGAGCGCGTTGAGTTCGGCGATGCCGGTGGTGGCCAGGTCGAGCAGGGCGTCGAGCTGGGCGCGGGTGAAGGCGTGGCCTTCGGCGGTACCCTGCACTTCAACAAAATGGCCGCTGGCGGTCATCACAACGTTCATGTCGGTGTCGCAGGCGGAGTCTTCGGGGTAGTCGAGGTCGAGCACCGGGACGCCGTTGTAGATACCGACCGACACTGCGGCGACGAGTTCGCGCATCGGGTTGGCGGTCAGCAGGCCGCGGCGCACCAGGCCGTCGAGCGCTTCGTGCACCGCCACGCAGGCGCCGGTGATGGCGGCGGTGCGGGTGCCGCCGTCGGCTTGCAGCACGTCGCAGTCGATGATCACCTGGCGCTCGCCTAGCGCGTTCATGTCCACCACGGCGCGCAGGCTGCGACCGATCAGGCGCTGGATCTCTTGCGTGCGGCCGCTTTGCTTGCCCTTGGCCGCTTCGCGGGCGCCGCGGGTGTGGGTGGCGCGCGGCAGCATGCCGTATTCGGCGGTCAGCCAGCCGGTGCCCTTGCCGCGCAAAAAGCCGGGCACGGATTCTTCGACGCTGGCGGTGCACAGCACGCGGGTGTCGCCGAATTCGATCAGCACCGAGCCTTCGGCGTGTTTGGTAAAGCCGCGGGTAATGCGGATGTCACGGAGTTGATGGGGCTGACGCTGGCTGGGACGCATGGGGCAAATCCTGTGTGAAAGGGGTGAGACGGCCGACGACGGCAGCGGCGCGCACGCCGGCTGCCGGTGGGAGGCGTGGGCCTCAGTCGGAGGTGAATTTCTTGATGGCGACGTTGATTTCGGAGATGGCCTGTTCGATTTCGTCGTCGGTCAGATCCTGGGCGCCGCTGCCGGCGGTGCGCTCGAAGCTTTCCATTTGGGTGGTGAAGCTGCTGATCGCCATGGTCTGGGTGGACACGGTGTCGGGCAGGGTTTCGGCAAAGTCCTGCAGCCATAGCAGGCCGATCATCGACAGGTTGTCGGCATGCGCGCCGCCGCGTTCTTCGGCTTCATCGAGCAGTTTGGGGATGCTCTTCATGAGCGGCCTGCCGTCGAGCAGCCGCGCTTTGAGCGGGTCGGTGCCGACCGGGCCCCACACGCCGTCGGTGCACAGCGCCAGGATGTCGCCCGAGAACAGCGGCGTCGGGCGCGAGAACTCGACCTGCGGTGAGTGATTGCCGCCCAGGCAACTGTAAATGCGGTTGCGTCCGGGGTGCACTGCGGCCCCTTCGGCGTCGATCAGGCCCTGGTCGAGCATCAGCTGCACGCGGGAGTGATCGCGGGTCTGCATTTCGACCTCACCCTTGCGCAGCAGGTACAGGCGCGAGTCGCCGGCATGGGCCCAGTAGGCCTGGCCGTTCTGGATCAGACAGGCGACCACCGTGGTGCGTGGCGCTTCGGGCAGGTATTTGTCGAAGGCGTAGTCGAGGATGGCGTGGTGCGCGTTGGTCATCACGTGCGACAGGAACAGCACCGGATCGCCCACCAGCGGCTGGGCTTCGCGCTGGAAGGCCTGGGTGATGAACTGCACCGCGATCTGCGCCGCGACCTCGCCATGAAGGTGTCCGCCCATGCCGTCGGCGACAACCATCAACAAGGCGTCACGCGAGTAGCAATAGGCGATGCGGTCCTGGTTGGAGGCGCGCTTGCCGATGCGGCTTTCTTGGTAGATGGTGAATTTCATGAGCGACCAATGAAGGTTTTGAGCCGGCTCCCGACGTCCGAAAACCACGAGGCCGGCATGGCCTCGTCGGGTCCGCGCTGGACCAGTGCCTTTTGTAAAGCGTAGACGCTTTGAGGGCGGGCGAGGGGGTCAAGATGGAGACACCAGTCGATGATGTCGAGTAGTTGCTCGCTGTGGCGACCGGCAAAGGCCTTGGCCGCGGGCGTGTAGGTGTCTTTGGTGGTGCGCTCGTCAGAGCGCGGCGGCGCACTGCCGGCCAGGCAGGCATACATGCTGGCGCCGACGCTGTAGATATCGCTCCACGGCCCGAGATGCTCGCGCCCGGCGAACTGCTCGGGCGACGCGAAACCCGGGGTGTACATGGGTTTGAGCATTGGCTGGCCGGTCATCAGGGTCTGGCGCGCCGCGCCGAAATCGAGCAGCACCGGCGTGCCGTCCAGACGCAGATAAATATTCGAGGGCTTGATGTCCAGGTGCAGCAACTTGTGCGCATGCACTTCGCGCAGGCCGTTGAGCATGCGGGTGAACACGCCGCGCAGGAATCGTTCGCGCAGCACATCGCGGTGTTTGTTCACATACTCGTGCAGGGTCCGGCCGCGCTCGAACTGCATCACCATGTAGACGGTGTTGTTGGCGCGAAAGAAGTTGAGAACCCGCACCACGTTGGGGTGCATCAGCTTGGCCAGCGCGCGCCCTTCTTCAAAAAAGCACTTCATGCCGTAGCGAAAGGCGGGTTCGTTCTCGGCGGAGATAATGGGCTCCACTTCGCCTTCACCGCGCAGCGCCAGTGAATTGGGCAGGTATTCCTTGATCGCAACGGGTGTTCCCTCGGCGTCATACGCGAGGTAAACAATGGAGAACCCCCCCAGCGACAGTTGCCGCTCGATGCGGTACTGGTCCAGCTGAAAACCGGAAGGCAGTGCCTGATTAACTTGAGGGGGCATGAAGGGGCGGCTAAAATTCCGTTTTCACAGCATTTTCTTGTGTGCCGCGGGTGGTGTAAAGCACATCGACACCGGGCACCGGAGTCCCAGATGATACTCAGTATGACCGGCTTTGCGGTCCAACACCGCGAACTGGGCAGGGTCAGTCTTCATATCGAACTGCGCAGTGTCAATTCCCGCTTCCTTGATCTGGCCTTCCGCCTGGGCGACGACGTCCGGCTCGCCGAACCCGCGCTGCGCGAAATGCTCACCGCGCGTCTGAGCCGGGGCAAAGTCGAATGCCGACTGTATTTGCAGAAGAATGATGCCGCAAGCACGGCCGAGATGTCTCTCAACGGCGCTTTATTGCAACAACTGAAGGCCGCGCAGACCCAGGCGCAGGTGGTTTTTCCGCAGGCCAAGGCGCTGTCGGTGTCCGAGCTGCTGCGCTGGCCGGGCATGATGGCCGACGACAGCGTCGGCTTTGATGAACTGATGCCGGTGATCCGCGAGATGGCCGAGGCGGCGATCGACGAGTTCCTCGCCAGCCGTCAGCGCGAAGGCGAGAAGCTGGCTGGCATCATCCGCGAGCGGGTCGACGGCATGCGTGAGCTGGTGCTGCGTGCCGCGCCGCAGATGCCGGTGCTGGTCGAGGCCTATCAGGCCAAGCTGACCGAGCGCCTGCGCGAGGCGGTGGCCACGCTCGATGAAGACCGCATCCGTCAGGAAGTGGCGCTGTTCGCCCAGCGCATCGATGTCGATGAAGAGCTCGATCGCCTGCGCACCCACTTGGACGAGGTGACGCGCATTCTCAAAAAGGGCGGCATCTCAGGCAAGCGCCTGGACTTCCTGATGCAGGAACTCAACCGCGAAGCCAATACCCTGGCCTCCAAGAGCGCCGCCACCGATGTCACCGCCGTGGCGATGGAAATGAAGGTGCTGATCGAGCAGATGCGCGAGCAGGTACAGAACATCGAGTGATCTGCTGGATGCGAAGAGAGAAAAGACCGCAGTGGATGCGGTCTTTTTTTTGGGCCACTCTGCTGGGTCGGGGTGTCGATCGGCCGTTGCGGCGTCCTTGTGTGCTTGCCCCCCGATGCGATGTCACATGAAGCGGCCGAATGGCGCTAAGGTAGGAGCTTGGCCGATCCGCGGCAGTGCCAGAGACCTCGCGGGTCGCGTTCAACCGAGAGCAGGAGGGCTCGATGGCGACATCCGTTTCCCCGCCGCGCGCGGGGTCGCAGCGCATCTTCATCAGCTATCGCCGTGATGACACGCAATGGGTGGCCGGGCGTCTTGGCGATTCGCTGGGGACCTACTTTGGTGACAAGCGGGTCTTTCGTGATGTTGAAGGGATCGCCGGTGGCGCGGATTTTGGCGAGGTCATCCGGCACACGCTGGGCAGCGCCGATGCCGTGGTGGTGCTGATCGGGCCCGACTGGCTGAGCGCCAGCGATGACGAGGGCCGCCGGCGCCTCGACGATGCCGACGATTGGGTCTCCCATGAAGTGTCTGCCGCGCTCGAGGCTGGCGTGCCGGTGTATCCGGTGCTGGTCGAGGGCACGCCGATGCCGCGCGTCGACGAGTTGCCCGCATCGCTCCGGCCGCTGGCCCGTTTCAACGCGATCTCGATCAGTGATAGCCGTTGGCGCGAAGACGTGACCCGACTGGCGAAGATCATCGCGCTCGACATTCCCTCCGCCACCGAGCGCCAGTTGCATCAGGTGAACCTGGCGGTGTCGCTGTCGCTGGTGCTGGCGGTCGCCCTGACCGTCTTGACGGTGATCGGCAATCTGTTCGACGCCAGCAGCAGCCTGACCGGCCAGGACGGCGTGCCGGCGTGGTCGTTGAAGCAGTTGTTCGAGAGCGTGAGCACCGTCGGTGCTCTCAACGAGGGGCGTTGTCTGAACCCGCCGGCGGGCTGGTTTGTGCCACTCAGCAAGGCCTGGTCGGGGGTGATCTTTCTGGTTGTCGTGCCGGCCAGCGCGCTGATGTTTGTGTTTGCACGGCATGTTGATCCGGCGCGGCGCGGCTATTTCCTGGGCGCGGCCTGGACCGGGGCGATTGGGGCATTCACCGCGTTCATGTTGTTCAAGCCGGTCTGCGAGGAGTACGAATCGGCGGTGCTCTTCACCGTCGGGGTGCTGGTTGCGACGCTCATGCTGGCCTTGATGAGCCTGTCGGGATTCCGCGAGCGGTAGTCGCAGGCGGGTTCTCGCCTGGCGCATACTAAAAAACCCGCTTGTGGCGGGTTTTTTAATGGGGTCGGGGGATGAGCTTACTGACCGGTGGCGCGAAGTTTCGCGAGCAGTTTCTCGGACCGTTTGGGGGGGCCGTAAACCAGGTCGAGCAGGAGTGCGATCGGAATCGGAAGCGGCCGTCCACTTTCGTAACGGCTGCCGGCCGACTGGGTTACGCCGATGGGCGCCCAGAACTCGGACTGACTCAGCTTGCGCTTCTTGCGCCAATCCAGCAGTTGCTCGGCGCTTGGGGATTGGGCTTTGTGTCGCTGTGGCATGGCTAATCCAAAAGTATTAGTTTTTGATGCGTAGCCGCACTTTAACCTTTTAGGTTGTATGGATCAATTCCCAATTGCGTCGCGGGATGCCGCAGACAAATCCTGTAACAATTATGACGTCGCAGTTTATGGCGTCGGAACGCGGCTTGCGCGCTCATAGTTCCATTGAACTAGTGGTGTGTGGCGACGGCTTATGGCCGCCGCGAGAGCGGACTTGATCCGGATCAAACGCCCCAGGTGACGGGCTTTTGTTCTTTTTGCGCCAGTTCAAGCAGCTCCAGCAGCGGCCAGGCGCGCTGGTAGAAGCTGACCGGCGCGGCCATGCCGCGCGGTGCCGCTTCTTCTGCGTCGGGGTCGTCCTTGGCCTGTGCGGCCCGATCGGCGGCGATGGCTTGCTTGAGCCGTGCGATGGCGTCGGGCAGTTGTTCGACGGTGACGATGCCGCTGGGGCTGTCGGGGTCTCTGCCCAGCGCCCTGAACATGGCCTGGGCGGTCGGGCCGAGCATGATGACGTCGGCGCCAGCGGGAGATTTGAAGATGGTCAGCATGAGCGTGTCCTCGTGGGGAATGCGTTCGATTGTAGTCCGAGCGGGCGGGTCGTTGCCCGGAGCGCGCGGGCGCAGCACAATGGACGCACAAGCATATCGACAATGACGGAGGCAAGCATGACGGCAGAGCATCCCGAGGCGAGGCTGGGCGGACACATCGTGGCCGAGGCGCTGCGCATCAATGGCGTGAACACGGTGTTCTGCGTGCCCGGTGAGAGCTACCTGCCCTTGCTCGACGGCTTGTATGAGCGCCGCGAGCAGATCCGCCTGATCACCTGTCGCCACGAGAGCGGCGCCGGCTTCATGGCCGATGCCTGGGGCAAGCTCACCGGCCGGCCCGGCGTGTGCCTGGTGACACGCGGGCCGGGCGCCTGCAACGCCAGCATTGCGGTGCATAACGCGGCACAGGATTCATCGCCGATGATTCTGCTGGTCGGGCAGATTGGCGACGATTGCGTGGATCGCGAGGCCTTTCAGGAGGTCGACTACCGTCGTATGTTCGGCAGTATGGCCAAGTGGGTGACGCAGATCGACCGCATCGACCGCATTCCCGAATACATGCACCGCGCCTTCCAGACGGCGATGTCGGGCCGCCCGGGCCCGGTGGTGCTGGCGCTGCCCGAGAACCTGTTGTTCGGCCGCGGCGTGGCGCGTGACGTGGGGCCGGCGCGGGCGGTGCAGGCCAGCCCGGCTGAGGACGACATGGCACACCTCAAGGCGCTGCTCGCCGCCGCCGACCGGCCGCTGGTGATCCTCGGCGGTGCCGGCTGGAGCGACACCGCCTGCATCGACATGCTCGGCTTTGTCGAAGCCAACCACCTGCCGGTCGCCTGCGCTTTCCGCTGGCAGGACCTGTTCGATCATCGTCATCCGAATTACATCGGCGACGCCGGTCTGGGCATCCGGCCCTCGCTGGCAAAACGCATCGACGCGGCCGACCTGCTGATCGTCGTCGGCGCCCGTCTGGGCGAGGCGACCAGCAGCGGCTACACGCTGATCGACGTGCCGCAGCCCAAGCAGGCGCTGGTGCATGTGCATGCCGGTAACGACGAGCTGGGCAAGGTCTATCGCGCCGAGCTGCCGATCAATTCGGGCATGGCGGCTTTTGCCGAGGCGGCGGCGGATATTCGGGTGGATTCCTCTGCCTGGGCCGACAGCGTGGCCGATGATCGCGCCGAATATCTCGCCCACAGCACGCCGCCGACGGTGCCCGGCCCGCTGCAGATGGGCGAGATCATGACCTGGCTGAACGACACCCTGCCGGACGACGCCATCCTCACCAATGGCGCGGGCAACTACACCATCTGGCTGCATCGCTACTTCCGCTATCGCCGTTTCCATACGCAGCTGGCGCCCACCAGCGGCAGCATGGGCTACGGCGTGCCGGCGGCGGTGGCGGCCAAGCTGGCGCACCCCGAGCGGCAGGTGATCGCCTGGAGCGGCGACGGCTGCTTCATGATGACCGGGCAGGAGCTGGCCACCGCCGTGCAGCACGATCTGGCGATCATCTTCATCGTGGTGAACAACGGCATGTACGGCACCATCCGCATGCACCAGGAAAAGCACTATCCGGGCCGCGTGGCCGCCACCGCCCTGAAGAATCCCGATTTTGTCGCGCTCGCGCAGGCCTATGGCGCGTACGGCGAGCGGGTGACCGAGACCGCGCAGTTCGCGCCCGCTTTTGAGCGTGCGCAGGCGGCGGGCAAGGCGGCGCTGATCGAGCTGGCGCTTGATCCGAATGTGCTGACGCCGACGCTGCGCCTGAGCTAACCCGGCGAACCAGACCGGGATGGTCTGGTTTTGCTGGGAGCGTGCGTGGCCGGATGAATCCGGCCCTACCTGCGGCCGCGAGACTGTGTAGGGCCGGATTCATCCGGCCTTGCCGCCGGCGTCAGCAGCGCGGCCAGCACGGCGCGGTCGGTGTGGCGGTGGCGTTGGGTCATGTCCGCCCAATGCACTCGCCCACTGGCGTCGCCGAGGTCGGCCTCGGCGGTGCGGCGGTCGGTGTGCTCGTTGAACAAAACCACAATTTGCCGCAAGTGCGCGGCGCGCGACAGCTCGCCCAGCTCAAAGCGGCAGCCACCGTTTTCGGCACGGAAGTCGCGCAGATCCATCAACACCGCATGCGAGCCGGCGACCAGCGCGCGTAGCGCGCCTTGCCAGGTCGCGTCACCGCAATAGCATTCGTTGATGCGGTAGCGGCCGTCATGATCGGGCGTCAGGTCAAACTCCGCCAGACGGCGCGGAATGTCGTCCGGCTGCAGGATGAAGCGCTCGCGCAGGCGGCGGCTGAGGAAGACGAAGAGGTCGTCGGCGTCCAGCGTGCGGGTGACCAGATCGGTGCCGGCGATCAGCACCGTGTTGCCGGTGGCGCGCCAGCGCTCGGTGACGGCGTCGAACAGCGCCTCGACGGCCGCGTCGCGCCGGAACACCCGCAGCACCAGCAGCGTGGGCGGGGCGGGCGGCGGTGCCAGCCACCCCCGCGCCAGCGCGAAACCGATGGGCACCCACAGCCACACCAGCACAATGCCAAAGGCCGCCAGCCCCACCGAGTGGATGCTCGGCAGCGCCATGGCGATCAGCACCACCAGCCAGAACAGGCCGAAGAGGTAGGCCAGCTCCGAGAAACGTTTGTGGCGGTAGGCCGTCGCCACCGCCCGCAGCACGCCGATCACCGGCCAGATGCCGATAGCCCACGGCGCGGCAATGAACACCAGAATGGTCGGTATTGCGCCGATGGCGTCGAGCAGTGCGAGCAGGGTCGGCGGCGGGGCATCCACCATCGACGCCGCCCATGCCAGGCCGACCAGCGAGGTGCCGACCAGCACGACAGCGGCCGGAAACAGCAGCGGAGCGATGGCCCGGATCCGCCCCGAGGCGGCCAGACCAAGCAGGCTGATCATTGGCAAGGCGACCGTCGACGCCAGCCAGCCAGTGACCATGACGAGGGTTTGCGCGGCATTCGAGCCGAGCAGGATGACGGGGATCAGGCACAGCATGTACGCCGCCACCGCGCCAACCGTGCGCCAAACCGACCAGCGCCACAGCAGACCCAGCGCCGGCACCACCGGCCAGGTGTACACCGCGCCGAGGACGAGCCAGCGGTTCAGGGTGAAGCCGGGGTCGGTGTGCACCGCGAGCAGTTCGAAGGCGCTGGTGGACAGCCCGAGCACGATCGAGATGCCCGCCAGCACGGCTGCAAGCCGGCGATTCTGGCGGCGGTTGATGACCGCATCGAAACGGGCCGGCGCGGCGGTGGCACCCACCACTGTGGTCATGGGCGTTGCCACGGCCGCGTCCTGCGGCGGTGTTGGCGTGCTCATCAGCCGCAGCATGGCCTTGCGATAACGCCCGGCGAGCCACCAGGCCACGATGGCGGCGATGGCAAGTGACACCAGCAGACCGAAGAGCAACTGTCCGTCGAGCGTGGCCATGGCAGCGTTCCGGGTTTATTTGACGGTGATCGTGATCGTGCGGCTCATGTCCGGCCCATAGGACTGATGCAGGCCGTCGGCGAATTGCAGGGTCAGCGTGTGTTGCCCGGGCATGAGTTTGAGCGTGGTCTCGGTCTGGCCCTTGCCGAAATGCAGGTGGGTGTCGTCGGCGGGCACGGCCACGCCGGCGGCGACCGGCTTGCCGTTGATGATCAGATGGTGGTGGCCGGTGCCCTCCATCAGCGCGCCGGCGGGCTGCACCTTGATGCCTTCCACGCCCATCTTGACGGTAAATTCCTGCGCCACGGTGGCGCCATCAGCGGGTTCAACGAAATGCACGCTGCCACCGGCCATGGCCAGCGACGAGAGTCCGGCGGCACACGCCGCAACGATAAGGGAATGAATTTTTGTCATGGGTCTCTCCTGGGGTTGGCGCCAGTACGGCGTCATTTCAATCTATGTGTGAAACGCTCAAAACGCCAGACTTGCAATGTATCCCCTCGTTAGCAGCGCTCTATACTCTGCCCGCTCAACCGGACGAGACTTGCGATGGAACACTTCACCGCCGACGATGGCGAACGCCTGCACCTGAAGATCTCGGGCGAGGGCCCGCCGCTGATTCTGCTGCATGGCTGGACCGCCTCGCACCGCGACTGGAACCCCTTCATGGCGGATTTCGACGCCCACCACCGGGTGATCCGCTGGGATGCGCGCGGCCATGGCGGCCACCCGCTGCGCACCGCCACCGCGCCGACCGTGCAACGCATGGCGCAGGATCTGGCGGCGGTGATCGACCACTACCAACTCGATGGCGCAACGGTGGTCGGCCACTCGATGGGGGCGTTGACGCTGTGGCAATACCTGCGCGACTTCGGCCCTGCGCGGCTGTCGCGCCTGGTGTTCATCGACCAGTCGCCGCGTCTGGTGACCGGGCCGGGTTGGCGCTGCGGCATCTATGGCGATTTCGATGCCGAGCGCAACGCGGCCTTCATGGGCGATCTGCGTGGCGACTTTGCCGAGGCCGTGCTGCGCCTGGTGGCGAACGGCCACAACGCCGCGGCGCGGGCGCGGTATGAAGAAAACGGCGAAGCCATGCAGTCGGCGCGGCGGCGGCTGGCCAGCGTGGCGGCCGACCCGTTGATCGAATGCTGGGCCAGCCTCACGGCGGCCGATTACCGCGACGTCCTCAAAACCATCCCGCTGCCGAGCCTGCTCATTTACGGCGGGGCCAGCAATTTTTATGGTGCCGAGGTGGCGCACTATGTGCGCGACAGCATTCCCAACGCGTTGCTGCACATCTACGAAGATGTCGATCATGCGCCGCATCTGTGGCAGCGCGAGCGCTTTATCGCTGACGTGCTGGCCTTCGTGGCGGCGGATTCAGGCCAGCAGGGCGACCGCGCCTGAGAAGGTAAAGAAGGACACCGCAGTCGACACCAGAATCACCCGCGCGATGCGGCCGTTGTCGGCGCCGAAGCGCTCGGCCAGCAGTGACACATTGCTGGCGCTGGGCAGCGCCGCGGCGAGCACGATGACGGTCAGCGCGAAGGGGTCGAGCGGCAGGCCGAGATGGATGGCGATGCCGCCAATGATGAGCACCAGCACCGGGTGCAGCAGCAACTTCTTGAAAGCCACCGGCACATAGTCGATCAGCGGCGTCGGGTCGGTGCTGGTCATCTGCGAGCGCGCCAGCACCGCGCCGATGGTGAACAGCGCCACCGGCGAGGCCGAGTCGGCCAGCAGGCTGATGGTCTTGTCCAGCGGGCCGTAAAGCGTCAGGCCGGCGGCCGAGCTGATGCCGCCGAGCACGATCGCCCAGGGCATGGGGTTGCCGGCCACGCCGCGCAGCGCCTTGCCGGCGGCCGCCCGCGCGTTGCCAGCGCCATGGCCGTCGAGCCGCGACAAGGCAATGCACAGCGAGGAGGTGACCAGCAGATCAACCAGGATGGTGACAATCACCGGCCCCGCCGCGCGCGCGCCGAGCAGCGCCACCAGCAGCGGCACGCCCATGAAGCCGGTGTTGGGAAAGGCCGCGGTGAGCGCGCCGAAGGCGGCGTTATTCCAGTCGATGCGTCCGCCCAGGGTGAGCGCCACGGTGGTGCCGACCATGATCAGCGCGCACAGCAGATAGACGCCGATCACGCTCGGGTCGAGCAGCTCGGCGATCGGCGTGCTGGCGCCGAAGCGGTACAGCAGGCAGGGCAGGGCGAAGTACAGCACGAAGCCGTTCAGGCCCGGAATCGCCGGCATGGGCAAGGCGCCGCGGCGTACGGCGAGATAGCCGCACAGCACCAGGGCAAAGAAGGGAAAGGTGACGGCGAGGACGGACAGCACGCGTGGGTTTCCGCTGGACGGTGGATGAGCGTTATCGTCGCATGCTTTGGCCTTGTGGCGTTCGTTTGAAGCGATCGGGCGTACGGGCGGCTCAAGATTGGTGGTCAGCTGCCGACAATGGCAAGTAGACGACGCCGCATGGATGGGCGCTGCAATGCGCCGCCGGGTATCACGGCGGTCGCACATCGGATGGAGTGGCATGCACGACGTAGAAACAATGCTGCGACGGAATGGCTTTGATCGCGCTCAGCGTGGGCGGGACCACGCACGCCGCCAACCGAGCCGGTGGACCCGGCGGCTGGCCGCCATGGTGTTGGCGGCATGGCTGTTGCCGGCCAGTGCGCAGTCGATTCGTGTGGTGACCGAGGAGTACCCGCCCTACAACTTCACCAAGGACGGTGTGGTGAGCGGCGTGAGCACCGTCGTGGTGCGTGCCGTGCTCGCCGAGGCGGGGCTGGATGCCCAGATTCAGCTGATGCCCTGGGCGCGCGCCTACGAGTTGGCGCTGCACACCGAGAATGTGCTGATCTACTCGATCGCCCGCTCGCCGGCGCGCGAAGACCTCTTCAAATGGGTGGCTCAGGTGGCGCCGTCGGCGTGGTTTCTGTATTCCTATCGTGGCCGTGAAGTCCCTCTGAAAACACTTGAGGATGCCAAGCGCTATCGGATTGCGACGGTATATCAGGATGTCGGTGAGCAGTTTTTGCTGGGGAATGGCTTCGACCGTGAGCACAGCATCCAGTCGAGCAATCGGTATGCCTACAACTACGAGAAACTCAAGCAGGGGCGGGTGGATCTGTGGATTGTTAACGGCGTGGTCGCTGACCATCTGGTGCGCGAGGCGGGCGATGACCCGGACACGCAGCTCAAGGCCGAATTGAAGCTCGATGAGATTGCCAGCAACGGTCTGTATATGGCCTTCAGCCTCGCGACGCCGGACGCTGTCGTCGAGCGCTGTCGCCAGGCATTCGAGCGTTTGCGCCGCGCCGGCCGTTTGCCGGGCCAGAAATCGGGCGGCTCGTGAATACTGGCGTCACGCCACCGCGTTCGGGGGCGCCCGGGGCGCGCAGCCGAATCGGCGTGCGCCTGCTGCTGGTCACGGTGATGGCCGGGCTGGTGTTCTCCGTGCTCAGCACCGTGGTGCGCGGCGCGCTGGCGTACATGGATGAGCGCGATGCGCTCGTCGATGAGCTGGCCCAGGTCGAGGACATCATTCAGCCCGCCTTGGCCAAGGCCATCTGGGAGCTCGATCGTGCCAGCGTCAAGGTGCATCTGGACAGCGCCGCCCGGCTCCCGGCGCTCGGCCAGATTGTGGTGACGATCGTGATGGCCGACGCCGAGCCCGAGGTTCACGCCCGGAGGCGCCCGGGCTGGTCACCCGATGCCTCATTGCCGGTGCTGCGGCGGTCGCTGGTGTACTCGCCCTATGCCGACTCGCGGGAAGTGGTGGGTGAATTGACCGTCTTTGCCAACGGCGGGGAACTCAAGCGACGCCTGTACCGCGAGCTTCGCATCATCTTTGCCACCCAGCTGATCCAGTCGCTGCTGCTGGCGGGTTTCGTGATGTGGATGTTCAACCGCTCGGTGACCCGCCATGTGCGCGATGTGGCGGCACACCTCGACGCCTTGTCGCCCGAGACGCTGTCGCGCAAGCTCGTTCTGCGCGACAAGATGAATCAGAACGACGAGCTCGATCAGCTCGCCGGCGGCGTCAACGAATTGCAGCACCGTCTGGGTGGGCACCTGGCGCAGCAGGCGCAGTACGAGGGTGAGCTGTCGCGCCACCGTGACAACCTGGCCGAGCTGGTGGGCGAGCGCACGCGCGAGCTTGAAGCGGCCAATCTCAAGCTCGATCAGCTGTCGCGCAGCGACGCCCTCACCGGCGTGTCGAACCGGCGGCATTTCGATGAATGCAAGGAAGTGGAGTACCGTCGTGCGCAGCGCACCCACCAGCCGCTGTCGCTGGTGATCTGCGACATCGACTACTTCAAACACTTCAACGATACCTATGGCCATATGGCCGGCGATGACTGCCTGCGCCGTGTGGCGGGGGCGCTGGCCGAGTGCTGCCGCCGGGCCGGCGATGTGGTGGCGCGGGTGGGGGGCGAGGAGTTCGTGATCCTGTTGCCGGGGCAGGATATGGCCGAGGCGCAGCAGTGCGCAGAGCGCTTGCGCGCGGCGGTGCAGGCGCTGGGTATTGCCCACACGGCCTCCGAGGTCGCGCCCAGCGTCACGATCAGCGTCGGCGTCGCCGGGCTGGATCTGCCCAAAATGGAAAGTGTCGACGCGTTCTATCACTGCGCAGACCAGGCGCTGTATCGCGCCAAGGCGGGTGGCCGTAACCGGGTGGTGTGCTGGGAAGGAGAGGCTTGATGCGAATCGTGTTGGCGCTGATCGTGTGGTTGGCCGTGAGCGCGGCTCAGGCACAAGCAATACAGGTGGTGACCGAGGACACGGCCTATACCTATCTTGAAAATGGGCGCGTCGTCGGGCCGGCGACACACCATGTCCGCGCGGCGTTGGCACGGAGCGGGTTCACCGATGTGCGGGTCGACCTCTATCCCTGGGCGCGCGCCTACGCGATGGCCTCAAGCCAGCCCAATGTCCTGATCTACCTGATTGCCCGTACGCCCGAGCGGGAGGACCGCTTCAAGTGGGCGGGCGAGCTGATGCGCATCAAATACCATCTGTACAAACTCGCCGCGCGTGAGGACATCGTGGTCGACAGTCTCGACGCCGCGCGGCCCTACCGCGTCGGGGTGATGCGCTCGGATGTGCGCCAGCACTATCTCCAGCGAAACGGCTTCGCGCATCTGGTGGAGTCGTCGGGCAATGAAGAAAACTTCCAGAAGCTGCTGGCCGGGCGGGTGGATCTGGTGCCCCTGCCGCGCGGCGATGTGGCTCGGCTGTGCGCCAGGTTCCAGGTCGATTGCAGCACCGTGACGCCGGTGTTCTCGCTCGACGCGCTGACGGTCGACTTGTACATGGCCTTCAGTCTCACCACTGATGATGCGGTCGTTGAGCGGCTTCGTCTGGGCTACGCGGCGCTCAAGGCCGAGGGGCGTCTGGTCGCGATCGACTAGCACCGCCTTGCGCCGAGGGCGGCCGCTGGCGGCGCGGCGGATACGGCAGGACTCATCTCGCAGGCAACGGTACCGATTTCCCGCGTCGTCGGTGGGGCCGGGTTCGGCCGTCTACGGTGCGTGGCGTGATCCTGGTGCGCCCCTGTCGGTGACTGAAAGCTGATCGAAAGCGCATCGGCCTATCGTTCGCTGCACGTGCCGGAATGCAGATTCCGCACTGCAACCAACACAGAACGGAGGAGACCCGACATGATCAAGAAAGCCCTGCTTGCCCTGGCCGCCACGGTCGCGATGAGCGCGACCCAGGCCGCACCGGACAAAACCGAATGCATTGCCCCGGCCAAGCCCGGTGGCGGATTCGACCTGACCTGCAAATTGGCCCAAGGCGGCCTGCAAGGCGGAAATTTCATCGACTCACCGATGCGTGTGACCTACATGCCGGGCGGCATTGGTGCGGTGGCCTACAACACCGTGATCGCTCAGCGCCCCGACGAGGCCGGCACGATTGTGGCGTTTTCGGGCGGCTCGCTGCTGAACCTGGCCATCGGGAAGTTCGGCCGCTATGGCGTGAATGACGTGAAGTGGCTGGGCACGGCGGGCGCCGACTATGGCGCGATCATCGTTCGCGCCGACTCGCCGTTTCAGAGCCTGAAGGATTTGATGGCGGCGCTCAAAGCCGATCCGACATCGGTGGTGTTTGGCGCGGGTGGCTCGGTTGGCAGCCAGGACTGGATGAAGTCGGCCTTGGTCGCCAAGGCAGCCGGAGTGGATTTCAAGTCCATGCGCTATGTCGCCTTCGAAGGCGGTGGCGAGGCCATGACGGCGCTGCAGGGCGGTCACGTCAAGGTTTACTCGGGCGACGCATCGGAAGTCGCGGCCCATCTCAAGGGCGGCCGGGTACGGGTGCTGGGCATTTTGTCGGCTGACCGCTTGCCGGGTGAGTTGAGCGCGATCCCGACCGCCAAGGAGCAAGGCTATGACGTCCAGTGGCCGATCATCCGCGGTTTCTACGTCGGCCCGAAAGTCGCTGATGCTGACTACGCCTGGTGGGTGGCGACCTTTGACAAGATGCTGGTCTCGCCGGAGTTCGCCAAGCTGCGCGAAGCCCAGGGACTGTTTCCCTTCGACATGACCGGCGCCAAGCTGGACGCCTATGTGAAGGAGCGGGTCAAGCATTACGCCGAACTCGCCAAAGAGTTCGGGATGGTTGCTCAGTAAGTCTGCCTGACCTGATTTGTCGCGATCGCGACCGCCACCGCAAGACGGTGTCGGTCGCCTAGCCACGCCAACGTGCGACTGGAGAACCCCATGAGCGAGCGTATTTTCGGCGCTTTCCTGCTGCTGCTGTCGGTGGGAGGCATCTTTGTTGGATGGGACCTGAAGGCCCCGATTTCTTATGAGCCGGTCGGGCCGCGTGCTTTCCCGCTCCTGGTGTTTTCCTTGCTGGGCGTCTGTGCGCTGGGGCTGATTCTCACCCGGCGCGAGGCCACCGAGTGGGCACCATCGCCGGTGTTGCTGCGTGTTGGCGCGATGTTCCTGACGGTGCTGGCCTACGCCTTGCTGTTCGATAAGCTCGGCTTCGTGATCTCGACCGCCTTGATGAGTGTGCCCCTGGCCCGCTTCTTTGGCGGCACCTGGCGGCAGGCGATGTTGGCGGGCACCGGGCTCGGCGTGCTGCTCTTTCTGTTCTTTGATCGACTGCTCGACGTCGTCCTGCCGGTCGGTTACTGGCTCAAGCCATTGTTGGGGTAAGCCATGGAAATCCTCTCTCATCTTCTTGACGGCTTTGCCGTCGCCGGTACGCCGACCAATCTGTTGATCTGCCTGATCGGCGCTTTTCTGGGCACCATCATCGGCATGCTGCCGGGTCTGGGCCCGATCAACGGTGTGGCCATTCTTTTGCCCATCGCCTACGCGATGCGCCTGCCACCCGAGTCGGCGCTGATCTTGCTCGCCGCGGTTTATTCCGGGTGCGAGTTTGGCGGACGGATCTCCGCCATCCTGATCAACGTGCCGGGCGACGCGGGCGCGGTGATGACCACGCTCGACGGGTATCCGATGGCCAAGAACGGACTGGCCGGACCGGCCCTGTCGATTTCGGCGGTGGCGTCGTTTACCGGAGCCATCGTGGCCACTGTGGGTATCGTGGCGTTTGCGCCCTTGTTGGCCAACTGGGCGTTGGCCTTTGGCCCGGCGGAGTACTTCGCGCTGATGGTGCTGGCCTTGTCATGTCTGGGCGGGCTGGTGGGCGACTCCCTGCTCAAAGCCATGGTCGGCGTGCTGATCGGGCTGATGATCGCCTGCGTCGGCATCGATGCGAACAGCGGCGTCTATCGTTTCACCTTCGATCTGCTTCACCTGTCCGATGGCATTCCCTTCATCGTGGTGGTGATCGGCTTGTTCGCAGTGAGCGAGCTGATGCTGATGCTGCAAAGCCATCACGGCAGCACCACACCGGTCGAAGTGACCGGGCGCACGATGTTCAACATGCAGGAGTTCATGCTGGCGAAATGGACCATCCTGCGCTCGTCGGTGGTCGGCTTCTTTGTCGGCGTGTTGCCCGGCGCCGGCGCGTCGATTGCATCGGCGATGACCTACTCCATGGAGCGCCGCATGGCCGGCAAGGATCACTGCTTCGGCGAGGGCGATGTGCGTGGTGTGGCGGCACCCGAGGCGGCGAACAACGCGTCGGCTTACGGCTCGCTGATTCCGATGCTGACGCTGGGTGTGCCGGGGTCGGGCACCACCGCGGTGATGATTGGCGCGCTGACGCTCTACAACATCACGCCGGGGCCCACCTTGTTCCAGGACCAGCCCGGCATTGTGTGGGGCTTGATTGCCTCGCTGGCGATCTGCAGCGTGATGCTGGTGTTGATGAACATTCCGCTGGTCAAGCTCTTCGTCAAGTTCCTGCAGATCCCGAACTGGGTGCTGGTGCCGGGCGTCGCGGCGGTGTCCATGGTGGGGGTGTATGCCGTGCATGGCACGACCTTCGACCTCATCGTCGGCACCTTGCTGGGCGGCTTCGGCTACCTGCTGCGTGTCATGAACTTCCCGATGGCACCGTTCATTTTGGGCTTTGTACTGGGCGACATGATGGAGCAGAACCTGCGTCGGGCCTTGTCGATCAGCAACGGCGAACTCAACATCTTGTTCTCCAGCCCGATCTCGATCGGCCTGTGGGTCGCGGCGATTGCCATGTTGGTGGGGCCGCGGCTGGCCAAGGCCATCGAGATGCGGCGTCAGCGCCCGGCCGTGATCTAAGCGGCGTCGGCGTGGCGCACCCGCAAGGGGCGCTGCGCCGTGTGCCGGGTTTTCTGCGTCAGACGCGTCACGCGGCAGGGGGCGCACTCGGGGACATCTCGGGTGCGCCCCCTGTTTTTATCTGCCTGAGACGCCGGCGTGCGCCGGCCGTGCGAATCAGCGCGGCGCGCCCGGGCGATGTTGCGGAAACTCGACCAGAATCGTCAGGCCGCCAGCGGCCGATGTCTGGTCAAGCGTGATCTGTCCGCCGTGGGACGAGACGATCTCCTGGACGATGGCGAGCCCCAGCCCGCTGCCGGGCGCCGTGCCTTGCCCGAGGATCCGGTAGAAGCGCTGAAAGACCTTGTCGCGCTCGGCGGGGGAGATGCCGGGCCCCTCGTCGCAGACCGACAGCGCCACGACGCCGTTCAGGCAGCCGGTGGCGACAACAACCTGTGTTTCGGGCGGGCTGTAGCGGATGGCATTGTCGAGCAGGTTGGAGATCAGCTCGCGCAGCATTTGCCCATTGCCTCGCACCATGGCTTCGCCATCGCCTTCGAAGGCCAGCTCGATGCGTTTTTGAAGCGCCAGGGGGGCTTGTTCGAGGCAAACCTCTTTGGCCAGCTGATGCATGTCCACCGCGGTGCGATCCCGCGGTGACTGTTCCAGGGATTCGGCATGCGACAGCGCCAGCAGTTGGTCCGCCATGCGGCGGGTGCTGTGGATCGTGCCAAGCAGACTCTTGAACGTATGCTGGATTTCCGAGGCCTCGCTCTGACGCTGGCCGTATTCGATCTGTGTGCTGAGCACCGCCAAGGGGGTCCGGATCTGATGCGCGGCATCGGCAAGCAGGCGGCGTCGCGCGGCCATCATGGTCGACAGCCGGTCGGTGTGGTGGTTGATGGCGTCAATCAACGGCCGGACTTCGGAGGGCACATCGGTGTGGGCGATCGGCGTCAGGTCGGCTTCATCGCGCTGGCGAATGGTGTCGCGCAGCTTGAGCAAGGGCTTGAATGCCGTGGTGAGCGCAAAGGCGAGGATGACGGTGCCGAAGATCACCAGCAGGACCTGACGCTGCAGACTGTCGGCGAACAGCACGCGTGCCAGCGCCAGACGGGATTCGGTGGTCTCGGCGAAAATGATGGTGGCCGCATCGCCGCCGGTCAGCGCGGGATCGTAGAGCCGCTTTTTCATGGCACCGATGCGGACATTTTCATTCTGGAACTGGCCGTCGACGATCCGGGGCGGGCCATCGGGGATCAGCCCGCCGGGAGGCTTCAATGCTTCGTAGCCGGTGATCAGCGCACCGTCCGGGCCGATCACGGCATAGAAAATGCGCTCCTGGACGCCACCTTCAAACGCGTCGAAGGCAGAATAGGGCACATCAACGGCGATGTTGCCTTCGAGCGAGTGAACACGCTCGGCAATCGATTTGATCGATGCCGTGAGTGAACGGTCATACGCGCGATTGACCGCGTCCAGTGCCCCGAGATAGGACAGTGCCGCGTTGATCAGCAGCAGCAACAACAGGGAGGGGAGCAGCCAGATGGCCACCCGGCGGCGCAAACTGACAGAATGCTTCACGCGCACCGGGCCTCAGGGTTCATCAACGGGGTGGATCAGATAGCCGAGCCCGCGCATGGTGACCACCGCGGCGCCCGAGCCTTCGAGCTTCTTGCGCAGGCGATGGACATAGATTTCGATGGCTTCCGGCCGTGCGTCATCGTCGAAGTTGAACACTTTCTCGAAGAGTGTTTCCCGGGTGACCGGGCGCCCCTGACGGGTGATCAGCGCTTCGAACACCGCCAGTTCTCGTGGCGTCAGGCCCAGGGGGACGCCGGCGATGCTGACCAGACGAGAGTTCGTGTCGAAGCTGAGCCTGCCAATGTGCACCGTGGGCGCCAGGTTGCCGGAACGGCGCAACAGCGCTTTGATGCGCGCTTCAAGCTCGGCCAGATCGAAGGGCTTGGGCAGGTAGTCGTCGGCGCCGAGATTGAGCCCGCGCACCTTGTCTTCGGTGCTGCCGCGCGCGGTCAACACCAGTACCGGCGTTTGCGCCGTGTTCTCGCGGCTGCGCATCCGCTTGAGCACCTCCAGCCCGTCCAGGCCGGGCAGGGACAGGTCGAGAATCACGGCGTCGTAGGGTTGGGTGAGCAGCGCGTGGTCGGCATGATCACCCCGGTTCATGACGTCAAGCGCGTAGCCTGCCTGAGTCAGCGCCTTCGACACCCATTCGGCCAGTTCGACATGGTCTTCAACGAGGAGCAGGCGCATGAGTTTGAAAGTCATTCGAAAGCTTGATGACCGATCATACTGACTCAAAAAAGCCCTTGCGCAAAGCCTTGGGCGGGAAGGAGAGGCACTCCGTGTTTCGACGCCAACATTCGTTCCGCGTAATCATCGTGCTGGTCTGGGCGCTGCTTTTTGGCCTGCCTTTGGCGCTGGCCCAGACCGCCCCCGATCAGCGCTACTCCGCCGCGCGCAAAGAAGGCGTGGTGGTGATCTACGCGGCGACGGATGAAAGCCTGGCACGCGAACTGATACAGGACTTCATGCAGCTGTATCCGGGCGTGCGGGTCGAATACCACGACATGAGCTCGGGCGTTCTGTACACCCGCTTTGTGGCGGAGACGGACCGGGGGGGTGTGGCCGACGTGGTCTGGAGCTCAGCCATGGATTTGCAGGTCAAGCTGGTGAACGACGGCCACGCCCAGGCGCATCGCTCGCCCGAGACGGCGGCGCTGCCCGATTGGGCCGTGTGGAAGGATGAGGCTTTCGGCACCAGTTTCGAGCCCGTTGTCTTCGTCTACAACCGCCGGTTGCTGTCAGAGGACGAGGTGCCGAGCAGCCATGCCGAATTGTTGCGCTTGCTGGCGCGCGCGCCGGAGCCATTCCGGGGGCGTCTGACCACCTACGACCCGGCACGCTCAGGGGTCGGGTACTTGCTTCACAGTCAGGATGTGCTCGCCAATCCGGTGGTGTTCTGGCGTCTTGCCGAGGGCTTTGGCCGCATTGGCGTCCAGACCATGCCGGCCACCTCGGACATGCTCGACCATGTTGCCTCGGGGAAGGCCCTGATCGGTTACAACATGCTCGGCTCCTACGCCATGATCCGGGCCGCCAGCGACCCGAACCTGGGCGTGGTGTTGCCGCGGGACTACACCCTGGTGATGAGCCGGGTGGCCTTCATCGCGCGCCAGGCGCGCCACCCCAATGCCGCGCGGCTGTGGCTCGACTATCTGCTCTCGCCCCGCGGGCAAGGGCTGCTGTCGAAGAATCCGGGCTTCTATTCGGTGCGTACCGATGTGCCCGCCGATGAGGCGGCCGAGGAGTTGCGTCAACGGCTGGGCGGCGCGTTCAGGCCGATTGCCATTGGCGCCGGTTTGTTGACCTATCTGGACCAGCTCAAGCGCCGGGACTTCCTGCGCCAATGGAATGATTCCGTCGCGCCGCTGCCCTGAGCGCGGTCGCCGCGACAGGCTGTTGGCTTCATGTCATTCAAGAATAGCTGCACGACCTTCGGCCTGATGGCATCGACCCTGGCGCTGGCGGGCCTCGCAGGCCTTGCCGCGTCGGCGGCGCACAGCCCCTTGCCCTGGATGCTCGGCCCGCTGTTTGGTGTCGCGGCGCTGCGCACGCTCGGCCTGCCCTTGCTGCCGCCGCCCGGTGGGCGTCAGGCCGGCCAGTGGGCGATTGGCGCCAGTCTGGGCCTGTACTTTACCGCGCAGGTACTCGATCTGTTGCGCGCCAATGTTCTGTTGGTGAGCGTGCTTGCCCTCTCGGCCTTGTTGATCGGCTTGCTGTGCGCCTTGTTGACCCTGCGTCTGGCGGCCAGCGATCGCCCCACCGCGTTCTTTGCATCACTGCCCGGGGGCGCGTCGGAAATGGCGGTGATCGCCGAGCGCTTCGGCGGCGCGGTCGACCGGATTGCGGCGGCGCATGCGCTACGGGTCATGCTGGTGGTGGCCCTGGTGCCGTTCGGGCTGAGCTGGTTTGGCGCGCATGGTAGCGATGTCTACCTGCCGTTGGCGACGACGGTTGAGCCGGCCCGGCTGCCGTGGCTGCTGGCGTCGAGTCTGTGCGGCGTTGGGGCGTTGACCGCCCTGCGTGTCGGCAACGCCTGGGTGCTCGGCCCCTTGCTCGGGGTGGGCCTGGCGACGGCGTTTGGCGTTGAGCTGTCGGCGCTGCCGGTGTGGGCGGTCAATGGCGGGCAGTTGCTGATTGGTTGCGCGCTGGGCTGCCGTTTTTCACCTGAATTTTTTCATGCCGCGCCGCGCTTTCTGGCGGCCGCGGCCATGTCGGCATTGCTTGCCGTCGGCCTTGGCTGCGGCCTGGCGGTCATGGTCTCTGCCGCGTCCGGCGTGCCGCTGGCCACGCTGGTGTTGGCCGCCGCGCCGGGCGGTGTAGCCGAAATGTGTATCACGGCCAAGGTCTTGCAGCTCGGTGTGCCACTGGTGACGGTGTGTCATGTATTGCGGGTGATTGTGCTGACCGTGGGCGCGCCGGGGCTGTATCGACTGTTCCTGCGCATGACGCGTTGAGCCCTGCTTCGAGGCGCATTGTCCGTGGTGCCGCATGCGCGTGAACGCAAAGCGGCCGCACCCGTGATTGCGGTGCGGCCGGAGCTTTTTCGCCGCGAGGCGCGGCTTCTGCGAGTTGCTTAAGCGACAAACCTCACTTGCGATTGCGGCGTGCGGGTGTCCATGTTGCGGCCGCGATTGAGGTGGTCATCGATCTCGCCGGCACAGCCAATCATGCGTCCGTAGAGGAAGGCGGTGAACGCCGCCGTCTCCAGTTGTGCCGTGGACAGGCGGCCCTCGCGCAGCGGCTGCCACATCATTTTCAGCAAGAGCGTGGCGATCAGCGCATCGACGTTGACGCAGAACACGTTGCGGGTGACGCCCCGATCGAACAGCGCCTGGGCGAGTTGGCGGTAGTAGTCATGGAAGATGTTGTATTCGCCGCGCGCAGCGAACAGCTCGCGGACGAATTTCTCGCGCGGGTCGACGTTGACCGCCTTGCCCTTGAACACCGGATGGTTGAGGCAGGGCAGGTTGCGACTGCCGGTGCCGGTCTCCTTGCCGGCGGATCGTTCGGCGGCGTAGTCGTCAATGAAGGCGTTGATCATCGCCGCGAGATCCAGTCCGTGGTCCGGATTGCCCGGGTCGGTCAGGTCCTGCCCGGCGAATCGCTCCAGCAAAAAGGCGACGCCTTCGAAGCCGTTGCCGCCATGGGCGAAGCCGGTGTGGGTCAGAAAGCCGACGACGGCCTTGTTGAGTTGCACGCGTGACGGGGTCTCCGGGCCATCGGCCGACACGGCGCCTTTCGCGCCTTGTACCGAAATCGCCCCCGGCCCGTTGGTGAGCAGCAGCCCCGTCAGTGTCTGGAAGGCAAACAGGTCATTGCCGCCGAGCGGTCGTCCGGTCAGGGCCAGGGCGGCCACCTCGGTGATTGAGCGCGCGCCCAGGCGCTCGGACTGCGCGATGCCGCAGACACTGTCTGCCGTGTGTTGCGTGGCATCGACGGAGGCGCCCAGCAGGGTGCCGATCAGGCGCATCCACCAGGGGAGGGTTTCAACGCTCAGTCGGGAAACACGCTTGCGCCGGAGCGGGCCCCAGCCCAGCGTGGTGGTCAGCGCGGCGAGCACGGCGTCGGCGCTCGGATGGCCCGCCTGAGCGATCAACCAGGTGAGCGGCACCGAACGGATGCCGCGCGCTTGCGCCGCCTCGATCATCGCGCCGGCGAGCGGGTCGGGTTCGTTAACGAGCAGCAGCGCGCGGGCGGCGGGGGTGAGCGCAATGCTGGTGCAGTCGAATGTCTGGTCGCAGGCATCGTCCAGCCCGGCCGCCGAAAACAGATCGATCAGCAGCGCGGCCACTTGCTGTGCCGGTTCGGCGGTGCGCGGTCCGACAATGCTCGCCGCCGCGGCGAGGACCGAGTTGGGGGCGTTGCCGGCCTCACGTGCGGCCTGCGCAGCGGCGAGCATGGCGGTGCCGTGCAGCCCGGTCAATGCCAGCACCGACAGGTTGATCAGCGCGTGGTCGTTCGGGCCGCCGGCGTCGCGCAAGAGGGCGAGGGCCAGATTCGCTTCGAGCGGCTTTTGTGCGGCATCCAGCATGGAGACGCCGTGCAGGCTGGAGACCTGGGTGCGGGGGTCCATCTGGGAAGCGCCCGAGGCGTCTTTCAGGTTCTGCCGCGCAAACACCGTTCCGACCGACCGGGCCAGCTCGGCGATGTGTGCGTTGTGGGGCGTCGCGGCTTCAACCACCGGCAGATCCAGCGAGGCCGGCAACTGGATGCCCTGGTTGGACCCGAACCACGGCTTGAGCTCCATCGTCCCTTCCGGCGCGAAGTCGGGCAGCGTGGCGTTGGCACGCATCACCGCGGTGAGCGCGGCGGGAATATGGGCAATATTGGTGACGACCGCGCCTTTGGCGGAGAACACCGGATTGTCGGGCGTGTAGAGGGCGTCGACGCCGAACTTCTCCATGAACCAGCGCTCTTTGCTGAGCGCGTCGTCGTGGCCGCCGGCCATCGCGCCGGCATGCCCTACCGCGCGGGTCAGCTTGGCTTTCCAGCGACCGACGACGCAGGCCACCACGGGTTTGGTGAAGTCGGCGTCGCGCTCGTAATAGCCGCCGGGCTCGCAGTACAGCACGGCCGCCTTGCTGCGCGCGTCGTTGGCCAGGGCAAAGGCGAACTCCGGCGCAGCATAGTGGATATAGATGTCTTTGCCGCTGGAGACCAGCGTGGTGGTGCCCCAGCCCGCCATGCGCAGGTACTGGGCGATGGTGGTGGTGAAACCGCCCGAGTTGGAGAGGATGGCGATCGAGCCGCGCTTGAGCGTGTCGCCCGGGCTGTCGCCGCCCAGTGCGCCACCGATGCGGACCTGGTTCCAGGCGTCGGCCACGCCCAGGCAGTTGGCGCCGAAGATGTCGATGCCCGCTTGCTGGCCCATGGCGCGGATTTCACGCGCATCGTGGACCGCGATCTTCTCGGTGATGATGAAGATCTTCTTCAGCTCCGGATTCACCCGGATCAGCTCGGCAACGCCGTCGCGCGCGGCCGTGGGCGGCAGATACACCACGCCGCAGTTGAAACGGTGGCCGGCTTCAAGGCCTTCGCGCACACTGTTGAATACCGGAATGGGCCCGCACGGGGTGTCCAGGGTTTGCCCCCGGCGTCCCGGCGAGGTGCCAAAAACCACATTGCCGCCCGACCAGGCATGGCCGACCGGCGTGACCTCGGACGACTCGCCGCCCAGGATGTTCAGTACGCACACCTTGTCTTGCGTGGTGGCGATCTGGGACAGGGAACTGATCCCCACGTAGTACTGGAAGTCACCTACACCTTGCTGATGCATGTTGCTCTCCTGGAGTCTGTGTTGTTGTCGCGGCACGCGTGCCAAGCCACGTCCGGCGGGGAGGCTCAAGCGGCCTCGGATTGGGTGCGGATGCCCAGCCTGGCGGCGATCTCTTCGCGGCCGCCGGCCTTCATCCATTCATTGACTTCGCGGGCGTAGTCGACGACCTCGCTCATCGCCGTGTCGTAACCAAAGAAGCGGTAGGGCAGGCCCAGGGCTTCGCAGGTATCGCGGAAGGCGGCCATGCCTCGCACCAGATTCGGGCCGCCGCGGCCAATGACCACGAACAGCGGGGTGGGGCCATGCTTGCTGATGTGTTCGCGCAAGGCGTCCGACATGGCGCGGAAGGTTTCGAAGATGTCGGTGTTGTTGGACTTGCCGCCGATGATGAACAGCACATTGGATTGCGCGAGCCAGTGGCGGAAGCAGATCGACGCGACCGACTTCATCTTTTCGTAGGGCGGGTTGCCGCCGAAGTCGGAGGAAATGATGGCGTCGTCGCCCAGCATCTCGGTGACCAATGAGTTAGCACCGCCGCCAAAGGTTGGGGCGAGGATGGTGCCTTTGTCGTTGATGACATAGACGTCGCTCTGGCCCTGGTGGGTGCGCAGCTGGTTGATCTCCTGTTCGAAATCCGAGTAGTCGGCGGCAAACAGGTGCGCTGGCAGATTGAGCCGGTGCCAGCGGGTGTCGTCGCGGTCAAAGCCGCACTTGAAGTCGCAGGCAACGGGGGTGAGGCGGCCGCGTCGATCAGGGCGCATGCGGATCGGGTTGAGCTCGAGCACGGTCATGCCGAAGTTGTGATACAGCTCCCACAGTTTCGGGAGCTGTTGCACCAGCGGCGAGATGATCTCGCTCGGGGCGCCGATGTCGGCCAGCGCATTGGCCACCACGAAGGCCTTCATGCCGGTCAGCGCATCGAAGGGCACGCGGGCGATCAGCTTGGGGTCGAGCTCTTCAATATCCACACCGCCGCAGTGCGTGATGGTCAGTGTCGGGGCGCGAAACTCGGTCGACACCGACAGCGAAAAATAGATCTCATGCTCGGCGGGGACGGCGCCTTCAAAGGTGACGCCATTCGCCTTGGCAGACTGGTTGCCGTGGTGGTGCTCGACAAAGTAGAGGCGCTCCTTCTCGGTCAGTGCCGTTTTGAGATCCTTGGCCCGACCGAGCAGACCGGCCTTGCCCTTCTTGCCGACGCCGCCTTTGAAAACGGGTTTGACGAACACCGATCCGTGGCGCTCGATCATGGCCTTGATGGCCTCTTCGCTGGCGTCCGGCCCGAGGACTTCGGCACTCGGAAACCCAACGAACTCAAGCAGTTTGCTACCGTGAAGCATGCCGGTGATCTGCATGACTTTCTCCTGGATGTTGCTGGAATAGGTGACGAAGAATGGTCGCCTGCTGTGGGCGACGAATTCATCCGAGGTACGGCGTTTCATGTCGGCCGCGTGAAAAATGGACCCCGACTGTTCTCCTGCTCCCCCAGTCGGGGTCCGACGACGATTGACGTGCGAACGACCGCCGTCGCGAAGCGAGAGATCAGAAGCGGTGACGGATACCGGCCATCACCACGCTCGGGTCATCGCCAGCGGCCGGGGTCGTGCTCCAGGCGTAGTTGGCGTTGCCCTTGTTGCTGATGTGCGAAAACGCGGTGTACAGCGTGGTGCGCTTCGACAGGCTGTGCATGTAATACAGCGACCAGCCGCTCGCATCTTCTGCGCCGGCTTCATTGCTTTCGTCGCGCGCGCCATAGCTGATGGCCAGCGTGCCGGCGGCACTGACCGGAATTTCTGCGCCGAGCGCGTAGCTGTGTGCCTTGCCCGTGCCCTGACTGCCGCTTTCACGATCCTGGCTGTAAAGCAGATAGGCTTTGGCGACGGTGAAGTCGTAAGCGCCGGCAATGCCGTGGGTGCTCGCCTGGCCGCCGGTGCTGTTGGTGTAATAGGTCTGTGTCGTGACCGCGGCGGCAAAGGGGCCGTTCTTGTACAGGCCGGTGACGCCGTAGCCGCGGCCTTGCTTGCGGGTGTCTTCATCCGGGCCTGTGTTCTCGGCGCCGGTCCAGTAGCCGACTTCGGCCGAGAAGCCGCCAAAGCTCGGTGAGCGGTACTTGATCATGTTGTCGAAGCGGGTTTCATAACCGCGCGCGACCGATCCGGTTTTGCGATGGAGCAGGCCGGCCGTGCGGTCCGCGCCGCCGGTGGCTTCAAACGGGTCCAGTGCATCAAAGGCGGGCGAATACTGACGGCCCAGCATCACCTTGCCCCAGCGACCCTCAAGGCCGACGAACGATTGGCGACCGAACTGACGTCCGCCCTGACCGGTGGCGCCGGTATCGGGGTCGAAGCCGGTTTCGAGCACAAACAGCGCCTTCAGCCCGTTGCCCAGATCTTCGGTGCCCTTGAAGCCAATCCGGCTGCCGTTGAGTTCGCTGCTGGCCACGCCGGTGTATTTCTGGTTGCCGGCTTTCTCGTAGCTGAGGTTCAGGTCGATCAGACCGTAGATGGTGACGTTGGCTTCGGCGTGTACGAGGCCCGGCAGCCCCAGGGCGGTGGTGGCCAGGATGGCCGCGATTTTATTGAGTTTCATTGACTCCTCCTTGTGTGGTCGCTTGTCTGTGCCGCGAAACTGTCGTCCGGCGGTCAGCGCATTTCACGACAAGGGGCTTTCAGTCCGCTTTCGCTCCCAGCAGCAGGCGAAGGCGTCGGCTATGGTGTCTGTATCAAGGCCGGCGGCGCCGGCGCGGGAGGAGAGCCATGTTCGTGGTGGTCTATTGGTGGCGGGTCACGCCGGGTAAAGAGGCCCAGTTTCGTGAGGCCTGGCGGCGGGGCACGCAGCAGATCGTCGAGATCTACGGCGGCCTGGGGTCGCGCCTGCATCAGGAGCGCGACGGCCGCTTCGTGGCCATGGCCGAGTGGCCGGACGAGGCGACCTGGCAGCGCGCCTTCGATGCGCGCATGGTCTATCCCGACAAGGCGGTGCGGGCGGCGTTTGTTGACGCCATTGCCGAGGTGCCGCCCGATAACAAGCCGGCCTTCACCATGACGGTGACCGATGACTTGCTGGTGCGCACCGGCGCCCTGCCAGGAGCGCCACCCGGTGCCGCGTAAAGCCATGTATCAGGGGCTAAAGCTTTGCCGCGCGCTGCCGTAGTCCGGCTCATGAAGAAAAAGCGACGCAAGCTCCTGCCCCTCGGCATCAAGAAGCGGACCACCACCGAACTGCCGGCGCTGATCGCCCTTGAGGCGATCGGTCAGCCGTGGTTTTGCGAGGCGCATCTGACCGATCTGATGGCGCTGTCGATGGTCTGTCAGGTGGCGAGCGAGGCGGGTTCGGACGTGAATACGGCCGCGCTGGCGCTGCTCGACCTGCTCGGCAAGGAGCCGCTCGATGGCGCCGCCATCGAACCGCTGGTGGTGCTGACCAATGACTGGATGCAGCGTCAGCCCAACGGGCGCATACAGGATGCGATTGACCGGCTGCTGATCGTCAGCAAGACGCCCGAGCTTGCACCAACCGACGAGGCGCCGTAAGGCCTAGAAGACGAGGCTCTCGCCAATCGCCGGCACCTCGCAGCGGATCTGTTGTTCCTTCCATAGCTTGTGCGACAGGGCGTCCAGCGCGCGGGGTTCGCCGTGCACCAGCACCACGCGGGGCGGCCCGTCAAAATGCCCCAGCCAGTCGGCCAGTTGTGACTGATCGGCGTGTGCCGAGAAGCCGCCGAGCGTCTCGATGCGCGCCTTGACCACATAGTCTTCACCAAACATCGAGATGTGTTTGGCGCCGTCGACCAGGATGCGGCCGAGCGTGTTGCGTGCCTGAAAACCGATGAACACCAGCGCGTTGCGGGCGTTCCAGATGCGGTGCTTGAAATGGTGGCGAATCCGGCCGCCGGTGCACATACCGCTGCCGGCGATGATGATGGCGCCCGCCTTGATGCGGTTGATCGCCATCGATTCGTCGGTGCTGACCGCACAGTTGAGGTTGGGCAGGAAGTCTTCGATTGAACTGTGATGGCTGCGCTCGATATGTTTGACATCGTCCCGGTCGAGCAGGTGGAACCAGCGGTCGTACAGGCGGGTGGCCTTGATCGCCATCGGGCTGTCGAGAAAGATCTGCCAGCGACTGAGCTCGCCGCGCTGATGCAGGCGGCCCAGATGAAAGAGGATTTCCTGCGTGCGGCCGACCGCAAATGAGGGGATCATCACGTTGCCGCCGCGTTCCCAGGTGGCCTGCAGGATCTCCCCCAACTCGGCGAGCGTGTTGTCGATGCTGCGATGGTTGCGGTCACCGTAGGTGGCTTCCATCATTACCAGGTCCGCCCGCGTCAGCACGGCCGGATCGTTCATCAGCACCGCGTCGCTCTTGCCCAGATCGCCCGAAAACACCAGCGTTTTGCGCCGGGCTTTTTCGGTCAGCGTGAGCTCGACAATGGCCGAGCCCAGGATGTGGCCGGCGTCATGGAAGCACACCGTGGCCGCCGGCCCGAGCGACCATGTCTCGCCGTAGGCATGCGGCTGGCACTGCTTGAGCGCCTTGTGCACATCGGCGCGGCTGTAATCGGCCTTGCGCAAGGGCTTGCCGCGGCGACGGTTGCGCACATTGGCGCGCTCCAGGTCGCGCAGGTACAGGCCGGCGGCGTCTTCGAGCATCAACTCGAGCAGATCGACCGTGGCCTCGGTGCAGTGGATGAGGCCGTTAAAACCGCGATTGACCAGCAGCGGCAGGCGGCCGGAGTGGTCGAGATGGGCATGGGACAGCACCACCGCGTCGATCGCTTTCGGATCGAAGGGGAGCGTTTCTTCATGCAGACGCTCGACCGCATCTCCGCCCTGGTGCAGGCCGCAGTCAAGCAGCACGCGGCCGAGGGCCGGCGATTCGAGCAGGTGGCAGGAGCCGGTGACTTCCTGCGCGGCGCCGTGGAAGGTGAGCGTGGCCATGGTGTCCTCCGAATCGATGAGTGCCGCTGCGCGGTCTCTGCGATCAGCCTACCATGCGCGGCTGCGTGTCTCGACACCGCCAGCCAAACCCCGTAAAATCCAATGCTTGCTGAGGAGCGCTGCGACCCGTGGGGTGTTTCCGGGGCCAGGCTCAGCAACGAATAACGGCGCTCGCAAACCTTTAGCCGGTTTGCCGCGCCGTTTTTCTTTGGGTGGTCCCGGCTATGATTGAAACAGCACGCCCGAGGACCGACCCATGCAAGCCGACCGTACGACCGAACTCCAGACCCTGCTGGCCCAGCGCATCCTGATTCTGGATGGCGCCATGGGCACCATGGTTCAGCAATACAAACTGGGCGAGGCCGATTATCGGGGCGAGCGCTTCGCCGAGCATCCGCGCGACCTCAAAGGCAATAACGACCTGCTGGTGCTGACCCGGCCGGATGTGATCGCCGCCATCCATCGCGAGTACCTCGACGCCGGCGCCGACATCATCGAGACCAGCACCTTCAACGCCAACGAGGTGTCGCAGGCTGAGTACGGGCTGGCCGAGCTGGCCTACGAGATCAACGTGACCGGCGCGCGTCTGGTGCGTGAGTTGTGCGATGAATACACCGCCAAGAACCCGGCCAAGCCGCGCTACTGTGCCGGCGTGCTCGGCCCGACCTCGCGCACCCTGTCGATCTCGCCGGATGTGAACGACCCGGGCTTTCGCAACATCAGCTTCGACGCGCTGGTGGCCGACTACAGCCAGGCCGCGCGCGGCCTGATCGAAGGCGGCGCTGACCTGCTGCTGATCGAGACCATCTTCGACACGCTCAACGCCAAGGCGGCGGTGTTTGCGGTGGAGCAGGTGTTTGCCGAGCTCGGCCAGCGTCTGCCAATCATGATTTCCGGCACCATCACCGACGCCTCGGGCCGCACCCTGTCGGGTCAGACCGCTGAGGCCTTCTGGAACTCGCTGTCGCACGCCAAGCCGCTCAGCTTCGGTCTCAACTGTGCGCTGGGTGCCGCCGAACTGCGCCAGTATGTGGATGAGCTGTCCACGGTCTGCGACTGCTTCGTGTCGGCCCACCCTAACGCCGGCCTGCCCAATCCGCTGTCGCCCACCGGCTACGACGAAACCCCCGAGGCGCTGGCCGGCGCGGTGGCCGAATGGGCGCAGTCAGGCCTGGTGAACATCATCGGCGGCTGCTGCGGCACCACACCGGCGCACATCGCCGCGATCGCCCAGGCGGTTGAAGCCACCGCGCCGCGCGCTGTGCCGACGCTGGAGAAGAAGCTGCGCCTGTCGGGCCTGGAGCCCTTCAACGTCGGCGCCGACGCGCTGTTCGTGAACGTCGGCGAGCGCACCAACGTGACCGGCTCGAAAGCCTTCGCGCGCATGATTCTCGAAGGCCGTTTCGACGATGCGCTGGCCGTCGCCCGCCAGCAGGTCGAGAACGGCGCGCAGGTGATCGACATCAACATGGACGAGGCGATGCTCGATTCGCTCGCCGCCATGGAAAAATTCCTCAAGCTGATCGCCTCCGAGCCGGACATCTCCAAGGTGCCGATCATGCTCGACTCCTCCAAATGGAGCGTCATCGAGGCCGGCCTCAAGTGCATCCAGGGCAAGGGCGTGGTGAACTCGATCTCGATGAAGGAAGGCGAGGAAGAGTTTCTGCGTCAGGCGCGGCTGTGCCGGCAGTACGGCGCGGCGGTGATCGTCATGGCCTTCGACGAAACCGGCCAGGCCGACACCTACGCGCGCAAGACGCAGATCTGCAAGCGCGCCTACGAGCTGTTGCTAGGCATCGGTTTTCCGCCCGAAGACATCATCTTCGACCCCAACATCTTCGCCATCGCCACCGGCATTGCCGAGCACGACAACTACGCGGTCGATTTCATCGAGGCGGTGCACTGGATCCACGCCAATCTGCCGTATGCGAAAACCTCGGGTGGCGTGTCGAACGTGAGTTTCAGCTTCCGCGGCAATGACGCGGTGCGTGAGGCGATCCACACCGTGTTCCTGTTCCATGCCATCAAGGCCGGCATGAGCATGGGCATCGTCAACGCCGGCATGCTCGGCGTGTACGACGATCTCGACCCGGTGCTGCGCGAGAAGGCCGAAGATGTGGTGCTCAATCGCCACCCCGGCGCCGGCGAGGCGCTGGTGGACTTCGCGGTGACGGTCAAGGAAGGCAAGGCGAAGAACACCGGCCCGGATCTGAGCTGGCGCGAGCGCTCGGTCGAAGAGCGGCTCAAGCATGCGCTGGTCAAGGGCATCACCGACTTCGTGGTGGCCGATACCGAAGAGGTGCGCGCCACCCTGGCCGCCGCCGGCAAGCCGCCGCTGGCGGTCATCGAAGGCCCGCTGATGGCCGGCATGGACGTGGTCGGCGATCTGTTCGGCGCGGGCAAGATGTTCCTGCCGCAGGTGGTCAAATCGGCGCGGGTGATGAAGCAGGCGGTCGCCCATCTGCTGCCCTTCATCGAGGCCGAAAAGTTGCGCACCGGCTCGGCCAGCAAGGGCAAGATCATCATGGCCACGGTCAAAGGCGATGTGCACGACATCGGCAAGAATATCGTCGGCGTGGTGCTCGGCTGCAATGGTTACGAGGTGGTCGATCTCGGTGTGATGGTGTCGACCGAAAAGATTCTGCATGCGGCCAAGGAGCATGGCGCCCAGGCCATCGGCCTGTCCGGGCTGATCACCCCCTCGCTGGAGGAGATGAGCCATGTGGCCGGCGAAATGCAGCGTCAGGGCTTTGATGTGCCGCTGCTCATCGGCGGCGCCACCACCAGCCGTGCCCACACCGCGATCAAGATCGCGCCGCATTACAAACAGCCCGTGGTCTACGTGCCCGACGCCTCGCGCGCGGTCGGCGTGGTCACCGCGCTGCTGTCCGAAGGCGGCGCCGAAGACTTCAAGACTCAGCTGGCGGCTGACTACGACAAGATCCGCGCCCAGCACGCCAACAAGAAAGGCGTCACGTTGGTGAGCCTGGAAGCGGCGCGGGCCAACGCCTTCCGCACCGATTGGGCGGCCGAGCCGGTGGCCGCCTGCAGCAATTCGCATCAGGCGGGCTATCAGCCCTACACCCCGCCCGAGCCCAACACCACGGGCGTGATGGCGATCGATGTGGATCTGGACGACCTGCGCGACTACATCGACTGGGGCCCGTTCTTCCAGACCTGGGATCTGGCCGGCAAGTTTCCGCAGATTCTCGACGACGAAGTCGTCGGCGAGACCGCGCGCAACGTGTTTGCCGATGCCAAGGAAATGCTCGAGATGATCATCGCCCAGGAGTGGGTGCAGGCCAAAGCGGTGTTCGGCCTGTTCCCGGCGGCCCGTGTGGGTGACGACATCGAGTTCTATACCGACGAGTCGCGCGCCACGCCGATGATGAGCTGGTATGGCCTGCGTCAGCAGCACGAGCGCCCCAGCGGCAAGCCGCACTGGTGTCTGGCCGACTTCATCGCGCCGAAAGACTCGGGCGTCAAGGACTGGTGTGGCGCCTTTGCGGTGACCGCCGGCCTCGGTATCGAGCTCAAGCTGGCCGAGTTCGAGGCCAACCATGACGACTACCGCGCGATCATGCTCAAGTCCCTGGCCGACCGCCTCGCCGAAGCCACCGCCGAGTGGCTGCACGAGCGGGTGCGCAAAGAGTACTGGGGCTATGCCGCCGACGAGACGCTGGCCAACGATGCGCTGATCAAGGAGCAATACCGCGGCATCCGCCCGGCACCGGGCTACCCGGCCTGCCCGGATCACACCGTCAAGGCCGCGCTGTTCGAGCTGCTCGATGCGCCGGTCAACGCCGGCATGGGCATCACCGAATCCATGGCCATGACACCGGCCGCTTCGGTCAGCGGCTTCTACTTCTCGCACCCCGAGAGCCACTACTTTGCGGTCAGCAAGATCGGCGAAGACCAGCTGACCGACTGGGCGCGGCGCACGGGGCTGAGCGTGGATACGGCCCGCCGCTGGCTGGCGCCGCTGTTGTAACGCACCGGACGCGCTGATTGCCCTCGGCCGCCTCGCCAGCGAGCGCTGCGATGTCAGCGTCGTCACCCGCGCGCCGGGGGCGGCACCGCCGCATACCCACGCCGAGACCTTGCATGTGCTGGTCACCGAAGGCTGCCTGTGGCTGACCATGGACGGGGCCGAACGCGCCGTCCGCCCCGGCGAATGGTGCTGCGTGCCGGCCGGCACCGAGCACACCGAGCGCTACGCCAAGCCTACGTCGGCGGTGGTGTTCTGGCTGCGGGACGCGGCCTGAGGCGAGCCCGCGCTTGACCTGAGCGACGACGCCGCCATACTGGAAGGCGTGCGACGCCGGGTTATGGCGTCGGCATTTCTCCGGTTGCCGAGGTCAAGATCATGAATTTTTCCCGCCGCGTCGCCCTGCCACTGGCGCTGATTGCGCTGTGCTACGCCCCGCTCACCTTCGCCGCCGGCACTGCAGTGCGGGGGCCGTCGACTGCGGCAGCCGACGCGTCCGAGGTTCAAACGCAGACGACCGGCCTCATTGATCTCAATCCGTCGCGCACGCCGCTCAGCACCGTGCACGGCTACGATTCGGTCACCAGCATCAGTGTCGACACCGACAAGGGCATCATCAAGGGCTATGCCGAGTTCGACCTGCCGACCGATTCGACCCTGCCCCTGAACGCGACAGTCGGTTCCGTGGTGCAGGGGTCGCTGCATTCGCCCCTCACCTTCATGGGCGGCACCGGCCCACAGACCGTTACGGCCGAATTGCGTTTCGATGGCAGCTTCGACGCGTTGCGCGGGCTGCCCACCTTCAGCCTGACCGGCAATATCACCGCGACGAGTTTCACCGCGATTCCCTTTACCCAGTCGCTCTATCAATCGCAATTGACGTTCCTGATGAGCGCCGTGACACCGACGTATGTGCCACAGGTGATCACCTTGGGCCATGAAAGCCAGACCGCGGGCGGGGTCACCACCGATACCCCGTTCTATGCCGGGGCAACGCAAGTGGCGGTGGATGCATCGGCCACCTCGCTCGACGCCATCGTGCGTCTCAGCTTCGATGTGATGCCCGGCCAGACTTACAACATCAACAGCTTCGTCAATGGCCTCGTCACCGCCGAGCCGGGCAGCAACCAGACCGCCACCCATGGCGACCTGCTGTCCTCCGCCGGCGTGCTCGACTTCTCGCATACCGCGCAGCTCGCCCTGTATGTACCGCAGGGCGTGACGGTGGTGGGCGACCCCTTGGTCAGTCAGATCGTCGTCACCGCCGTGCCCGAGCCGCAGGCCGCCGGCATGCTGCTGGCCGGGCTGGTGCTGGTCGCGGGTATCGCAGGTCGTCGGAGGGTGCGCGGGTGAGCGGCGCGGGGCGCGATTTTCCGGCCGATGCGCGCGCGGCACTCGAGGCCGGGCAGTTGATTGAAGCGATCAAGATCGTGCGGCAGACGCATGGTCTGGATCTGGCCGAGGCCAAGGACTGGGTCGAGCGCGAACGGGACGCGGCGGTGGCAGTAGCATCGCCCACCGGCCGCGCCGACCGCCACGATCTACCCGGCGCCGCCGAGGCGGCGCTGGCGGGTGGGCGCATGATCGATGCGATCAAGATCGTACGCGCCGAGCGCGGGCTGGGCCTGAAAGAAGCCAAGGAACTGGTGGATCGGCATATCGCGCATAGCGACACGCCGTTTGGCCATGCGGAGCCCGGCAAGCTGCCCGGCGTGCTGGCCTGGATTGTGCTGCTGGTGGTGCTCGTCGCCGGCGGGGCGTGGGTCGTCGTCGGCGGTTGAGTTTGTGGCGATTCAGCCGGCCTGCGCGGGCCAGCCTGGCGCCCGCGCGATCGATCGACCCGACTCAACAGCCCAGATACCGCCCTCGGCGGTGATTGACGCCGATCACCATGTTCAGCGCGCCCGAGGCAAGCACGGACAAGGCGGCCGCGTGCAGACCGATGATCCAGGCCGCGGCGCCCAGAATGACCAGATCCATCAGCATCTGAATGGTGCCGGCGCGCCAGCCACGCGTTTCCTGCAAATAGACCGCCAGCACCCCGAGCCCGCCCAGACTGGCGCGATGGCGGATCAGCACCAGCAGCCCGTTGCCCACCAGCAGGCCGCCGACAATGGCGGCAAACACCGGGTTGATATGGTCGAGATGGATCAGTGTCGGCAACCACTCGCTCAAAACCGACAGCGACGCCACCGCGGCAAAGGTCTTGATCGTGAACGCCCGTCCCATGCCGCGCCAGGCCAGCACATAGAAGGGCAGGTTAATGACGAAGAACAGGGTGCCAAAGTTGAGGCCCGAGGCGTAGTGCGCCAGATAGGCCACGCCGACCGTGCCGCCCATGGGGATGTCGGCGCTGCGAAACAGCAACACGCCGACGGCGACATGGATGCTGCCGATGAGGATGGCGAGCACGTCTTCGTAGAGATGGTGGGGCGGGCTGGGCTGGGTCATGAGTGCGGCGTGGCGGGAAAGACCGACATGATACCGGCTCCGGTCGCTCTCGCCTGTCAGGGCAAATCCGGCTATGGTGAAACCAGAGCCTGAACATCAGGAATGCATAGGGGGCGTGCATGAAAGGGATATTCGTCAGCTACCGACGCCAGGACAGCCAGAGTGCCGCCGGCCGTCTGAGTGATCATTTGCGCGATCACTTGTCGGACGTACCGATCTTCCGCGATGTCGAAACCATCGAGCCGGGGGTCGACTTTGTCGAGGCCATCGAACGCGCGCTGGCCAGCTGCGGCGTTCTGGTCGCGGTGATCGGGCCGCGCTGGTTGAGCGTGACCGATGCCGACGGTCAACGCCGGCTGGACAGCCCCGACGATTACACCCGCATCGAGATCGCGACGGCCTTGAATCGGACCGGCGTGCGGGTGATTCCGGTGCTGGTCGAAGGCGCTGTGATGCCCGTGTCCACCGACTTGCCGGACGATTTGAGTCTGCTGGCCCGGCGCAACGCGGTCGAGCTCACCGACCGGCGCTGGGACTACGATGTGTCCCAACTGGTCGAGACCTTGCGCAAGGTGCTCGACGTGACGCCGGACCCCGATCCCGATCCCGATCCCGTGCCCCCGCCACCCCCCCCGCCGCCCCCAACGCCGGCCAAGGGTGGCTGGGTCAAATGGACGGTGATCGGCGTGATCGGGCTGGGGCTGATCGGCTTGTTCGCCGACGAAGGCATCGCGCCGCCCGAGCCCGACGTGAGCTACACCGTGCCGGCTGAGGTGGCGCCCCCGCCGACCCCCGTGGTGACGGACACCCGGCGACGCGAGATGGGCGTGGATCTGACCGGTTTCTGGCGCGATGAGGACGGCGGCGAGTTGCAGGTGGCGCAGCAAGGCGGCGCGTTCCAGGTGCGCGGCATGAGCGCTGATGGCGTCGTTGAGGGGCACGGGACGGTCAACGGGCTGCGTGGCCAGACCGTGTATTGGCTCAACGGTGTCGAACTGCACGCCAGCTTCTCGATCTCCAGCGATGGCAACCGGATCGACGCGACCGTGGTCGATCCGCGCAGCGGGGCGCGGGAGCGCTCGGTGCTAGTGCGAATGCGTTGAGGCCCAGGCCAAAAGATTCTTCAATCTACGCCGTTAGCAATAGGGTCGCGAGGCCGCGTCTGGTGTCTGACGGCGCGGCAGCGAGGTGATTGAGGAGATGGGTTTGACGGTGCTGGTACTTGCTTTTCTGTTTTTCGCGCTGGGCGTGGCGGCGCTGGTCCTGGCGGCTTGCCGGCGCCATGAACTGAACACGCTGCGGGCGACGTGCACCCAGTACGAGGCGGTGCTCAATCACCTGCCTGCCGGGATCACCCTGGTGGACGCCTCGCTCAACGTCACCGTGCATAACGCCGCCTTGCTCGAGGTGATGGATCTGCCGGCCGACCTGTTTGCGCATGGCACGACATCGCTTGAAACCTTGGTGCGCTACAACGCTCAGCGCGGCGAGTACGGCGAAGGGCCGCTGGACACCGTGGTTGGCGACGTCATGGCCCGGGTGCGTCAGCCCGAGCCATATCGCTACGAGCGAACACGGCCCAATGGCAAGGTGCTGGCCGTGCATGGCGCGCCCTTGCCCGACGGCGGCTTCGTCACCATCTATACCGACGTCACCGAGCGCCACAAGGCCGAGGCTGCGCTGGCGCGTGAGAGCTTTGACTTGCAGACCATTCTCGAGCACCTGCCGCAAGGCATTTCGGTGTTTGATGACCAGCTCCGGCTGCGTCGCTGGAACCGCATCTTGCTGGAGGTGCTCGAACTGCCCGAGTCGGCGGTGTACGAAGGCGTGCCGTTTGAAGAGCTGATCATGTTCCCGGCGCTGAGGGGCGAATACGGACCCGGCGACCCGGTGGAGCTGGTCAAGGCGCGCAAGGCGCTGGCGCTCCAGTTTCAGCCCCACCGCTTCGAGCGGACCCGCCCCAATGGGCGAACCCATCTGGTCGAAGGCACGCCCATGGTGCGCGAGGGCAAGGTCTCGGGCTTTGTGGCCAGCTACACCGACATGTCGGATCGCAAGCGCGCCGAAGAGGTGCTGCAGGCCAAGCATGACGTGTTGCAGACGCTGCTCGACAACATCCCCAGCGGGGTCACCGTTTTCGATGCCAATCTGAACATGGTGCTGCACAACGACGAAGTGCTGAAGCTGGTCGACTTTCCCAAGGCGCTGGCCGAGACGCAGCCGCATTTCTCCGAGGTGATCCGCTACAACGCCGAACACGGTGAATATGGCGAGGTGGACGTCGAGGCCAAGGTCGCCGAGATGGTGGCCCTGGCGCGCCACCCGACGCGCCACGTCATGGAGCGCACCCGGGCCAACGGACAGGTCTTGCTGGTGCGGGGCGCGCCGCTGCCGGGCGGGGGCTTTGTCAGCGTCTATTCCGATGTGACCGAGCGCCGCCGCATGGAAAACGCCCTTCAACGGCGCAGTGCCTACCTGCAGGCGATTCTCGATCAGCTGCCGCAGGGCATTTCGGTGTTCGACGAGGAACTGCACCTCAAGCATTGGAACAGCAAATTTGTCGACGTCCTCGACCTTCCGGACGGTGCGGTCTATCCGGAAGTGAGCTTTGAAGACCTGATCCGGGTGCCGGCCGAACGCGGCGAGTACGGCCCGGAGGACCCGGAGCACTATGTGCGCCAGCGCCGTGAGCAGGCTCTGCGCTTCGAGCACCATCGTTTTACCCGCAGCCGGCCCAACGGGCGGACGCATCTGGTGGAAGGTCAGCCCATGACCATCGACGGTGCGGTGGTCGGCTTCATCACCACCTATACCGACATCACCGATCACATGCAGGTCGAACAGGAGTTGCGCACCCGCAACGAGATTTTCCGCACCCTGATCGACAATATTCCCGGCGGCGTGTCGCTGTTCGACGGTGAATTCAAGCTGCTCGCGGCCAACGAGAAATTCAAACAACTGCTCGATTTCCCCGACTGGTTGTTCACACAAACGCCGGTGACGCTCGAATCCCTCTTCCGCTTCAATGCCCGGCGCGGTGAGTACGGCCCCTGCGATGTCGAAGAAAAGGTGCAGGCCCTGATGGAGCGTGCGGCCTGGCGCGAACCGCACCTGTTCGAGCGGAACCGCCCCAATGGCACGGTGCTCGAGATTCGCGGTCTGCCGCTGCCAGGCGAGGGCTTTGTCACCATCTACACCGACGTGACCGAGCACAAGCGGGCCATCGAGGCGGTGGAGCGGCTGGCTCACCAGGACGCGCTCACCGGGCTGGACAACCGCTACACGCTTGAATCCCGGCTCGACCAGTCGATCGCCGATGCGCGGCGAAACGGCAAGAAACTGGCGCTGATGTTCATCGACATGGACAACTTCAAGTCCATCAACGATTCGCTCGGGCATGCGGTCGGGGATGAGTTCCTGATCGCCATCGCTCGCCGGCTGCGCGAGACCGCGCGTGAGAGCGACATCGTGGCGCGGCCCGGCGGCGATGAGTTCGTGCTGGCGATCACCAATATTCAGGCGGTGTCGGCGGCGGTGCGCGTGGTCACCGAACTGTTCGAGTCGCTGGCCGAGCCGGTGATGCTCGGCGCGCAGCAGATCATCCCGTCCGCTTCGGTCGGCATTGCCGTCTTTCCGGACGATGGTGAAGACCGCACCACCCTCATGAAGCACGCCGATGTCGCCATGTACTCCGCCAAAAACGCGGGCCGCAATGGCTACCGGTTTTTCGATGCCGCCATGACCGTGGCGGCCGATGAGCGTCTGCGCATGGAGGCCGACTTGCGTCGCGCGCTCACGAACGGCGAGTTCGTGCTCCACTACCAGCCCAAGATCGGAACGGCCAGCCGGCGCTTGCTCGGTTTTGAAGCCCTGATCCGCTGGCAGCAGCGTGATGGTTCATTGGTGGCTCCGGCGCGCTTCATTCCGCTGGCCGAAGAAACCGGCCTGATCGGCGCGATCGGCGAATGGGCGCTGAACACCGCCTGCCAGACGCTGCAGCGCTGGCGCGCCGAGGGGCTGCGCAATCTGAGCATGTCGGTCAACCTGTCGGCCCGGCAGTTGCGCAACCCGGCCTTGCCGGCGCAGGTGCAAGGCGCGCTGGCGCGCAGCGGCATCCCGCCCGAGCGGCTGGAGATGGAGATCACCGAGAGCGTGGCGATGGAAGATCCGGCGCGCACGGTGGAGATCCTGCGCGAGCTGAAGGCGATCGGCATCGGCCTGTCGATCGACGATTTTGGCACCGGCTACTCCTCGCTCGCCTACCTCAAGCTGCTGCCCATCGACTGTCTCAAGCTCGACCGCACCTTTGTGACCGACATCGAGACCGACCCGAACGACGCGGCCATCTGCGCGGCCACCATTCGTCTGGCGCATACGCTGGGCCTGAGCGTGGTCGCAGAGGGGGTCGAAACCGTCGAGCAGGCGCGTTATCTGGACGGGCTTGCGTGCGATGTGATGCAGGGCTACTACTTCAGCCGCCCGCTGCCCGAAGCCGCCGCGCGGGCTTTCATCATCAACGGCGTGCGCGGCGGCGAGCCCGCGATCTGACCGGCGGCGTCGCACCGATCGCTCAAGTCCGACAAGCTCCTAGGTGGCGGACTCCGCCACCGGCCCAAGGCCGAGTCGCCCGGTCAGCCGGGCGATCAGGCTGTGCATGGCGGACGATGTGAGTTCGGGTGCGTCGACAAGCGTGTCGGCGGCACGGCGGGCCGGGCCGGCGAGGCCGAGCGCCGCGCAGGCCGAGTAAAAACTGAACACGTTGCGCTGTGGCAGCGCCAGCCGCTCGGCCAGATCCAGCAGCGGCAGCGGGTGGTTGAGCCACAACGCGGCCATGCGCAGCGCCTGCGGCAGCGGGGTGAGCGCGTTGAGATCGGGCCAATGCTTGAGATACACCGGCTGGTCGAGCGGCGTACCGCGCGGCACGCGGCCGCGGGCGGTCCACAGCGCCACTTTCCACAGCAAGGCGTCGCGACAGATGAAATCCGGCGCGCAGGTGATGTCGATGTCGGCCGCGACCGGCGCGAGGCGCACTTCTTTGGCCGCCATGCTGACCACGCACAGCGAGCGCAGCGGGCGGTCGGCCATGTTGACGTGCACCGCCCCGTTGCCGGGCGGGATGATCCAGCTGCCCCACACGCCGCTCATCGACACCGCGCGGCCAGTCGCGTCGGCTTGCGCGGCGGCCGATTGCAGATGACCTTGCAGGAAGTCTTCCGGGGCGTACCAGGCACGTGTCCAGGTCTCGGGGTCGGTGGCGTCGACATCCTGGGCGGTGCCCATCAGCAAACTCGCGCTGTCGTCGCCAACATCGGCGGCCGGCTCGGCGGCGGTGTCGGCCGCTGACTTGGGGGCAAAGACCGACTCGGCCACCGGGTCGTCGCTCAGGCGCAGGCGTCGCCGCACGCTGAGCAGCGCGCGGGCCATGCCTTTGGCGCGGATCGGTTTGCGCACGAAGAGCGCCTCGTTGGTGTGATTCACACTCAGCTCGATGATCGGTACATTCGGCCAGCGCTGGTGCGCGTCCTGCAGCCGGCGGGTGGCGTCGCCCCGATCGAGGTCGATCAGGATGGCCTGTGCGCGCTCGGGCTCGACCAGCACACAGCGCGATTTGACGCCGACCCGGAAGAACTCGCGCAGCATCGCGTGGGAGCGCTCGTCCATCCACGGAGCGGCAATCTTGACCGGATCGAGCATGGGGCCGGCGTCGGGCGGCGTGTCGTCAGTGGCTTCCATGGGGGGCGCGGTCCAGGGTGAGCGGAAAAGTGCAATGTCATGGCAACGGCCAAAATCCAGCCAACTTGAGCCTGTGGCGACTCTTGGGCTTATCGTGCCGCAGGCCGCGGCGGGAGCACAAGTATCTGCCCCGGATAGATGCGATCGGGATCGCGGATCAGCGTGGCGTTGTCGCGCTGGATGTCGCGCCACAGGGCCGGATCGCCATAGATGCGGGCGGCGATGCGCGAGAGTGATTCGCCCGGCGACACGTGGTACTCCATGGCGCGCCCCCGGCCGACGGCGAGGTTGTTCAGATGCGGCGGCAGGTGCTGGAGCGGATTGTCACCGGTGATGCGGTAGGCGGTTCCGCCGGCGCGCAGTTCGAGAATGTCGGGCACCGAGATCACTTGTCCGGGCTCGATGCGATGCGGATCGGCAATCACCTGGCCGCCCATCCCGAGCTCGGCCAGTCGATTGTTGTAGGCGACCATCTCGCGCCAGTTGCGGCCGTCGCCGGTGAGGCGGCGGGCGATACGCCACAGCGTGTCGCCACGGCGCACGGTGTAGCGCATGGGGCCGCCCTCGTCCGAGGGGCCGGCGGCCGGTTCGATGCCGGCGGCGGGTGCCGCCATGGCCAGCCAGGGTGCCAGCCGTTGCATCAGCGCCGCTTCAAGGGCCGGGTCGAAGGGGGCCATGGCGTCGAGTGCCGACAAGGCCATTTGCGCGCCATCGACATCGCCCGTCGCAAACCCCTGTTCGGCGGTGCGCGCCAGGGCGTCGGCCAGCTCGGCATGTGCTTGCCGGCCGAGGCGGTCGAGCGACAGCGCCGCGGGGTCCTGGTCGAGCGCCTGCGAGAGCAAGGCCGTGCCACCCATGGCATCGCCGGCGCGCAAATGCTTGAGCGCGAGGGCGGCGGTACCGGTCGGGGCGGGCGAGGGAAGGGCCGTGGGGCCGACGGGCGCAGGCGGCGGCGGAGGGATGATGGCGGGATCGACGGTCGCAGGGGGGCTGGGCGGTGTCGGGGCAACCCCCACCGGCGCGGGCTCAGGTATTGGTTCGGGTTGCGGCGGTGGGTCGGGCGGAAGGACCACGATCGGGTCAGTGGGGGCGGGCACGGGGGCTGGGGCAGGCGCCATGTTGACCGGCGTCGGCGCGCTGTCCTCACCCGATTGCAGCGCCAGCCACGCGCCGCCACCGAGCAGCAGCACGACACCGATCACCATGCCGATGCGCGCACCGCTGCTGCCCGATGCCGCCGGTGCGGCGGCGATGGGCGGGACCGGCGGTGGCGTGGCCGCCGGCGGTGTCTGGCTGGCGACCATGGGGTCGGCGGCGCGTCCGGGCGGGGCCGGGGCGAGGTCGAACAGGCGGCCGTCCGGCGTGCGCATGTGCAGCGCCGGTGCACCCCATTCGACCGCGTAGCCGCGCGCGTACAGAAAGGCGCGGGTGGAGGTGAGCGCGGCGTCGACCGGCTGGCCGGCGGCGAGGTAGCGGTAGAAGTGGCGCGCCATCGCCACGGCGGCGCCGTCGGGCACCGGAAACTGCATCGCGATGACAGCCGGGATGCCGCGCCGGATCAGGCTCTGCGCCATGCCGCCAAAGGGGTCGCGGGCCGAGGCGGTGGCGCCCATGCAGCTGTTGAGGAAGACCAGCCGCAGCGAGGTGAGGTGGTTGCGCAGCAGCACCGCGAGCTGGCGGCCGGCGATGGTGTCGGCGGTGCCGGGGGCGGTGTCCGATTCGAGCACCAGCACGCCCTCGTCATCCACAAAATCGCCATGGCCGATGAAGTGCAACACGTGCGGGCGGTGTTCGAGCAAGGCGTTGTCGAGCCGCTCGAGCGTGGCGTGGTCGAGCCGCACGGTTTGCATCACGCCGCGTTCGGTGAGCTCGGCCAGCGCGGTGTCGAGGTGGGCGATCTCCTCGCCGACCTCCAGACCGGGCCGGTCGCTTGGCGCGGCGATGGCGATCAGCAGGCGCAGTGGCGGTTCGACGGTGAGCGTGGGTGTGGCGGCGTCGACATCGAGCCAGCGCACCACCGGCAGCATGCGGTCCGAGAACAGAAAATCGTCCTTGGCCGGGCTGTAGAGAAACTCCCACGGCAGGCGGGCCAGCTCGGGCGCGTCGGTGGTGTTGATGACAAAGCGCAGGCCGTTGCCGCGTTGCGGGTCGACGCTGCGCAGGTTCTCTTCGAGGCAGGTGCGCAGCGGGGAGTCAAACAGCGCGGCGTAGAGCTGCTGGCCGATCTGGCGGGCGTTGGCGCCGGCCGGCAGCAAGGCGTCGACCGTGGCGTCGCTGACCGCGCGGCGGGTCGATCCGGCGATGGGCTGGGCGGCCTGCCACAGGCCGTGTTCCAGCGCGGCGGTGTCGAGCGGCAGGTGGGTGGCCGGTTGCTCGCCGGCGGGGGAGGCCGGTACGGCCAGGGTGTAGCTGCCCGCGCCATCGAGGCTGAAGCGCAGTTGCACCGACTGGTAGCGCACGCCGCCGGGGTCGGCCTTGGGCGGGGCGGCCGGAGTGTCGTCGGGCGCGGTGTGGCGGCGCACGCGCTCCTGCACTTCGAGCACCACTTCTGCGGTGAGGTTGCCCTCCGCCTGCATCAGGGTGAGCGCGCGCAGATAGGCCGGGATGGTGTCGAGTGGGGTCGGGGCGACCACCACCGGCAGCACATGCCAGCCCGGCGTCGGCCATTTGCGGCTGACGATTTTCAGCTCGGTGCGGGTGTAGTGGCCGTCGGCCACGGCGGCCGGCGAGACCAGAAAGATGAACAGCTCGCAGGCGTCGATGGCCTCGCGGATGCGGTCGTCAAAGCTCGCGCCGGCGGGCAGGTCTTCGCGGTCGAAGAACACCTCGTGCCCGGCCGCCTGCAGCCGGCAGCACATGTCGTCGGCAATCTCGCGGTAGTCCGAGGCGTAAGACAGGAAGATGTTCAATGGACGCTCAGGTGGCCGGGCTCACTTGAGTATAGTCAGTCGATGACGGCGTGCTGAGCTGCGCCGCCTCAGGAGGTGGCGGGCGACATTGAGTTACGCCCGCGCTCCGGGTTGGGCTCGACCACCCGATGCAGCTGTTCCGACAGTTGATCCGCGCCGCCGATGTAGCTGCCGTCGAGCCAGATCTGCGGCACGGTGACCGGCGTTTTTGGCCCGATGATGGGCTTCACCCGTGCCAGCATTTCGTACAGCGCGCGCGGGTCGCGCACCACGTCGTGGTAGGTGTAGGCGATGCCCGCTTCGTCCAGATACTGCTTGGCGCGCTGGCAGTGCGGGCAGCTGGCCTTGCCGAAGATGTGGTTGCCGCTCACGGCCGTGCGCGCGGCAGCGGCGTCGATCACTGCCTGGGTGAGCAGCCCGCGGTTGAGCGCCTGGCCCTGGCTCACCACCTTGCCCTCGACCATCACGATGGGCGCATGCCAGCCGCCCTTGAGCAGCGGTTGCCACCATTCGGTGAGCCAGTCGCGCACCGCCAGATCGACCGCGATGCCGTCCAGCTCATGCACCAGGGTGTCGACGATCACGTCGCGGGTCAGCGCGCATTCGCCGCAGGGAATGGTGACTTTGAACGGCCCCCAGGCGCCGGCCCAGCGGTAGACCACGATGTTGACGGCCTTGGGTGTGGTGCTCTCTGCGTTTGCCATGTGGCCCCTCCGGGAATGATCAGCTGGGTATGCAGATCAGACCGTCGGCGGGGCCCCAGGCTTACACCGGACGACTCAGCAGGCGCTGGCGCGCTCGCAGGTCGAGGCCGCCTCGACCGCTTTGACCACCGGGCGCTTCTCTTTGGTCCAGGCGCGAATACCGCCTTCGACGTTGTACACCTTGGCGTAGCCGACGTTCTCGGTCAGGAAGCGGCTGACCACCGCGGTGCGGTTGCCGCTACGGCAGATCAGCACCACCGGCTCGCCGGGCTTGGCGATGGCTTGCAGGCGCGCCAGCCAGGCCTCGGGCTCGGCTTCGCCGCGGTTGTCGAAAAAGGTGAGCAGGTGGCTGCCCGGCACGATGCCGGTCTGCTGCCACTCGGGCGCGGTGCGGATGTCGACCACCGGCACGCCCTCGGTGCGCAGGCGCTCGAGCGTGGCCGCGTCGATGTTGACCGTGTCAGCCACGGCGGAAAAACTCAGGCCGGCGAGGGCCGCGATCAGCCAGACACGCATGGCAGTGACTCCGTCTATCAGGAAACGCTGATTATACGCCCGGCGCGGATTGCCGGCGCTCGCGACGTCCACGCTGCCAGCCGCGCAGGCTTTCCCACTGGTAGATGGCCAGCCCGGCGAGGATCAGCGCGGTGCCGGCCCACAGGCGCGGGCCGGTTTCTTCGCCGTTGAGCGCCTGGCCGAGCAGCAGCGCCAGCACCGGTGTCATCAAGGTGATCAGCGCCACGCGCGAGGCTTCCATGTGGCGGATGCAGTAGTAATACAGCGCAAAGCCGATCACCGAGCCGAACACGCCGAGGTACACAATGGCCGCGCCGGCGCGTAGCGGAATGGCCTCGGGCAGCGTGCCGTCGGTCAGCCACCACAGCAGCGCAAAGCCCGGCAGCGACACGCTGAGCGTGCCCACCGTGGTGGCCAGCGGCGGGCTGTCGTCATCGATGCGCTTGAGCCACACCATGGCGGCGGTGTAGCACACCACCGCAATCAGCAGCGCGCCCAGGCCGGCCAGCGCATTCGGCCCGCCGCGTGTGCCGCCATGCAGAAAGATTACCGCCAGCCCGGTCAGGCCCAGGCCGGCGCCGATCAGGCGCGGCCGGGTCAGCGAGCGCTCGCCCAGCCACAGCGCCGCCAGCACCCCGGCCACCAGCGGCGACAGGCCGAACATCACCGAAATGAGCCCCGAGTGCACATAGCGCGCCGCCCAGTAGGTAAAGCCCATGCCGGCGAGCAGGCCGAGGCCGCCCACCACATACGACTGGCGTGCCTTGCTGTGCAGCGGAAAGCCGATGCGACCGGCCACCAGAATGATGGTGCCGATGACCACCCCAATCACCATGCGCGCGAGCACCGCAAAGGCAAAGCCCGTGCCCTCGGTGCTCCACTGGATGGCCAGCGGCGTGGTGGACCAGATCAGGATGACGCCAAGGTAGGCGAGTGAAACCGGCATGGCGATGCGCTCGGGAGGTAAGCGACGAGTCTAGCCGCTGCCCGCCGCGCCGACCAGCGCGCTTCGTTACTCGAACAGCGCGCCCACGCTCTCGCCACTGTGAATGCGCTCGATGGCGGCGGCCAGCAAGGGCGCGATGGTCAGCACCGTGAGCTTGTCGAGATGCTTGTGCTCGGGGATCTGCACCGTGTTGGTCACCACGATGGACTCGATCGGCGCCTCGCGCAGCCGCTCGATCGCCGGGCCACACAGCACGCCGTGCACCGCGCCGGCGTGGATGGTGCGCGCGCCGGCGTCGCGCAGGGTGTCGATGGTGGTGATCAGCGTGCCGCCGGTGGATATCTCGTCTTCAAAAATCACCGCGTCGCGCCCCTTCACCTCGCCGATCACCTGGCCCTGCTTCACCTGCGTGTCGCTGATGCGTCGCTTGTCGATGATCGCCATCGGAATGCCCAGCCGCTCCGAGAACCGCCCCGCGCGCTTCGCGCCGCCCGCGTCGGTCGCCACCGCCACCATGTTCGAGATGTCGTAGTTCTGGCGGAAATGCTCGGCGATGGTCGGGATCGCGGTGAGATGATCCACCGGCATGGTGAAAAAGCCGTGCACCTGATCGGCGTGCAAATCCATGGTCAGTACCCGGTCAGCCCCCGCCGTGCGCAGCATGTCGGCCACCAGCCGGCCGGTAATCGAAATGCGCGGCGCGTCCTTTTTGTCGGAGCGCGCATAGGAGTAATACGGAATCACCGCCGTCACCCGACGCGCCGACGCGCTGCGCAAGGCATCGAGCGTGATCATCAACTCCATGATGTGATCGCTCACCGGCTCGGTGAAAGACTGCACCACAAACACATCGCGCTCGCGCACATTGGCCATCACCTGTACATGCAGGTTGTCATTCGAGAAACGGGCGATTTCCAGCGGGCTGAGCGGAATGCCCAGGGTGCTGCAGATTTCGCGGGCCAGGGGGTCGTTGGAGTTGCCGGCGAAGATGCGCAGGGCGTCGTTCATGAGGGGGCTCGTGTCGGGCGGGCGGGAGAAGCCGCCATTGTAAGCCGATGTATCGGCTGTGCCGAGACATGGGGCACACTTGGGGGTCGGTGGACGCAGACTGTGACACTGCGAGTGCGCTGCAGCGCAAGAGGGGGATGGTGTCGGCGGTGGCTGAAGTCGTCTGTTGGGCCGGTTTCAAACCGGCCGGCGGTTTCTCGGTCGGTCGTCATTTTATTCGACGGGGCGTTGGCCGGGTTTCGCCCCGGCGGGCGAATCACTTCTTTGTCGCGACAAAGAAGTAATCAAGAAAACGCCCCCCGCTGTACCGCCGGCTGCGCCGGTCCCCTCACTACGCTCGCGCCCGGCGGGTCGTGTCGCAAACTCGCCCTGCGGGCTCAAACAGGCGACACGACAATTCCCGCCGGCCACGCGCTTCGTTCGGCGATACAGAAGGGGAAGTGCTCACGGGCTCGGCTTCGCCATCGCCCGGGCGGAATGGTGGCGCTTCGTAGGGAGTAATTGATGCAACCGTATTGGTACCCTGCGCATGCTAGGCAGAGTTGTCGTCAGAGTGTTTTGCCGGGCCATTTCGGGGGTCTTATGAACACGGAGTCGAGAAGAGGTCGCACTATCTGTACACATGGGTCGGTGTGCCAATCGAATTTTTCCAGGATCCCAGATTGGTTCGTGAGGCGGCGCAGCTCTGGCCATTCGTCCCCCAGACAGGCCATGAACAGGAAGTAGCCTTCAATCCAACTAAGATGCGAAGAAACAAGGCTGAAGTAAAACCGTTTTCTTTCGTTCGAAAAATGGATTTGTGAATCGATCCAAGCAAGAAGTGCTTCAAGTGTCGCGAGAGGTGCCCTTAGGTCATTCCGAAACCCCTTTCTAAAGAAATCTTCGCGCAGAGACATATAGATGGAGCGAAACGCGTCGTGGTGCTCCGTCGGTAGGGCTCTGATTTGCTTGATCCAATCTCCCTGCAACGGGACGGGAATCACTCCTTGGGACCAACCTGTCTCTAGGACATGACAACCAGCCAAAAACTGCGAGTGCATCGTTTTGAGGGCCTCACGCCCATTACGAATCCTGATTTCACCGACAGAGAGGGGGCCATAGCGTGACAAATCGAAATGGATGTCGCCTACTAGGGATCGATAGCTTTCAAGCCATGCAAAGAATGTCTGTTCGAATCTCTGGTCATGGATGGCTTCGTTCTGGGCTGAAAGTGCATCCGCTGAGTTCTTTAGCTCCCCTCGCGTAAGTTCAAGCTCCTCTTTCGACAGTTCGGCCACCTGGCGGGATAGTTTCAGCTCCCGACTTTGGACATACAGTGTCATAAGAAGCGCGAGAAGAGCCAGAAAGGAGAACGCAGGGTTGAGGACTCCGCCGAAGAAGTCTCCTAGTTGCCCCCACGCGTCGGGTTCGGAGGTTATCGAAAGGCTTCTGAAAAACCACATGTACAAGCCGACGGTGACAGTTGCAAGGATTGCCGCAGCGAGGCCAAGCACCTTTAGCACACGGGGGAGGTTTTCCGTGATCCAATCGGGCTGGTCCTTGGTATGAGTCCGCATATCAGAAGGGAATCCTTTGCTGGAGGGCGATTCAGAGATGCTGCGTGACGAATCGGTTCAGACCCTGTCAAGCGACAGGAAGATTTGCCGAAGCACGACACTCGATAAGCTTGCGAATCACCAGCAAGACTGCCACAGAAAGCCGAGTCGGGTAATAATTTGTCGCCCTCTGCCGCGCCAACCGGAGGATGCGCCGGGCGGGAAAAGGGGCTTCGCTTGTTTGAGCCCGCAGGGCGAGTTTGCGAAGCACCCCGCCCGGTGCGTCCGGAGGGCGGGAACCCTGCAGGGGGCGCGAAAGCGGGCTGTGCTTCTTTGCTTAGCTTTCTTGCACAAGCAAGAAAGTAAGTCGCCCGCCGGGCGAGACCCGGCCAATCCAAGCCGGCCGAAGGCAACGCCAGACCGAGCCACCAAAAAAATCAATACAACAAGAACGGCACCCGAGCCTCCCGCCAAGCCGCTTCATCCGGCGCAGTGATCGCCTCCAGATCCGCAGGCGTAGCAGATGCATCCTCCACCCACCCCCGCAACAAGGGCGAGCCATTGATCAGGTCAATCGCCAGCCGGTCGTACTCATACTCGTAGGCAAAATCCCGCCACAACGGATAGTCCGCCCGCTGCCGCAGCACAGCCTTGAAGGCCAGCGCCTGCAGCCGCCACGGCTGAAAGCGGTCGTGCTGGTATGCGCCGTCGTCGACATGAATCTGCACGCCGTGACACTGCGTGCCGGCGTGCTTGTGGAAGGTCGGTTCGAACCAGCACTCGCGCAGGCGGCAGCCTTGCAGCCACTGGGGGGCGAGGGCGTGCATGTCGCGTAGCAGGGCGGCGGCGTCGAGGTCGGGGGCGCCGAAGACTTCGAGCGGGCGGGTGGTGCCGCGGCCTTCGGAGAGGGTGGTGCCTTCGAGCATGACGGTGCCGGCGTAGGCGCGGGCCATGGAGAGGTTGGGGGCGTTGGGGCTGGGGTTGACCCAGCTGCGTTCGCCAATGGGCCAGCCGTAGCCGGGCGCGGCGTTGGGTTGCCAGCCGGTCATGGGGATGACCTGGCAGTCGACATCGAGTTTGAGGGTGGCGACGAACCAGCGCGCCATCTCGCCCATGGTGAGGCCGTGGCGCATGGGCATGGCGCCGGCGCCGACGAAGCTTTCCCAGTCTTCACGCAGGGTGAGGCCTTCGACCGGGCGGCCGGCGGGGTTGGGGCGGTCGAGGATCCACACCGCCTTGCCATGCGCGGCGGCGGCTTCGAGCACATAGCGCAGGGTGGTGATGAAGGTGTAGATGCGGCAGCCGAGGTCTTGCAGGTCGACCAGTAGCACATCGAAGCTGGCCATCATGGCGTCGGTGGGGCGGCGCACTTCGCCATACAGGCTGAAGACGGGGATGCCGTGGGCCGGGTCGGTGAAGTCGGGCGACTCCATCATGTTGTCCTGCTTGTCGCCGCGCAGGCCGTGCTGGGGACCGAAGGCGGCGGTGAGGTTCAGGTCGGGCAGGGCGGCGAGGGCGTCGAGGCTGTGGGTGAGGTCAGCGGTGACCGAGGCCGGGTGAGCAAGCAGGGCGAGGCGTTGGCCGGCTAGCGGGCGGCGCAGGGCGGGCTCGGAGATGAGGCGGTCGATGCCGAATTTCATGCGGTCGCATCCAGGGTAAGCATCAGCGCGAAGCTTTCGCGATGATGAAAGTCAGGCTGGGCGGCGGGGTGGCGTTGCGCCCAGTAGGAGAGTGGGCCGTCGGTGGCTTCGAGCACGGCGGTGAGGGCGATCTGCAGCGGCTCGCGGCCGTTGGCCGGGAGCATGTGCGGTGGGAGCGTGACCTGCAGGCTCAGGCCGGATTCGTCGTGATCGATGCGGATGTTGGCCGACCACGGCCGCGGTGCCGTGGCGCTGCGCTGGCGGTAGGTGTCGAAGTCGTACGCCGCCCACTGGCGGGAGGGTGAGAAGTTGAACTCGCGGTAGGCGGCCGCACCACCGAGGGCGACAAAGGCTTCGAAACAGGTGTGCTGCCACAGACCGTCCGCCGGACTGGCCAGGCGCAGCGCGGGAATGGCGAGGCGGTCGACCGGCCCGGTGAGAACATAGCGCAGACGCAAGCCGGTGGCGGCGTCGAGGCGCGCGTCGGCGGTGAGCTGCAGGCCGGGCGGCGCGGGATGGCGGGGGTGGGGCGACAGGCGTGGCATGGCGGAGACGCTCGCGATCGGGACCGGCGCAGTCTACCGTGATCGCCGCTTTGCCGGCGGCGTCGGCGTCCACGAAAAACGGCGACCTCGCGGTCGCCGTTTCTGAAACGGTGCGACGGCGTGGCTCAGGCCTTGCGGCGACGCAGCGCCAGACCGGCCAGGCCAAGGCCCAGCAGGGCCAGCGACGCGGGCTCCGGCATCGGGTTGGTGCCGCCGCCGCCGATGTCACCGGCTTGCAGGACGAAGCGCAGAGTGTCCTGATTGAGGCCGCCCGACAGGTTCTGGATGGTGCCAGCGGTACTCAAGGAGGCCCATTGCTGCGTGGTGCCGCAGGTGGCGCCGCAGGTGACGTCATAGGTGCCGGCATTGAGGCCGGAGAAGGTGACGCCCTGCCACCACACTACGCCGCCGAACAGATTCGGGTCGGTGGCGACCGGGAAGTCATAGCTGAAGCCCGGGGTCGAGCTGATGTCCCAGAAGAAGTTGTTGGTGCCGTCGGTCAGACCCGCAGGCTTGACGTTCACCGGGGCGATGTCAAACGCCTTGGTTACCGGGCCATACGCGGTGCCCAAGGCGCCGACCAGCGTCAGGTCGGCTTCATTGACGACGGTACCACCGTGGACATAGGAGCCCGTCCAGAAAGTGACCTCACCCGGATTGACGCCGGCGACATAACCGATGGAGGTGGTGTGGGCCATGGCGGCGGCGGGCAAGGCCAGACCGATGGCGAGTGCGAGTGTGCGGAGTTTCATGGTGTTTCCCCCTTCATGTGCTGTGGGTGGCAAAGACCACAGATGTCGCCCTCACCACAGCATCTTCTAAGAATGTCGGTGCGACATTGTGTCCAATTGACATCACGCATAAGCCGTGCCACTTATGTATTAGTGGTTTGTTAATATTTCAATAAAATCATAGTGTTAAGTTGAACTTATCTATAGTCTTCGGTCAGTGTGTTGCGGGCGTTGTCGGGTCAATGTAAATAAACTCGACACAAGGTTTTACCCTCATTTGCGTTCATTTATGGCACGCGCATTCGCGCTCTCGGAGGGCGTTTCGCCGTCTATACTCGCGCCATGCGCCTGCCCGTCGTTCCCACCATCGTCTTTGCCCAGCTCTTTGGCGGTTCCCTGTGGTTTTCGGCCAACGGGGTGGGCGATGCGTTGATGCGGGTGTGGGGGATCGGGCCGGCGCAGATCGGGCTGCTGACCAACGCGGTGCAGTTGGGATTTATTGTCGGCACGCTGGGCTTTGCGTTGAGCGGCTTGGCTGATCGTTATCCGGCGAGCCGCATCTTTGCCGTTTGTGCGGTGCTGGGCGCGCTGGCCAACGCGGCCTTTGCCTTGCTGGCGGGCGGCATGACCAGCGCGCTGGTGCTGCGCTTTGCGGTGGGGGTGTGTCTGGCGGGCGTCTATCCGCTGGGGATGAAGCTGGTGGTGAGCTGGGTGCCCGAGCGCGCCGGCCATGCGCTGGCCTTGCTGGTGGGCATGCTCACGCTGGGTACGGCGCTGCCGCATGGCTTGAAGCTGGCCGGCGGCGCAGCCTGGCAGGCGGTGTTGCTGGGCGCCTCGGCACTGGCCGTGATCGCGGCGGTGATGATCTTTTTGCTTGGCGACGGGCCACACCTGCGGCGGCGTGACGGCGCACCGACGCTGCGCATGGGTGCGGTGTTGGCGGCGTTCCGGATTCCTGTCTTTCGTTCTTCGGCGTTTGGCTATTTTGGCCACATGTGGGAGCTGTACGCCATGTGGACGCTGGTGCCGCTCTTGGTGGCGAGCTCCTCGCTGGCGACGCTGGGCTCGGTGTCGGGCTTGAGTTTTGTGATTATCGGCGTTGGCGCGCTGGGCTGTTTTGCGGGCGGATTGATCAGCCGTCGCACGGGTAGCGCGCCGGTGGCGGCCGTGGCACTGGCCACCTCCGGCGTGTGCTGCGCGCTGTTTCCGCTGGTGGCCGATGCGTCGGCCGGGTGGCTGATGGCCTTTTTTGTGCTGTGGGGGCTGAGCGTGCCGGCCGATTCGCCACAGTTTTCGGCCATGTCGGCGCGCGCCTGTCCGCCCGAGATTGTCGGCAGCGCGCTGGCGCTTCAGAACGCCATCGGCTTCGCGATCACCATTGTGTCGATTTCATGGGGCACGGCCGTGGTGGCGGAGTGGGGGGCAAAGGTGTCGTGGCTGTTGCTGCCGGGGCCGGTGCTGGGGGTGATTGCGTTGTTGCCGCTGTTGCGCAATCCGTCAGCGCGCTGAGTCGGCCATCGGCATTATCTGCAGGCAGGCCGCCACGCCGGTGGCGATGCCGTCGGCCATGCGGCGTTGCCGGGCGGGCTCGCGCAGCAGCAATTCTTCATCCCGATGCTTGATCACGCCGGCTTCGAACAGCACGGCGGGCACGGCCGCGCGATAGAGCACGATGAGATTGTCGTACCAGTGCACGGTGTTGGCCTCATCGGCCCAGGCGCGGCGGCGGGCGTTTTTGTCGGTGGGCACGAAGCCCATGCGCTGCAGGCGGGCACCGATGGCCGAGGCGCAGGTCAGGCTGGCTTCGGGCGCGGGGTTGTCGTGCGACACAAATAACGAATGACCGGCCCAGGCGTCGCTATAACTTTGCGGCGCACCCTCCCAGACCCAGGGCGTGAGCTCGTGTTCGCTGACCGAATCGTGATGGATTGAGAGAAAGAAGTCGGCCTCAGGCACGGCCTTGGGGCGGTCGCGCAGCGAGGTGATCTGTCCGTCGTCGTTCACCAGATGTGCGGCGATGCCGCGGGTGATGAGCGCGGCGGCGACTTCGCGGGCCAGGTCGCGGTTGAACTCGAACTCGCTGCGCCCGCGGGCGCTGGTGGCGCCGGGGGCGGCGAGGGTGTGGCCGACGTCGACCGCCACCACGGGCGGGCGCGCCGCGGCGGGCAGACTCAGCAGCGCGGTGATCAGGGCAAAGAAGGCAGGCGGGGTGCGTGGCATGGCCGCCAGTGTAACGAGCCGGCGGCGGTCACCACCAGCGCATCAGCCCGAACACCGCAAAGCTCACTCCCAGCGACAGCAGCAGATGGCCGCTGAGACGCGCCACCACGGCCGCGACGAGGGTACCGACAAGCCACGGGTTGCTCACCGACACATCCACCTGCCCGCCCGGCGCCAGCGCCTCGGGCACGATGATGGCGGTGAGCACCGCGACCGGCACATGGTGGAGCGCCGCCTTGAGCGCGGGCGGAAAGCGCAGGCGGTGGCCGAAGACCAGAAAGCTGGCGCGGGTGAGATAGGTGGCCAGGAACATGCCGGCGAGCAGGGCGGCGACGGTCATGCGGCGGCCGCCCGGGTCTTGCGTTTATGGTCCATCCACACGCCGGCGGCGACGCCGGCAAAGGCGGCGAGGATCAGCCCAAGCTTGAAGGGCAGGCCACGCGCCAGCCAGGCGGTGGTGCCGGCGGCCAGCGCGACGACCACTGGCGTGGGCGCGCGCAGTTGCGGCGCGATCATGGCGGCGAAGGTGGCGATCATGGCGAAATCCAGCCCCCAGCCGGCCAGATCGGGAAACTGCTGGCCCAGCCAGGCGCCGATGGCCGTCCAGGTGAGCCAGTTGAGGTAGAAGCCGCCGCCGGCGCCGAGGGCGTAGGGCAGCAGCGCCTCGTTGCCGCGTTCCATCAGGCGTTTTTCGATGACGGCGAAGACTTCGTCGGTCAGCCAGAAGGCGACCAGCGCGCGCCAGCGCAGGGCCCAGCCATGGGCGGCCGGGTGCACCGTGGCGCTGTACAGCGCATGGCGCAGGTTGACCACGAAGGTGGTCAGCCAGATCACCGGCAAGGCGGCACCGCCGCTGATCAGGCTGACCGCGATGAACTGCGCCGAACCGGCGAAGACGATTACCGACATGGCCAGCGCGGCCAGCGGCGACAGGCCGGCAGCCACGGCGGTGGTGCCGTAGATGACGCCGAAGGGCAGGGTGCCGATCATCAGCGGGAGGGCATCGCGGGCGCCGGCGAAGACGGCGTGGCGGACGGTGGTCATCGGTTCAGTGGCTCACGCGGCGACAATGTCGGTGCGGAAGGCGTGGGTGTATTCAGGGCGCGTGCGCATACGGGTATTGTCGACAGTTGAACGCCATCCTGTCACGGACGCGCGCATCGCGTCTTGAACGATTTTGGCAGCGACGGCCGCTTTTTTTGACTCAAGGGAGCGCTTATGCCGACCACCGAATTTGTCATCGCCGGCCTCAAGACCGACGACGACCTGCGCAATGTGATGAACGCCATCCAGGATTTGCCCTGCATCGAACACTCGGCGGTGTCGCTCGACTCCGGCGTGGCCACCATCGAGCACACCGCGATGCTCGATGAAGGCGATATTCGCGCGGCGGTGGAGGCTGCCGGTTACCCGGTGGTGGATTGAGCGGCGCGGCGAGCGACAAGCGCCAGCGCGGACCAGAAGCTCAGTCGCAGGGCCAGCGCACCGACGGTGCGCATTTCGTAGGCGCCGCCGCTGAGCACATGCAGGCCGAACAGCGCGGCGATGATCGCCGTGAGAAGCGCCAGCAGTGCCGCGCCGCGCACCGCCCAGCGGCGGCGGCGCCATAGCTCGAGGCCGACGGCGACATAGGCGAAGCCGGCCAGAAAATTGAACCACAGCACGAAGTCGACCACCTGGCCGGCCGCCGCGCGTGCCTCGGTGCCGCCAAACAGCACGCGTCCGCCGCTGAGCACCGTGAGCGCGCCGAAGGCGATGGCGAGTACGGCGAGGACGGCAAGCAGGCGGCGGTGGCGCATATCGGTCTCGGTCAGGCGTGTGCTGGCGCGAGGTCGATGGCGCGCCCTTCGCCGGCTTCTTCGTGGGTCTTGCCGTCGCGGATGTGGTAAATGCGACGGAAGGTGGGAATGATCTTTTCGTCGTGGGTGACGACGATGATGGCGGTGCGGTATTGCGCGGCCATCTGGTTGAGGATGCGCATCACGGCCAGCGCGCGTTCGGAGTCGAGCGGCGCGGTCGGCTCGTCGGCGAGGATCACCGGCGGCTGGTTGGCCAGCGCGCGGGCAATGGCCACGCGCTGCTGTTCGCCGCCCGACAGTTCGGAGGGCTGGGCCTCGGCGCGATGGGCGACGTCCAGCGCGGCGAGCAGTTCGCGTGCGCGGGCGCGGGCCACGGCGTTCTTCTGGCCGGCGAGCATGGGCAGCAGGGCGACGTTGTCGGTCACGTTCAGGAAGGGGATGAGGTAGGGCGCCTGGAAGACGAAGCCGATGCGGTCGCGGCGCAGGGCGCGCAAGTCGGGCAGCGTCCAGCCGTTGTCGTAGATGGTCTGCTCGCCCAGGATCATGCGCCCGGCGGTCGGCTCGATGACCGCGCCCAGACACTTGAGCAGGGTGCTCTTGCCCGAGCCCGAGGGGCCGATCAGGCCGACGACCTCGCCGGGCGCGACCTGCATGTTCACGTCCTTGAGCGCGTCGACGGCGGTGTCGCCCTCGCCGTAGCGCTTGCGCAGGCCTTCGATGCGGATGCCGTGGGTGGGATGCGTCATGTCAGCCTCCGATGGCCGCGGCCGGGTCGACCTTGAGCGCGGCGCGGATCGCCATCAGGCTGGCCAGCGCACAGATCGCCATCACCACGACAAAGCCGCGCAGGGCATCGCCGGGCAGCAGCAGCACGTATTTGGGGAAGATCGGCGCCCACAGCGTGGCGGCGGTCTTGCCGACCATGAAGCCGATCAGGCCGAGACCGAGCGCCTGCTGCAGGATCATGCCGGCGATGGTGCGGTTGCGCGTGCCGATGAGCTTGAGCACGGCGATCTCGCGGATCTTGCCGAGCGTCATGGTGTAGATGATGAAGGCTACGATGGCCGCGCTGACCACCGCCAGGATGACCAGGAACATGCCGATCTGGCGCGCCGAGGTGGCGATCAGCTTGGCCACCAGGATCTCCTCCATCTGCGCGCGGGTGAACACCGTCAGGTGCTTCCAGCGGCGGATCGGTTCGGCCACGGCCTCGGCGTCCAGGCCGGGGGCGATCTGCACCAGCACCGCGTTTACATTGTGATTACTGCTCTGCGAATCGGTGATGGCGTCGAGCAGACCGGGGATACCGGGGCGGTTGAACGCCGGGTTGGCCGCGCTGCGGGCGCGTTCGTTGACGATGGCGTCGTTGTCTTTGAGAAACTGCGCTTCCTGCGCGTCCTTGAGCGGGATGAACACCATCGGATCACCGCCGGAGGACACCGTGCGCCGGGTCAGCCCGACCACCGTGTAGTCATGACGGCGGATGCGGAGGGTGTCGCCAACGGCAAAACCGGTCTTCACGTCGGCCACCGCCTCGTAATGGCTGCGGGTGATCCGCCGGCCGGCCACCAGCGCGCCCGGCGCGCCCGGCAAGCCGGGCTCGAAGCCGACCACCATGGCCCGCACATCCAGTGCGCCGCGCGCCACCTGCATGGTGAAGTAGGTGACGTTGGCCGCCCGCGCCACGCCCGGCATGCCGCGCACGCTGTGCACCACGTCGTCGCGCAGGCTGGACGATTCGGCGTAGGGGCCCTGGGTGTCTTTTTGCACCACCCACAGGTCGGCGCCGCTGTTGTCGAGCAGGGCGCCGGCGTCGTCGACCATGCCGCGGTAGATGCCGGCCATCGACAGGGTGACGCCGATCAACAGGCCCAGCCCCATGCCGGTCAGCACGAAGCGCGACCAGGCATGCAGGATGTCGCGGCCGGCCAGGCTGATCATTGGCGCACCGCGTTCAGGCTGTCGACGATGGTGATGGCGGCGTCCGGTGTCAGCTTGCCTTCGCTGTGTACCACCACTCGGTCGCCAGCGGCCAAGCCATCGAGGATCTGCACCTGTCCGTCCGGCCCGATGGCCCCGGTGCGCACGGCGGTGAAGCGCAGGGCGTCGCCGTCGAGCTGCCACACGCCGGTCTGGCCGTCGCGCTGCTGGAGGGCGGCGTTGGGCAGCACCGGGCCGTTGGCGGCGGCCGGCAGTTGCACGGTCACCTCGGCCATTTCGCCGATCGAGGTGCCCGCCGGCACCGTCGCAAAAGTGACCTGGGCGAGCCGCTCTTCGGTGATCGCGTCGCTGATCAACTCCACCCGCTCGACCTGGCCGGCGAGCGCCTCGGTCGGGCGCGAGCGCAGCACGATCTGCGCCGGCAAGCCGGCGGTCAGCCCCTGCGAGCGGCCCTGGTCGATGCGGGTGCGCACCCACAGGCTGGCCGGGTCGATCAGGCGCAGCGCGGCCTGGCCGGCAACCAGCGTGGTGCCGGGTTCGGCGTCGCGGGCGGTGACCACGCCGTCGACCGGCGCGACCAGCGTGAGGGTGTTGCGTTGTTCCACCAGCGCCTGGCGCTCGGCTTGCAGACGGGCCAGATCGCCGCGTGCGCTGTCGGCGGCGGCCGCGGCGGCATCGACCGCGGCGCGGGCCGAGGTGTGTTCCTGAGTGCGCGCTTCGACCGCGCTGGCGCTGACAAACTGTTGCTGGCCGAGCGAGACATAGCGGCGCGCGTTAATGGCGGCCACTTCGGCGCGGGCGCGCATATCGCGTTGCTGCGCCTGGGCGGCGGCCAGCGTGCTGCGGGCGCGATCGGCCGAGGCGTCGAGCGCGGCGATACGGGCGTCGAGGTCGACCGGGTCGAGCCGCGCCAGCACCTGACCGGCGCGCACCGTGTCACCGACTTCGACCGCAACCAGCATCAGCCGACCCGGGGCGGTCGGGCCGACGGCATAGGCGCGACGGGCGTCGACCGTGCCGATGCCGAACAGCTCGGGCGCGACCTGGCCCTCGACCACAGTGGCGACGGTGACCCGGACCGGCGCCAGCGGCCCCGAGCGGGCGACCACGTAGGCGAAGCCGGCGAGTAGCACGAGCGCCAGCGGCAGCCAGGCCCAGCGGCGGAAGGCGTCGATTTTCATGAGGCGAGCTCCACAAGGATGGCGGATCGGTAGATCGCGAAGACGGCCTCGGCCGCATCACGCATGCCGGTGGTGTTGCCGCGCAGCATGGCCTGCATCACCAGCCCCTGCAGGCTGCCGATGAACAGGGTGGCCGCGGCGTCGAGATCGAGCCGGGGGCGCAGCGCGCCCAGCGACGCGGCGTGCTGGAGCCGTGCCTGCAGCAGTTGGCGATAGCGGCCGAGCATGTCGCTGACGCGGTGTTTGAGCGGCGAGTCTTCGGGCTGCTGCAACTCGTTGAAGATGAAGCGTGGCACCCCCGGGTGGGCGACGACAAAGTCGGTATGGGCCATGAACACCGCCCGCAGCGCGGCCACCGGGTGGTCGTGGTCGTTGGCGGCCGCGTGCAGCCGGGTCATCAGTTGCGCGTCGACCCAGTCAATGACGGCCAGCCATAGCGCCGCCTTGGTCGGAAAATGCTTGAACAGGGCGCCATGCGTCAGGCCGATCGCCGAGGCGATGCCCTGGGTGGTGATGGTGCCCGGCCCCTGGCTGGCCGAGAGGGCGAGCACGGCGGCGATGATCTCGGCCTGGCGGGCCTGAGTGGGCTGGCGGTCGGTGGCGGTGTGAGGCATGGCGTTATCGCAGTAAGTAAGTAGTTGCTTACTAGTTTAGCCGGAATATAAGAAAAGTCTAATTTTTTTGATGCCGTGGTGTGCAGCCGATGCCGGCGCGAAGGCCTGCCTCGCCACCCCGAAGCGCTCGTCGCTGTCGTTATAATCGGCGGCACGTTCTCTTCATGCTGGATGTCCTGTGTCCGATCGCCTCGCCGTCATTCCTCAATATCTGCTGCCCAAGCGCGCGCTGACCGTGCTCGCCGGCAAGCTCGCCGGCCTGCACGGCGGCAAGCTCACCACCGGCGTGATCCGCTGGTTCATCCGGCGCTACGGGGTGAACATGGCCGAGGCGGCAAACCCGGACCCGGCGGCCTACCCGACGTTCAACGAGTTCTTTACCCGCGCGCTGCGCGACGACGCGCGCACGCTGGTCGAGGCCGATTTTGTCTGCCCGGTGGACGGGGCGATCAGCCAGTTCGGCCCGATTCGCGGCGATCAGGTGTTTCAGGCCAAGGGCCACAGCTACAGCTGCAGCGCGCTGCTCGGCGGCGACAAGCAACTGGCCGCCAGGTTTGACGATGGTCAGTTCGCCACGCTGTACCTGAGCCCGCGCGACTACCATCGCATCCACATGCCCTGCGACGGCCGGCTGACCGAGATGATCTATGTGCCCGGCGCGCTGTTTTCGGTGAATCCGACCACTGCGCGCGGCGTGCCCGGATTGTTTGCGCGCAACGAACGGGTGGTCTGCGTGTTCGAGTCCGCGGCCGGCCCGTTTGTGATGGTGCTGGTCGGCGCCACCATTGTGGGCAGCATGGCGACGGTGTGGCATGGCGTGGTCAATCCGCCGCGCCGACCCGACATCACCAAATGGCGTTACGACGACCAGGACATCGTGCTGGCGCAGGGCGAAGAGATGGGCCGCTTCCTGCTCGGCTCCACGGTGGTGATGCTCTTCCCCAAGCCGATGATGGCCTTCAACCCGGCTTGGGCGCCCGAAGCCGCCGTGCGACTTGGCGAGCGCATGGGGCGGGCGCTGCCGCCGCCGGTTGTCGAAGCCGAGACCGTGCTGGCGCTGTATGACTGAGACGATTCCGATTCGCTATGTCGAGCCGGTGTTCCGGCCGCCCAGCGAGGCGCAGTCGCTGATCCTGCCGGTGACCGACGGCTGCTCGTGGAATCAATGCACGTTTTGCGAGATGTACACCGCGCCGCAAAAGGCATTTCGCGCGCGTGGCGAAGATGAGGTGATCGACAGCATTCGCCGGGTTGCGGCGATGTATGGCGATCAGGTGCGGCGGGTGTTTCTGGCCGATGGCGATGCCTTGGTGCTGCCGACCCGGCGACTGCTGGCCATCCTTGAGGCGATCCGCACCTATTTGCCGGCGGTGCGGCGCATCTCCAGCTATTGCCTGCCGCGCAATCTGCGCAAGAAGTCGGTGGCCGACATGCAGGCGCTGGCCGCGGCCGGCTTGCGCATGGTCTATGTCGGCGCTGAGTCGGGCGACGATACGGTGCTGGCGCGGGTGAACAAGGGCGAGACTTTCGACACCACCCGCGAGGCGCTGGACAAGCTCGGCGAGGCCGGCATTACCCGCTCGGTGATGATCCTCAATGGCCTCGGCGGACCGGTGTTCAGCGCCCAGCATGCCGAAGCCTCGGCGCGGCTGGCCAATGTCACGCAGCCCGAATACCTGGCGACGCTGGTGGTGAGCTTTCCGACCGGCGAGGCGCGGTTTCGGGCGGGCTTTCCTGAGTGGGAGCCGCTCGACTTGCGCGGCCTGCTGCAGGAAATGGAAGCGTTGCTGTCGCAGCTGGACCTGAAGCGGACGGTGTTCCGCTCAGACCACGCGTCCAACTGGCTGGTGCTCAAGGGCACGCTGGGGGCTGACAAGGCGCGCTTGCTGGCGCAGGTGCGAGGCGCGCTTGAGGCGCCGGAGCAGGCCGGATTGCGGCCGGCCTGGGCGCGGGGTTTGTAGGCGGCTTCAGCTCTTGGTGTCGGTGGCTTCGGTATCTGCGGCCGCTTCGGCCGGGGTGTCGTCGCTGTCCTCGGCGGGAGCTTCCGCAGCCTCTGCCGGTGCTTCGTAAGGTCGCACCGGCGGTGCGGTGCCGTCGAGCAATTCCTGCACGCGTTCAGCCAGCACGGCCGGCTTGAAGGGTTTGAGCAAATAGCCCTGAATGCCGGCCTGCAGCAGCTTGGCAATGACTTTGCGATCACCTTCGACGGTCAGCATGATGATCGGCGTGCTGTCGCCGCGTTCGCGAAGGGTTTTCACGAAGGCTTCGCCGCTCATGCCCGGCATATTCAGGTCGCAGATGATGACGTCGGCCGGCATGGATTCGAGCATGGCCAGGGCCTGCTCGGCACCCGAGGCCTCGCCGACGCGCACATCGAGGTGCTTGAGCGCGCCTTTGACGAAGCCACGAATGACGGACACGTCGTCGATGACAAGAATGCGTTTTGCGGGCATGGTGCGATCAGGGCTTCAAGAGATGAGGACGGCAGGGTCAACGGATGGCGTGCGTTTGATCTTAAGGGTTTTACCTATATATTTTTGCCTAGAGGCGACGGGATGACGACACATCAGCGTACGCTCCGTATCGCGACGCGAGGCCGCGGTACGCAGGAGATTACCGACGCGGTGAATGCGGTGCTGCGCGACAGCGGTGTCACGACCGGCCTCTGCCATGTCTTCGTGCAGCACACCAGCTGTTCGCTGACGATCACCGAAAACGCCGATCCCGACGTGCGGCGCGATTTGGAAACGGTGATGTCGCGACTCGCACCCGATGGCGATCCGGCCTATCGGCACGATCTCGAAGGCCCAGACGACATGGCGGCCCATGTGCGCGCGGTGCTGACCGATACCAGTTTGACGGTGCCCGTGGGCGACGCTCGCCTGCGACTGGGGACTTGGCAGGGCATCTATCTGTGGGAGCACCGCATGCAGGGCGCGACGCGCTCGGTGGTCGTTACGGTGATGGGCTGAGCGCGATCACGCCAAGCATGCTGCGCAGGCGCGGCTGATTGACGATCAGGTCGGCCAGGGTGACCTCATCCAGCGCGGCCAGAAAGGCCTGCAGCGCGGTATTCAGCGCGCCCTTCAGTCGGCAGCCGGAGCTCAGCAGGCAGCTCGATTCGGCGCGAAAGCAGTCGACCAGGTCGAAGCCGGGCTCCATCTGACGCACCACTTCGCCCACGCCGATCGCCTCCGGCGCCCGGTTCAGACGCAAGCCGCCGCCCTTGCCGCGCGCGCCCTCGACAAAGCCCAGCGTGACCAGTTGATTGACGATCTTCATCACATGGCTGCGCGAGATGTCAAAGGTTTCCGCCACTTCCTTGATGGTCACGCGCCGCTCGGGGCAGGCGCCCAGGGTGATCAGGACGCGCAAGGCATAGTCGGTGTGCTGGGTGATCTGCATGGGGTGTCCGGCGTCGATGGCACAAAGATTAAAGATACATTCAAGTTGACTCTTTAAAAGATACACTTAAAATACATCTTCGTGAAGTCGTTTCATTGACCCCGAGGATTTTTCCATGCGCCGCGACCCCCGTCTTGTCCCCTTGTCCCGTGAACACCATGCCGCCCTGCGGCTGGCCCGCGCGCTGATCAGCGGCACCGGCGTCGCGATGCTGTCGCACATGCGGCCGGAGTTGCAGGCGCACTTCGATGAAGAAGAGCGCGACTTGCTGCCGGTGCTGCGCGCCGCCGGCGAACATGCGCTGGTGCGCCGACTGCTGTCTGAACATGAACAGCTCCAGCGCTTTTTCGACGAGGCCGAAGCCGGCAGGCGTTGCGCCGAGGCGGGCGAAGCCTTGATTGCCCATGTGCGCTTCGAAGAGCGGGAGATGTTCCCCGCGGTCGAGCGTCATCTGGCCCCGGTCGCCGCCTGAGTGGCTGGCCCGGCCACAAAAAATGCAAACCCCGAGGCACCTCAAGGTGCCCACCCCCAGCCCCAAGCCCACCCCGGCGCGTCGTACGCTGGCGCCCGGACCTTTTCCTGCCGGGTGCCCGCGCGCCCGTTGATTTTTTGATTCACGAGATTCCCGATGGCCATTATTCGACTCGAAGAACCCCGCCCCCGCCTGCCGGCCAGCCGTGCTGGCTGGTCGCCCTTCATGGCGATGGCGTTTCGCCCTTTTTACCTGTGTGCGGCGCTGTTCGGGGTGGTCGCCATTCTGGCCTGGGTGGCCGGCTTCAATGGCACCGAGGCCTTGCCGGGCATGCTGTGGCATGGCCACGAAATGATCTGGGGTTACGCGGGCGCGGTGATCGTCGGATTTTTGCTGACTGCCGTCGGTTCGTGGACCGGCCAGCCGGCCTTCTCCGGCACGCCTTTGGCGGGCCTCGCCGCGCTGTGGCTGGGCGCGCGCATTGCGGCCTCGACCGAAACCGGCGCGCCTTTGATCACCGGCCTGCTGTCGGTCAGCTTCTTCGTCTGTGCCGCCGCCGCGGTGGCGCTGCCGGTGTGGCGGGCGCGCAGCAAGCGTAATGCCGGCGTGCCCTTTTTGCTGCTGGCCTTTGCGCTGGCGAATGGCTTGTATCTGCTGACCGTTGCCGGCGTGCTCGACATGGACGCCCGGCGTCTGTTGTTCACCGGCCTGTTGCTGGTGGCCGGTTTCATCACGCTGATCGGCTTGCGGGTGATCCCCTTCTTTACCCACCGCGCGCTCAAGCGCCCGCAGGTCAGCCATCCGCGCTGGGCGGGCTTTGTCGGTTTGCTGTCGCCGGTGATCCTGGCGGTGTTGATTGCCGCCGATGCGCCGTCGGTGCTGGCGCTCATCGTCGGTGCGGCCGGCATGGTGTTCAATCTGGTGCTGCTGATGCGCAACGCGCATGGCTCGATGCGCCAGCATCCGCTGCTGTGGGTGTTGTATCTGGGCTACTCGCTGACGGCGGTCGGCATCGGCATGGTGGGACTGGCCTTGTCGGTGGCGCCGGCGCTGATGTCGGCGGCGGTGCATTGCATCGCCATCGGCGGCATTGGCGTGCTGACCCTCGGCATGATGACGCGCACCGCGCTCGGCCACACCGGTCGCAACCTGGTCTTGCCGCCGCTGATGGTGCCGGCCTACGCCTTGATGCTGTTGGCGACGGTGCTGCGCCTGGGAGCGGCCTTCATCCCCGCCGCGTACCAACCGCTGATCCATGCGGCCGGGGCCAGCTTTGCCGCCGCGCTGCTGCTCTTTCTGTGGCGTTACGGCAAGTGGCTGGTGAGCACCCGCATCGACGGCATGCCGGGTTAACCCGGTAGCCTTTTCCCCGAGTGGCGCAGTATTGTTGCGCCATATTCAAGCGGCCCGGCGACGGCCGCGATCTGAGGGGGGAGAGGGCATGCAGGAACGGGGCAACACCGCACGAATGATCGAAGAGCTGCGCCGGCGTCGGCGTGGCAAGGTGGTGAGCGCGGCCGAGGCGGTGCAACTGGTGCGCAGTGGCGACACCGTGGCCACCGGCGGCTTTGTCGGCATCGGTTTTGCCGAAGGCATTGCCGTGGCGCTGGAGGCGCGGTTTCTGGCCGAGGCGCAGGAGAGTGCCGACGGCGTGGGCTACCCGCGCGACCTCACGCTGGTGTATGCCGCCGGCCAGGGCGACGGCAAGGGGCGCGGCCTTAATCACTTTGGTCATCGCGGGCTGGTCAAGCGCGTGGTGGGCGGGCACTGGGGGCTGGTGCCGCAACTGCAGGCGCTGGCCACGAGTGACCAGATCGAAGCCTACAATCTGCCGCAAGGCGTGATCTCCCATCTGTTTCGCGATATCGCCGCCGGCAAGCCCGGCACGCTGACCCGCGTCGGCCTCGGTACCTTTGTCGATCCGCGTTTTGGCGGCGGCAAGATCAACGCCGTGACGCAGGAAGAGCTGGTGCGTCTGATGCCTATCGACGGCGAGGACTACCTGTTCTACAAGGGCTTCCCGATTCACGTCGGCATTATCCGCGGCACCACGGCCGACCTCGATGGCAACGTGACCATGGAGAAGGAAGCCCTGACGCTGGAGGCGCAGGCCATTGCCATGGCGGCGCATAACAGCGGCGGCATTGTCATTGTGCAGGTCGAGCGGGTGGCTGATCGCGGCACGCTCAACCCGCGCCAGGTGAAGATCCCCGGCGTGCTGGTCGATTGCGTGGTGGTGGCCGAAAAGCCCGAGCACCACGAGCAGACTTTCGGCACGCCCTACAGCGCGGCCTACGCCGGCGAGATTCGTGTGCCGGCCACCAGCGTGGCCTCGCTGCCGATGTCGGAGCGCAAGATCATCGCGCGCCGCGCGGCCATGGAGTTGCGGCCGAATGTGGTGGTGAATCTGGGCATCGGCATGCCTGAAGGCGTGGCGGCCGTGGCGGCGGAGGAGTCGATCATCGATCTGCTCACGCTCACTGCCGAGCCCGGCGTGATCGGCGGCATTCCGGCCGGCGGCATGGACTTTGGCGCGGCGGTGAATACCGAGGCGATCATCGATCAGCCCAGCCAGTTCGATTTCTACGACGGCGGCGGGCTGGACCTCGCTTTTCTCGGCCTGGCCCAGGCCGACCGGCAGGGCAACCTCAACGTGAGCAAGTTCGGCAGCCGCATCGCCGGTGCTGGCGGCTTCATCAACATCAGCCAGAACGCCAAGCAGGTGGTTTTTGTCGGCACCTTCACGGCGGGCGGGCTGGAGATCGCGGTCGAGGACGGCCAGCTGCGCATCGTGCGCGAGGGCAAGTCGCCGAAATTCATTGAGCAGGTCGAGCACCGCACCTTCAGCGGCGATGTGGCCAATCAGCGCCGCCAGCCGGTGCTCTACATCACCGAGCGCTGCGTGTTCCGCCTGACCGAGCGCGGTCTAGCGCTGATCGAGATCGCGCCGGGCATCGACATCGAGCGCGACATTCTCGCCCACATGGGCTTTGCGCCGCTCATCGAAGGCGCGCCGCGGCTGATGGACGCGCGCATCTTTGAGGAAGGCCATATCGGCCTGCGCGCGATGCTGCTCGACCGGCCGATCGAGGCGCGGCTGCATTACGACGCCGATCAGGATCTGTTCTTTGTCGACCTCGAGCGCTACACCGTGCGTGATCGCGCGCAGATCGAGCAGATCCGCCAGCGCGTGGCCGAAGAACTGGCGCCGCTGGGCCGGCGGGTGCGGGCGGTGGTCAATTACGACCACTTCGAGATCGACCCCGACTTGCTCGAAGACTACGCCAGCATGGTGCAGTCGCTGGTCGACACCTACTACACCACCGTGGTGCGCTACGCCTCCAGCGGGTTTGCGCGGGTCAAGCTGGGCGAGGTGCTGGGCGAAGACGGCCGGCTGTTCTCGACCTTGCAGGAGGCTCGGGCGGCACTGCGCGAGTAATCGCCAGGCATTCGTCGTAGGATAAGGGCGGGGTTGCTGGCGGACCCCGCCCTTGTTTGTCGACTTTCAGGAGGCCTTCATGACTGGCGTGTCCCCCGATGTGTTTGATCAGGCGTTTCGTACCGCGCGCACCTTCAACGCTTTCAGCGGCAAGGAGGTGCCCGACGCGCTGTTGCGCGAGTTGTACGAGCTGCTCAAATGGGGGCCGACCTCGATGAACTGCCAGCCCGCGCGCTATGTGTTCGTCAAGAGCGAGGCGGCCAAGGCCCGGCTGGCACCGGCGCTGGCGCAGGGCAACGTGGCCAAGACCATGGCCGCGCCGGTCACCGTCATCGTTGCCACCGATAGCCGCTTTCATGAACACCTGGCAACGCAGTTTCCGGCCAACGCCAAGGCCGGCGAATTGTTTGCCGGCAATGCGGCACTGGCCGACAGCACCGCGTTTCGTAACGGCACCTTGCAGGGCGGCTACCTGATTCTTGCCGCGCGCCTGCTCGGCCTCGACTGCGGCCCGATGAGCGGTTTCAATGCCGACACGCTCAATGCCGAGTTCTTCCCCGATGGCCGCTACACCGCGAACTTCCTGGTCAATCTTGGCTACGGCGATCCGGTGGCCAATTATCCGCGCGGCCCGCGTCTGGACTTCGACACGGTTGCGCAGATTCTCTGACGGCCTGCCATGGTGGCCGCGTCGCCTGCATATCAATCGATAAAAAAAACCGGGCATCGCCCGGTTTTTCTTGCGCAGCCTGGCCGGATTACTGCAGCCGGACCTCAACGCGACGGGCTTCGGCGGCGTTGCCATCGCCCAGGGTCTCTGCCGGCTTGCTGAGCAAGACCTTGTCGGCCGGAACGCCGGCCGCGAGCAGTGCGTTGAGCACGTTCATGGCGCGGGTCTTGGCGATTTCGGCATTGACCTCGGCGCTGCCGGAGGCGTCGTGAAAGCCCGAGACCAGCACCACCATGGTGCCGAGCTTGTCGGCAGCCATCTGGGTGAAGCTGGCCAGGTCGGCGGCGGCGACATCGCTGAGGCCGGTTTCGCCGACGGCGAAATACACTTTGACCTGAGCGTCGCCCTGCGGGGCCACGTCGGTAAAGGCCATGGCTTCGGTCGGTACGCTGTCGGCCGCGGCGCGCATCACCTCGGCGATAGGCGTCGGTGCGGCTTCGACCACGGGCACGGCGGTGGCGCGGTTGAGCGAGTACACGCCCATGCCGATCACCAGCCCGATCACCAGGGCGAGCAGTCCGAACAGAACGCCGAGTACAACGCGCAGATCATCATCTTCGTCTTGCATGGTTCTGACCTCGAATCAAAAAAACTATGAAATTGGCAAGTGGCGGCATTCTAACGTGTTGAAATCGCCGCGTCTGCCGCGCAAATGTGTCAAGCCGTGGCGATGACCTGGCCGTGTTCGCGGGTGGCATGGAAGCCGACGTCCGGCCATTTTTCCATGGTTACCTGCAGGTTGTAGCGGGTGGTGGCCAGATACACCGGGTTGCCGTCGACATCGGTGCCCAGGCGCATGGCCTGTTCGCGCTCGAACTTGCGGCGGGTGGCCTCGTCCTTGAAGGTGAGCCAGCGTGCGGTGTAGATATCGGCGGTCTCGAAAATGGCATCGACCTTGTATTCGTCCTGCAGGCGCTGCGCCACCACCTCGAACTGCAGCTGACCCACGGCGCCGAGCAGCATGTTGCCGCCGATGGCCTCGAAGACCTGGATGGCGCCTTCTTCGCCCAGCTCGATCAGGCCCTTGTGCAGTTGCTTGGTCTTGAGCGGATCCTTGAGGCGGGCGGCGCGGAACATTTCCGGCGCGAAGTAGGGGATGCCCTTGAAGTGCAGCGCCTCGCCTTCGGTCAGGGTGTCGCCGATCTGCAGCTGGCCGTGGTTGTGGATGCCGATGATGTCGCCGGCGTAGGCCTCGTCCATGTGCACCCGTTCGTTGGCCATGAAGGTCAGCGCATTGGCGATCTTGAACTCGCGGCCCATGCGTTGGTGACGGGTCTTCATGCCCGGCTCGTACTTGCCCGAGCACACGCGGAAGAAGGCGATGCGGTCGCGGTGCCGCGGGTCCATGTTGGCCTGAATCTTGAACACGAAGCCGGAGAACTTCGGCTCGGCCGGGGCGACCATGCGTGCGCCAGCGTCACGCGGCTGCGGCGGCGGGGCCCAGTCGAGCAGGGCCTGCAGAATTTCCTGCACGCCGAAGTTGTTGATACCGGAGCCGAAAAACACCGGGGTCTGCTGGCCGGCGAGGAAGCTCTCGAGATTGAAGGGGCTGCTGGCGCCTTCGATCAGCTCGACGTCGTCGCGCACCTGGCCGATCTCGCCGGGGAACAGCGTGTCGAGCTGCGGGTTGTCGAGGTTGGTGATGATCTCGGCCGCGCTCTTGCGCTCCTCGCCCGGGGTGAAGCGCAGGATGCGGTTCTCGAGCAGGTGATACACCCCGCGGAAGGCCTTGCCCATGCCCACTGGCCAGGTCACCGGGGCGCACTCGATCTTGAGCACCTCTTCGATTTCCTGCAGCAGGTCGAAGGGCTCGCGCACTTCGCGGTCGAGCTTGTTTACAAAGGTGATGATCGGCGTGTTGCGCAGGCGGCACACGTCGAGCAGCTTGATGGTCTGCGCTTCCACGCCCTTGGCCGCGTCGATCACCATCACCGCCGCGTCGACCGCGGTCAGCACCCGGTAGGTGTCTTCCGAAAAGTCTTCGTGGCCCGGGGTGTCGAGCAGGTTGATGGTGTGGCCCATGTAGTCGAACTGCATCACCGAGCTGGTCACCGAGATGCCGCGCTGCTTTTCGACCTCCATCCAGTCCGAGGTGGCGTGGCGGGCGCTCTTGCGCGCCTTGACCGTGCCGGCGAGCTGGATCGCGCCGCCGAACAGCAGCAGCTTTTCGGTCAGCGTGGTCTTGCCCGCGTCGGGGTGGGAGATGATGGCGAAGGTGCGGCGGCGCTCGGCTTGCTTGAGCAATTCGGGCGGAAAGGGCGTGGCAGTCATGAAGGTGAAGTCCGATGGGCGCGCACGGGGCGCCGTGTCGCCGAGGCAAACGCAAAGCTGGGCTTTTACCGAAAGCGGGGCGGCGGATCAAGCGGCATCGACCGATGGCACGATCCGGCCGCGCCGAGCGGCGTGAGCCCGAAGTGTCCTGCCCCGCGCGCGAGGCGTCAACGCGTGTGAGCGGAATGGGCCGCATTCTATGCGCTCGGCCTACAGTGTGCGCGGTGTTGGCCGATATACTTTGGCATGTGTCCACCGTACGTACGCTGATGCCCGATTTCCGTGAACTGTCCGCCCTGGTGCGATCCCGCGTGCCGCTGGTGTGTATCGAAACCGTCGAAGAGCCCAAGGTGCTGCGTCTGATCGACCGCCTGGCACGGGAGGAGAACCACGACCTGTATTGCTGGAGCGTGGCCGACGGCCTGAGTCAGCAGAATTTTCGCTACGGCCCGGCCAAGTCCGCCAACACCTTGTTTGCCACGGTCGGGGATGTGCCGACCACCATGGGCCACAAGGACGGTCAGCGCCGGGCGATTGCCGATACGCGCGGCCTGGAGTCGGCGCTGCACTACATCGACAAGGACGCCAGCCGCGGGCTTTACGTGCTGCTCGATCCGCATCCGTTTCTCGACGACCCGGTGGTGCTGCGCCTGATCCGCGAGGTGGTGCTCAACCATCCGGTGTCCGAGCGCACCCTGGTGCTGGTCGCGCCACGCGTGAGTTTGCCGGCCGAGCTGGCGCGCCACGCCGCGCACCTGAAGCTGCGCATTCCGGACCTCGATGGCGTCAAGCAGTTGCTGCGCGAGGAGCTGGATTTTTACCGGCAGCAGAACGACCGACCGGTGCGCGGCGAGTCGGCCATGGTGAACTCCCTGATTCATCAGGTGCTGGGCTTGCCGGAAGAGGATGTGCGCCGCCTGCTACGCAACGCCGTGCGCGACGACGGCCTGATCACCGCCGACGACCTCACCCGCGTCATCCGCCACAAACAGGAGATGCTCGGCGGCACCGCCCTGTCGGTCGAGATGACCCCGCTGGGACCCGACGACATCGGCGGCCTGAGCCAGCTCAAAAGCTGGCTGACCAAGCGGCGGCCGGTGTTTACCGGAGAGCGCAGCTCCCCCGGCCTGCCGATACCCAAGGGCATGCTGCTGCTTGGTGTGCAGGGCGCGGGCAAGAGCCTGGCCGCCAAGGTGACGGCCGGCAGCTGGCGGGTGCCGCTGCTGCGCCTCGATATCGCCAGCCTGTACGACAAATACACCGGCGAGACCGAGCGCAAGCTGCGCGAGGCGCTGGAGAGCGCTGAAGCCATGGCCCCCGCGGTGCTGTGGATCGACGAGATCGAGAAAGCCCTGGCCAGCGGCGGCGATGGCGACGGTGGCGTGTCGCGCCGCCTGCTCGGTCATCTGCTGACCTGGATGAATGAACAGCAGGCGCGCCTGTTTCTGGTCGCCACCGCCAACGATGTCACTGCCTTGCCGCCCGAGTTGCTGCGCAAGGGGCGATTCGACGAGATCTTCTTCGTCGACCTGCCCTCGCCCGCGGTCCGGCGCGACATTCTGGACATCCACCTCAAGCGGCACGGCCATGATCCGGCGCGCTTCGATGTCGACGCGCTGGTGGTGGTCACCGACGGCTTCTCGGGTGCGGAGCTTGAACAGCTGGTGGTCGCCGGCCGCTATGAATGTCTGGCCGACGGCAGTGAGCTGGAGACGGCGCATCTGGTCGCCGAGGCGGCGCGGACCCGGCCGCTGTCGGTCATCATGGCGGAGCAGATCGCTTCGCTGCGCGAATGGGCGGCGGCGCGCTGTGTGGCGGCGGACTGAGTCGGGCGATGCGTCGCACCCCCTCGCGACGGGGCACGCCGGGGCTCGTCGGGGCCAGGCATCGCCACAGGGGGCGTCCGCCGTCGTCGGGGATTGCTCAAAACCATTCCTGGTGAAGGGTAATTGCGTATGCTGTCGATGTCCCCTCAACGCCGAACGCCACTGAATGCGCGCTGATTCTGACGCCCAACCCACGCCCACCGCGCCAACACGCCCCTCGCTGGTGCGGGGCTTGATGCGTCAGTTCGCCTTGCTGATCGTCGCGTGTTTTGCGGTGTTCGGCGCCGCTTTCTATGGTCTGATCCTGAAGCCCTCGACCACCGAACTGGCACGCAGTGCGGTGCATCAGGCCACCACCACCATCGACGCGCAGATCCAGCGCGATTTTCGTCAGGTCGAGCGCATGCTAGAGACCGCCGCGGCCTGGGGCAAGGCGGGCGTCTTTGATGTCGACACCCTGGCCGAGTTCAACCGTGTGTTGCGGCCCATGCTGAAGACCGATCTGCGGTTGTCGTCGGCGCTGCTGGCCAAGGAGGACGGGCGTGAGCTGCTGTTGCTCGAGATGGCTGATGGCCAGTGGCGAAACCGGGTCACTGGCTTGCCAGGGGCGGTTGAACGACATCGGACCATGCGGTGGTCTGAGACCGGCGAGCTGGTCAGCGATGCGGTCCTGAACAGCGACTACGAGCCGCGAGGGCGGCCCTGGTTTCTTGGCGCCATGGCGACGCCGGCCGATGGCGCGCTGGCGTGGACGCCGCCCTATCAGTTCTTTACCACCCGCGAACCCGGCATGACGGTCTCGACCCGATGGACCGCGCCGGATGGTCAGCGTCGGGTGCTGGCCTTCGACGTGTTGCTGTCGGACCTGTCCCGACTGACCACGGGCATGCGGGTCGGGCGGCGCGGCGGGGTGGCGATTCTGACCGACGCCGGCGAGGTGCTGGGCTTGCCGTACTCACCACGCTTTGAGGTGGACGATGCGGTGCGGGCGGCGGTTCTCCAGCGCGTCCCGGCGCTCGACGTGGCGTATCTGAGCGACGGCGTGAAGGCGTGGGAGGCGGCGGCTCGGCCGGCCGGCAATGTCGGCTTCATGCTTGAGGGCCGGCGTTGGCGGGCCGAGTTTCTGCCGCTGCACCTCGGGAACAACGCCCTGTGGGTGGCAGCGTTTGCGCCCGAAGCCGACTTCGTGCCGGCGCGGGCGCGCGATGCGGTCATTTTCGTGGCCCTGATGCTGGGCGTCATCGGGCTCGGCCTGTTGATGGCGGTGCGGGTGGCCGAACGCGTGCGCCACCCCTTGCAGGCGCTGGTGGCGCAGAGCGAGCGGATCGGCCAGCTTGACCTGACGCCCGGTCCGCCGATTGAAGGCCACTGGCGCGAAATGGCCGCGCTGGTCGACAGCCAGGGGGCGATGCGGGTCTTGCTGGAGGATGCCACCCGGCGGCTGGCCACGGCGCGCGACGCGCTTGAAGACAAGGTGGCCGAGCGCACACGCGCGCTGGCCGGCAAACAAGCCGAATTGGCTGACCAACTGCTGTTTGTTGAAGTCCTGCTCGACACCCTCCCCAACCCGGTGTTTTACAAGGGGCCGGATGCGCGTTTTCTGGGGTGCAACCGCGCTTTCGAAGACAGTTTTGGCGTGCGCCGCGAGGCCTTGCGCGGCAAGACGATCGCCGAGCTGGACATCTTTTCGCCGGTCGAGCGGAAGGCGATTCACGCCGAGGACGAGCGCCTGATCGGGACGAGCGCTTCGCGAGCTCGCGAGCAGGTCATCGTTATGGCCGACGGTTTGCGCCACGACACCTTGTACTGGGTGCAGGGTTTCCGGCTGGCGGACGGCCAGCCCGGCGGCTTGCTCGGGGTGGTGGTCGATATCTCCGACACCAAGGCGGCCGAACGCCGCGCCCGGGACGCCGAGGCGCAATTGAGCCGGATACTCGAATCCAGCCCGATTGGCGTGGTGCTGACCAGCGAAGGCAGCGTGCCGGTGTTTGCCAACTGGCGCGCTTGCGCGCTGGCCGGGTTTTCGCGCGAAGCGTTCATGCAGACGCCGGTGCTCGAGCGCTATGTTGATCCGGCGCAGCGCCGCGCGGCGCTGGCGGCGCTCGATGCGGGCGAGGTGGTACGCGACCGCGAGGTGGCGCTGCGCCGCGCCGACGGCAGCATCTACTGGGTGCTGCTGAGCATGGAGCGCGGCGTGTTTGGTGGCCAGCCGGTGGTGCTGAGCTGGACCTACGACATCACCGAGCGCCGCGCCGCCGCGCGCCAGTTGCGCAAGCTGTCGCTGGCCGTCGAGCACAGCCCGGTGATGGTGGTCATCGCCCGGCGCACGGGCCCCTTGGAATACGTCAACCCGCACTTCACCCAAGTTACCGGCTACACGGTGGACGAAGTCGCCACGGGCCTGCCCTTGGTTCGTTGTGTCGAAGACCCGCCCTGCGACGTCGAAGCCGAGGCATGGCAGGCGGTGTCGGTGGGTGAGGAGTGGCGGGGCGAATGCCGGCTGCGCCGTCGTGACGGCACCTCAGTGTGGGTCAGCCTGGCGATGAGCGGCCTGGCCGAGCGCGATGGCCAGATCAGTCACGGCATCTGGGTGCTCGAAGACGTGTCGGCACGGCGTGCGGCGGACGCGGCCTTGCGCGAGGCCAAGCTGGCGGCCGAGGCGGCGACGCAGGCCAAGAGCCGCTTCCTGGCCAACATGAGCCACGAAATCCGCACCCCGATGAACGCCATCATCGGGCTGTCTCACCTGTGTCTGGGCGGCGACCTGCAACCCGCCCAGCGCGACTATGTGAGCAAGATCCACCAGGCCGGCACCGCGCTGCTTGGGGTGATCAACGACGTACTGGATGTGTCACGCATCGAAGCGGGGCGCCTGTCGCTGGAGCAGTCGGTGTTCCGGCTGAACGAGGTGCTGGCGCAGTTGATGGCCTTGTTCGGCGAGCAGGCGCGCGCCAAGCAGCTGGCGGTGCAGCTGTCCGTCTCGCCCAGCGTGCCCAATACGCTGGTCGGCGACGGCATGCGTCTGGGGCAGGTGTTGGTCAACCTGGTGGGCAATGCGATCAAGTTTACCGAGCGTGGCGAGGTGGCGGTCACCGTGCGCGCCGATCCGCCCCGAAACGCGCGTGTGCGCTTGCAGTTTGCGGTGCGCGATACCGGCGTGGGGCTCACGCCGAGTCAGATCGAGGGCTTGTTTCAGCCCTTTGCCCAGGCCGACGACTCCACTACCCGCAAATTCGGCGGCACCGGGCTCGGCCTGTCGATCTGTCGCCAGCTGGTGCGGCTGATGGGGGGCGACGTGGTCGTGCATAGTGAGCCAGGCCAGGGCAGTACCTTCTTGTTCGACGTGGAACTCGGCGTCGGTGGCGCCGGCGAGCTTGCGCGAACCCCCCGGGTGTCGCCCGCCCCCGCTGCGGATCTCGATGGTTTGCGTGTGCTGGTGGCCGAAGACAATCTGGTGAATCTGCTGATCGCCGAAACCCTGCTGGCCGAGCAGGGCGTGCTGGTCGACACGGCGGGCACCGGGCGTGAAGCGGTCGATCGCGTGATGCGCGCCGACGCGCCGCCCATCGACGTGGTGCTGATGGACGTGCAGATGCCGGAGATGGATGGCCTTGAAGCCACGCGTCAGATCCGTGCCGATGCGCGCTTTGCCGCGCTGCCGATCATTGCCATGACCGCGCATGCCATGGCCGATGAGCGGGCGCAGTGTCTCGCGGCCGGCATGAACGATCATCTCGCCAAGCCGGTGGATCCGCCCTTGCTGCTTGCCACGCTGGCCCGCTGGGCCGGCCGCGCGCGCGCGCCGGATGCCGCGCCGGCACCGACGCCTGAGCGCGGTTTTCCCGACATTCCGGGGCTCAACGTCGAGGCCGGCCTGTTGCGGATGATGGGCAAGCCCGCGCTGTATGCGCGCATGCTCGCTTTGTTTGAGCGCCAGCATGGCGACTGCGGCACGCAGTTGCGTTCCCGTGTGGCCGAGGGCGACCTGATCGGCGCCGCGCGGCTGATGCATACCCTGCGCGGTGCGGCGGGCAGCCTGGGCGCCGATGCCCTGGCGGATCAGGCCGCCGCGATTGAAGCCCAGGCGGCGCAAGGCCGCGCGCCCGATGCCGAAGCACTCGATGCGCTGGCGCAATCAATTGCCGCCCTGGTGACGGCGATCCGGGCGACGCCCTTGCCCGGCGCCTCGCCTCGCGTCGACGTCTGAGGGCTGCCCTGATCAGCCGATCATCTTGCCCGGCAGCCAGGTCACCAGGCCGGGGAAGGTGTAGAGGCAGATCACGGCCGCGCACATCAGCAGGAAGTAAGGCAGGGCGTAGCGCGCGACCTCGGTAATCTGCCGGCCAGTCATGGCTTGCAGCACGAACAGGTTGAAGCCCACGGGTGGCGTGATCTGCGCCATCTCGACCACCACCACCACGAACACGCCGAACCACAGCGGATCGATGCCGGCTGTCTGGATGGTCGGCAGCAGCACGGCCATGGTCAGCACCACCACCGAAATACCGTCGAGGAAGCAGCCGAGCAGGATGAAGAAAACGGTCAGCGCCACCAGCAGCCAGCCCGTCGACAGCCCCAGCCCCGAAATCCACTCCGCCAGATGGCGCGGCAGGCCGATGTAGCCCATGGCCAGCGTCAGAAAGGCCGAGCCGCCGAGGATCAGCCCGATCATGCAGTACAGGCGGGTGGCGCCCATCAGGCTGGCGAAAAAGCTCTCGCGGGTGAGCGAGCCTTGCGCGGCGGCGATGATGAAGGCGCCGATCACGCCCAGCGCGGCCGCCTCGGTGGCGGTGGCCACGCCGGTGTAGATCGATCCGAGCACCGCGCCGATCAGCAGCACCACCGGCATCAGCCCCCACGAGGCGCGCAGCTTGTCGATGAAGCTTGTGCGGCCTTCACCGGCCGGGATCTTGTCGGGGTTGAGCAGCGACCAGACGATCACCCAGCCCATGAACAGGCCGGCCAGCAGCAGGCCAGGCAGCACGCCGCCGATGAACAGCTTGGCGATGGAGACATCGGCCGAGACGCCATATACGATCATGATGATCGACGGCGGAATCAGCAGCCCCAGCGTACCGGCGCCGGCCAGCGTGCCCAGCGCCAGCGAGGTCGGGTAGCCTCGCCGCTCCAGCTCGGGCAGGTTGATCTTGCCGATGGTGGCGCAGGTCGCGGCCGAGGAGCCCGACACCGCGGCGAACAGCGTGCAGCCGAGGATGTTGGCGTGCAGCAGCCGCCCGGGCAGGCGCTCGACCCAGGGGGCGAGGCCGCGAAACATGTTCTCCGACAGCTTGGTGCGGAACAGCACCTCGCCCATCCACAGGAACAGCGGCAGGGCGGTGAGCGTCCAGCTCGAGCCGATGCCCCAGATCGCCACGGCCATGCCGTCGCCCGGCGCGCGCGTAGTGAACATCAGCATGCCAAGGGCGCCCACGGCGATCAGCGACAAACCGATCCACACCCCGCTGGCCAGTAAAACGAGCATGACCAGCAAGAGCAGGCCGGCAACCATCAAGTCCATGGGATTACTCCATCCGCGCCGGTTCTTGGCCGGCGTTGGCGAGGCGGGCGCAAGGCCGGCCCAGCGTGGTCATCACCAGATCGTCGAGCATGGCAATGAGAAAAATCGTCGCGCCAATGGCGAGCGCCAGTTGCGGAATCCACAGCGGCGTGGCGTCCACGCCCTGCGAAATGTCTCCAAAGGCGTGGGACTGCCAGGCCAGACGCAGGCTGTACCAGGCCAGCGCGCCCGACACGCCGGTGCCGATGAGCAACGCGACCCACTGCAGCACGCGCTGCACGCTGCCGCCGATGCGGTCAATCAGCAGCGTGACGCGAATGTGCTCGCCATGCTTGAAGGTGTAGGCCAGCGCCAGAAAACCGCAGGCCGCCATGGCATAGCCGGCGTAGTCATCGGTGCCGCGCAGGTAGATGCCCAGCGGGCGGGTGACGATGCCGGTGGTGACCATCACCAGCGTGGCAATCATGCCGACCGCGGCCAGCGCGCCAGCCAGTCGGTACAGGGTGTCGAGCGTTGTACGCATGCAGAATTCCCCGAAGATATACAGCACGGGGGCACATGGCCCCCGTCGTGGTCTTACTGCGCGGCGCGGTAGGCGTCGAGCACCGACTTGCCGTCGGTGCCGGCACGCTCAAGCCATTCGGCCGTCATCGTGTCACCGACCTTCTTGAGATCCGCGCGCAGGGCGTCGCTGGGCGGCAGCACCTGCATGCCGTTTTTCTTGAGCTGATCGACATACCACGCGGTCTTCTCTTCGGAGACCTGCCAGCCGCGGGTTTCGGCGGCAGAGGCGGCCTTGAGCAAAGCCTCGCGGGTGGCGGCGTCCAGGCCGTCAAAGACTTTCTGCGACACGAACACCATGTTCTTCGGCAGCCAGGCCTGCACATCGTAGTAGTGCGACAGCTGCTCCCAGCTCTTCGAGTCGTAGCCCGTCGACGAGGAGGTGATATTGGCCGACACCACACCAGTGGCCAGCGCCTGAGTCAGATCGGCCGCCTGCACGGTGACCGGCTGGCCGCCCATCAGCTCGATCATGCGCGCCACGGTCGGGCTGTAGGAGCGGATCTTCATGTTCTTGAAGTCACCCATCGCGGCCACCGCGCTCTTGCTGTAGATGCCCTGCGGCGGCCACGGCACGGTGAACAGCAGCTTCAGCCCGTGCTTGGCCAGCCGCGCTTCGACCGCGCTGCGCGAGACCGACCACAGCTTGGCCGACTCGGCGTAGCTGGTGGCCAGGAAGGGCACGGTGTCGAGTGCGTACATGGCGTCTTCGTTGGCCAGCGAGCTGATCAGCAATTCACCGATCTGCGCCTGCCCGGCCTGCACCGCGCGTTTGATTTCCGGCCCCTTGAACAGCGCGCCGCCCGGATGCACGGTGATCTTCAGCCCGCCGGCGGTGGCGCTGGCCACGTCATTGGCAAATTGCTGGATGTTCTCGGTGTGAAAGTTGGTCGCCGGGTAGGGCGTGGGCATGTCCCAGGTGGTTTGGGCCAGGGCCGCGGTGCTCAGGCCGAAGGCGGCGACGGTGGCGCACAGGGCGGAACGGAAAGGCTGGGTGGATCGCATCGGTGTCTCCTCGCGGGGCGTTCGTGCATGCGAACGCCTGGGGTTATTGGCTGCGGCACAAGGGTGTTTTCTTTTTGCCGGCCTTGCAACTTTGGTGTTTTGTCTATAATTTGTCAACAAAATATCGACGAGGTGACAACGACATGCCCAAAACTTTGCTCCCCGATGGCCGCCCCGCGCCGAGCCGCATCGTCTCTTCAGAGCATCTGGTGTCGGCCAAATCGCCCGAGCTGTCGGAGTTTGAATACGGCATGATCGTGGCGTGGCATGGCTTTTCGCGCTGGATGATGCGCTGCATGGCCGCCGCCGGCTTTGAGGACATGACCACCATCGATGTGCTGGTGCTGCACCATGTGGTGCATCGTGAGAGCGCCAAGCGCCTCGCCGACATCTGCTTTGTGCTCAACGTCGAAGACACCCATGTGGTGTCCTACTCGCTCAAGAAGCTGCTCGCGCTCAAGCTGGTCACCAGTCATCGCAAGGGCAAGGAGGCGTTCTACAGCGCTACCGACGACGGTCGTGATGCTTGCCTGCGCTACCGCGAAGTGCGCGAGGCCTGCCTGATGCCCGGCTTCTCCGGCTCGGCCGAAGAAAACGCGCACATCGGCGATCTCGCCCGCCTGCTGCGTACGCTCTCCGGTCGTTATGATCAGGCCGCCCGCGCGGCGTCCACCTCGAGCCTGTGAGCATGCGTATTCTCGATCTCGGTGACGCCGCGTTGACGGTCGAGTTCGGCGACGCCATCGATCCGGCGCTGCAGGCCCGGGTCAATGCGCTGGACGTGGCCATCGAGCGCGCCCGCGCCGCGGGGCAGCTTGGCGGCGTGATCGAAACCGTACCCACCTTCCGCTCGCTGACCGTCGTCTACGATCCGCTGCTGACCCGTCGCGCCACACTTGAAGCGGCGCTGAGTGAGTTGATCGACGCGGCCGACCACGCCCCGGTCGGCGACGGTCGCCACTGGCGCCTGCCGGCCTGCTACGGTGGCGCGTTCGGCCCCGATCTGGCTGACGTGGCCGCCGCCACCAACCTGACACCCGAGGCCGTGATCGACGCGCACAGCGCCACCGAGTACGTGGTCTACATGCTCGGCTTTCTGCCCGGCTTCCCCTTCATGGGCGATGTGCCGGCGGCCTTGCAACTGCCCCGCCGCAGCGAGCCCCGGCTGCGCGTGCCGCCCGGCAGCATCGCCATCGCCAACGGCCTGACCGCCATCTACCCCTGGGAGAGCCCCGGCGGCTGGCACGTGCTCGGGCGCTGTCCGGTGCCGCTGTTTGATGCGACCCGTGCGGCGCCGGCCCTCTTGGCGGCCGGCGACCGGGTGCGTTTCACGCCGGTGAGCGTCGATGAATTCGCCCGACTCGATGCCGAGCTCAAAGCCGGTCGGCTCGATCCGCAGCAGTGGTGCTCGCCAGCGGGGGAAGCATCATGAGCGCGCTCGAGATTCGGTCGTCCGGCGCGCTGGCGTCGATTCAGGACGTCGGCCGTCGTGGCTGGCGGCGTATTGGGGTGCCCTGGGCCGGGGCGCTGGCGCCGCAGCTGTTGCGCATCGCCAACACGCTGGTCGGCAATGACGCGCTGGCGCCGGCCATCGAATGCTTCGATGGCGGTCAGCAGTTTGTCGCCCGCGAGGGCGCGGTGCGCCTCGCCGTGGCCGGCGATGCCCAGCTCGAACACCTCACCGCCGCGGGCAAGCGCTCGCTCGTCGCCTGGCGCAGCCTCACGCTGGCCGAAGGCGAAACGCTGCGCGTGGTGCACACCGGCGCGGGCAGATTGGCCGTGGTCGCGGTCTTCGGCATGGCCCGCCCCTTGGTGCTCGGCAGCGCCGCCACCTATGCGCGTGCGGCGCTGGGCGGGCTGGACGGCCGGGCGCTGCAAGTGGGCGACCGTCTGAGCGTGATCGAACCGGCGCCCACCCCGGAACACCATTTGCGTCAGCCGCCCACGCCCGAGGCGGGGCCGATTCGTGTCGTGCTCGGGCCGCAGGCGGATCACTTCGCGCCGGCGAGTCTCGAGGCCTTCTTGACCGCGCCCTTCGAGATCACCGCCGAGGCCGACCGCATGGGCGTGCGGCTGGCCGGCGAGCCGCTGGTGCATCGCGACGCCGCCGCGCGTGAAATCGTGTCGGATGCCGCGGTGCCCGGCGCCATTCAGGTGCCCGGCAACGGCCAGCCCATCGTGCTGCTGGCCGACGGCCACACCGCCGGCGGCTACCCCAAAATCGCCACCGTCATCACCGCCGATCTGGCGCGGCTGGCCGAGCGCAAGCCGGGCGAGGTGGTTCGCTTTGTCGCGGTCAGCGTCGCCGAGGCCGAAGACCTCGCCCGCGCGGCCGAGCAGTCGCTGCAAGCCAGTCTCGGCGCCATCGTGCCGCTGGCCGGTGACGGCCTGGTCGACCTCGACGCGCTGTATTCCCGCAACCTGCTCAGCGGCATCATCGATGGCCGCGACGACGACGGAGACGCCGCATGAAACTCAACCTGAATGCCGACCTCGGCGAATCCTTCGGCGCCTGGTCGATGGGCGCGGACGCCGCCTTGCTGCCGATTGTCGACTCCGCCAACATCGCCTGCGGTTTTCATGCCGGCGACCCGCTGGTGATGCGCACCACCGTGCGCACCGCGCTGGCCAGCGGCACCACGCTCGGTGCCCACCCGGCCTTTCCCGATCTGCAAGGCTTTGGCCGGCGCAAGATGCACTTGTCGCCCGACGAACTCGAAGCCATGGTGATTTATCAGGTGGCCGCGCTGGCCGGCATGGCCCAGGCCGAAGGCGGCCGCCTCAGCCATGTCAAACCGCACGGCGCGCTCAACAATATGGCTTGCGAAGACGCCACGCTGGCCGACGCGGTGGCCCGCGCCGTGCGCGCCTTTGATCGCAGCCTGATCCTGCTCGCACCTGCCACCTCCGAGCTCGCCACCGCCGGCGAACGCGCCGGCCTGCCGGTGGCGCTCGAAGCCTTCGCCGACCGTGCCTACACTCCGCGTGGCACGCTGGTGCCCCGCAGCCAGCCCGGCGCCGTGCTGCACGACCCGGCCGAGTGCATCGCCCATGTCCGCCGCCTGCTCGCTGCCGGCGGCCTGGTCGCGCTCGATGGCACGGTGCTACCGACGCCGATTCACAGCATCTGCGTACACGGCGATAATCTGGAAGCAGTCGACACCGCCCGCGCCCTGCGTGCTGCGCTGGAGGCCGACGGCCATGTTATGGTCGGCCTTCCGGACATGATTTAGGGGTTTGTCATGCGCATGCTGATCCTCCTGCTCGCCGCGGCAGCGCTCACCGCCTGCGGCGCCGAAACCGCCACCAGCGCCGCCACGGTGGCCGCCGCCAAGGCCAAGGAAGTCGAACAGGCCCAGGCCGTGAAAGCGCAGGTGCAGACGCAACTCGATGCCGCCAATGCGCAGGCGGCAGCGCGCCTGGAAGCTGCCGAAAGGCAATAGCGCATCTGCGCCGCCGGTGCCATGGCGTGATTTGCCGCATCATGACCCGACCCGATCTCGATCTCATCATCCGGCCCGCCGGGCCGTCCGAGCTTGACGTGGTGCTCGCGCTCTACAATGCCTCTCGGGCAGTGGCGGGGTGCTTCAGTGGCGGTGACGCGACGCGCGCGGAATTCCTGGGGAGCATCGACGGCGAAGACGTCCATGTCGCCACGCGGGCGGACAACATCGTCGGCTTTGCCTCGGTGTGGGTGCCCGAGCGCTTCATCCACCACCTGTATGTGTCACCCGCGCACCAGCGCGCCGGTGTCGGCAGCGCCCTCTTGCGTGCGTGCGAGGCGCACTACGGTCGCCCCCTGTCGCTCAAGTGCGTGACCCGCAACGTGCGGGCACGGTGCTTCTACGCGCAACACGGCTGGCGCTGTGAAGCGGGCGGCGTCGGCGAAGACGGGCCGTGGGAGCATTGGCATTCGCCCCTGGCGTCACAGCCCGGCCGTTGAGGTCAGCCGGCGCGTCCGGCGCCGCTTTGTGAGACAGGTCTGACCCCATGTATCGCGCGGCGTCGCGGCATCCCGGTCGGGCGCGCCAAGCGCATCGCGATGGCCGATCTGCGGGGCGGGCCTCGGCCTGGCCGGTGTGCGCACCGTGCCCGCAGCGCCTCGCTGCCTGTCACCACCAGAAGCCGCCGATACGCCAGCGGGGGGGCTGACGGACGCGCGCGGGCGTGTCGGTGCCGTGCCACATCGGCGTGGAGGCGTCGCAGGCCGGGGTTGGGGCCGGTTGGCTGCGCAGCCGCCGGATGCGCTCGTCGGTGGCCGGGTGGGTGCGCAGCCAGGATGGCTCCGGGTTGCCCCAGCCGGGCAACAGCAGGCGGCGCCACGAGCGGCTGACTGCCTCGATGTGCGCCAGCGCCGCGGCCAGGCCGTCGGGGTCACCGGTCAGCTCGGCGGCCTTGCGGTCGGCGTCGAACTCACGCACCCGCGACAGGCCGAGTTGCACCAGCAGCGCGATATGCGGCGCGACGGCCAGCAGCAACAGGCCTGACCAGTTGATGCCGACATCCATCACCAAGAGCGTTGGCAGCGCGAAGAAGGCCACGAGCAGACCGGCGAGGGCGAACACGCTGGTGAGCCGGCTGACATAGTCCGCCAGCCCCATTACGCGCAGGTCGCCATGGGCGATGTGCGCCATTTCGTGCGCCAGCACGCCGGTGATTTCCCGGCTGGAGAGCCCACGCAGCAGGCCGTCGGTCAGGGCGATGGCGGAGCGCTTGCGGTCGCCGACGGCGAAGGCGTTGACCATCGGGCTGGGCACGTAATAGGGGGTGGGGACGGCCGGCAGGGCAGCGCGCGCCGCCAGGTGTTCCAGGATGCGCCACAGTTCGGGCGCCATCGCCGGCGGCAGGGGCTGGGCCCGGTACAGGCGCAAGGTCAGCCACGAAGCCGCGCCGGGCTCCAGCAGCAGCGCCAGCACGCTGCCGAACACGGCGATCCAGAAACCGTCCTCGCCCAGCAGCAGGGCGCCGGCCAGCGCCGAGATGCCGAGCAGGGTGGCGATCAGCAGCAACGTCTGGAGCCGGTTGACCCAGGCGTGCGCCGTCATGGCTTAGGTTCCGGTCTGGCGCAGTCGGGTGCGCAGGTGGTCCATCTCTTCGAGCAGGTCGGCCATCAGCGCGGCCAGTTCGGGGGCGGCATCGAAATCGCGTTCGAGCTGGCGCATGCGGCGCGCCCGGACCAGCCCGACGCGGGTGAAGCGCCACACGCCGGCGACGCATTCGGCGTGGGGAAACAGGCCTTCGTCGATGTGCCGGCGCAGCCAGTCGGGCTCCACCGCACAGGCGGCGGCCACTTGCTCCAGCGTCATCCAGGTCTCTTCGAGCAGGCTGCCGATCAGGAGGTCTTGTTCGCGCATGGTGCGACTCCTTGATTCATTGCTTGGCGGACGGGCGCGGGTCGAAGGCCAGTTCCTGCGCCATGGTCTCGTACAGTTGCCGTGCCGCCGGGGTGTCGGCCGGGGGCAGCACGACCTGCAGGTCGAGCAGCAGGTCACCCGGCGGCGTGCCGGGAATGCCTTTGCCGCGCACGCGCAACTGCCGGCCGCTCTGGGCGCCTTCGGGGATGCGCACCTTGAGGTGGCCGTTGGGCAGTTCGACCGCGACGGTGGCGCCGAGTGCCGCCTCCCAGGGCGCCAGCGGCAGCGTCATGCGCAGGTCGCGCCCCTCGGTGCGCAGCCGGGCATGGGGCTTGATGCGCACCTCGAGCAACAGGTCGCCGGCGGGGCCGCCGCCCATGCCGGGCGCGCCCTGGCCGGCCAGCCGGATGATCTGCCCTTCATGCACCCCTTGCGGGATCTTCACGTTCAGGCTGCGCGTAACCCAGCGCACCCGGCCCTGGGCGTCGGTTTGCGGCAATTGCAGGCTGAGTTGCCGGGTGGCGCCGTTGAAGCTGTCGTCCAGATCGAGCAGCACCTCGGCGCGCACATCTCCGCCGGGGGTGCGGAAGTGGCCCCCGCCTTGGCGTCGGAAGCCGCCCGGCCCGCCAAACAGCTGACTGAAGAAGTCGCTGAATTCGGCCTCCTCGCCGGGCGAAAAGCCATGCGTGGAGAACTCGTAGGCTTCGCCCCAGTCGGGCGGCGGCCGGAAGTCCTGACCTGCCTGGTAGTTCTGGCCGAGCCGATCATAGGCGGCGCGTTTCTCCGGGTCGGAGAGCACGGCGTAGGCCTCGTTGACCGCCTTCATGCGGGCTTCGGCGTCGGCTTCCTTCGAGATGTCCGGATGGTATTTGCGGGCCAGTCGGCGAAAGGCTTTCTTGATCTCGTCCGCAGACGCATCCCGGGAGACGCCGAGGGTCTGGTAGTAGTCATGGAATTCCATTTGTCGTCCCGGTGCTTGTTGGCGGGGCCTCGCGGCGGGTGCGATCGACGCGCCATCGACAGGCCATTCCCGGGCAGCGATGCGCGCGGAAGGCCGGCAACGATGACGGTTACAGCATGCCGCTTAACGCCCGCCATGAAAAGGCCGCCGCGTCGATCGGCGGCGGCGCCTGCGCACACATGGGGGCGTTTTCGGCGGCCGGGTCCACCGGCAGCTTCTGGTTTTTCACCCCCAGATGCTCAATGGCAAAGCGCGCCGTAAAGCTCAGCGTGACGGCCGGCACCAGGGGTTCGACCACCGCCACGGAGTTGGAGAAGACGTCGTGGATCCAGTGTTGCCGGCAGTGGGGAGAGGCGGTCAGGTCGGCGTGCAGCACGCGGATGTCATGCGCTGCGCGGGGATGAAACGCGACCCGGTGGGTGCCGAATGTCACCTCTTTGGCGCAGTGGCAGGTGGTGACGTGCTCAACTTCAAGGATGACGGACATAAGGCGAACCCGCAAAAACGTGATGCCCTGCATCGCTGATTGCGTTGGGATCTCGAAGCGATGGCAGGCGCTAGGGCGCGGCTGGGGTCGCTGTGTCGAGCCGGCGCCGGCTTAATGCCGGCTTATGGCGAGGTGGCGATCAAGGCCTTGGCATGCCCGACGACGCGCAGGCCTGGCCGTGCTCGTCCAGGCAGGACAGGCCCGGCGGAAACAGGCCGCTTTCGCCATGTCGGTCGAGGGTTTCCGGGTCGGGCAGGCATTGCAGCTTGCCCTTGTCCGAGGGCAGTGGCGTGCCGTTGAGCACATGCGAGAGCATGAACACCTGCGTGAAGGTGGTGAAGCGCTCGTTGTAGATGGCGTTGTGATCGGGAATGACTTTTTCGCCGGTCTTGACCACCAGGAAGGGGTAGTTTGCAGCGTAGCTTGTGCTTGCCGAGGGGCTCGGGACGGCCTTCAAGGCGAGGGCTTTCTGGCGCGGATCGTCATCGCCGCCGTATTGATTCTGGCCGGCCTGAATCGCGAAGACGCCGCCCATGAGTTGCAGCAAGCCTTGTTGCCCCCAGGTGGCGGTGGGGTCGAGGTAGGGGCAGCCGCAGTCGGTGCTATCGACGACGCGCGGTGAGGTGTCGCCGGCGGTTTCGTCGATCAGGTCGTGGGTGATATAGCGGGCGTTGTGGCCGATGGTCTGGCGCATGCTGGCGAGCTGCGCGGGCGACCTGGCGTGCTGCAGCACGGTGTTCATCGCGCGGCCGGCGGGGAAGGCCAGCCGGGTGGCGGCGTCGGCCTCGGAGGTGACGATCATCATCGCCGGGCGCTGGGTTGGCTCATAGCAGCGCTGGGTGGCGATATGAAACAGCGGCTCGTAGAGCGAGCCCTCAAAGGCGGGATTGACCAGCATCACGAAGTCGCCAAAGCTTTTGACCTTGACGTACTGCGTGCCGGTGGCGGCGTCGCCGGTGCGCGCGGCGCGTTCCATCAGGGCGTGGGACAGGGCGGAGTAGACCACCAGGCCGCCGAAGCTGTGGCCGGTGATGACGAGCTGGGTGCGCAGCGGATCGGCGGTCTTGCTGATCTGGCGGCTGTCGCGGTAGTCGTTGAGTCGGGTGAGGAGTTCGAACACGCCGCCACGGCCGACCCGCGCTGCGGTGTCCTTGCGCGACCAGAACGACAGGTTGTTGAGCGCCGTGCCAAAGGGCAGGCCGCGCCAGCCCAGATACACGCCGACCACGGTGCGCTGGGTGGCGGGGTCGTCGCTGCGGATTTTCTTCTCGGCCAGATCGAGCCGCTCGACCAGCCGCGAAAAACACACCACGTTGTTGTCGCAGGGGCTGGCGTTGTGCTTCCAGCCGTGGGCGTAGACGTAGATCAGCGTCTCGCGGTTCTTGCGTTTGAGGTCGGCGAGTAGTGCGAACAGAGCGTCCATCTGCCGACGGTCGACGAACCAGCCCTGATCGTCGAACTCGACGAAAGAGAGGAAATAATCGCCTTTGTCTGCCGGATCGGCGGCGCCGGTCTTGTCGCGGAAGGTGCTGGTGTAGTGGCGGTGCTGGAGCGCCGGGGCGGGAAGGGCACTATCGGCGCTGGCGGTTTCGCAGGGCGGCAGCGTGGTGGGTGCGGCGCTGCCGTCAGCCAGCAGGCCCGGTACTTCGCAATCGACCCCCGTCGGCGCCGACCCCGCCGGAAGGGCGACTCGGTAGGGCGTGAATTGCGCACACCCCGACAGCAGCAGGCCGATCAACAGCAGGCCCAGAAGGCGTAGATGGGTCATGCGCGTTCCCCCGAATCAGATGGCGCTTCTGAGACTTTCCCCTGATGCGACTTGACCGTAACACGAAGGGCGGGGTGGTGGTGACAATGTGCGGTGCCCCGCTTGAGGCCCGATCGGACGCGACGCGGGGTGTGAATTTCCGTGTTTTCAAGCGATACGGATCGGCCGCCCGGCGGGGCGGCGGGGCTCAGGCGGCCGTGGCGCGCGGCTTGACGCCCTTCAGGGCCTGGTAGATCTGGTCAGGCTTGAAGGGCTTGCGGATGAAGCCGTTGATGCCGACGCTGACCAGTGCGGCGATCTTTTCGCGGTCGGTCTCGCCGGTGAGCATGACCACCGGCGTGCCTTTGTCGGTCTCGCGCAGTTGGGTGACGAAGGCTTCGCCACTCATCTTGGGCATGTTCTGATCGCACAGCACCACATCGAAGGCGGTGCTCTGGCAGGCGGACAGGGCCTGTTCGCCGTTGTTGGCTTGATGCACTTCAAAGCCGGCGTCACGGCCAATGGCCGCCACCAGCGCCCGGATGGCGTCCATGTCGTCGACGATCAGCAGTTTGCGGGGAGGCATCGTGGCGTACCTGTTGCGAAAGGAAGGGTGCGTCGATTAACGGCGAGTCTGCAATCGGACTTTAGGCGTAGATGCACGGTGGGTGCGCGTGTTGAAGCGTGCAGCAGGAACCGGGCGCGTGGCTATACTGTGTCTCATATGCAAAAACACTGGGACGGCGCCAGCCCCGCGCTGCAATCGCCCGAACAAGGAGACTCGATGAGACTGCACCGTGTTGCCGCCGTGATGTTGGCTGGCTGGATTCTGGGAGGGTGCGCGCTGGCGCCGTCGGTGAAGCCGGTGCCGCTGGCCGACGCGCTGGAGCAGCAGGCGTCGGCGGGGCCGTTGGCGCTGGTGTCGGGCGAGGTGCTCACCAACAATGACGCGGCCTTCGCCGCCAAGCTGAGGGCGATCGAGTCGGCCACGCAAAGCCTTGATCTGGCCTACTACATCTTCGCGGACGACTACACCTCCGCTCGGCTCAGCCAGGCCCTCATCGATGCCGCCGGGCGCGGTGTGCAGGTGCGGCTGCTGGTGGATTACTTCAGCGCTTACAAAGACCTCGACCGTTTCAGCTGGCTGGAGCAGGCGGGGCGTGGGCGTATCGCGGTGCGGTTCTACAATCGGCCGACGGTCGAGATCATCAAGGATGCGGCCTTCCTCACGCTCAGCTGCGCCGATGTGGGCGCGACGGGCAGCGCCTGCGACGAGGCCAAGCTGGCCGAGGTTGGCCGCCGTTTTGCCCCCGGCGCGGCGGGCGCGCCGAGCGTGCTCAACCGCAGCGTGGCCGGTTCGGGGGTGTTCCTGTCGGGGCTGTATGGCAAGCACGCCAAGCTGATGGCCTACGCCGTGACCCGCGGGCAGGCAATCGACGCCGACGCGCTGGCGGCCGGCGCGGGCAGCGCCAACGCCGATCAGACCGCCAGGCTCAAGGAGCTGGGCAAGCTCTATTTCCGCGCGCGCTACATCGGCGGCGTGGACGGTTTGGCGGCCAAGTTCAAGCTGGCGGTGGTTCGCCTCGCCTTCGCCGAGCAGGTCAGTCCGGTGTTCGATGCGGTGAGCAGCTATTTGCCCGTGTCGCGCCAGAACGATGCGCTGGCCCAGCGCGACTGGGATTACCTCACCGAATTCCTCCACCACAAATTGCTGCTGGCCGACGGTCGCACGCTGGTGCTGGGCGGGCGCAACGTGGCCGACGAATACCACATGTCGCCCAATCCGCTGGCCGACAAGTACATCTTCATGGATACCGATGTGGCGCTGACACTGGCCGATCGCACGCCTGCGCTGACCGCCAGCTTTGACCGCCTGTGGGGCCTGAGCAGCATGGTGGCGCGGCTGGACGAGGTGCGTCAGCATGCGCCCAACGATCTGCTGGCAAACTTTGGTGTGGTCGAGGCGGCGCAAACGGCTTGCAGCCAGGGCAAGAACGCGGCCTGCGTCGATCGCTATCTTGAGAAGCATTTCGTGCCCGTGTCGGCGCGGCTCGCTGCGATGGGCGAGCAGCATCGTGCACGCCTGAAAACCTACGCGCGCAACTACCGCCCGAGCGCGGCGCCGAAACCCTTGCAGATCGACGCCGGTGCCCGGATCGACTACCTGGAGAATCTGCCGATTGCGAAGGGGCAACGCAGCTATGGCGCCCGACACGACCACGAAGCGGCATCGAGCAAGCATATTCAGGCTCTGTGGCGTGCCGCCTTGCGCGAGGCGTGCGCCGCGCCGGTCGCTGCGCGCCAGCCGGTGATCATTCACAACGCCTATTTCTTCTTGCCGGCCAATCTGCTGCAAGACGTCGCCGCCATGCTCGACGGGCGGCGCGCGTGTGCGGGTGTGGACCTCACCTTGCTCACCAACTCGCTGGCCACCACCGATCTGAACATCGTCAATTTGCTGGCGGTGTGGCAACTCAAGGCGCTTGCCGATCATCTCAAGGACATCGGGCCGGCCGAGGGCGCCGCCACGCTGCGCTACCTGGAGTATCAAAAGGGCGACGACGCGCGCCTGTCCTTGCATTCAAAAGTGATGGTGTTCGGCGCCGACGTCTTCATCGGCTCGGCCAACGCCGATGTGCGCAGCCTGATGATGGACAGCAATAACGGCATCTACATTCGTAATGCCCCGAGATTCGCTGCCGACTATGTGGCGGGCTTGCAGGCGCTGATCGCCACGCCGGGCAAAGTGGCGCACAACACAGCCCTGATCGGTCGCGATGCGGCCACGCTCGGGGTGGAGATGAACGATCTTGTGGATCAGTTGCTTGCCCGCTATGCCGGCGAGGATCGCCTCGACGACACCCAGCGGCGCGACCTGAAGGCGCGCATTCTGGCCACCACCGAGCGGGTCTACGCCTTGTCGCGCCGGATCATGCAGGGCGACGCGGCGGCGGCTGACGAATTCAACGCCTTGTTCAAGGCAATCTGACCGCCTGCGCCAGCTGCGCCTGCCAGGGCGCAGCGGTAAGGCGCTCGACAAACCACTGCAACGCGCGGCCGTCGTGGTCGCGCCGCCACGCCAGGTAAAGCGGTTCATCGCTTCGGTTGGCGTCGGTCTGGCGTCTGACCAGCCGGCCATCCGTCAGCGCGTCGGCCGCCAGAAAATAGGGCAGATGGCCGACACCGAGCCCCGCGATCTGTGCTGCCAGCTTGGCGTGATGGTCAGGCACGACCAGTGTGTCTTGCCCAATCACCATGCCGGCCGTGCGCGCCTGCATGCTGCGGGTCGTGTCGGCCAGCACCACGGCGCGATGCTTGCTCAGTTCATGCGCAGGGAGCGGTTCGGGCAACGCGGCCAGCGGATGCTCCGGCGCCATGCAGAAAATCAGCGCGGCCTGCCCGAGTGGTTTCGACACGAAACGGGCGTCGCGCGGCGCCTCGCCCGAAGCCCCGACCACCAGATCGGCGCGGCCGCTGCCGAGCGCATCCCAACTACCGGCCAGCACCTCGCCACTGAAGCGCAGGCGCGTGCCGTGCCGGGCGGTGTCAAATTCCTGGATGAGCGGCAGCATCAGCGAGAACGGCACCAGCGCATTCAAGGCAATGCGCAACTCCACCTCCCAACCTGTCGCCACTCGTTTGGCGCGGCACTCCAGCGCGTCGGCGGCTGCGAGCAACTGGCGGCCATCGGTGAGCAAGGTGCGCCCGGCCGGCGTCAGCAGGGCGCGCCGACCGACACGTTCAAAAATGGCGAAGCCCAGATCGTCCTCCAGCCGTCGAACGGCGTGGGTGAGCGCCGAGGGCACGCGGTGCAGCTGCCGCGCCGCGGCGGCAAAGCTGCCGGCAGTGTCAATGGCGTCGAGCATGAGCAGGGCGTCGAGGGTGAGTTTCATGTTGAATATGGCTCAACAAATTGATCAAAATTTGTCTGTTTTTCTTGTTGGTGTCTTTGTTGATAATGCATTCACAGTGAAGCAAATTCAATAGCGGCGTTTCCCGGTTCGGCCATTGCGCTGGCGGGAGGTGCCCCGACAGGAGAAGTCATCATGAAAAAAATCGCCATCGTGTATCACAGCGGCTACGGCCACACCGCCCGCCAGGCCGAGCATGTCGCCAAAGGCGCCGCCTCGGTCGACGGCGTGCAAGTACAGCAGATCGGCGCCGACGCGGTCGACGCTCACTGGGACGACCTGGCCGCCGCCGACGCCATCATCTTTGGCGCGCCGACCTACATGGGCAGCGTGTCGGCCCCGTTCAAGACCTTCATGGACGCCAGTTCCAAAGTGTGGTTCGGCCAGGGCTGGAAAGACAAACTCGCCGCCGGCTTCACCAACTCTGCCTCGCAGTCGGGCGACAAGCTCAACGCGCTGGTGCAGCTGTCGGTCTTCGCCGCCCAGCACAGCATGACCTGGGTAAACCTCGGCCTGATGCCCGGCAACAACCACAGCAAAGGCTCGGTCGAAGACCTCAACCGCCTGGGCGGACAGCTCGGCGCGATGGCGCAGTCGAACTCAGACCAAGGCGCCGAAGCCATGCAGGACTCCGACCTGCGCACCGCCGAGCATCTCGGCGCGCGGGTGGCGCAGTTGGCCTTGCGGATGGGCTGATCGCTCGCTGCAGCGTTGAATGAAGAACGGCCCCGCTATGTTGGTGGGGCCGTTTTGCATCTGGGTTTGGAGCGTATGACGAAAACCGTGGTCTGTCCCCTATTTACTTTGCGTAAGAAAGTCGAGAACTTTGTCGGTAAGTTCCTCGACCTCATCCATGTCCGATGACACGCGAACCGGTTCAAGCACGCCCTCGTCACAGAGGGCGCGAGCAAAATCATTCGAGTAGGGATCGCGATGCGAAACCGGAACAATTGTTCGGATGGAGTCCCAGAACAGCGCAGCACTTCGTAGCCATTGTTCATCCTTTATGTCGATGTATGGGTAGTAAAGCGCTGAGGAGAATGCTGCGGGCACTGGAGTTCCTCCGTGACAGTTGTTCGGCTGGCTAACGAATAGCGTTTATCCGCCGCCGGACCAAGCTCGAATCCGCAATAGGGGACAGACCACGGCTTCTTGTCCCTAAGTCGTGGTCTGTCCCCTATTGTTTTATCTCCACAGAGATTAAACCCGACCGCCACGTAAACGGCAAGCGCCACCCACAAGGGATTCCAGTATCCCCTTCGGGTGGCGCGCCAGCCCACAGTCATCCGGGATCAGGTCTTGAAGCCCAGCATGTCTGACTCGGCCAACGTTACCCCGCCTGAATCAGCGGCGGCTCATCCATCAATGCGATCTGTTCGCGCAGGTTGAGGATATGGTCTTGCCAGTATCGCGGGCTGTCGAACCAGCTGAAGGCGTGGGGGAAGGCGGGGTCGTGCCAGCGTTGGGCGATCCAGGCGGCGTAGTGGATGAGGCGCAGGGTGCGCAGGGCTTCGGCGAGGTGGCGTTCGGCGGGGTTGAAGTCGTGGAACTGG
>NZ_VMNI01000017.1 GCF_007625205.1 Denitromonas ohlonensis | reverse complement strand
CCACGGCTTCAACGTGCATTACAACCAGGTCGTGCCGCGCGCCGATCTGGACGTGATCATGGTCGCCCCGAAAGGCCCCGGCCACACCGTGCGCTCCGAGTACCTCAAAGGCGGCGGCGTGCCCTCGCTGATCGCGGTGCATCAGGACGTCTCCGGCAAAGCCAAGGACCTCGCTCTGTCCTACGCCGCAGCCAACGGCGGCACCAAGGGCGGCGTGATCGAGACCAACTTCCGCGAAGAGACCGAAACCGACCTGTTCGGCGAGCAAGCCGTGCTGTGCGGCGGCGCGGTCGAGCTGGTGAAGATGGGCTTCGAAACCCTGACCGAAGCCGGCTACGCGCCGGAAATGGCCTACTTCGAGTGCCTGCACGAGCTCAAGCTGATCGTCGACCTGATGTACGAAGGCGGCATCGCCAACATGAACTACTCCATCTCCAACAACGCGGAGTTTGGCGAGTACGTGACCGGCCACGAAGTGATCAACGAAGAGTCCCGCTACGCCATGCGCGAAGCACTCAAGCGCATCCAGAGCGGTGAATACGCCAAGATGTTCATTCTCGAAGGCAAGACCAACTACCCATCCATGACGGCCCGCCGTCGCCTCAACGCAGCCCACCCGATTGAACAGGTGGGCGGTCAGCTGCGCGAGATGATGCCGTGGATCATGAAAAACAAGCTGGTCGACCAGTCCAAAAACTGACGCCTCTCCTGTGGGCCCGCCGGCCGTTACCGGACACTGCACCACGGCGTTCGGTAACGGCCGACGCCGTTTCGGCCGTCGAATGTTTCTCACCGGGCGAGCCCCCCCGCCAGATGAACGAGAACAGACCCTAACCAGCCTGGCCAACCGTGGCCATTGAACCCGAGCGCACCATCCCAATGTGTTTTCGGAGTTTCACGATGCGTCCGTGGCGTTATGCACGAAGGGGAATCGTCCCGCCATGCTATAAAACGCCAACGCTTCCCGCCGGAAACATTTTTTTGCCCAGAAACGGCTCACATCACAGACGCCCATGCTCAAAAAACGCTTGAAAATCGCCCTCGCCCTTGCCGTTCTCGGTACCACCTCCAGCGCCAATGCCCTCGTGATCGGCGCGGGGTCCGCCACGGGCAACTGCTTCCCCTTTGGCTGCAGCTACTGGACGCCGACCTACCAGCAGGTCTATGACGCATCGGCATTTGACGCGCCCCTGCCGATCTCCACGCTGAGCTTCTATCGCAGCATCGATACCTGGAGTGGCAACGCGCCCAACACCGGCATCTATACCTTCTCGCTGTCGACCACGACGGCCGCTGTCGATGAATTGTCGGCAAACGCTACGGCCAACCTCGGCGGTAATGTCCTGACGGTATTCACCGGCGCTCTGCCCACCGACGTGGCCCCCGGCAGCCGCATGGACATCTTCCTCGACAACGCCTTCAACTACGATCCGCTGTTCGGCAACCTGCTGCTGAGCATCAATGTCACCGGGCTGGCCAGCAGCGGCAACACCCTGTCTTTCGATGCGGTAGATAACGCGTCCGACGGCACGAGCCGCCTCTATATGGCCGGCGGTTTGCGCGATTCGACCGGGCTGGTCACCGGGTTCAACGAAGCGCTTTCGCAGCCCGTCGAGCACGACCAGCTTGCCAACCCCGTGCCCGAACCCACCTCGCTGGCGCTGTTCGGCCTCAGCCTGGCCGGTCTGTTCGGCGCGTACCGCCGACGCAAGTGATCTGAGCGCGCGCAACACAAAAAGCGGCCACCCGGCCGCTTTTTCCGTTTGGCCCGCCGCTAATCCGGCGACGCCGCATCCTCATCAAACAAGCCCGGCTGCGCGCCGCGCGCTTCACCCGCTTCCTCCACAAAGCGCACCCCCACTCCCAGCAAACGCACCGGCCGCGCCTGACGCGCATGCGCGGTGGCCAGCAGTGCCGGCCAATCGACCGCGTCGGGCGTGGTCGCCACGCACTCGGCGGTGGTGCGCGTGAAATCATTGAAGCGAATCTTGACGAAGGCCTTGTGCACCGCCGGGGCCGGGTCGAGTCGATCAAAGCGCCGCTGGAAATCCGCCAGCAACGGCGCCACCGCCGCCACGCAGGCGGCCAGATCCGGCAAATCGGTGACATAGGTCGTCTCGACCGACAGCGACTTGCGCGGCCGATCCGGCAACACCGAGCGCTCGTCGATGCCACGGCACAATCGGTGCAGGCTGCGCCCGAAGGACCCGAACTTCGCAATCAGATCCGCCAGCGCCCATTCACGCAGATCACCGCAGGTGAGAACGCCCAGACGCTCCAGTCGCGCCGCCGTCACTTGCCCCACGCCGAACAGTTTCTTGACCGGCAAGTCGACCACGAAGGCGTCGACCTCTTCCGGCCGAATCACAAACTGCCCGTTCGGCTTGCGCCAGTCACTGGCGATCTTGGCCAGAAATTTGTTCGGCGCGATGCCCGCCGAGGCGGTGATGCCCACCTCGGCAAAAATCCGCGTGCGGATCTCCTCCGCCATCAGCGTCGCGCTGCCACGGCAGCGATCCACACCGCTCACATCGAGGTAAGCCTCATCCAGCGATAACGGCTCGACCTTGTCGGTGTAGTCGCGGTAGATGGCCAGAATCTGCCGCGAGGCCGCCCGATAGCGCTCAAAGTCCGGCGGCAGCACCACCAGCTCAGGACACATGCGCAGCGCCCGCCCGGTCGGCATCGCCGAGCGCACGCCAAACGCGCGCGCCTCGTAATTGCAGGTGGCGACGACCCCTCGCGTCTCGGCCCGACCGCCCACGGCCACCGGCCGCCCCACCAGGGCCGGATCGTCGCGCATCTCGATGGCGGCATAGAAGCAGTCGCAATCGCAGTGGATGATCTTTCGGGTCATGAAGCGAAGTGTGCCGTCAATTGAGGATGGGCGCCGAGCATCGGTGCACTGATTGAAGCCGCGCTTTGCAAACAGCATCATCCTAGAAACCGTAGTTGGACGCGCCCGAGTGTGCGCCTGGCGGGCTGTCTGGCAAGGCGCGACGACACACAGCCTGCACGCTGCAAGGAGGCGCAACGCAGCAAGGCGGCCTGCCAGGCGTGCAACCGGGCGCGTAGCGCTATCACCCAGCGGGTAATCGGCCTCAAAGTCGAAAGCTTCGCATGTTCAATACCTGGCTCACGGGCACAAGCGGTCAACTGCGGTTGCTAGGATCATTTGTCTGACACACTATCGCGACTTCCCCCACCGAAAGGAGACCATGATGTCGAGTGTTGGCTATCACGAACCCATCGAAGAGCTGTCCGACGAGACCCGCGACATGCACCGCGCGATCGTCTCGCTGATGGAGGAACTTGAAGCGGTCGACTGGTACAACCAGCGGGCCGATGCCTGCAAGGACAAAGAGCTGAAGGCCATCCTTGAACACAACCGCGATGAAGAAAAAGAACACGCGGCGATGGTGCTGGAGTGGATCCGGCGCAAGGACCCGGCCTTTTCCAAGGAAATGAAGGATTACCTGTTTACCAAAAAGGCGATCGCCCACAAGTAGGCCTGCCAGACATGAAAAAGCCCGCGATGCGGGCTTTTCATGGCCGAGGCGTCCGGCTCAGACGCTGGCGCGTTGCACTCGACGGTTGCGCACTGCCTCGGCAAGAATGTTGAGCACCCGCACGCTGTCTTCCCAGCCGATGCAGGCATCGGTGATGCTCTTGCCGTATTCGAGTTCGCAGCCGGGTTTGAGGTCCTGGCGGCCATCCTTGAGGTGCGACTCAACCATCACGCCGATGATGCGATCGTCGCCAGCCGACATCTGACCGGCCACGTCTTCGGCCACTTCGATCTGCAGCTGATGCTGTTTGCGGCTGTTGGCGTGAGAGAAGTCGATCATCACGCGGGCCGACACGGAGCTGGCGGCCAGCTCCTTGCAGGCGGCGTCGACACTGGCGGCGTCAAAGTTGGTGCTCTTGCCGCCGCGCAAAATGACATGACAGTCTTCATTGCCGCGGGTCGACACAATCGCCGAATGACCGGCCTTGGTCACCGACAGAAAATGGTGCGGCGACTGCGCGGCCTTGATGGCATCCACGGCGATCTTGATGTTGCCGTCGGTGCCGTTCTTGAAACCCACCGGGCAGGACAGCCCCGAGGCCAGTTCGCGGTGCACCTGGCTTTCGGTGGTGCGCGCGCCGATGGCGCCCCAGCTGATGAGGTCGCCGATGTATTGCGGGGTGATCATGTCGAGGAATTCGGTGCCGCAGGGCAGACCGATTTCATTGATGTCCCACAGCAGCTTGCGGGCGAGGCGCACGCCTTCGTTGATCTTGAAGCTGTTGTCCAGATACGGGTCGTTGATCAGGCCTTTCCAGCCCACCGTGGTGCGCGGCTTTTCGAAGTACACGCGCATGACGATCAGCAGGTCGTCCTTGAGGCGATCGGCTTCTTCCTTGAGCAGACGTGCGTATTCCATCGCGGCGTCGTAGTCATGAATGGAGCACGGGCCGATGATCACCAGCAGGCGGTCGTCGGCGCCATACAGAATGCGATGCAGCGCCTGACGCGCCTCATAGGACGTTTCCGCAGCGCGCTCGGTGGCCGGAAATTCGCGCAGAACATGGGATGGCGGCACCAGTTCTTTGATTTCCTTGATGCGGACATCGTCGATATGAAGCAAGATTGACGCAGGCATGATGGCTTTCCGTGTGGCTTTTTGAATGAAATTTAGCCCTTGAGTGTAGCCCAATCGCCGTCAGTTTGCTGCAATGCGGCGCCGCTGACGACAACTCGGCGCCGCGCGAATCGATCCGCACGCCGTCGCCCGGAATATTTTGCGCACTCCGGCTGTTTACCCGGCGTCCCCTGCCATTGACTTGAACACCCCGATGATCGACGCAGAAGCCCTCATAGCCGAACTGCCCCGCTTGCGCCGCTATGGCCGCGCATTGCTGGGCGATGTCGCGCGGGCTGACGATCTGGTGCAGGACACCATCGAGCGCGCCTTGCGCAAAGCGGCGCACTGGCAAGGCGGCAACCTGCGCGCCTGGCTACTGACGCTGATGCACAACGTGTTTGTGAACCAGGTGCGCCGCAACGACGCGCTGCGTGGCGCCAGCGAAGCCGATGCCGTCGAACTGGCGATGCGCGACGCGAGCAGCGACGGTCTGGGCCTGCGCGACCTCGACCGGGCCATGCAGACCTTGTCGGCCGATCATCGCGAAATCTTGCTGCTGGTGGGGCTGGAAAATTTGCGCTACGAAGAAATTGCCGGTGTGCTCGATGTACCGATCGGCACCGTGATGTCGCGCCTGTCGCGCGCGCGCACCCAGTTGAAAGCACAGCTTGACGGCAGCCCCGCCCGACCGGCCCTGACGCGGGTGAAATGATGATGAAACAACCCGACTCCGCCCTGCTGCACGCCTTCGCCGATGGTCAGCTCGAGGCCGCCGAACACACCGACGTGGCGCAATGGCTGACCAGCCACCCCGAAGCCGCCGCCGAGGTGGCCGCCTGGCAAGCGCAAAGCGCCGCGATGCATGCGGCCTACGACCCGATGCTCGACGACGCCGTGCCCCCACATTTGCTCGCCGCGGCGCACGGCGGCCGCGCGGCGGCGGCCGGCTCACGCTGGGGCATGGCCGCCGCCATCGGCTGGCTGGCCATCGGGCTGGTCGGCGGCTTCATTGCCGGGCGCAACACCGACACCGCCCCGACAACGACGGCGCAGATCCCCCTGGCCCGGCAGGCGGCTGTCGCGCACGCCGTGTATGCGCCGGAAGTGCGCCATCCGGTCGAAGTGGGCGCCGACCAACGCGACCACCTGCTGGGCTGGCTGTCAAAGCGGCTGGGGCACCCCATCGTTGCCCCGGCGCTCGAAGCGCTGGGCTACCAACTGGTCGGCGGACGCTTGCTGTCCGGCCCCGCCGGCCCGGGCGCGCTGCTGATGTACGAAGACGCCAGCGGCGAGCGGCTGACCCTGTTTGTGGGCGCGGACACCGATGAGAGCGCCACCGCCTTCCGCTTTGCCGAGCATGACAAGGTCAATGTGTTCTACTGGGTCGATGCCGGCTACGGCTATGCGCTATCGGGCACCTTGCCGCGCGAGCAGCTGCTCACCGTCGCCACCGCGGTCTATCGCGCGCTCAACCCCTGAACCCTGCACCCGAAATCGCATCTGACTGTAAGCATCGCCGGCCCTGGCCGGTCAGATGCACTGACATGTTCATAAAGAGTCCGCCATGCTGATCAAACACGCTGCCGATACCCGCCCCTCCGAGATCACCTCGCCCGAGTTGTACGCCGACCGCCGTCGCTTTCTGCGTCTGGCGGGCGCCGGCACCGCGGCGCTCGCGCTGGGTGGCCCGACCGAGTTGCTGGCGGCACAAGCGCGAGATCTGGGCCCGCTGGTCAAGAGCCCCTTCACCGTCGACGAGCCGCTCACCCCACGCAAGGATGTGACCCGCTACAACAACTTCTACGAGTTCGGCACCGACAAGGGCGACCCGGCGATCAACGCCCACCGCATGAAAACCGACCCGTGGACGATCAAGGTCGAAGGCCTGGTCGGCAAGCCGCGCACCTTCGACCTCGACCAGATCTACAAGCTCGCGCCGCTCGAAGAGCGCATCTACCGCCTGCGCTGCGTTGAGGCCTGGTCGATGGTGATCCCGTGGGTCGGCTTCCCATTGTCTGCCCTGCTCAAGGCGGTCGAACCGCTGGGCAGCGCCAAATACGTGGAGTTTGTTTCGCTGTTCGACCCCAAGGTGATGGACACCCGCCCGGTGCTCGACTGGCCCTACAAAGAGGGCCTGCGCCTGGACGAAGCCATGCACCCGCTCACCCTGATGGCCGTTGGCCTCTACGGCGAGGAGCTGCCCAACCAGAACGGCGCGCCGGTGCGCCTGGTGGTGCCCTGGAAGTACGGCTTCAAGAGCGCAAAATCCATCGTCACCATCCGCCTCACCGACAAGCAGCCCAACACCTCCTGGAACGATGCCGGGCCGGGGGAGTATGGTTTCTACTCCAACGTGAACCCCGATGTTGACCACCCGCGCTGGAGCCAGGCCAAGGAACGCCGCATTGGTGACTTCCTCAAGCGCAAGACCCTGCCCTTTAATGGCTATGCCGATCAGGTCGCGTCAATGTACGCTGGCATGGACCTTCGCAAAAACTTCTGACCACGACTCATGACTGCCACCCCCGCTCCCCGCTCGCCTTCGATCAAAGCGCTCTCGCCCCAAAAAATCAGCGCGCTGAAAGTGCTGGTATTCATCCTCAGCCTGATCCCGCTCGGCCTGCTGCTGCTCGCCTTCTTTCAGGATGAGCTGGGTGCCAACCCGATCGAGACCATCACCCACGCCACCGGCGACTGGACCCTACGCTTTTTGCTGATCACGCTGGCGGTCACCCCGCTGCGCAAGCTCACCGGCTGGCACTGGTTGCTGCGGCTGCGGCGGATGCTCGGCCTGTTCACCTTCTTCTACGCCGTGCTGCACTTTGGCACCTACATCGTGCTCGACCAGTTCTTTGACTGGCGGGCCGTGGTGCTCGATGTGCTCAAGCGGCCTTACATCACCGTCGGCTTTGCCGCCTTTGTGCTGCTGGTGCCGCTAGCCGTGACCAGCACCAATGCCATGGTCCGCCGCCTCGGCGGCCGGCGCTGGCAAGCGTTGCATCGCTCGGTGTACGGCATCGCCATTCTGGGGGTGGTGCACTACTGGTGGCTGGTCAAGGCTGATGTGTTCGCGCCGCTGATCTACGCGCTGATCCTGGCCGTGCTGCTGGGCCTGCGCGCCTGGTGGCGCGAGCAGGAGCGGCGGCGCCAACGTGCTGCACCGCCGCCGTCAGCGACTGGGCGCAGTCAGGGACGGATCATCCCCATCCTGCCGCAGTAGATCCACCGCGGGCGGCGACTCGGCGCGATAAACCTGATGATCTGATCGATAGTCATCGACTGCAGCGTGGCCCCGCAGCCAGGCCGCAAACCAGCATCGCGCACGCGACAAAGCCCGCGCGCTGCCACATCAACAAAGAAGAAAAGCCCCCCATTCACGCCTATCCGTTCCGGCCTTCGGGCTGGCTGGCGGCACACGGGCGACACTTTATTCTTGACGAATGGCCGCAAGGCGCGGCGGCGCAACAACGCCGCCGTGCTGACTCAGGCCGAGGTCGGGCGAATCGCCGATTTGGGCCGGAAGACCTTGACCACCGAGGCGTGTGCTTCAACGTACGGCCCGCCGATGAGGTCGATGCAATACGGCACGGCGGCGAAGATGCCATCGACCAGCGACTCACCCGCTGCGTTCTTCAGGCCCTCCAGCGTCTCCTTGATCGACTTGGGTTGGCCCGGCAGATTGATGATCAGGCTCTTGCCACGGATCACCGCCACCTGACGCGACAAGATGGCCGTTGGCACGAACTTGAGACTGATCTGGCGCATCTGCTCGCCGAAGCCCGGCATCACTTTGTGCGCCACCGCCAGCGTCGCCTCGGGCGTGACATCGCGCGGCGCGGGGCCGGTGCCGCCGGTGGTCAGCACCAGCGCACAACCGGCCTCGTCACACAGTTCAATCAGCGTGCGTTCGATGATGGCCTGGTCGTCCGGAATCAGGCGGGTTTCCATCTCCCACGGCGAGCTGAGCGCTTGCGAAAACCAGTCACGCAGCGCGGGCACGCCCTTGTCTTCATAGCCACCGCTCGATGCGCGGTCACTGATCGAAACGAGGCCAATACGAAGGGTGTCGGTGCTCATGGGCGGGCTGCTCTCTAGTCGTTTTTGGGGGATTCGTCGATCTCTCGCAAAATGCGAAAGATCTCGCGATAAGCGCGCGGCGGCTTCTGCGCCTCGCGCTCCTTGAGCGCATTGCGGCGCAACACCCGCAGGCGTTGCAAGTCCACGCCTGGATGGCGCTCTGCCAGTTCAAACAGCATGCCCTCGTCTTCGAGCAGGCGCTCACGCTGACGCTCGAGCCGGTGCTGTCGGGCAATCTCTTCGGCCGACACCCCATTGAACACATCGAGCATGGCCTGGATCGGCTCCACGTCGATGGTGCGCATCAGCTTGCCGATGTATTGCAGCTGACGGCGCCGCGCCTCCATCTTGAAGCGCTGGCAGGCGCGCACGGCATCGCGCAGGTTGTCGGGCAGCGGCACTTTCTTGAGCCGGTCAGCCGACAAGTCCACCAGCTCGGCGCCCAGATGCTGGAGCGCATTCGAGTCCTTTTTGCGGCGGGTCTTGCTCGGCCCTTCGGGCAGCTCATCTTCGGTTTCGATCGGATCGTGATCGGTCATATACGTAGGCAATTGGCGGAAACGGTTAAGATTATAGCTTTCCCGCACCCGCCCCCACTGTCCATGTCCGCAAACGGCTTCAGTTACTCTCAGGACGCGCTGCGCGAAATCGCCAGCGACATTCTCAAATACGCCCGCGACAAGGGCGCCACCGCCTGCGAAACCGATGTCTCCGAAGGCGTCGGTGCCTCGGTGGCGGTGCGCCGCAGCGAAGTCGACACCATCGAATACAACCGCGACAAGGGCATCGGCGTCACCGTCTATGTCGGCCAGCAGCGCGGCTACGCCAGCAGCTCCGACTTCACCCCGGCCGCCCTGCGCGCCACGGTCGACGCCGCCCTGTCGATTGCCCGCTTCACCGCCGCCGACGAATTCGCCGGTCTGGCGGATCGCGAACTGCTTGCCACCGACTTCCCCGACCTCGACCTTCACCACCCGTGGGATCTGCCCGTCGAGCGCGCCATCGAACTGGCCCGCGAATGCGAAGCCGCCGCCTTCGAGCGCGACACCCGCATCAGCAACTCCGAGGGCGCCAGCGTCTCGCGGCAGGAGTCTCACTTTATCTCTGCCAACAGCCTCGGCTTCATGGGCGGCTACGCCTCGACCCGGCACTCGGTCTCGTGCTCGGTCATTGCCGGCGAAGGCGACGGCATGCAACGCGACTACTGGTACGACAGCTGCCGCGACGCGAGCGAGCTGGAATCCGCCAAGGCGATCGGCCACACGGCCGCCGACCGTGCCGTGGCGCGCCTCAACGGCCGCCAGATCTCAACCTGCGACGTACCCGTCATCTTCGAAGCACCGCTCGCCGCCGGACTGATCGGCAGCTTCGTGCACGCGGCCAGCGGCGGCGCGCTGTATCGCAAATCCACCTTCCTGCTCGACAGCCTCGGCAAGGCGGTGTTCTCGCCGTGCATCAATATCGCTGAGCGCGCCTATATCAAAAAAGGGCTCGCCTCCGGCCCCTTTGACGATGACGGCGTTCAGACCCGCGACCGCGACGTGATCATCGACGGCGTGCTGCAGGGCTACTTTCTCGGGGTTTACTCTGCCCGCAAGCTGGGCATGCAGACCACCGGCAATGGCGGCGGCGCTCACAATCTGCTCGTCACCCCCGGCCAGGACGACTTCAAGGCCTTGGTCCGCCGTATGGGCCGCGGCCTGATCGTGACCGAATTGCTCGGCCATGGCGTCAACTACGTCACAGGAGATTACTCCCGTGGCGCCGCCGGCTTCTGGGTTGAAAACGGAGAGATCGCCTACCCGGTAGAGGAAATCACCATAGCCGGCAACCTCAAGGACATGCTGCTCGGCATCGAAGCCGTCGGCAGCGACGTGCATCGTCGCGGCTCAAAGCAAACCGGCTCCCTGCTCATCAACCGGATGACAATTGCCGGCGCCTGAGAAAAAATGAAACGCCATTTCACGTTTGACGGGAAAACCCCTATTTCTCAGGCTGCAAACCGATTCCTATAATTTGCCGCGGTCTAACGAACCACGAACAATTATTTCCGCCCACGTCATAGCGAGGAGACTTATGGAACGCCGTTCCTTTCTGAAAAAAACGGGTGTCGGCATCGCCGCCGGCGCAGTTGCAGCCCCCGCCATCGCACAAGGTCTGCCTGAGATCCAGTGGCGCTTGGCCTCGAGCTTCCCGAAGAGCCTTGACACCATCTACGGCGCCGCCGAGATGTTCCAGTCCCGCGTCGCAGCCGCGACCGGTGGCAAATTCCAGATCCGCGTGTTCGCGGGCGGTGAAATCGTCCCGGCCTTCTCGGTCATGGACGCAGTCAAAGACGGTACGGTCGAATGCGGCCACACCGCTTCGTATTACTTCTTCGGCAAGGACCCGGCCTTCGCACTGGACACCGCCGTGCCGTTCGGCCTGAATGCGCGTGAATTCAACGCCTGGTTCATGCACGGTGGCGGCAAGGAGTTGCTGCGCGAGTTCTTCGCCGGCTACAACATCATGAACTTCCCGATGGGCAACACAGCCGCTCAGATGGGCGGCTGGTTCCGCAAGGAAATCAAGTCGGTCAAGGATCTTGACGGCCTGAAGTTCCGCGTCGGGGGCTTTGCCGGCAAGGTCCTGTCCAAGCTGGGCACCGTGCCGCAGCAGATTCCGGGCGGCGACATCTACCCGTCGCTGGAAAAAGGCACCATCGACGCAGCCGAATGGATCGGTCCTTATGACGACGAAAAGCTCGGCTTCCAGAAAGTCGCCCAGTTCTACTACTACCCGGGTTGGTGGGAAGGTGGTCCGAACCTGTCCCTGTACATCAACCAGGACAAGTGGAAGGCCCTGCCGGAAGAGTACAAAAACATCATCGAAGCCGCGGCTGCCGAAGCCAACGTCGACATGCTGGCCAAGTACGATGCCAAGAACCCGGACGCCCTCAAGCGTCTGGTCGCCGGTGGCGCCAAGCTGCGCCCGTTCCCGCGTGACGTCATGGACGCCAGCTACAAGGCCGCCCAGGAAGTGTACGCAGAAACCACCGCTGCCTCCCCGGCCTTCAAGAAGATCTACGAGGCCATGGTCAAGTTTCGCGACGACCAGAACCTGTGGCACAGCGTGGCGGACGGCAACTTCGACCGCTTCATGCAGACCCGCAAGCGCTAATCCGCTTCGCCGTCTGCCTGATGAAGAACCCCGCTCCGGCGGTAATGCCGTTCAGTTAGCGCTGAACGGCATTTTTATTTCTCGTTAAGCAGTTGTGAACATTAGGAACTCCTGTTAACGTCCGGCTCGATGCTCTCGAGCCAATTACACGCCACGACGCAAATCATTCCCGTGGCCGGTTTGAACCGGTTGGCTGAGCATTTGCCGGCGGCGTGGATTGAGCAGGCGTTGGACTTAACGGGTACGGCCAGTGTTCGGCGGCGTCGGCTTCCCGCCGAACAGGTGGTATGGCTGGTCATCGCACTGGCGCTGTATCGGGGTCAGTCGATGCCCGAAGTGCTCGCTACGCTGGATCTGGCTTTGCCACAGGCCGCTGATCGGCCAGTTAGCAAGAGCGCGGTGACTCAAGCGCGTCAGCGCTTGGGCGCACCCGCAATGCAATGGCTGTTTGCCCGAAGCGCTCGGGCCTGGTGTGATCAGGATGCCCGACGCCACGCCTGGAAGGGGCTGTCGCTGTGGGCGGTGGACGGCACGACTTTCCGCGCGCCGGACAGCACCGAGAACCGGGCACACTTCGGCGCTCAGGGCTACGCCAGTGGCAAGGTGGCCAGCTACCCGCAGGTGCGGGCGGTCAGCGTCACGGCCATCCCGACCCACCTGGTCTCGGACATCGCCTTCGGCCCTTACGGCCAGAACGAGATGCTGTACGCCAAGACGCTGATTGAACGGATCGCTGATCATTCGCTCACGGTCTTCGATCGCGGCTTCCTCAGTGCTGAAATCCTGCTGGGGCTGACGATGGGCGGGCAGGGGCGTCATTACCTGATTCCGGCCAAATCGAACACCAAGTGGGAAAAGCTCTCGGGCTCCGCGGACGACTGTCTCGTACGCATGCGCGTCTCGCCCCAGGCCCGAGCCAAGGCGCCGCAGTTGCCCGAGTACTGGACGGCGCGGGCCGTGCGGGTGGTCTCAACCAGCGGCAAGGAGCGGGTGCTACTGACTTCGTTGCTCGACCGCCGGCGCTTTCCAGCCAAGGCCTTGGCCGAGTGCTACCGGCGCCGCTGGGAGATCGAGACGAGCTATCGCGAACTCAAGCACTCCATGCTTGGCGAGGCGCTCACGCTGCGCAGTGCTCAACCGGCCGGCATTGAGCAGGAGATATGGGGCGCGCTGATCGCCTACAACCTGGTGCGCCTGGAGATGGCCAAGGCCGCCATTGAGGCGCGTGTCGAACCCACTGATCTGAGCTTCTTGCGGGCGTTGCACATCCTGCAACACGAGATGATCTGGGCCGCCGGTATGGCTCCAGGCAAGCTACCTGCCCACCTCAACCGCTTGCGAAAGCGGCTTCAGTTCGCCATCGTGGAAAAACGACGGGGGCGTCAAAGCCCCCGTCAGGTCAAAGCACTGCCAAAACGTTACACCGTTCGGTATCTCAAAAAAGACCTTAACTGAACGGCATTACCGCTCCGGCGGGGTTTTTCTTTTGCACCATCGAAAACAACAGCACCAAGCAAAACGGCCACCCTGGGGTGGCCGTTTCAGCATCGGGTGCGCCCGGTCACACCTGCATGTTCATGATGTCCTGATACGCCGACACCAGGCGGTTGCGCACTTGCGTCATCTGCTGGAAGCTGAGGTTGGCTTTTTGCAGGTTGACCATCACTTCCTGCAAATTGACATTCGGGTCGCCGGCCGAGAAGGACTTGGCCATCGTCTGGGCGTCTTGCTGGGCGGCGCTGACATCGGCCAGGGCGTTCTGGAGCGCATCGTTGAAGCTGACGCCATCCGGCGTTTCGGTGGCCGCAGACGCACTCTTGCCGCCAGCCGTCTGAGCGGTGGCACGCAGTTCGTTCAGTACTTGATCGATGCCGCGAGTGTCCATGGTGGTTCCAGCAATTCCTGCGCTATCGGTGGTTTCTTATCAGCAAGGCGCATGCCATGCCGACGCCCTCAGTCGACAGGGTAGCCCTCTTCCCGGTACTGCTGCAATTTGTAGCGCAAGGTGCGCTCAGAAATGCCAAGCTTTTCAACAGCTTTCTTGCGTGAGCCGCCCATGGCCTTGAGCGTGCCGAGAATGTGCTCGCGCTCCAGGTCTTTCATGTTGCTGCTGGTGCCGGACGCGGCAGACGCGCCCAAAGCGGCAATATTTGCCGGTTCGGCGGCAGCACTTGCCGGCGGTCGCGGCGTGCTGCTGCCCAGGCACAGGCGCAGCGTGTCGGCGCGAATCACGCCGCCAGTGGCCAGAATCAGCGCGCGCTGCATGGCGTTGTCGAGCTCGCGGGCGTTGCCCGGCCACGGGTGGGCGCGCATCAGCTCGGCGGCGTCATCGTCGATCACCGCCTGGCTGCCCAGCCGCTCACTTTGCCGCGACAGAAAGTGTCGCGCCATCGGCAGGATGTCGCCCGGCCGCTCGCGCAACGCGGGAATCGGCAGCGGGAAAACATTGAGCCGGTAGTACAGGTCTTCGCGGAAGCGCCCGGCGGCCACTTCGGCGGCCATGTCACGGTTGCTGGTGGCGAGCACGCGCAGATCAAGTTGCACCGGTTTCTTGCCCCCCACCCGCTCGACTTCGCGCTCCTGCAAGACGCGCAGCAGCTTGGCCTGCAGGCTGAGCGGCATCTCCGAAATTTCATCCAGCAGCAAGGTGCCGCCGTCGGCCTGTTCGAACTTGCCGGCCTGGGCGCTGTGCGCGCCGGTGAAGGCGCCCTTTTCATGACCGAACAAAGTGGCTTCGAGCAGGTTGTCGGGAATCGCCGCGCAGTTGATGGCCACGAAGGGCTTGGCTTTGCGCGGTGAGTGATTGTGAATGTAGCGCGCGAAGACTTCCTTGCCGGTACCGGATTCGCCCGAGAGCATCACGGTGGCGTCGGTGCCGGCCACACGCGCGGCCAGACTGAGCAGCTCGCGGGTGCGTGGGTCTTCGGCGATGGTGCCGCTGTCGCTGACCGACACGGCGGCGTAGCGGCGCACATGGGCGTGCAAGGCATCGGGTTCGAAGGGCTTGAGCAGAAAGTCGCACGCCCCGCCCTGCATGGCGGCCACGGCTTTTTCGACATCGCCGAAAGCGGTCATCAGCATCACCGGCAATTGCGGCAGTCGCGCGCGGATCTCGCCGAGCAGCGTGAGGCCGTCCATGGGCTCCATTTTGAGATCACTGATGACGAGGTTGAAGACGCCGCGCCCGAGCGCTTCGAGCGCCGCGGGGCCGCCATCGACGGCGGTCACGACATGGCCTTCGAGTTCGAGGATCAGCGTGACGGCGTCGCGCAGTGCGGCGTCATCTTCGACCAGCAGGAGGTTCAAGGGCTCACTCATGGGTATTCTCGTCAACGGTGTCGCCGGCGGTCAGCGGGACCACCAGCCGGAATCGGGTGCCCTCGCCGGGCCGGGAGACCAGGTCGATATCGCCACCATGGGCGCGCGCGACACCACGGGCAATCGCCAGGCCCAGGCCAGTGCCTTCGGCGCGGGTGGTGAAGAAGGGCTCAAAAAGACGTTGCTGCTGATCGGCGGAAATCCCCGCGCCGGTGTCTTCAACCACAAAGCTCACCTGCTCGGCGTCGCGCGTGGCGCGCAGGCTCACCTTGCCGCCGGCCGGGGTGAACTGCAGGGCGTTCTCGAGCAGATTGGTGAGCGCGCCGGCCAGCGCCTTGCGGTCGGCCACCAGTCGCGTGGTGCCGCACTCGCAGGCATGGGTGAATTCGATCTCGCGCTGACGGGCGATGGGCTCCAGCGTGTGGGTCAGCTCTTCGGTCAGCGCGCACACCGGCACCGGCTCGCGGCCGAGGCAGTCGCCACGGGCAAACAGCAGCATGTCGCGGATCAGGCGTTCGAGGTGGCGCAGGCGCTCGACGGCGCGGTCGGCGATGCGGCCGCGTTCGGACTCCGGCAGCTGCCCCTTGCCCAGCGTGGCGGTATACAAGAGCGCCGCCGACAAGGGCGTGCGCAGCTGGTGCGCCAGACCCGCCACCATCTCGCCCATGGCCGCCAGGCGCGCGTTGCGCTCGGCCTCGCGTTGCATGCGGTGGGTGTGGGTGACGTCGTTTATCAGCACGATACTGCCCTCGCCCGACTCCAGATGCGTGGACGACATGGCGATACGACGCGCCGCCTCGCCCTCGCCCAGTTCCAGTTCGCCCGGGGTTTCGGTGGCCGCCAGCCGCTGGGCCAGCGCGCTCCAGGCCATGCCCTCGATGGATTCGCCAAGCCAGTCCCGCGCGGCGCGGTTAGCTTGCAACACGGTGCCCTGACGGTCGAGCACCAGCACGCCGGCCGGCAAGGCGCCCATCAAGACCGACAGGCGCTCGTTGAGCTGCCCGACCTGCCCCTGCAAGCCGGCATAGGCATCGGTCAGCTCGGCCGAGGCGCGGTTGAACAGGGCAAAGGCTTCGGCCAGCTGGGCGGCGTCAAGCGACGGCGCGGCGGTCTCGTTCATGACAGGTTCGGTAGGTAGACGCTTTTCCACAGTGCGAAGCCTACGGGTGGACCTTGTGTTTAGAGGCGGCAAATAGGCGGCAAAAACTGCCGCTTATTCTGCCTAAGCTTTTCCGTCTTGGCGCAGACAATGCGTCTCATCCGTCAAAGCGATTCCGTGAAGGACCGAAGCAATGGCCACCGCACAAAATGCCGCTACCGTACCGGGCTCCCCGATACAGCACGCGTTCGAAAACTTCAGCGCCATGCCCGGGCGCCAGAAAATGGCGCTGCTGGCCGCCGTGGCAGCCGCCATTGCGCTGGTTGTCGGCGTGCTGCTGTGGAACCAGTCGTCCAGCTACGCCGTGCTGTTCTCCAATCTGGAAGAGCGCGACGGCGGCGCCATCGTGACCTCACTCCAGGCGCAGAACGTGCCCTACAAATTTACGCCGGGCGGTGGCGCAATCATGGTGCCCAGCGACCGGGTGCACGACATCCGCCTGCAATTGGCCGCCCAGGGCTTGCCACGCGGCGGCATGGTCGGCTTCGAGCTGATGGAGAACCAGAAACTCGGTGTGTCACAGTTTCATGAGCAGATGAACTACCAGCGCGCGCTCGAAGGCGAGCTGGCGCGCACCATTCAGGCGATCGGCTCGGTCGCCAACGCGCGGGTGCACCTGGCCATCCCCAAGCGCAGCGCCTTCTTGCGCGACCAGCAAAAGCCGACCGCCTCGGTGTTCGTCAATCTGCGCGCGGGCCGCAATCTGGATGGCGCCAAGGTCGCCGGCATTGTGCATCTGGTGTCCTCCAGCGTGCCGAACATGAGCAACGAGAGCGTCAGCGTCATCGATGAAACCGGCAAGCTGCTGACCGATTCGAATGACCCGATGCGTGTCGCCGGCCTGGACCCGACGCAACTGCGCTATGTGGAAGATATTGAGTCGGCGTATGTGCGGCGGATCGAAACAATCATCGAGCCCATGGTCGGCAAAGGCAATTTCCGCGCCCAAGTGACCGCCGATGTCGACTTCAACCGGGTCGAGCAAACCGACGAGATCTACAAACCCAACCCCTCGCCGCAGCAGGCGATCCGCTCGCAACAAAGCAACGAGGTGCTGACCCGCGACCCAGGCGCCAAGGGCATCCCCGGCGCCCTCACCAATCAGCCGCCCGTGCCGGCCACGGCACCGATCACCAACCCGGCAGTCGGTGGCGCCGGCGCGGCCGCCGATGGCAACTTCCTCACCCGCAACGCCAGCGGCACCACCAACTACGAGGTGGATCGCACCATTTCGCACACCACGCGCGCAACCGGTGCGATCCGCCGGCTGTCGGTCGCCGTGGTGCTCAACCACCGCACCGTCACCGACAAGAATGGCAAAGAGACCACGACGCCCTTGTCGGACGAAGAGATCGCCCGCATCAACAATCTGGTGCGCGAAGCCATGGGCTTCAACGCCGAGCGCGGCGACAGCCTCAACGTGGCCAACACCGAATTTGCCGCCGGCATCACCGAAACACTGCCCGAACTGCCGCTGTGGAAAGACCCCGAGATCATCGACATCGGCAAACAGGCGCTGCGCTACCTGATCGTGCTCGCCGTGCTCGCCTATGTGGCGTTCGGGGTCATCAAGCCGCTGCTCAAAACCCTCACCCCACCGCCCGCAGGCGACGAAGAAGACGCCACACCGGGCGCCGCGGCCGGCGAAAGGACCTACGATGAAGAGGGTGAGGAGGTGACGCTCTCCGAGTCGGCGCGGCAGAAAAACAGCTACGAAGCCAAGCTGGCTCAGGCGCGCGAAACCGCCAAGAACAACCCGAAGCTGGTCGCCAACATGATCAAGGAATGGATGGGCGTCAATGAGGAGGCGCGCAAATGAGCGCGGAAGAAGGACTCGAAAAGAGCGCCCTGCTGCTGCTCTCGCTCGGCTCTGACGAAGCGGCCGAGGTGCTCAAGTTTCTCGGCCCCAAAGAGGTCCAGAAGCTCGGCATGGCCATGGCCAAGCTGCCTTCGCACCCGCGCAGCAAGGTCGAGCCCCTGCTCGACGAGCTCGAAACCCACTGCGAGCAAGGCTCGCCGATCGAGGCCGACGAAGAGCAGATCCGCGCCATGCTCACCAAGGCGCTGGGCGACGACCGCGCCGCGCACATCATCTCGCGCGTGCTGCAAGGCTCCGACACCGCCGGCATCGAAAGCCTCAAGTGGATGGACGCCGCCACCGCGGCCGACCTGATCAAGAACGAACACCCGCAGATCATCGCCACCATTTTGGTGCACCTGGAAAACGACCAGGCCGGCGAGATCCTGAAAGCCTTCACCGACCGCCTGCGCAACGACGTGCTGCTGCGCATCGCCACGCTGGACGGCGTGCAGCCGGCCGCGCTCAAGGAACTCAACGACACCCTCACCCGCACCCTGTCGGGTGCATCCAACGTCAAGAAGGCGGCCATGGGCGGCGTACGCCACGCCGCCGACATTCTCAACTTTGTCGGCGCCGCGGCCGAGACCGCGATCATCGACAACGTGCGCGAATACGACCCGGATCTGGCGCAGAAGATCCTCGACGAGATGTTCGTCTTCGACAACCTGATGGACATCGACGACCGCGGCATCCAGACCCTGCTGCGCGAAGTGCAGTCCGACTCGCTGGTGGTCGCACTCAAGGGCGCCCAGGCCGAGTTGCGTGAAAAGATCTTCAAGAACATGTCTCAGCGCGCGGCCGAAATGCTGCGCGAAGACCTCGAATCGCGCGGCCCGGTGCGCCTGTCCGAGGTCGAGGGCGAGCAGAAGGAGATCCTCAAGATCGTGCGCCGTCTGGCAGAGGAAGGCCAGATCATGCTCGGCGGCAAAGGCGGCGACGATGCCTTCGTTTAAAGGACCACGGGCATGAGCTTTCGCCACCAGGCCGTCGGTGCTTACCGCCGCTGGGAGCCGCCCAGTTTTGACGCCCGCGAGCCGGAGTCGGAACCTGAGTCCGAGCCCGAGCCGCTTGAGCCGAGCGCCACAACCCCAGCGTCAGTCCCAGAACCGGAGACACCCGCCTTCAAGCTGCCGACCGCCGACGACATCGAGAAAATCCACGATGCCGCCCACAAGGACGGTTACGCCGCCGGCTACGAAGAAGGCACCGCCCGCGGCCGGATGGAGGCGCTGCAACTGCACACGCTGGTCGAAAACCTCGACACCGCGCTCAAGCAGGTCGATCAGGACGTGGCCGAAGAGATTGTCGCCCTGGCCATCGAAATGACCGCCCAGATGGTCAAGCGCAGCATTGCCGCGCATCCGGAAAACATCGTCGATCTCGTCCGCGAGGCGCTGCAGCAACTGCCGCAGGTGCGCGCGACGATTCATGTTCATCCGGACGATGCCGCGCTGGTGCGCGAATACCTCGGCGAGCAGATGAGCCACCACGAACACCGCATCTACGAGGACGACGCCCTCACCCGCGGCGGCTGCACCATCGAAGCCGAAGGCGCGATGGTCGACGCCACCGTGCAGACCCGCTGGCGGCGCATCATGGAAACCATGAACGCCGACGACATCCGCTGGGATCCGAAAGACTGATGGAACGTCACACCGAAACCTGGCGCCATGTGCTGGCCGACGGCAAACGCCTCGCCGCCGCCAACAGCCCCTTCCAGCTCTCCGGCCGGCTCACCCGCATCAACGGGCTGGTCATGGAGGCGGCCGGGCTCAAGCTGCCGCTCGGCTCGGGCTGCCGCATCGTGGTGCCCGGCGGCGGCTCGGTCGAAGCCGAGGTGGTCGGTTTTCACGGCGAGCGCATCTTCATGATGCCAACCGATGACATCTTCGGCCTCGCCCCAGGCGCGCAAGTGCTACCGATGGAGCCGGTGCAGCCGCGCCTCGTCGCCGGCCAGCGCACCGTGCCACGCCGGCGCGCCTCCGACCGCGCCAAGCACCTGCCGATCGACGACTCCCTGCTCGGGCGCGTGGTCGACGGCGCCGGCCGTCCGCTCGACGGCCTCGGCCCCATCGACACCGAAGACACCCGCTCGCTCCAGAGCCGCCCGATCAACCCGCTGCAACGCGCACCGATTGCCCAGTCACTCGACGTCGGCATCCGCGCCATCAACGCCCTGCTCACCGTCGGCCGTGGCCAGCGGATGGGTCTGTTTGCCGGCTCCGGCGTGGGTAAGTCGGTGCTCATCGGCATGATGGCGCGCTACACCAAGGCCGATGTGATCGTGGTCGGGCTGATCGGCGAACGGGGCCGCGAGGTGAAGGAATTCATCGAGCAGAACCTCGGCGCCGAAGGCCGTGCGCGTTCGGTGGTGGTGGCCGCCCCCGCCGACACCAGCCCGCTGATGCGCCTGCAAGGCGCCGCCTACGCCACCACCATCGCCGAGTACTTCCGCGACCAGGGCAAGCAAGTGCTGCTGATCATGGACTCACTCACCCGCTACGCCATGGCCCAGCGCGAAATCGCCCTCGCCATCGGCGAGCCGCCCGTCACCCGCGGCTATCCGCCCTCGGTGTTCGCCCGCCTGCCGGCCTTGGTCGAACGCGCCGGCAACGGCCCCGACGAAGGCGGCTCGATCACCGCCTTCTACACCGTGCTCACCGAAGGCGACGACCAGCAAGACCCCATCGCCGACGCCGCCCGCGCGATTCTCGACGGCCACATCGTGCTCTCGCGCACCCTGGCCGACCAGGGCCACTACCCGGCCATCGACATCGAGCAGTCCATCAGCCGGGCCATGCACAATCTGGTCAAGCCCAGCCACTTCGAGCATGTGCGCCGCTTCAAGCTGCTGTTCTCCCGCTACCAGCGCTCTCGCGACCTGATCGCCGTGGGTGCCTACCAGGCCGGCGCCGATCCGGTGCTCGATCAAGCCGTCGAAGCCTACCCCGCACTCGAAGCCTTCTTGCAGCAAGGCATCGATGAACGTGAAGGCTTCGACGCCGCCGTGGCAAACTTACACACACTCTTTGGCGACGAGGTGTGATACTCATCTTGTCGCCCAGGACGGAATCAGCCCCTAAAGATTTCGCCCCCCGAACCGTAAGCCCTGTTGCGGAAAGCGCACAGCGCCGACCGCGCATCGGAGAACGTGGATGAGCAAGACGTTTCCGTTGCAGCCCCTGCTGGACCTGGCCAACAACCGCATGGATGGCGCCGCGCGCCGTCTGGGTGAGTTGATTGCCGGTGAAACCGAGGACTGTCGAAAGCTCGAACTGCTCGAAAACTACCGCGCCGAATACCAGCAGCGCTTCCAGGAAGCCTGTAGCGAGGGAATCGGACCGGACGCCTGGCGTAACTTCAGCCTGTTCATCAACAAGCTGGATGAAGCCGTCAGCGCCCAACGCGCAGTCGTCGAACAGGCACGCAAGAGTACGGCCCATGGCCAGAAGGCATGGATGGATCAGCGCAACAAGGTGAAAGCCTTCGACACGCTGTCCCAACGCCATGTGGCCAAGGAAGCGCGCATCGAGTCTCGTCGCGAGCAACACGCCACCGACGAGCACGCCAGCAAGCAACATCGGGATCGCCACCAGGACAGCTGAGCCACTGGCACGGGGCTTGCAACAGATCGCCTGAACATTCCACTCAAGGAAGACGGCGATGCCTGAAATGGCGAATTCCTCCCTGTCGCAGTTGCTCAGTTCCGCCACGACGCGAAACGCGTCCGCACGCGAGCGCAACGCAGCCGATGCCAGCACCCCCTCCTTCTCCAGCACGCTCGACCAGAAAATGAAAGCGCCCGAGCGCCCGGCAGAGCGAGCGGTTGACCGCAGCGCAGCGCAGCGCCCCGCCACACCCGAACCCTCACGCGGCCCGCACGCGCCGGCCAAGCCCGCGGCCCCGTCCGAGGCTCGCCAGAATACGGCGCCCACCAAGCCGAAAGACGCCGAGGCCGGCGCACGCACTGAGGCAGCGGCCAATACACAAGCAACAACCGACACCACGGCTGTCGCAAACGCGACCACGGCAACAGCGGTCACCGACGCGCAAGCCATCGACGCCGAGGCCGAGGCCACACTCATCAGCGCCAGCGGCGACCCGGCCAACGCCGTACCTGCGGCAGCGCTTGCCGCCACACCGGCAGCGCTTGCCGCCGTCACGGCAAGCCCCGCCGTCGCCGCCGATGCGCAAGCTGCCGTGGATGCCGACAGCACCGATCAACCCGTGCTGGCCCGCACCACCCGCGGCGACACACCGAGCCTGAACGGCCAGGCGCACCACCCCAAAGCCGCCACAAGCACCGCCGAACCAAGCACCGGCCTGACCGCCACCACCGCCGACGATGCCCCAAGCGCGGCGCCCACTGCCCAAGCCCGCCCGGGCCGCTTCGCCGAGCTGCTGGCCGCCAACACCGCCCCGCGCGGCGACCGCGTCGGCGCGCTCACGACCGAGTCATCCAGCATGCCGGGCAATATGGGCAGCTCTGCACTGAACGCCGCCATGGGCGGTGTTCAAGTGCCCGCTGCCGACCGCCCGCAAGCCGCGCAGGCCGCACTGCCCGTTCATGTCGGCACGCCAGCCAGCGACGCCACCTGGGGGGATGCCGTGGCCAACCGGGTGTTATGGCTGGTTGGTCAGAACAACAGCAAAGCCGAGTTGATTCTCACGCCGCCCCACCTGGGCAAGCTGGAAATCTCGCTCACCGTCACCGGCGACACCACCACCGCTCAATTCACAGCCGCCACGCCGGCGGCCCGCGAAGCGCTGGAACAAGCCATGCCGCGCCTGCGCGAGATGCTCGAACAGGCCGGCGTGACGCTGACCGACAGCAACGTCAACACGGCAAACCGGGACGCCAATGGCGAATCCGGACGTGGGCAAGGACACGCGGGCAATGCGCGCGGCGCCGACGTCGCACAGGAAAATTTGATGTCACGCGGCGGCCCCTGGCTGCAGCGCGGCGAAGGAATGATCGACACATTCGCTTAAGGGCGCGGAATAGCGGGCTTCTGCCACCGCTATTCGTGGCATTTGCGGCGCACTGTGTGATCGATAATGAACACGTCGTAACTGGAGATTGACGCATGTCGAAAGCACCCGCCACGCCCCCCGCGGAAGGCGAAGAGCCCCCCAAGAAAAGCAAGAAGCTGCTGATCATCATCCTCGTTGTGGTGTTGCTTCTGGTGATTGCCGGTGGTGCCGCTGCGTTTTTGCTGCTGGGCAAGAAGAAGGCAGACAGCGGCGACGAGGCCCATGAACCCGAAGCGCCGAAGATCACGGTGGATACGTCCAAACCGCCGACCTTTGTCAATCTCGACCCCTTTACAGTCAACCTCGCACCCGCCGAGGGCAGCCATTACCTGCAGGTGGTGCTGGTGCTCAAGGTGGTGGATCAAACCATTGCCGATCAGCTCAAGGTGTACATGCCCGAAATTCGCCACGAGGTTAATTTGCTGCTGTCGAGCAAGCTGCCGTCAGAAATCGCCACCGTCGAAGGCCGCGAAACGCTGGCCGACGAAATCATGGTCCGAACCAATTATGTGCTCGGATTCGACAAACCCCGCGACGACGACCGCCGCCGTGACAAGGGCCCCTGGGGGCCGGTCATGTCCGTGCTGTTCAACTCGCTGATCGTGCAGTAAGCCAAAAGGACAGCACAGGCCATGGCAGCCGATTTTCTCTCCCAGGACGAAGTCGACGCGCTACTACGCGGCGTCACCGGGGAAGTTGAGGAAACCGAAGCCGACGAAGGCGACGGCAGCGGAGTTCGTGACTACAACCTGGGCACGCAGGAGCGCATCGTGCGTGGGCGCATGCCCACCATGGAGCTCATCAACGAGCGCTTCGCCCGCTACCTGCGCATCGGTCTGTTCAACTACATGCACCGCAACGCCGAGATCTCGGTCGGCACGATCAAGGTGCAGAAATACAGCGAATTCGTACGCAATCTGGTGGTGCCCACCAACCTCAACCTGGTCACCGCCAAGCCGCTACGCGGCACCGGGCTGATCGTGTTCGACCCAAACCTCGTGTTTCTGGTGGTGGACAACATGTTCGGCGGCGACGGGCGCTTTCACACCCGTGTGGAAGGCCGCGACTTCACCGCCACCGAGCAGCGCATCATCATGGGCATGCTGGGCACGGTGTTCGCCGAATACGAGCGCGCTTGGGCGCCGGTCTACAAGCTCAAGCTCGAATTCCTGCGCTCGGAGATGAACTCGCAGTTTGCCAACATCGCCACCCCCTCCGAGATCGTGGTGTCGACCGTGTTCTCGCTCGAGCTGGGCGGCGCGCAGGCCGACATGCACATCTGCTTCCCCTACTCCATGCTCGAGCCGATCCGCGAAACGCTCTACTCGACCATGCAGAGCGATCACATCACGCAAGACAAGCGCTGGATCGGCACCATGACCAAGCAGCTGAAAACTGCCGAGGTCAAACTCACCTGCAATCTCGGGCACGCCACCGTGTCCCTGCGCGACATCGTCAACATGCGCGTGGGCGACGTGATCCCCCTCGACGTGGAAGAAACGATCCGGGCCTGCGTCGACAACGTGCCGGTACTGGAAGGCCACTACGGCGTCCACAACGGGCAATACGCCATCAAGGTCGAGCGGATGATTGCCGCCGACGACAACTCTGACACCTCGCCATCGGGAGCACGCAATGGCTGATACCGACACCGACGAAAACCAGGTCTCCGACGACGATTGGGCTTCCGCCATGGAAGAACAATCCGACGCCGAAGCCAAGCCAGACACCGAAGCCACCGCCGACGGTGAAGACGACCCATGGGCCGCCGCCATGCAAGAACAAGCGGCGGCCGATCTGGCCGCTGCCGCCGCCGAAGGCGAATCGCCCTACCAGGCCAAACCGGCCAGCCAGGTCTTCCCCGACTTCGGCTCCGAGCGCAGTACCGGCGGGGGCAACAACGACCTCGACATGATTCTCGACATCCCCGTCCAGATCACCGTCGAACTCGGCCGCACCAAACTATCGATCCGCAACCTGCTGCAACTCGCGCACGGATCGGTGGTTGAACTCGACGGCCTGGCCGGCGAACCCATGGACGTGCTGGTCAACGGCACCCTCATCGCCCAAGGCGAAGTCGTGGTGGTGAACGAAAAATTCGGCATCCGCCTCACCGACATCATCACCCCCGCCGAGCGCATGCGAAAACTACGCCACTGAACACCGCCTCGCGCACACATCGGGCCACCCCACAAGGGTGGCCCGATGCGTTTACGCACTATCAAACTGACCATGGCGCGATAACCAAAACGTCATGCGCCCTCGCTAGGATCACGCTCAGCCGGGCTTACCCCGGCACAAACAAAATACCTAGCCAACAAGGAATAGCCATGGTCAAGCCGATTGCCCTCGCCGTATTTGCTGCGTTCTCATGTTCCCAAGCTTTTGCCGCTACTACCCAGTTCGACGACTTCACCCCGATGTCTTCGTCCTACGGCAGCCCGATTCCGGTCGGTGACGCGCTTGAAGCCACCCCCTTCAAACTCGCCAACCCGAACTGGACCCAGCAAACCATCGCCGACCGCGCCACCCAGCTCAGCCTCGGCCACAGCAACACCGGCGTGTGGGACATGATCGACACCAATCACACCGGCCCCGACGCCGGCCGCTACCTGTTCATGCCCTTTGAACCGAGCAACTCAGGCGGCCCCAACACCGCCTCGGGCGCCCAGCGTATCGACCTGTGGGAAACCGACTACAACAAGCGCACCACCACCATCGTCGCCGTTGGCGAACAAAACTGGCAGCGCGGCGACGCCTCGCGATGGGCACCCTGGGGCGGCTGGATGACCGGCGAAGAAAACTACAACGGCAACACCGGTACCGGCCGTCTGTTCGAAGTCACCAACCCGGTCAGCGCCATCAAGGACACCGGCAACCTCGTCCAGCGCAACAGTGTCGTGCCGCTCATCTCGCACGAAGGCATGGTCTTCGACAACAACAAGAACTTCTACTTTGTCGATGAGAACAGCAGCGGCTCCATTTACAAATACGTCTCCGCCAACCCCAACGCCACCTCTGGCAACGACTACTTCGCCGCTGGCCAGACCTTTGTCGCCAAAGCCGGCAACGGCACCACCGGCATCGTCTCCTGGGAAGCCATCACCGACGTCAACGGCGGCGACATCGCCGGCGTCACCACGCGTCTGAACACCAACGAAATCGACGGTCGCGCCTCCGCCGACAAAGCCGGCGGCACCGGCTACAACCGCCCCGAAGACATGGAAATTCTCACCCTGGACAACGGCAGCGAGCTGATGCTCTTCACCGCCACCGGCACCCATGAGGTCTACTCCATGAACCTCGCAACCAGCGAAATGAAGCTCTTCGCCAGCCGCAACACCCTCGATGCCGCCACCGGCCTCGCCGTTGGCTCCGCCCTCGCCAGCCCCGACAACATGGCCATCGACGCCGCCGGCAATTTCTACATCATCGAAGACCAGCCGGGCGGCGTCGCCGACATCTGGATGGCCACCGACGCCGACAAGGACGGCGTGGCCGAATCGCTGTCGCGCTGGGCCAGCATGGGCACCACCGGCGCCGAACCCACCGGCCTGTACTTCGACGCCTTCAACCCCAACGTCGCCTACGTCAACATCCAGCACCCCAGCAGCGGCATCGATCGCACCATCATGATCACCGCCGTCCCCGAACCGGAAACCTACGCCATGATGCTCGCCGGCCTCGGCCTGGTCGGCGCCTTTGCGCGTCGCCGCCGCGCCTGAGCAAGAACAGCGGCAACAAAAACGAACGCGCCCCGAGGGGCGCGTTTGTCGTTGAGGGCTGGCTATCGGCCATCTGCTGTCGCTCGGCCTGCGTCGATCGAGCGGCGGCACTGCGATGTAGTTCTGCCGGCCGGCGCTCACGCTCAACCAACGACCGGTCTCGCCATCCTCGAGCTCACCCGTCCGACCCAAGCCTGCCGGGTGACATCTTCAAGCGCGACGGCACCAAGGATAGGCGTTTCAATGCACCTTTTGGAAGAAGTCCGTCCGATCTCGTCCGTGTCAATCGTGAATTTCGTGCCCAAGATTCCTGATCGCCCCTCGAAACCCGCTCCGGAATTTCCGTTGTCCGTCTTGTGTCCTACCTCGCGATACGCTGATCGAACTCCTAGTCCGGTACGACTTGCGCTTACGCATCGATCGCGTCTGATCCACTGTCCTGCATCTCCCACAGCGGCGGACCGCGTGCCTGTATCAGACACGGCGGTGAAGTGGGCTCGCCCAGATGACCGAGAGTCCCCAGGATCACCACCCCCTCGGTGATGAAGGCGATGATCATCGGCGACTGCAACGGCACGGCCCGCACGGTCTCGGTCATCAGTCAGGCGCCGAAAGTGCTGCCTTCCCGTGGCGACGCCAATCCCGTGTGCGGCCCACGACCCGCGCAGCGAGGGCCGGGCGCTAGGCCTGTGAACCTCCCTGTCAGCGCTATTCCGGCAATGGGATGAATTCGACCTCGTCACCGGCCACGACCGGAAAGCGACGTTCACGCCAGTCCCGCTTGGCCTGCTCGATGCGTTCCTTGCGACTGGAGACGAAGTTCCAGTCGATGAAGCGCTTGCCCATATGTTCGCCGCCAATGATCGCGATTCGGGACTCCTCAGCGGCTTCGACAACGACACCGGACACATTCGAGAGAATCGCCATCGCATGCTCGGGGATATCAATGTCCTGCGCCTTGAGCGCACCCTGCGCAACGTAGATCGCGCGCTCATCGGCGTCTGGCAACAACAACTTCTGGCCCGGTTGCAGATGTGCTTCGACATACAGCGTGCTGGCAAACACCCGCACCGGCGAGGTCACGCCGTAGGCTGTGCCCATCATCACGCGCACCGGTACGCCGCCGACCTCCACCGCAGGAATGTCCGCCGACGGATAGTGATGGAAGGCCGGCTCGACTTCCTCGTCCGCCTCCGGCAGCGCCAGCCACAACTGCAGGCCGTGCAAGCGGTGCGGCACGCTGTTGACCTCCGGTTGCTCGCGCTCGGAATGAACGATGCCACGGCCGGCCACCATCAGGTTGATGTCGCCGGGCCTGATCGGCTGGCGGCTGCCGAGCGAATCACGGTGAAGAATCTCCCCTTCGAACAAATAGGTGACCGTTGCGAGGTTCACGTGGGGGTGCGGGCGCACGTTGATGCCTTCGCCGGCCGGGAAGTCCGCCGGACCCATATGATCGAAGAAGATCCATGGGCCGACCGTCTTGCGCTGCGCGGTCGGTAGCAAACGCCGGACCGAGAATCCGCCAAGGTCCTTCTCGCGCGGACGCAGCACGAGTTCGACGGCATCACGGCCCTTGGTTTCGGAACAGTCGGAATTCAGCTCTTTCGTCAGATTGCTCATCGCTGGGGTTCTCCTTGTTGTCAAAATCGGGCTGTAGCGTCAACGGTAAAGCCATTTCGCGACCAGCCGGGTATAACGCGGCATGATCAGGTAAACCATCAGGAACACGATCACTGCCGCAACAAGCAGCTTTCCGAGCAACAGCGCTGGCACACCCTGCGATCCCCCAAGCAGCGGCGACAGCGCCCATGGCACGATCACCGTAAGCGGGAAAATCGCCGAAAGCGTGAGCAGGAACTGCTTCCACCTATTTGGTGGTATCGCGGCCGGCGGCGCAAACCAGAAGTCCAGACCGGTCTGGATCACGTAGCGGTCGCCCTTTTCCAGCGCATGCTCGATTCGGTGAAGGAATTCGCTCCGGACCTCGGACTCGATCCAGGCCTTGAGCTGCTCGACACCGGCGAAGCGGATGATCACCGTGTAGGTGTCCTGACCGTCGACCGGGCGGATCACGTCGGTGGACAGATAGCCCGGGAAGCGCTTGCAGGCCTCGCGTATCTCGAGCAGCCAGCGTTCATATTCGTCATAGGCATCGCGGCGCGGCTGATGGACGATGATACCGGTCACCGTCTCGCCGGGCGGTGCGGGCGTCGTTTCCAGTTGCGAAGGGGTTGTCACGGTTGGCTCCCGGATAGATGGGATTTCGGACTCCACAGACCGGGCGCGTACTCGTCTGCACCGGCGGATCGCGGGGCAAGCAAGCACACGCCCAGCAGCTTACGCTCCGCCCTTGACGGTAGCGTAGCTGGTCATCAGGTTCTTGTAGTCGGGAATGTGGTTCGCGAACAGCGTCCCCAGGCCCTCGACGTCGTTGCGCCAGTCGCGGTGCAGTTCGCAGGCCAGGCCGAACCACGTCATCAACTGTACCCCGGCTGCCGTCATGCGATCCCACGCGGAGTTGCGGGTAAGCTCGTTGAAGGTGCCCGAGGCGTCGGTGACAACAAAGACTTCGAAGCCTTCCTCGATTGCGGCCAGCGCAGGGAAGGCCACACACACTTCAGTCACGACGCCGGCAATGATGAGCTGCTTCTTGCCTGTGGCCTTCACCGCCTTCACGAAGTCGTCGTTGTCCCAGGCGTTGATCTGACCGGGGCGCGCGATGTAAGGCGCATCCGGGAACAACGCCTTTAGCTCCGGCATCAGCGGGCCGTTCGGGCCGTCTTCGAAGCTGGTGGTGAGGATGGTCGGCAGACCGAAGTACTTGGCCGCATCGGCCAGCGCCAGCACGTTGTTGTTGAAGCGGTCGGGATCGATATCGCGCACCAGCGACAGCAGGCCGGCCTGGTGATCCACCAGCAGCATGGCAGCGTTGTTCTTGTCGAGTTTCACGTAGGGCTGAGTCATGGTGTTCTCCTTGTTTGCTCTCTCGGGGTCGGGATGCCGCTTGCGCGGCAGGGTTTGCCCCCGGCCCCGCAGGGCCGGGGGTCGGTTTCAACCGGTCGTCTCGGTGGTTTCCGCGCGCGGGATGCCGCCAAACCGGCCGCTGTTGAAGTCTTCGATGGCCTGTGCGATCTCGGCCTCGCTGTTCATGACGAACGGTCCGTAGCCGACGATGGACTCGTCGATCGGCTCACCGGCGAGCAACAGAACGACGGCATCGTTGTTCGCCTCGATCGAGACGCTGACACCGGCCCGGTCGAGCACCACAAGCTGACCGTTGCGCGTCAGCGCGTGGCCGTTCACCAGCACCGTGCCGCGAAGCACAACGACCGCAGCCGTCCAGCCGTCGGGCAAAGGCAGCTCCGCCACGCCGTCGCGCACCAGACGCAGGTCCCACACGTTCATCGGCGTGAAGGTCTTCGCCGGGCCGCGTTTGCCGTCGAGCTCACCGGCAATGATGCGTGCCGTACCGGCACCATCTGCCAGTTTCACGACCGGAATTCCGGCCGAGGTGATGGCCTGGTAGCCCGGCGGCGCGTACTTGTCGCGCGCCGGCAGATTCACCCATAGTTGAACCATCTCCAGTTCGCCGCCCGAACGCGCGAAACCGTCGCCGTGAAACTCTTCATGCAATATGCCGGCACCAGCCGTCATCCACTGCACGTCGCCCGGCCCGATCACACCACCCTGCCCGGTGGAATCGCGGTGCGACACTTCACCGGCGTAGACGATGGTCACGGTCTCGAAGCCACGGTGCGGATGCTGGCCGACACCGCGGCGGCGCTCGGTCGGATCGAACTGCGCCGGACCAGCATGATCGAGCAGCAGGAACGGGCTCAATGCCTTGCCATGGCTCTGGTAGCTGAACAGCGAGCGCACCGGAAACCCGTCGCCGACCCAATGGGTGTGCGGCGTGCTGTAAATGCCCTGGACTCGTTTCATGTTCGCCTCCTTGTCACGTTCGTATTGCGTAACGTCACTTTAGGCATGGAACGTGAAGAGGAGAAGACGGTAAAATTCGGCTTCAGCGTCCTACCAGCAGGACAATAGGCGGCAGCGCAGGGAGACTTGCATGAACGACCTGAACGATCTCTACTACTTCGCCCGCGTGGTCGAACATGGCGGCTTCGCTGCCGCCGGGCGCGCCACCGGGGTACCGAAGTCCAAGCTCAGCCGCCGCATCGCACTGATGGAAGAGCGTCTCGGTGCCCGGCTGTTGCACCGCTCGACCCGCCACTTCTCGGTCACCGAATTGGGCCAGACCTTCTACGAGCACTGCCGCGCCATGCTGGTCGAGGCTGATGCCGCGCTCGAGGCGGTCGAAGCCACCCGCGCCGAACCGGCCGGCACGGTGCGCATCAGCTGCCCGATCACGCTTCTTCACGTGCACGTCGGCACCATGCTTGCGGACTTTCTCGCTGCACATCCGCGCGTGTCGGTGCATCTGGACGCCACCAACCGCAAGATTTCGCCAGTCAGCGACGGCGTCGATCTGGCGATTCGCGTCCGCCCGCCACCACTACCCGACAGTAACCTCGTGCTGCGCGTGCTTGCCGACAGCGCCCAGTGCATCGTCGCAAGCCCCGCGCTCGTCGAGTCGATCGGCCGTCCTGTCGAACCGACCGATCTTGCTTCCTTTCCCAGCCTGTCGCTCGGCCCGCCGCAGGATGAACACCGCTGGACGCTTATCGGCCCGGACAACACCGAGGTATCGCTGCACTACCGACCCCGCCTTGTCACGGGCGACATGGTCGCGCTACGCAGTGCAGCGCGCGCCGGTGTCGGCGTCGTTCAGCTTCCGACCTTGATGCTGCGCGACGATCTGACCACCAGCACTCTCGTCTCCCTCCTGCCCGATTGGGCCCCGCCACGCCAGATCATTCACGTCGTGTATCCGTCGCGCCGCTGCCTGCTGCCCGCCGTACGCTCGCTGATCGACTACCTCGCCGAGCGGTTCCAGGCACTGGAGAATGACGAATAGGAATTTCAATGCGAACTCGTAGTCCGGTACGGGTTGCGCTTGCGGATCGATGGACAGCACCTGGTTGCCGTGGGTTACGTCGCGAACGCGCAGCACGCGTAGGTTGGGCTGACGAAGGAAGCCCAACACTCGGCGTTCCACAATTGCACGGCTGAATGTTGGGCTTCGCTGCGCTCAACCCAACCTACATGGTGCCGTTGCGCACTTACGACGGACGGTTCCGGGTCGAATCTGGAATCCCATACCCCATTGACCAGCCCGCGCCTCACAACATCACCCGACCTCGGCATGATTTCCTTGCAGTCCCGGCGTCTCTCGCGTATCAAAGCAGGTGTTCCAACCCTTTTCAGCGACACCCCACGGAGTTCCCTTGGCTACCAGTATCCCCGACACCCGAAAGCAACAAATCGACGACGTTCTTCTCAAGCTGCCGGGCGTGAAGGCCAAGAACATTGGCGGGCTTGACGCCTATCTTGTGTCCGACAAGATGTTCGCCTGCATCAGCGGCAACGGCGTGGGCATACGCGTGTCGGCGGCCATGGCGATTGAGTTGCAGTTCTCGCGGGGCGATGTCGTGCCCTTCCAGCCCGGCGGCATGCCGAGTTCGAAGGAGTGGGTGCAGATCGACCACGCCGACGCGGCGGATTACGCGCTCGATATTGAGGTGTTTCAGGCGTCGCTGGCGTTCGTGAAAGGCACGCGGGGCTAGTCCGCGTCGCTCAGAATTTGCGTGCCGGGGTGCATCCCGGCGCCGTCGTTTGATCAGGCACGGCCCCCGGACGACGCACTGCGCCCCCCGTGACACAATGAAGTCAATGCTGTGCCCCGGCCCGCCGGTTCAAGTGCTGAACGGCGCGACACCGATTCTCGACTTCGATCAATCCGCGGTGGCGCACGCTCCGGTATTGTCTGCACCACGATTTCTCCGGAACCCTGCCGTGAACCCGATTCTCAATTTCTACCGCAGCGATGTGCGCACCGGCATCAAGATTGTGCTGACCAGCCTCATCCTCGGCACACTCACCGCCGTGCCCCTGTGGCTGTTCACTCAGTTTGGCTCGACCGATGTCACGCCCACCGGGCTGGCGCTGACCGCCATGTTCGGCACCATTGCCGGTGCCTTTGGTGCCGCCATCGGGGTGGTGTGGTGGATCGTCGAGGTCATTGTCCGGCGACGCTGATCAGTCCAGCAAAAAGACCTCGCGAAACGCTTTTTCGCCCTCGGCGCTGAGCACCACCACCCGCGAATCTTTCTGTCGGTGGGCCCACCCGGCAGCATACATCCGCTGCAGCAAGGCGGCACCCACGCCACCGGCGAGATGGTGCCGCCGCTCCCCCCAGTCCAGACACATGCGGCACACCGGACGGCGACTCGAACCCGGCACGGAAACATCCACACCAATGGCCTCGAACGCGGCGCGACCGGCGCCGGTCAGGCTCAACTCGCCAACCCGGGCGGCAAACCAACCCCGCATCAGCATGGCTTCGAAGGCGGCCACGGCCAGTTCACCAGCGAGATGGTCGTAGCACACGCGCGCCTTGCGCAGCGCCGGCTCGCGCGGACTCGAGCGCAGGCGCACGGCGCCGGTGCGAAACGCCACGCCCATGAGCGATTCGAGCAAATGCGCGACGTCACGCCCGGCGAGGCGAAAGTAACGATGCCGGCCTTGCGCGTCGACCTCGACCAACCCGGCGTCGAGCAACTTGGCCAGGTGGCCACTGATGGTTTGCTTGGTGACCCCGGCAATACCCGCCAGTTCGGTGGCGGTGAGGGCGCGATCGGCCATCAGCGCGGTGAGGATGTCGGCGCGGGCGTTGTCGCCGATCAGCGCGGCAACGCGGGCGATGTGGGGGCCGTCTTTCATGGTTCGATCCTAGCCGAACCATCTTGCCACTTCAATTCGCTATCGTGGTTCCGTCTTTCACCCCGGAGCCCCGACCATGATCACCTGCTTCATCCGCTATCAGATCGACCCCTTCCAGCGCGAGGCCTTCGCGACCTACGCCGAACACTGGGGCCGCATCATCCCGCGCTGTGGTGGCCATTTGATTGGCTATTTTCTGCCGCACGAGGGGACCAACGACATCGCCTGGGGGTTGATCGGCTTCGACAACCTGGCGGCCTACGAACGCTACCGTGCGCGGCTACGCGACGATGACGAAGGCCGCACCAACTTTGCCTTCGCGCAGGACGCGCGCTTCATCCTTCGCGAGGAACGCAGCTTTGTCGACACGGTGGACGGCACCTTCTGCCAAGCGCCGCAGATGAGGGCTTGACCATGCTTGCCGTGATCTTTGAAGTCGAACCCGCAACCGACCAGCGCGACACCTATCTGGACATGGCCGCTGCGCTGCGCCCCACGCTTGCGGCGATCGACGGATTCATCTCAATTGAACGCTTCGAGAGCCTGAGCCAGCCCGGCAAGCTGCTGTCGCTGTCCTTCTGGCGCGACGAAGCCGCCATACAGTGCTGGCGCACACTCGAAACACATCGCGCAGCGCAGGTCGCGGGTAGGCAGCAGGTGTTTGCCGACTACGGGCTGCGGGTTGCCGAGGTGGTGCGCGACTACGGCATGCGTGCCCGCGCCGAAGCGCCCGCTGACTCACGCGAGCATCACGACGGCAGGGTCGCCACCGGGCCCTGATCACCCTGCCCGGCGGCGGGTATCATGAAACCTCCGCCCATCGCCGAGCGTACCGATTGAAGCCAGCCCCCCGCGCCGATACGCCTTCCGCACTGCGTGCCCAAGCCTTGGGCGTTGGCGCGCTATCGGCCATCGATTTCACCATCCCGCCCGGGCATATCCTTGCCCTGTCCGGCCCCTCCGGTTCGGGCAAGAGCCGCTTGCTGCGCGCGCTGGCCGATCTCGACCCGCATGATGGCTCGGTCGCGCTGGGCGAGCTCACGCAAACCGGGGTCACGGGCCACCGCTGGCGGCAGGCGGTCATGATGGTGCCCGCCGACAGCCAGTGGTGGGCTGACACCGTGGGCGAGCACTTTCCAGACGGCGCCGCGATCGACCCCACCGCACTGGGCTTTGGCCCGGAAGTGATGGGCTGGCAGGTGAGCCGCTTGTCGTCCGGCGAGAAGCAGCGCCTCGCCCTGCTGCGCGCCGTTGCCCACCAGCCGCGCGCGCTCTTGCTGGACGAGCCCACCGCCAACCTCGACCCCGACACCACGACCCGCGTCGAAGCCTGGCTCACCGAACTGACTCGCCGCCACGGCTGGCCGGTGCTCTGGGTGGCGCACGATCCCGCACAGATCCAGCGTGTGGCCGACGCGCATCTGCGCATCGCCGGCACGCAACTGGAAGCCGTGGCATGCAGCTGATCGATCTCGCGTGGTGGCAACTTGCCCTCGCGGCCGGCCTGGTGCTGGCGCTGGCCGCGTGCACCCAGCTCGCCCGGCTGGACATCGGCAAGACCATGCTCATTGCGGCGGTTCGCACCGTGGTGCAGCTGAGCCTGATCGGCCTGGTGCTCGAAGCGCTGTTCTCGGTCGCGGCCCTGCCCTGGATTGCGCTGATGGCGCTGGTGATGCTGCTGATGGCCGGCCGCGAAGTCACTGCGCGGCAAAAGCGCCGGCTCACCGGCGGCTGGGCTTTCGGCATTGGCACGCTGTCGATGTTCATCTCGGCCTTCAGCGTCACGGTGCTCACGCTGGTCGCCATCATCGGCCCCGAGCCCTGGTATGCGCCGCAGTACGCCATTCCGCTGCTCGGCATGATGCTCGGCAACACCATGACCGGCATCGCCGTCGGCCTCGACAGGCTCACCGACGCGGTGTGGCGCCAGCGCGCACTGATCGAGAACCGGCTGATGCTTGGGCACCGCTGGCAGGAGGCCATTGGCGAGGCGCGTCGCGACGCCATGCGCAGCGGCATGATTCCCATCATCAACGGCATGGCCGCCGCCGGCATCGTCAGCCTGCCGGGCATGATGACCGGCCAGATCCTGGCCGGCGCCGCACCCACGCTGGCGGTTAAATATCAGATCCTGATCATGTTCACGATCACCGTCGGCACCGGTTTCGGCACGCTGGTGGCGGTGCTGGCCGCCAGTCGGCGCCTGTTCGACGAGCGCGAGCGGCTTCGGCTGGACCGGCTGTCGACACCGCTCAAATAGCGCACCGGCCAGCGGGGTTGCCCCCGGCCGACCGGCTCCGGCGTCACTTGCCGTGGTGCATCGTCTTGCTGGCCGTCGCGGGCGGCGGCTGGCTGGGGTCGAAGCCCTTGAAGGCCGGATTTTCATGCAGGCCGTGGGGTTTCTTCATCGACTCGATCCAGTAGAAGTCCGGATCGAACTGCTTGTCTTTCCACATGTAGTAGTCCGGCTTCTCGATATCCTCGTACTCGACCACCAGCATCGACCCGGTGTGGTCTTTGCCGGCGTTGGCGGTGTGGTGCTCGATGTGGTCGTGCGTCATCCAGATGCCGGGGTTGTTCATCTCCACGATCAGGTCGTAGCGCTCGCCCGGCATCATCGGCAGCACATCCACCGCATACGGTTTGTCGAGCGGCAGACCATCCTTGTGGGTCACCAGCGCGTCATGGCCATGCAGGTGGAAGGCCGTCGGCGAGGTCGGCGCAAACAGGCGCAGCCGCAACACGTCGCCCTTCTTGACGCGGATCGGCTGGGTGTCGGGAAAGGACTTGCCGTTGATCGAGAAGTAGTCACTCACCTCCTTGGGATGGCCGCCCTTTCCGTACTCCTGCGCCACCTCGGAATTCCAGCCGGAGAACATCAGCACCGCGTCCTTGGTGACGGTCTTCTCGAGCGCGGTCGGCTCTTTGGGATCGACAATCAGCGGCCCCCACATGCCACGCAGGGCAACATGCTCGGCCACGTTCACATGGCAGTGGTACCACAGGCTGCCCGGCTTGTCGGCGATGAAGCGGTAGGTGTAGCTGTCGCCCGGCTCGATGGCCTCCTGCGTCACGTTGGGCACGCCATCGGACTGCCAGCTGTTGGTCTGGTACACGCCATGCCAGTGGATGGTGTGGCTGAGGGTGGTGTTGTTGTGCAGCAGCACCTCGACCTCATCGCCCTCCTTCACATGGATCAGCGGGCCAGGGACCTGGCCGTTATAAGCCCAGACCTTGACCGCCAGGTTGGGCGCGACCTGCAGGTCGACCTCCTCGATGGTCATTTCGAATTTGCGCAGCTCGGCCTGCGCGCTGGCACTCAGGCCAAGCGCCAGGCACAGCGCCAGCAAGGCTTGTTTCTTCGTCATGGTAGTACTCCATTGCATTGGGAAGAGACCGCAGAGGCCGCCGAGGGCGGCCGTCGGGGCTCGACGAGGGACACGCCCTCATCCACTCAGTTTTTCTGACAGCACAGCGCGCGCAGGTGGCCAACCAGTGCGTGAATCTCGTCATCGTTCAGGTTGTCGCCCCAGGGCGGCATCAGCACGGATTTGTTGATCGACTTGCCGCCGTGCTCGATCACCTTGAACAACTCCTCGTCGGTGCGTGCAGACATCTCCTTGGTGTCGGTGTGATCGCGCGGCTGGACTGCCATCTGGGCAGCGTTGATGCCTTTGCCGTCACCCGCCACGCCGTGGCACTGGGTGCAGTACACCGAATAGAGTTGTTTGCCCGAGTCGGCCGCGGCCTGCGCGGTGACACTGGCGAGCGACAGGGTCGCTGCGATTAGCAGGGTCTTCATGGCTGCTTCTCCCCGATGAGCTTGAGATAGTTGGCCAGCTTGTGCACCGCGGCCGTATTGGCGTCGCCCACCGGCATCATGGTGTGCGGGTCCCAGGCCGCGGGCTGGGCGATGTAGGCACTGATGAACGCCGGCTGCAGGCGTTGCCAGGCGGTATACAGCTCCGGCCCAGACACGCCGCCCGTGTCGGGGGCGTCCTGGTGGCAGCCGTCGCAGCCCTTGAACTTGCCAAAGTTCATCTGCCCCATGCGCTGGGCGATGGTGCCGGGCTGGTAGGTTTCTGCCGCGATCAGCCCGTCAAAGGGCGTCAGCGTCATCAGGTAGTCGGCCACCTTGCCCGCCTGCGCGGCGTCGAGCGCTGGGTGCTTGGCGAGCGTGGTGGTATCAACCACATCGCCGTCGGCCGAGGGTTTGGCATGTGCCGGCGGGAAAACACCGGCCGGGCGCAGGCGCACCGGATTCTGCAACCAGCTATACAACCATTCGCGCCGGAACTTGTTGCCGGCAAAATCAAGCGGCGGGGCCTTGCGTTCGGCCCTTTCGTGTTTGGCGGCCTTGGCGTAGTCGCGATCGAGCGCATGGCAGCTACCGCACTGCTGTTTCACGTCAGCGGCAGTATCGGCGTGCGCGGCCACGTGCACGCTGGCGGCCAGCGCCGCGGCAATACCGAGAGTCAGTCGTAGTTTCACGGGAATTCCTTTCATCATGGTCTGGTCGATCCGCGGCTCAACGCAGGATCAACTGATCGCCCCGCCCTTTGTCCGGGTTAGCGTCCTTGCTATTCATCAGCACCGTGATACCGCCCTTGAGCGCGTGCTTCATGCTGTGATCGACCAGGGCGTTGTTGGTCGGTCGATCGGCCGGACTGATCAGGTCGACCACCACCGCGTGCGCCGGCGGCACCGACATGGTCTGCATGCCGTGCAACACGTTCTGCGGGTTGCCGTTGTCCCAAACCCGGTCCCAGATGCCGGCGATCGGATGGAAGGCTGCCCACTCGTTGATCATGGCGTTCACGAAGTAGATGCGGACCCGCTCGCCGGGCTTGGATTCGAGCGCGATGCTGGCGTTGGCGTCATGCACCGGGTCGTAGTGGAAGACCTTGCCGTTGACCAGCACGCCCTTCCATTTCTCGCCCACCGTGCGCTCCTCGGCCGAGGCGCCGGTCTCGTACAGATCGCCGTGCACCAGCACGTATTCGCGGTCCGGCTTGGGGTACTTGTCGCTGTAACCCGCCTTCGGGTCGACGATCACCACGCCGTACATGCCGCGCGAGATGTGCTCGGACATCGAATCGGCGCCACAGTGGTAGATCCACACGCCGGGGTACTCAGCCTTGAACGAAAACTGCTTCTTCTGCCCCGGTTTGATCGCCTCGAAGTCGGCCAGCACATCAAGACGGCCGGCATGGAAATCCATCGAGTGACTGTTCTTGTTGCCGGCTTCGTTGAGCAAGGTGAAGTCGACCACATCGCCTTCCGTGACCCGCACCAGCGGACCGGGAATGGTGCCGCCGAATGTCCACATCGGGGCAGTGTTGCCGGCGTTGTCGATCGCCAGATCGAGCTCGCGTACCGGGATCTCCACCTTGTGGGTAGCGGCCAGGACGTTGGCGCTGGCCAGGGCCGCGGTCAGCAGCAGCATGGCAGCCAGGGGACGTTGTCTCATATCGGTTCTCCAGAGGTTGTGGCTCAAGTGCCACTTGACCTATATCAATATTCGGGCCAGAATAATTTCACCTTATATTTCATATAGTTATTTTCTAATGCAGTCACAATGACAGCACTGACAATGGTGTATTAATGACAACATTGACATCCAAATGACAACGCACGCGACTTTCCTCAACCTGGCTGGCGCCGTGGCCGACCTGTCCAAGGCGATGCCCCGGCAGCAGCGTTATGCGCGCCTGCTCGAAGCCTTTTTCAACAGCTTTCCGTGCGATGCCATCGCCCTGCTCGAACGGGATGGCGATCAGCTGGTGCCGCGCGCCGTGCACGGGCTCAGCCCCGACACCATGGGCCGGCGTTTCGTCATTCGCGACCAGCCACGACTAGCGCAAATCGTGCACAGCGCCGAGCCGGTGCGCTTTCCGGCCGACTCCGCGCTGCCTGATCCCTACGACGGTCTGGTCGACAAGGCGGGCGAGCACCTCTACGTCCATGACTGCATGGGTGCCTCGCTGTATATCGACGGCCAGCCCTGGGGTGTCGTCACCCTCGACGCGATGACGCCGGGCAGCTTCGATGCCATCGACCCGGACGTCTTCCGCGCCTTCGTGGCCGTGGCCGCTGCCACCGTGCGGGCGGCCGACTGGATCGTGCGTCTTGAGGAGCAACTCGAGCGCCATCACCGCATCCAGCGCGCCGAACCGCACGACGGTACAACCGACGAACTGATCGGCCAGAGCGTGATCATCGACCAGCTCAAGCGCGAAGCGCAGACCGTTGCGCCATCCGATCTGCCAACCCTGATCCTGGGAGAGACCGGCGTCGGCAAAGAGCTGGTGGCACGAATGATCCACCGCCACTCGACCCGGGGAAAGGAGCCGATGGTCTATCTCAACTGTGCCGCGCTGCCAGAAACAATCGCCGAGAGCGAGCTCTTCGGCCACCAGCGCGGCGCCTTCTCCGGCGCCACCGACGACCGTATCGGCAAGTTCGAACTGGCACACGAAGGCACACTGTTTCTCGACGAGGTCGGCGAGTTGCCGCTGACGGTGCAGGCCAAGCTGCTACGGGCGCTGCAGAACGGCGAGATCCAGCGCATTGGCAGCGACCGGCACCATCGCGTCGACGTGCGCGTGATCGCCGCCACCAACCGCGACCTGAAAGCCGAGGTGGCCGCCGGCCGTTTCCGCGCCGACCTCTACCATCGCCTCAGCGTCTATCCGCTGATGGTGCCGCCGCTACGCGAGCGCGGCGATGACGTGTTGCTGCTGGCCGGCTACTTCATCGAACGCAACCAACGCCGCCTGGGTCTGCACGGCGTACGACTGAGCCGTCGGGCCCGCCAGTGGCTGACCCACTATGACTGGCCTGGCAACGTGCGTGAGCTTGAACACACCCTGTCGCGCGCCATGATTCGAGCGCTCAGCGCCGCACCATCGCGCGAGCGGGTGATCGAACTGGGCATCCAGCACCTGGGCACCGAGGTCCTGCCGATACCCGAAGAAGTCGTCGCCGCCACCGAGACCACAGACCAGGCGCCCCGGCCGCTGGACGAAGTCATCGACCACTGCCGGCGCAAGATCATCCTGGCCCGCCTCAAGCACCATGACGGCAACAAGGCCGCAGCGGCCCGCTCGCTCGGCATCGACCGCGGCAACTTCCACCGCCTGCTGCGCAAACTGAACCTGTCCTGAGCGCCGCCCGCCACCACCCAGACGCTTGTCATCTATAGTGAGCATTCATATCCGCGGAGAGATCGACATGCAAACGGCTTTGATCCCCAGGCTCGGCACCCTGCTCGCCGCCGCCCTGATGGCCGGCTGCGCCAGCGCGCCCAGCTTCACCTACACCCGCCCTGACCAGCCCGAAGCCGCCTCCGGCTACACCGCCAAACCCGGCTGGACGCATCAACACTTTGCCGTCGCCGCCGCCAACCCGCTGGCGACCGACGCCGGCTTCCAGACTCTCAAGGCCGGCGGCTCGGCCATCGATGCGGCCATCGCCGTGCAGATGGTACTGGCGCTGGTCGAACCGCAATCGTCCGGCATCGGCGGCGGCGCCTTCCTGATGTACTTCGATGGCACGGACATCGCCGCCTACGACGGCCGGGAAACCGCCCCGGCGGCTGCCACCGAGACGCTGTTTCTGGACAAGGACGGCAAGCCGATGGCCTTCGACGAGGCCAAGGTGGGCGGCCGTTCAGTCGGTACGCCGGGCACGGTCGCCATGCTCGAGATGGCGCACGCCCGGCACGGCACGCTGCCCTGGGCCACGCTGTTCGCGCCGGCCATCCAGCTCGCGGAACAAGGCTTCAAGGTGAGTCCGCGTTTGAACACCATGCTCGGCAAGGACAAATTCATCGCCAAAGACCCGGCCGCGCGGGCCTACTTTTTTGATGCTGAAGGCAGGCCGTGGCCCGTCGGCCATGTGCTGAAAAACCCCGAGCTCGCCACCGTGCTGCGAACCATCGCACAGCGCGGCGCGACCGGTCTGCTCGAAGGCGAAGTGGCGCGCGCCATCGTCAGCAAGGTCACCTCCCACCCGACCAACCCGGGAGTGCTCGCCCTGTCCGACCTGGCCAACTACAAGGCCAAACGCCGCGCCCCGATGTGCCACGACCACCGCGGTCTCGGCACCGATTACCGCATCTGCGGCTTCCCGCCGCCAAGTTCGGGCGCCATCGCCGTTGGGCAGATTCTGGGCATTCTTGGCCACGCAGAGACCCGCACGACCTCGCTCGAAGCCGGCGCCACCGAGCCCCCCGCAGATATGGCGTCGGCCGAGTGGCTGCATCGCTATGTCGAGGCCTCGCGCCTCACCTTTGCCGACCGCGCGCAGTATCTCGCCGACCCCGACTTCGTGGCCGCACCGGGCGGCAGTTGGGCCTCGCTGCTCGACCCGGCCTACCTCGCGGAACGCAGCCGTTTGATCGGCGACATGGCGATGGCGGATGCGCCGGCCGGTGTGCCCGGCGCGATGAAAACCAGCTACGCCCCCATGCCGGAGCAACCTGAATACGGCACCAGCCACATCAGCATCGTCGACGCCAACGGCCACGCGGTGGCCATGACCACCACCATCGAGGACGCATTCGGCGCGCGGCAGATGGTCAAAGGCTTCCTGCTCAACAATGAGCTGACCGACTTCAGTTTCGCCCCCAAGGCTGCCGACGGCACGCCGATCGCCAACCGGGTCGAGTCTGGTAAACGACCGCGCTCATCGATGGCGCCGACGCTGGTATTCGACAAGGCGACCGGCAAGCTGGTGATGAGCGGCGGCAGCCCGGGCGGCGCGCTGATCATCCACTACACCGCCAAAACCCTCTACGGCACGCTCAACCGCGGACTCACCCCGCAGCAGGCCATCGACCTGCCCAACTTCGCCTCGGTGGGCGGCAAGGTGCCGGTGCTGCTCGAAGCCGGACGCTTTGACGCGACGACCATCAACGGGCTCAAGGCCCGGGGTCATCAGATCAAGGAGATGGACATGACGAGCGGCCTTCAGGCCATTCGGGTGGAAGGCGACGGCAGCAAGCAACGCCTGCTCGGCGGCGCCGACCCGCGACGCGAAGGCGTGGTGATGGGCGAATAAGCGACGGCACAAACCGCCCGTGGCGAGCACGACTCGCCACGGCAGCGGCGCTCAGCCCGGCGGCGGCGCGTACAGCGCAAACACCTCCGCGCCGGTCATGTTTTTGGTGTCGTTCGCAAAGCGGTAATAGGCCGGTTTCTCGTCGATGAAGATCTGCTGATCGAAGCTGAACTCGGGCGCCTCATCGAACAGCCCCACCGGCAAGTGATATTGCTGCGCCTCTTTCAGCCGGTAGAACAGATGCGTGCCACAGTGCTTGCAGAAGCCGCGCTGCGCCCAGGGCGAGGAGTCGAACACCGACACGTTTTCCTCGCCAGCAATCCTTACTTCGGTGCCGCACTCCACCGCCAACAAGGGCCCGCCGCCCCACTTGCGACACATGCTGCAGTGGCAGGCGCCCACGGTATTCGCCGGGCGTGCCACCTGCATCGTCACGGCGCCACACAGACAACGCCCCTGGGCTGGATTTGGTTCTGACATCACGCGCTCCTTTGTCGTCGCTGAAAAATGCCTCCCAACGCAGCCTACAAAACCGGTGCCGGATTGACAACGTCATTTTGCCGATCGCGCCACTGGACGACAGGAGGCAACCGGGATCAGCGAACGGTGAGCACCACCTGCGTCTGATTAAGCAACTGGTAGCCAATCTCGCCGAAGGTGGCCGGGCCGGTCAGTGCCCCGGCGCGCTGGCCCTCCAGGCCCTCATAGAGAAAGTTGAGAATGCAGTTGCACGCAAAGGTGGGCGGAACTCCGGCAGACGCATCGCCGCCGACCGACGGCGGAGCAACTTCGCCAGAGGGGGTGGCGAGCCGATAGTTCAGCCCCGGAAACACCGGGGCATAAAGCTCGACCCGTCGTGCCCCCATGTCGATCTGTTTGATGCTGACGTTGACCGATGCGCCGCAGTAATCCGCCACCAGCGGCAGCCGGGTATCGACCCCCAGATTGCTGAGGTAGTCGGCCAGAGGCATCGGCTCACCATTGACGAAGCAGGTATCCACCGAAAAGCCGGTCTCCGCAAAGCTGATGGCATCGCCGTCACCGGGTTTGAACGGGTTGATGATGTCGATCTGAGCAAAACGCTCGGGCGGCAACTCAACATCCATGACCACCGCGTGCTCGGCCGAGAACTCACCGCTCGGCCCAAGCACCACCCGCGGCGTCGCGTGGCCGGCATCGTCCAGATGCGTTCCGGCCACCCAGCCAGCCAGCGGCTTGAGGTACATATCTTCATAGTTCGGTGCGTTGCGCGCAAAGTCGCCATGGCATGCGCTGAAGGCTGGCACGATCAGCAAACTGAAGCCGTGGTCGGGCGCATTCCGGCACAGTTGCGGCAAAGTGCCCGGGTCGTACAGACGCAAACGCGGGGGTGACGCGAACCCGGTCACCGCTTGAACAAACACCTGGTCCCGGCTCACCGTGCCGCCGGTTGCCGCCATGAAATAGGGGATCGTGCCACCGATCCAGTTGCCCAAGGGCAGTTGCCTGAGTGCGGCTTCGTCACCGGCAAGGCTCAGGTAGTGACCCGCTCGAATCAACTCGGCCACGGCGGCCACGGGCATCAATCCTTCTTTTGGCATCATGTGCGCTCTCCGGAGGCGGTCAGTTTTGGCGGATCTGTGCCAGCTCATGCGAGAGCTGAATCGCATGGCGGACAAAGTAGTGATGCAACTCATGCGCCTTCATCTGACGCACCTCCGGGTCGCTGATCAGCTGCATCTGCCCACGCAGCTTGGTCAGCAGCAGCTTGAGACTGAGCACACGGATCTCGATATCCAGCCCGCCCGTCAGCAAGGCGCCCCACACCGGATGATCGACCTCGGGAATATCAAACTTCGCCTGCCCGCTGTCCGCCATGAGCGTGTCCTTGCCGGACAAACTGATCTTTCCGTTATCGAGACTGTGCTTGAATTTCCACAGGTCGCCTGCCGGGATGTCGAGCAGTTTGCAGATCGATTGAAACTTGATCCCTTCCATGAAATAGGTCGCGATCTGACGGCTCAGCGCATGGGTAAACACCTGCTCGTCGGCGCCAATCCAGGGCAGCGCCATCTGTGCCATGTCGTCCGTGGTAGCTGCGTGCACCACGCAACGCGACTGGCCGACATTGATGTGCCGCCACACTCGCTCCGGCACCTCCGGCAGGGCGTGGCGCGGACCGAAAATCCACCCCCGACGCGGCATCTCCCGGGCTACCCAGACGTCGAGCTGACGCCGGCCAAGATCGTTGCGCATGCGAACGATCTGCCAGGGGGGCTCGATTTCGAGTGCCTGGCATAGCAGATCTTCATATTTCATATCCTGCCTCCATCGCGGCGGCTGCCGTCCGAACCATGACGAATGCAATTAGCGTGCGACCGCCTAAACGCCCGAAATACAGCAAATCGCGCCACGCCAATGGATCATCACGATGCAGGTGCTTCGAATTGGAACACCGAGCCAGCGTGCCGCCGCGATAGACTGGAGGTTCTCCGAGGTGATGAGAGTTGCAATGGAATCAGACATTCAGGCATTGCGGGCCCGTGTACCGGAATGGGTCGACGCGCTGATCCAACCCGCCATGTTGTACGAACTCGGCTTTCTTCTTGCCGCCGGTGTCGGCGCATGGCTGCTGCACCGGATACTCAAAGGCCCATTGCGCACGCTCTGCGATCGCTACCCACCCGACGACCTGCGCCGCCTGGCGCTTCGCGGGGTGCAGCGTCTGATGTGGCCGGTGATGACGCTGGTCGTGGTGCTGATCGGGCGCGGCGTGTTTCTGTCCCTGGACGCGCCAGCCCGCTTGCTTGATGCCGCCGTGCCCTTGTTGCTGTCGCTGGCCACCGTCCGGCTGCTGGTGTATGCCTTGCGCAAGGGCTTTCGCGCCACGCCGGCACTCAAGGCCTGGGAAAACATCATCGGCTTCGGCATCTGGACGATGGTCGCCTTGCACCTGGTGGGCTGGTTGCCGGCGGTGCAGCAGGCGCTGGATGATCTGGCGATCAACATCGGCAGCTCTCGCGTCTCGGTACTGTCGACCATCAAGCTGGTGGCGCTGATCGCGCTGCTGCTCACGCTGGCGTTCTGGATCTCGGGCGTGCTTGAACGGCGCATGCGCGCCTCTGCGCACATGAACCCGTCGCTGCAGGTGGCCTTCGGCAAGTTCAGCAAATTCTTTCTGATCGCGCTGGCCATTTTTCTGGCCATCGACGCGGTCGGCATCGACCTGACCACGCTCACGGTCTTCGGCGGCGCGCTGGGTGTCGGCATCGGCTTTGGTCTGCAACGCATCACCAGCAACTTCATCAGCGGCTTCATCCTGGTGCTCGACCGCTCCATCAAACCCGGCGACGTGATCTCGGTGGGCGGCAACGATGCCAAGTTCGGCTGGGTGCAGGAGCTACGTGCCCGCTACGTGGTGGTACGCGATCGCGATGGCGTCGAGCGCCTGATCCCGAACGAAAACCTGATCACCTCCGAGGTGGTGAACTGGAGTTACTCGGACCCGAACACGCGGGTACGCATTCCGGTGCAGATCAGCTATGACGACGACCCCGAGCAGGCCATGGCCTTGCTGATGGAAGCGGCCAAGGCCTCGCCCCGCATCCTCGCCGAGCCGGTGCCGACGGCGCGCATGCTGGAATTTGCCGACAGCGGCATTCAACTCGAACTGCGCATCTGGATCAGCGACCCGGAGAACGGCATCGGCAATGTACGCACCGATGTAAACCTGGCGATCTGGCGGCTGTTCAAAGCGGCCGGCATCACCATTCCGTATCCGCAGCGCGACCTGCACCTCAAATCGATGCCACCGGTGCGCACGCTGCGCGACGCAGCGACTCCCGACTGAAAGCCGGCACAGCAAAAAATGGGGCGCCACGTGGCGCCCCGTGTTTTCTCAGACCCGGCCCATCATTCGGTGTCGGGCGGCGCCGCACGGCGGCTGCGGCGCGGCGCCGGGGCCGGCTTCGCGTCGACGGCATTGGCCATCGCAACGCTGGCGTCGGCGGCGATCTCGACAGCCGACTCCAGCACATCGGTAAGTACTTCAGCGGTATCGACGGCAAACTCGGTGCCGGCCGGGCTCCAGCGCTGCAGGTCTTCCAGCGTGGCATGGGTGGTTCGGTGCATGAGCTGGCGCTGTGCCTCCGCCAGCGCAATCCAGCGACCGTAGCTCTCGGTCAGCACATGCATCGACTCGCTCAGCACCGACACCGCGGCCTCCACATCCATCGGCGTCGGCTGCTCGCGTGCGCTCAGGGCCTGCGCCCGCTGACCGTGGGTGCCGACGCTGCCGCGCAGATGACGCAGCGACACATCGGTCAGCCGCGACAGCGTGTCGACCGCAAGCTGGCCGGCGGCATGGAAGTGATCAAGCGATTCGACGTGATGCTGGCGGATCAGGTGTTGGGCAATCATGACGGCTCCCGAAATTGAATAGTGCTGCCAGCCTAGCGCCGACATATTACAAAGACATGCCAACGAAAACACCGGATCGTAGACGTAAAAATGCCGCCCGGTTTTCGCCGGACGGCATCTGCGCCGAAGCGCCGGGTCGGTTCAGCCGAAGCCGAACCGAGCGCCGTCATTACTTACCGCTAACAGCCTTGGTCGCGGCCTTGGTGGCAGCAGCCACGTTGGCTTCGGTCATCTGAGCAGCTTGCTTGGCAGCCTTGTTCATCGAATCGTAGGCGCTGGAAGCAGCGGCCATCGACTGCTTGGCAGCAGCAAACAGAGCCTCGGAACCGGCCGGGGCGGACTTCTCGGCTTGAGCCAGCGCGGCGCTGAAGGTCTTGTTCATTTCAGCGATCTGAGCTTCGAAAGCCTGGGCCATTTCGTTCTGGCCTTCGGTGGCGATTTCATACACGCTACGAGCGTAAGCAACGGCCTTGTCGACCATCGGCTTGGCCAGGGTCGTCTGCAGCTTGACCAGCTCTTGCGGGTCCTTGATGGCCATGATGGCCTTGGTGTTCAGGGCGCCGTCTTCGAGCATGGCGCGGCTGGTGTTCAGGTTCAGGGCAGCCAGGCGCTCTGCACGAGCAAAAGCGGTGGTGGCTTGCGACAGCAGGGCTTCCAGACCGGCCTTACCAGCGTCGGCGAACTGCTCGGGGGTGGTGAACTTGTTCATTGTGAATTTCCTTGTGAGATCGTTTAAAAATCGGTGGCCCGCAAAAGCGCTTTGAAACTTGTGCTGCGGTGCAACATGGATCGAAGTATAAGCTGATTAAACGACATGTCAACACATTTGTTGCATTGCAGCATTAACCAACAAGCACCCGCCCCCTGCCCCCTGCGCGCGGCCGTGGTTTTCGCTAAGCTGCAAGCCAATCTGCGGCGTCAGGCACACACTTTGCTCCCTTCACCGCACGAACGCCTGGCCCCGCAAGACACGCCTCAGGCATGCTGTGCACCTCGACGCAACCAACACCACTGGACATTCTCTTGGACCACGAACACTACATTGCGCCCGTGCGGCGCTGGCTCGAAACCCTCGTCATCGGCCTCAACCTGTGCCCCTTTGCCAAGCGCGAGCTGGTGAAGAACCGGGTGCGCTTCTTTGTGTCGGAGGCCAGCACCGACGAGCAGTTGCAGATGGACCTGGAAGCCGAGCTGACTCTGATGGCCGAAAATGACGCCATCGAAACCACGCTGCTGATCCACCCGCATGTGCTGCAAGACTTTTTTGAGTACAACCAGTTCATCAACCACACCACCCGCATCCTCAAGCAGCTGGGCTACCGCGGCACCTTCCAGATCGCCAGCTTCCACCCCGACTATCAGTTCGGCGGCACCGAACCCGACGATGTCGAGAACACCACCAACCGTTCGCCCTACCCGCTACTGCACCTGATCCGCGAAGACAGCCTGGCCCGCGCGGTCGAGAACTATCCCGACCCGGACCAGATCCCCGAGCGCAACATCGCGCGGGTCGAAGAACTCGGCGCCGACAAGATGCAGGCACTGTTGAAGGCCTGCTTCGACACACCGCCAAAGTAAGCCGCCGCAGCCTCGGGCCGGAATAGCGGCAATTTTTGCCGCCTTATCCTGCCCTCGCCTTGCCTTGCATCGGGCTACTCTGCCAGCGTGTTCTTGAACCGCCCTGAGGCGCTCGATGTTGCGAAGTGTGCTGTGGATCCTGACGTGCTTGCCCCTGGTCGCCCACGCGGCCGACACGCCGGCGCCGAGCGTCGCCGGCGCCACCAGTGGTTCGCTGGCCGGCAGCCTGGGTCAGATGGCCTTCGGCCTGGTGGTGGTCGTCGCGGTCTTGCTGGTATGCCTGTGGCTGCTCAAGCGCCTGGGCGCGCCGCGCGGCAGCGCCCGTGGTTTGAAGGTGCTCGGTGCCGCACCGGTGGGCCCGCGCGAACGCGTGGTGCTGGTCGAGGTCGGCAACACCGTGCTGGTGCTCGGCGTCGCCCCCGGCCGGGTCAACATGCTGCACACCGTCGATCCGGACGCGCTCGCCATTCCTGCCGCCACCACCGACGACCTGCAAGACGCCAACGGCTTCGCCGCCCGTCTCAAGTCGCTGATCGAGGCGCGCAAATGATGCGCCACCTCGCTCGCGCCGGCCTCGCCCTGCTCACCCTGGCGCTCGCCGCCCTCCCCGAACTCGCCCTCGCCCAGGCCGTGCCCGCGATCACCGGCGTACCCTCCGCCAACGGTGGCACCACCTACAGCCTCAGCGTGCAGACGCTGGTGCTGCTCACCTCGCTGACCTTCCTGCCCGCGGTGGTGCTGATGATGACCAGCTTCACCCGGATCATCATCGTGTTTTCGCTGCTGCGTCACGCGCTGGGCACGCAGACCTCGCCGCCCAACCAGATCCTGGTCGGGCTGGCGCTGTTCCTCAGCTTTTTCATCATGTCGCCGGTGATCGACAAGGTGTACACCGAGTCCTACCTGCCGCTCACCGCCGGCACCATCGAAATGGACGAGGCGGCCAACCGCGCGGCCGAACCGGTCAAGGAATTCATGCTGCGCCAGGTGCGCGAGCCCGACCTGAACCTGTTTTCGCAGATGGCTGACACACCCAAGGTCGATTCGGCGGCTGACCTGCCAATGAAAGTGCTGGTGCCCGCCTTTGTCACCTCGGAGCTGAAAACCGCATTCCAGATCGGCTTCATCGTGTTCATCCCCTTTCTGATCATCGACATGGTGGTCGCCTCGGTGCTGATGTCGATGGGCATGATGATGATGTCGCCGGTGATCGTCTCGCTGCCGTTCAAGATCATGCTGTTCGTGCTGGTCGACGGCTGGACGCTGCTGATCGGCTCCCTCGTGCAGAGCTTCGTGCTGTGAACACCCCCGCCCCCCAACTCCCAGGAGCGCGCCCATGACGCCGGCAACCGTTATCGACATCGGCCGTCAGGCGGTCGAAGTCACCCTGCTCGTCGCCGCGCCGCTGTTCATCGCCGCGCTGGTCACCGGCTTGCTGATCAGCATCTTCCAGGCCGCCACGCAGATCAACGAGATGACGCTCTCCTTTGTACCCAAGGTGATCGCCATCTTTGTCACGCTGATTGTCGCCGGCCCGTGGATGATCACCCTGCTGACCGACTTCATGACCCGCATGTTCGAGTCCATCCCCGCCCTCATCGGCTAGGGTCGCGCGCACGAATGATCGAGGTCAGCAGCGCCCAACTCAACGCCTGGCTCGTCGGGCTCATGCTCCCGCTGGCGCGCGTGCTCGGCATGATCTCCGCCGCCCCGCTGTTCAGCAACGGCGCGGTGCCGGTGCGCATCCGCCTGGCGGTCGGCGTCATCGCGGCAATGGCCATCCTCCCGGCACTGCCGCCACTACCTGCGCTCGACCCAGGTTCCGGGCTGGGGCTGGCCGTGTTTGTGCAGCAGATACTGATCGGCGTGGTCATCGGCTTCGTGATGCGCCTGGTGTTTGCCGCGGTGGACGTGGCGGGCGAGCTCATCGGCTTGCAGATGGGCCTGTCCTTCGCCACCTTCTTCGACCCGCAGTCGGGCGGCCAGACCGGCGTGCTGGCCGAGTTCATGGGCTTGCTCGCCTCCTTGCTGTTTCTCGCCCTCAACGGCCATTTGCTGATGATCGAAGTGGTGGTGCGTAGCTTCGACTGGCTGCCGATCCGTCCCGAGCCCTTCGCCGCCATCGGCTGGCGCGAAGCCGCTAGCACCGGCGCCATGCTGTTTGCCTCCGGCCTGTTGCTGGCGCTGCCACTGGTGGCCGCCTTGCTGATCACCAACATCGCCATGGGCGTGCTGACACGCGCCGCACCGCAAATCAACCTCTTCGCGGTCGGCTTCCCCATCACCATGTCGGCCGGCTTCGTGGTGCTGATGCTGTCGCTGGACGCCTTCGCCCCGGTGATGACGCACTTCTACGAGCAAGGTTTTGAGGCCATCGCCGTGGTGGTGCAAACCCTGAGCGGCACGCCCTAGGGCCAATCAACGCGCCGCGCCGGCCATGACCGCCTCGGCGAGCGTCTTCAAGGCCGCCATCGGCGGCGCATCGCGCAGGTAGATCATGCCGGTGGGCACCTGCCCCACCTCGTCGGGCAAGGCTTCGAGCACCAGCGCATCGGCATGGCCAGATTGCTCGACTACCGCGCGCGGCATCAGCGTCCAGCCCAGGCCGACCGACACACAACCGAGAATGCCCTCCAGCGTGCCGAACTCCATCGCGTCGGACACCGCATGACCCATCGCCCGCTGCCAGGTCAGCGCGCGGGTGCGGTAAGCGCAGCCTTCTCGGAAGAAAATCAGCGGATGCGTGACCGGGCTGATGCCGGGCGCCGACACCTGCACCAACTCCTCGACCACCAGTTCCTCAAACTGCAGCGCCGGGTGGGTCACCGGACCGGCCACAAACGCGCAGTCCAGCTTGTGATCGAGCACCGCCTCGGCCAATGCCGCGCTGGTATTGGTCTTGACCCGAAGCTCCAGCAAGGGATGCTTGCTGCGCACCGCTTTCAGCGCGCCGGGCAGGTGCAGGGCGGCAAAGGTCTCCATGGTGCCCACCCGCAGCTCACCGCTGCTCTCGCCAATCTGGCGGACGGCCGCCGCCGTCTGCCGCTCGAGTTGCAGCAGGCGCCGGGCATAGGCCAGCAGCACGCGGCCCGAGGGCGCCAGTTCTAGGCCGCGGCCTTTACGGAAGAACAATTCGACCCCCAGCTCCTCTTCGAGCCGGCGGATTCGGCCTGTCACATTGGATTGCACCGTGTTGAGCTTGCGCGAGGCGGCCAGCACGCCGCCCTCCTCAACCACGGTCTGAAAGGTCCGTAACGCGACCAGCTCCATCCTGATACCTCCAATAGAGAACGAACCGTTCTTAACAAATCATTTGTATTGATACATTAGCCCGTTTATCGTGCGTCCACCAAACAGAAAAAATCTACCCCTATGAGCGATCAACGCGAACGATTCAAAGTCCTGAGTGCCGGCATCTTCAGCCTCTTGCTGGCCTTGGGGGTTGCGCGCTTTGCCTATACGCCGCTGTTGCCGATCATGCAGGCGCAGGCCGGGCTGGGCGTGGCCGAAGCGGGCTGGCTGGCGGCGATCAACTACGCGGGCTATCTGTCGGGTGCGCTGATCGCCTCGCTGATCAGCGATCTGGTGCTCAAGGACCGGCTCTACCGCATCGGCCTGGTGGTGGCGATTCTCAGCACCGTGATGATGGGGCTGACCACCGATGTCACCGTGTGGGCCATCTCACGTTTCATCGCCGGGCTGTCGAGCGCCGCCGGCATGCTGCTGGGCACCGGGCTGATCCTCAACTGGCTGATCCGCCACAATCACCGCAGCGAGCTGGGCATCCACTTTGCCGGCATCGGTCTGGGCATCGCCGGGTGTTCGGCCGCGGTCGCGCTGATGAGCCCCTTCTTTGACTGGCGCGAGCAGTGGTTCGCCCTGACCGCCATCGGCTGCGTGCTGCTGGTACCGGCGCTGCGCTGGCTGCCGCCGCCCGACAGCAGCGCGGTCACCAAAACCGGCCAGAAGCTGGTCGACGCCCCGCCGAGCCCGGCCTTCATGCGTCTGTTCATGGCGGCGTATTTTTGCGCCGGTGTCGGCTATGTGGTCAGCGCGACCTTCATTGTCGCCATCATCGATCAGCTGCCGGGTCTAGCGGGACGCGGCTGGCTGGTGTTCCTGACTATCGGCGTGGCCGGCGCCCCGTCATGCATGGTGTGGGACCTGATCGCCCGGCGTACCGGCGATCTCAACGCGCTGATTCTCGCCTCGGCACTGCAGATCGTCGGTATCGTGCTGCCGGTGGTGGCCGACGGCCTGGTGCCCGCCATGGCCGGCGCCATCCTGTTTGGCGGCACCTTCATCGGCATGGTGAGCCTGGTGCTGACCATGGCGGGGCGCTACTACCCCACCCGCCCGGCCAAGATGATGGGCAAGATGACGCTCTCTTACGGCGTGGCGCAGATCATCGCCCCGGCCATCACCGGCTTTATCGCCACCCGCCTGGGCAGCTACGCCGGCGGACTGTACCTGGCCGCCGGCGTGATGGTGGTCGGCACGATCTTGCTGATCATGCTCAAGGCGGTCGAGCGGCGCGACGCGGCCAGCGCCACCGCGCACGCTGCCTGAACCTCAGTCGCGCGGCTCACCCACATCGACGTCGTCGTCGAGCGCGAACTCGCCCCGATGGTAGGCTTCGAGCACCGCCTTGGCGCGCTCGAGCTGGGCCTCGGGCACCATCACCCGCGCGCCGCCCACCGCGACCGCAATCAGCGAATGCGTCTGAACCAGATTGGCGTCGGCCACCATCGCGTCCAGCCCCGCCGCCTCCAGACAGGCGCGCAACAGATGCGCCTCGGTCGGGTCGAGACATCGGGCCACCATCAGCCAGTCACCATCACCTTCGGTCATCCCGTTCCTCCTGTTGCAACAGGCGGTTCATTCGCCAAACCAAACATCGGCCGCAGCCAGATACCCAACACCGTACCCGGGATGGCGCAGGCAATCCACAGCCAGCCATGCACACTGGTCGAGGCCACGCCCGACACAAACGCCCCAATGTTGCAGCCAAAGGCGATGCGCGCGCCGTAGCCCATCAGCAACCCACCGACGACGGCGGCCATCACCGCCCGCCCGGAGAAGCGGCGGTTGGCGGCATAACGCCCGGCCAACGCCGCGGCCAGCATGGCGCCAAGCAGCAAGCCGATATCCATGACCGAGGTGGTGTCGGTCAGCACACTGTTCGCCAGCGCAGCCTGCTGAAAACCGCCCTGCCAGAAGGGCGCACTCGCCGCGTCCCAGCCGACCCAGCTCGCCGCCTTTGCACCCCACAGCGTAAACGCCCAGGTGATGCTCCATGGATGGCCGGCCAGCGCCAGCGTGGCGAGGTTGAGCACCGCCAGCGCCACCGCGCCGGCCATCAAAGGCCACGGACCTTGCCAGACCCGGTGCCGACGCGTCGCTGGCGCAGACGCCCTATCGCGACGCTTGAGCCACCACGCCGCCACACCCAGCACCGCCAATTGCAAGGCCACCGCCTGCGGCCAGCCCAGCGTGTGGCCGAGCGACACGGCCGGGATGCCCGGCAGCATCTGCCACCAGCCCATGTGCAGGCTGGCCCAGAACGAGCCGGCGATAAACGCCAGCAAGGTCACGCCCATGCGCGGGTTGCCACCGCCGGCGGTGTACAGCGTGCCCGAGCCACAGCCGCCGCCCAACTGCATGCCGATGCCAAACACGAAGGCGCCGATCGCCACCTGCCAGCCCACCGGCGCCACCGCCCCGCCGACCGCCTGACCAAACACCTCGCCCGTCGCCAACGCGGGCGCAAACAACACCGTCGCCAAGGCGACCATCCACAACTGCGCGCGCACCCCGGCGGACTCGCGCCGCAATATCGCCACCCGATACGCCGAGGCAAAACCGAAGGCGGCATGAAACAGCGTCACGCCGAGCCAGACTCCAATCACCAGCAGCGCGATCATTCGGCCGGCCAGAAACGGCATCAGGCCAAGCACACCGAGCAAGGCCAGCGCCGCCACCGGCCACTGCACGGCCACAGACCGATCAGGGCGCAGCGGCATCGGCCACAATCTTCGCAAACACCGGATCCAGCTCCCGCGCCATGGCATCGAGCGCCGCGCTGCCATAGGGCGCAAACACCGCACTCGGCGCCACGTAGTGCACCTGCGTTGTGCCGTCCGGCAGCTCGGTCACATACAGCCGCAGCGGCGCCTCGATGCCCGCGGCCACGCTGGCGGCGAGCATGCGCACCGCGTAGTCATTGCGAAACACCATCAGCACCGCGTTGCCCGGAATGCTCACCCCGCGCGAGGCAGCGCCCCGGCTGGCGCTGGCCTGCGCGACCAAGCCCATCTTGTGCCGGCCGATCGACGCCTCCAGGCGCGACACCAGCGTATCGAAGCCATGCCCGCTGGCCGTGGTCATCACCGCCGGCGGCGCAGCCGACGCGCCGGTCGCCAGCATGCTCAGGCAGAAGGCCAGGGTCACGCTCGCACGCGACGCTGCCCGCCGAGATCTACAACGAATCGACACTGCCATAAACCCACCTCCCCTTCGGTGCGACTTGCACCTCTTCCGGTAGACCGGCGTCGACGCAGCAGGCTTACACGCACTTGGCGCATCGTGTTGCGCTGTGGCATGACCTGCGCACACGGCGAACAACACCTTGCCACGCCGGTCGGCCGCCCGACGGGCGTAGACGCCACAGGCTCTGACATATCCCCCTTGACCCACCCCTGATCAGCCAAAGATACTGGTCCGACACAAGGATGTTGCCGACAGGCAACACCCGGGAAGCGGCGCAGACCGCCCCACCGAGGGAGACAAGCACGCAAATGAACGGTGCAAACGAGCACACCCCCGAAACAGGCACGACCACACCACGCCTCCGCGCGGCCAACGTCGCCATGGGTCTGCGCGTGCCAGCCGGGCGCATGGCGCATGTGCTCGCGCTCACCGGGCTGGCGTGGTCGGTGTTTCAGCTCTGGGTGGCCTCACCGCTGCCCGAATGGCTGGGGGTGGGTGTGTTCAACGAGGCGCGCATCCGCTCGCTGCACCTGGCCTTTGCGGTCTTTCTGGCGCTGCTCGCCTACCCGGTGCTCCGGCGCGAGCGCCGCCCGGACATTCCGCGGGCCGACATCGTACTTGCCACACTGGCGGCACTCAGCGCGGGCTACCTGGCGCTGTTTTATGAGTCGGTCAGCGAACACGTCGGCAATCCCTCGGCAATCGAAGTGGGTACCGCCGCCATCGGCCTCACGCTGCTGCTAGAGGCGACCCGCCGCGTGCTCGGCCTGCCCATGGTCGGGCTGGCGCTGACGCTGCTCATCTACATCTTCTTCGGCGAGCAGATGCCCGATCTGATCGCCCACAAAGGCGCCTCGTTCAGCCACACCATGGGCCACCTGTGGCTGGGCACCGAGGGCGTGTTCGGCGTCGCGCTGGGGGTGTCGGCCGGCTTCATTTTCTTGTTTGTGCTGTTTGGCGCGCTACTCGAAACGGCGGGCGCCGGCAGCTACTTCATCCGCAGCGCGGTGGCCATGCTCGGCCATTTACGCGGCGGACCGGCCAAGGCGGCGGTGGTCGCGTCGGCGGCCACGGGGTTGATCTCCGGCTCGTCGATCACCAATGTGGTGACCACCGGGCCACTCACGATTCCGCTCATCAAGCGTGTCGGCTATTCGGCCGAGAAGGCCGCGGCCATCGAAGTGGCCGCCTCGGTCAACGGCCAGGTGATGCCGCCCGTCATGGGCGCGGCCGCCTTCCTGATGGTCGAGTATGTCGGCGTACCCTATGTGCAGGTACTCAAACACGCACTCATTTCGGCCTTGGTGTCCTACCTGGGGCTGATGTACATCGTGCATCTCGAGGCGGTAAAGGCCAACATGCGCGGCCTGCCGCGGCGCCACTCGCCACGCTGGCAACGCACCTTGGCCAACATCTCGCTGGGCGTCATCGGCCTGGCCGGCACGCTGGCCTTCGTCACCGTCGCCGGTGCGGCGGTGCACGCAGTGCTGCCGCAGATCTCGTTTGCCGTCGTTGCCGCGCTCATGCTGGTCGCCTATGTGGTGCTGCTGCGCATCAGCGCGCCGCACATCCGCACCGACGAGTCGGCCGACGCACCGATCACCGCCCTGCCCGCCTTCGGCCCGACGCTGCGCTCGGGGCTGCACTTTCTGCTGCCGGTGGGCGCGCTGGTGTGGAACCTCGTCATCGAACAACTCTCGCCCACCCGGGCGGCCTTCTGGGCCGTGCTGTTCCTGGCCTTCATCGTGCTCACCCAGCGCCCGCTGCTAACGTGGTTTCGGGGCGAAGGCAGCATCCGTGCCTCGGCCTGGCGCGGCGCACAGGATCTGGTCGACGGCATGGCCGCCGGCGCGCGCAACATGGTCACCGTGGCCATCGCCACGGCCACCGCCGGCATCATCGTCGGCACCGTCACGCTCACCGGCATCGGTCTGGTGATGACCGATCTGGTCACCGCGCTGTCGGGCGGCAACATCATCCTCATGCTGGTGCTGGTCGCGCTGATCTGCCTGGTGCTCGGCATGGGTTTGCCGACCACCGCCAACTACATCGTGGTGTCGTCGCTGATGGCGCCGGTGATCGTCGCGCTCGGCGCGCAGAACGGCCTGCTGGTGCCGCTGATCGCCGCCCACCTGTTCGTGTTCTATTTTGGCTTGATGGCCGACATCACCCCGCCGGTGGGGCTGGCCTCTTACGCGGCGGCGAGCATCGCCCTCACCGACCCGATCAAGACCGGCATGCAAGCCTTCCGCTACTCCATGCGCATGGTGCTGATCCCCTTCATGTTCGTGCTCAACCCCAAGCTGCTGCTGATCGGCGTCGAAGGCGTGGGGCATACGCTGCTCACCCTCGGCAGCGCCACGCTGGCGGGCTTCGCCTTCATTTCGGTGAATCAGGGCTGGCTGCTGATCAAGAGCACCGGGCGCGAACGGCTGATCATGCTGCTGGCGGTGTTTATGCTGTTCAACCCCGGCATGTTCATGGACCCGCTCATCGCGCCCTACAAACAACTCATCGGCGCCGAGGCCGAAGCGGCCATCGTCAATGCGCCGCCCAACGCGCAGATGCGGGTGTTCCTGAGCGGCACCACGATTGAAGGCGACGAGGTTGAGCGCGGCGTACTGCTACCGCTGGGCAAACCGGCCGCCAGCGCCACCCGACGTCTCGCCGACAGCGGCGTGGGCACGGTGATCAGCGACACCGGCTTCACCATCACGCGCGTCGCGTTTGGCAGCCAGGCCGCCAAACTCGGCATTCAAAGCGGTTTTCGGATTGATGCGGTCGAAGTGCCGAGCGACCGCCCGGCGCAGGAGTGGATGTTCCTGCCGGCGCTGGCGCTCATCGGCTGGGTGATACGCCAGCAACAACGACGCCGCACGGCGCTGGCCGAACGCGCGGCCGAGGCGCCGGCGGCCTGAGTTCAGCTGCGCGGCGCGTGGCGCGCCAGAAAGCGATCCAGATGGCTGGCAAAGGCCTTGCGATCGCTCAGGCTGAAGGCCGGCGGCCCGCCGGTATCGACACCGCTGGAGCGCAGCGTGTCCATGAAGTCGCGCATGTTCAGCAGCGAGCGGATATTCTCGGCCGAGTAAAACTCGCCGCGCGGGTTCAGCGCATGGCCACCCTTCTCGATCACATCCGCCGCCAGCGGAATGTCGGCGGTAATCACCAGATCGCCGGGCTCAAGACGCTTCACAATCTCGTTGTCGGCCACATCAAAGCCCGATGACACCTGCACCATCTTGATAAACCGCGAGGGCGGCACCCGCACCATCTGGTTGGCCACCAGCGTGGTCATCACCTTGGCGCGATCCGCCGCCCGGAACAGGATATCCTTGATCACCACCGGACAGGCATCGGCATCAACCCATATCTGCATCGTCACGCCTCAAGCCCGCACAATGCGAATCGTCTCGCCGGCAAAGCCCAACACATCGCCAGCCACGATCTGCCGGCGCTTGCGGGTTTCCACCTCGCCATTGACCCGCACCAGGCCCTCGGCCACGGCCGTCTTCGCTTCACCGCCACTGCCCACCAGGCCTTCGAATTTCAGAATCTTGTAGAGCTCAACCGGCTCCACGGTAATCACTACATCGCGCATCATCGCCGCCCTATCAAACGCCGCCCACCGGGCAGATCAGAACTTTCCACACGCCGTCTCGAGACGGCGCGACAAACTCAACCGCTGCGCATGCTGTTGCTTGAGTTGCGCATACCGCGCCTGGTCATCCGCCTCAAGCGCCTCGACCTTCTCCCGGTACGCTTGATACGCCAGCACGCTTTCATAATAGAACGTGCGATCAGACACCTGCCCCAACTCGCGCTCGACACACGCACAGTCCGCCGCCGGATTCTTTGTTTTCGCCTCGGCGCACGCCGCCATGATGCGCTGACGTCCCGCGACAACCTGCCCTGCCGCTGTCGAGGCCGCAAACCCTTTCTCGTTCTTCGCGTTGGCGAAAAACGCATCCATGTCTGCCGCCTGCACCGACGCACAGAGGAGCGTCAGCCACATCATCAGAACCGGGGAGTTTTTCATCGCTGCAGTGCCTTACCCGCAAAAGCCGGATATGTTCGACGCTCGCGCCGACGGAGTAAAGCACTATCGGCGCGTTGAATCACGCCGGCGGCGGATGTCTGTGCCGATTGAAACCGCCGCCACTACTCGGCACAAAATGCGTAAATAGGGCCAGGCGACACCCCCACCGGGATCACCGATGGATGTGAGGCATCTAGACGGTTGATGCCCCGCCTCTACAGACCCGGCAGCGACCGGCCCCTGAGCATTCGCACATCCGCCACCATCGTGCGGCGCGCGAAGGGGCGCGTGGAATCAACGCCTTCCTCGAGGCGAACGATCTCGTATTCGCTGAAGCCTTCTTCCTGCGTGATGCGCTCCGCGTTGCGGCGGAGCACCTGACGGGCTTCGCCTTCGCCGCCGGTGTGCAGGAGTTTGTGCTGGAGACGGAAGCGCACATTGCGCTCATCGATGCGGGTGGCCTGGATCTGCCAGTTGGGCGCGAGCGGGTCAAGCAGCGCCCAGCCGGCGACCATACCGGCGATGTGCGCATTGGTGGTGTAGCCGCTCTCGATCACGGTGATGGCGGCAGCCGGCGCGAGCAGCCATTGGGTGCTGGGGCCTTCGCCGAGGCTGGGGTTGGGGATGCTGCTGCAACCTGCGACAACAAGCGCGGTGATGGCGAGGAGTGGGCGGGCGGCGCGCATGTCAGCTGAGGTAGTTGAAGAGGCTGAGCTGGTTGATGCGCAGGAAGGACTGCTGCGAGGCTTGCAGGTAAGTCTGTTGCAAGGTGAGGTTGCTCACCGCCTCGGCATAGTCGACATCCTGCAGGCGCGAGAGCGTCTGGGTGTATTGAATGTCCAGATCACTACCCACCGATTCGAGCGTGGACAGCTCGACCATGCGCGAGCCGACCGAGGCGCGCACCACAAGGACCTGATCGAGGCTGCGGTCCATGCCTTCGATGGCCTGCGCGACGGCGCCCTGGATGCCAACGGTGGTCGACGGGTTTTCGAGCGCGCGAACCATGTTGGTGTACATATTGAAGACATTGGCGCGCGGGCCGACTTCAAAACTGTCGCCTGCGTTGGGCGTGCCGCCCATTTCAAGCTGCACGGCGCCAAAGGTGAGCGTGGGACCGCTCTGGCTGACCACGGCGGCGCCGGTATCAGCGTCGGTGACATTGTAGTTGGTGCCGTCCCACTGGATGTCGTAGCGGGTGCCGGTGTAGGTGCCCGTGGTTTGTGCCTCGGCGATATGCCCCGTGCCGCCATTGGGCGCGACCGGCACGGCAAAGAACTTGCCGGGGTCTTGCCGCACGGAATTGAATACGTCGCTGCCGGCGTTGTTAACCGGCATGAGCCGCGAGGGCGACACTTGCAAGGTGCGCTGCCCCTGGTCGCCCTGATAGCTGACGCCGTCGAGCGTGCCGACATAGGGCTGAACATCGGCCTGGTAGCCCGAGAACAGGTATTCGCCCTGCCCGTTCTGGCTATTGGCCAAGGCCAGCATGGAATCGAAGCTGGCGCGCACGTCGATGGCCAAGGACTTGAGCTCACTGGGCGCGTAAGTGCCGTTGCCCGCTTCGACCGCGCGGGTGCGGGTGTGAATGATCAGCTCTTCGACGGCCGCCAGCTTGTTCTCGAGCAGACCGAGCGAATCCTTGGCGTAGCCCTGGTTGACCTGCTGCTGGGCGTTGATGCCTTGGGCCTGGGAGATCTCCAGCGCACGCGCCGAGGCAATCGGGTCGTCCGAGGGGGCGATGATGCGCCGGCCGGTCGCCACCTGCTGCTGAGTCTGCAGCATCTGCGCGGTCTGCTTCTGGATGGTGTTGACGCCGGTCTGGTAGAGCATACCGGTACTGATTCGCATGATCGGGCTCCTTCTTTTCGCTGCCTTAGCGCGCGATGGAGAGAATTTCGTCGAACAAGCTGGACGCGATCGACATCACCCGTGCCGAGGCCTGGTAGGCCTGCTGGTAGCGGATCAGGTTCGCGGCTTCTTCGTCGAGATTCACGCCTGAGAGTGCTTCGCGGCTGGCCGTGGCCTGGCCGACAAGCGTGTCTTGTGCGGCACGGCTGACTTTCACTTCACTGGTCTTGTTGCCCACATTGCTGACCAGATTTGAATACGTGGACTGATAACTGGCCGTCGCGGACCCGCCCGAGGCGAGCAAGGTCTTCGCCGTCTGCAGATTGCTCAATGCCACGGCGTTGGTATTGTCGGCGACGCCATCGGTGTTGCTTTCGAGCGTGATGCGATCACCGGTGACCGGCACACCGGCCAATTTGATATCGATACCCCCCAGTGCGCCGGGCAAGGTCCGCGTCACCCCCGCCGAGTCGGTGGCCGGGTTGAAAGCGATGCTGCCGATCAGCGTATTGCCGGCATCGCGCACATCATATTGGTTGGTCACGCCATTGAACTGCAAGGTGTGCGCGCCGATGTGCGGCGAGGCGGTGGCAAAGCCGGCCGTGCTGGTCACCGTCACGCTGCTTACGGTGGCCGTTCCGGTATTGTTGCCGGCGACCTGAGCACGCACTGGCCCGGCCGCCGCCACCAGTCGGGTATCGCCAATACCGACACTGATGTTGGCACCGGCCTCGCGGGTCGGCTCGATGATGAACTCTTCCCCGCTGACCGTCGTTCCCGGCGGGGTGATGGTCAGCCCCACGCTGGCGGCCGAAGCGACACTCGCCCCGGTACGCGCATTGACCAGCGTGTAGGCGCCCGTCGTGTTGGTGTAGGTGAGGCGGTAATTGTCGCCGGTAAGATTCGCCACGTTGCCAAAGGCCACCGTCGGTGCGGTGGTCGCACCGTTGAGCGGACGGGTACTTGGGCTGAGCGGCTTGAAGAAATCGAGGCCGAGCGCGCCGTCCAGATCCTGCCCTAGCTTGTGCTGAGCATTGAAGGTCTCGCTCAAACCAACGGCAATCAGGCCGAGCTGGCTCTTGGCGCTCTCAAGCGAATCACGACGAAACTCGAGCAGGCCGCCGAGCGAGCCGCCAGTGAGCAGCGTCTCGGGCATCTGCACCGATCCGCCGCCGATCAATTGCAGGCCGACCGCGAGTTTTTCGGGATTGTCGACACTCGGTGAAGTATTCAGTGTGGTGACCTGCCCGCCAATCACCAGCGGCTGTCCACTACCAATGAATACGCTGAGCGAGCCATTGCTCTCGGTCACCGTGCTCACCTGAATGAGCTTGTTCAGGTCACTCAGCACCGTGGCGCGCAAGTCGTGCAGGTCGTTCGCCGGCGTACCTGAGCCCGCGGACTCGGCCACCAGGATGCGCTGATTGATCTCCGACAGCTGCTTGGCGTGGGCGTTGATCTGAGAAACGGTGCTGGCAATTTCGCCCTCAACGCCCTCGCCGATATCACGCAGGCGGCTATCGAGATACTGAAACCGCGAGGCCAGCGATTCGCCCGAGGCGATCATCGCCTGCCGGGCGGGCACGCTCGACGGGTTGGCCGCCACTTCCTGAACGCCATTGAAGAAACTCTGAATCGCTGGCGACAAGCCCGAGGTCGGATCGGCGAGCAGATTGTCGATCTGCGTAATCTGGCTTTCGTAAGCCGTCAGCGAGGCGCGGCGGGTGTCGGCGGTGAGCACCTGGTTCTCGAGAAACTGGCTGTACACCCGCTTGACCGAGTCGACCTGCGTGCCCTGGCCAAAAAATCCACCGCCGGAAAACACCGGGGTCAGCGTGCTCTGACCAACCGTCTGCCGGCTGAAGCCGGGCGTCGATGCGTTGGAGATGTTATGGCTGGTCGTGTTCAACCACGCCTGGGCGGCGTTCAGACCTGTGATGCCAATATTGAGCATGCCTGCCATGGGAGTTCCTCGTCGCTAAGACTTCTACGACCAGAACAACGCAAAACTTATGCCAGCTAACAGCTTGGGCGACAAACGGATGAGTCTCGTCGGGTGGGCCGCTCACTGCCCACCCGACAACACATATCGCGAGGCACGATGGTGGGCGTCGAGCCGCCCACCCTACGTCATCGCAACGCTGGAGAGACTCAGCAATTCAAAGGACGTCAGGGCCAATACCGCACCCAGCAAGGGAATCAGCCCGGCAACGCGCCGCGCAGCGTGGGGCCGGTGATGATGCGGGTGAGTTTTTCGGCGTAACGCGGGTCGGTGGCGTAGCCGGCGGCTTGCAGCTCGCGGGCGAAGGCGGCGGCGTCTTGCTGCCCCACCACATCGGCGTAGCGCGGGCTGTTGCCGATCAGGCGGGCGTAGTCGCGGAAGGACTCGGCATACGATCCGTAGGCGCGGAAGCGGGCCTGCTCGGTGACCGGGCGGCCATTGACGTATTCGGTGGTGCCCACCGATACCGTCTTGCCCTCCCAACTGCTGCCGGCCTTGATGTTGAAGAGGTTGTGGCTGGGCTGACCGCTGGCGTCGCGCAACTGGTACTTGCCCCAACCGGTTTCGAGCGCGGCCTGAGCAACCATGAAGTGCGCCGGGATGCCGGTTTCACGGCTGGCCGCCTGAGCATGCGGCATGACCTTGCGCACGAAGGCGGCAGCGTCGGAGGAAATCTCCGGCGGCGTCGGTTCGATGGTGGTGGGTGCGCTCACACCGGCCGACATGCTGGCACGGCGGGCGGCAAGATCGACCGGCGGCAAGGGCGCAGCGGCAGCATTTGCCGGCCGACGCGGCACCGAGGCAATGTCGAAGCCGGCCGAAATCTCGTCGCGGCTGGGTGCCTGCATCGGATTGCCGCCAAGTTGCGCGATCAAGGCCTTGGCCAGGCCCGCGCCGCCGCTGGCAGCCATGTTGGCGGCCAGTTGCTGGTCGAGCAGGGATTGATACATGCGGCTCTGATCGTTATCCATCAAACCGGTGGTGGGCATGGCCGCGCGCATGGACTTGAGCACCATGGCGAGAAACAGCGATTCGAACTGCTTGGCCGCCGCTTCAATGGCCTTCGGATCGTTGTCCTTGGCCAGACGCTTGAGGTCGGCCATGGCATTCGGATCGAGGGTATTGAGTTGCGCGGCGCCCTGCATCAGATCACTTCCAGATCGGCCCGCAGCGCGCCCGAGGCTTTCATGGCCTGAAGAATGCTGATCAAGTCCATCGGATTGGCGCCCAAGGCGTTGAGCGCCTTGACCACTTCGGCGAGGTTGGTGCCCGCGGGCACACGCATCAGCGCGCCGCCGGCCTGATCGATCGACACATCGCCACGCTCGCCCACCACAGTACGCCCCCCCGACAGCGGGTTGGGCTGGCTGACCACCGGTTCGGTGGTGACCGACACCGACAGATTGCCGTGCGCGACCGCGCATTGCTGAAGCATCACCGCCTGGTTCATGACGACCGAGCCGGTGCGCGAATTGATGATCACCTTGGCCGATTGCAGCGCCGGGGTGACGTCGATGTTTTCGATCCGGCCGAGGAAGGCGACCCGCATCGACGCATCGGACGGCGCGCGAACCTGAATGGTCCGCCCGTCCAGCGCCTGCGCCTGACCCGGCGAGGTCGCGCTATTGATGGCATCGACCATGCGCTGGGCGGTGCCGAAATCGGTTTGCTCGAGCTCAAGCAGAATCACATCGCCCTGCCCCAGCGCGGTGGGCACCGCACGCTCGACCGTGGCACCGTTGGGCACACGGCCAGCCGACAGATGATTGACCACCACCGAGGCGCCGCCGCCCGACGCACCCGCGCCGCCAACAATCACGTTGCCCTGCGCCATGGCGTAGATCTGGCCATCGGCGCCCTTCAGCGGCGTCAAGATGAGCGTGCCGCCGCGCAGACTCTTGGCGTTACCAATCGACGAGGTGGTGATATCGATGCGCTGGCCGGGCCGCGCAAAGGGCGGCAGGTCGGCGGTGACCATCACTGCGGCCACGTTCTTGAGCTGCAAGTTAGTGCCCGGCGGCATGGTCACGCCCATGTTGCCGAGCATGTTGATGATGCTTTGCACGGTGAACGGCGTCTGGGTGGTCTGGTCGCCGCTGCCGTCCAGACCGACAACAAGACCGTAACCGACCAGCTGGTTGCTTCGCACGCCGGAAATATTGGCCAGGTCCTTGATGCGCTCGGCGTGGGCGGCACCGACGAACAGCGCACACAGCATGGCCAGCGCCACCCGTAGGGCGGGTTTCAACCCGCCAAACCGATCGAGCCAGCGATGGCGGATTGAAACCCACCCCACAAAGAATTCGCATGCGATGTTCATGACAACCTCAGATCGGCAACAGCAGCAGGAAGAAGCGCTGTAACCAGCCCATCACCTGGCTCTCGTTGATATAGCCGCTGCCCTTGTATTCGATGCGCGCGTCGGCCACCTGGGTGGACTGCACGGTGTTGCTGGTGGTCACATGGTTGGGATTGACCACGCCCGAGAAGCGGATGAATTCGTTGCCCTGGTTGATCGACACCTGCTTTTCGCCCGACACCAGCAAGTTGCCGTTCGGATACACCTCGATCACTGTGCAGGTGATGGTGCCGTTGAACAGGTTGTTGGCGGCGGCCGCGCCCTGGCCTGAGAAGTCGCTCTCGCTCTCCGCCTCAACACCCAGGCCCGCCAGCCCCTTGAGCGGCAGCTTGTTGATCGAAGTGATGCCGGCGCTCAGGCTGCCATCGCGGCTCGCGCTGGCATTGGAGGCCTTGCGTGCCGTGGTGCTCTCGGCCAGATTGATGGTGATGGTGTCGCCGACCAGCCGGGCACGGCGGTCTTCAAACAGCGGGCGCGACCCCACGGTCTGAAAGATGGCGCCGTTGGCCGGTGCCACGCCAGCACGCACTTCGGGCCGGGCCGACATGGGTTGATGCACGGCCGTCGGCGGCGTGGTTTCAAGCGCCGCGCAGCCGACCAGCAAGGTCGTCAGCAGCGAGGTGATCAGGGCGCGCATGACGAGTCTCCCGAGCCGAAATCAGAGCTGCGTCAGCCGGCCGAGCATCTGGTCGGAGGTCTGAATCGCGCGCGAATTGAGCTCGTAGGCACGCTGGGTGGTGATCAGCTGCACCAGCTCTTCGGCCACGTTCACGTTGGAGGTTTCGATGTAATTCTGGTTGAGCACGCCGGCGCCGTTCGACCCCGGGGTGTTGGGCGTCGGCGTGCCGCTGGAGGCGGTCTCGAGGTAGAGGTTCTCGCCTGCGCTTTGCAGTCCGCCGTTGTTCACAAACGTGGCCAGCTGGATGGTGCCGACCTGCGTGGGCGAGACCTGTCCGGACTGCTGCACGCTGACCGTGCCGTCCTTGCCGATAGTCATGCTCACGGTGTCGGCCGGCAGGATGATGGCCGGGCTCAGCGGATAGCCGCTGGCGGTGACCATCTGGCCTTGGTTGTCGAGCTGGAAAGAGCCGTCGCGGGTGTAGGCGGTGGTGCCGTCAGGCAGCTGGATCTGGAAGAAGCCCTCGCCCTGCACCGCCACATCCAGCCCGTTGCCGGTCTGCTGCAGGTTGCCCTGCGTGTGGATGCGCTCGGTGGCCACCGGGCGCACGCCGGTGCCGATCTGCAGGCCGCTGGAGATCTGGGTTTGCTGGGTCGACTGGGCGCCGGGCTGGCGCAGGGTCTGATACAGCAGGTCTTCAAACACCGCGCGCGAGCGCTTGAAACCGGTGGTGGAGACGTTGGCGAGGTTGTTTGACACCACGTCCAGCTGGGTTTGCTGGGCGTCCAGGCCGGTGCGGGCAATCCACAGTGAGCGGATCATGTCGGGCTCCTTCGCGCGCTAGGGCGCTATGCATTCGCGTGGGCCGGCACACAGGGCAGCCCTTGAGATCAGAGTACGCCGGGCGACGCCCTCCCGATGCGAGGAAGAAGCGCCAAAATGCCGGTCAGTTCATGCCTCAGCCGGTCGTCAACAACTTGGTGGCGACCTGGTCGTTGGTCTCGGCCTTGCGCAGCAGCTGGGTCTGCATTTCGAACTGGCGGGCCAGGGAAATCATGTTGACCATCTGATCAACCACATTCACGTTGCTGCCTTCCAGATAGCCGCCGGCCACCTGCACGGCCTCGTCTGCCGGCGCGGGCGCGCCACCGGCGGTGCGAAACAGGCCGTCTTCGCCCCGACGCAACTCGGCCTCGGGCGGATTGACCAGCTTGAGACGGCCAATCACGTTGACCGCATTTTTGTCGCCCGTCGTCGGAATGGCCGAGATCGAACCGTCTTTGCCGATCACGATCTGGTTGTCCGGCGGCACGGTGATGGGACCACCGTCGCCAATCACGGCGCGGCCGTCGCGGGTCTGCAGCACACCCTCGGCGGAGAGTTCGAAACTGCCGTTGCGGGTGTAGGCCTCCTGGCCGTCGGCACCCTGCACCGCAAACCAGCCCTTGCCTTCAACAGCGACGTCGTAGGTGCGACCGGTCAGCTGCAGCGGCCCCGGCCGGAAGTCGGTCGCCACGCTGGCATCGACCACAAAGCTGCGGCTGGCCAGCGGCGAATCCTGCACATCGACCGCGCGAAACTTGTGCATCTCGGTGCGAAAGCCGGTCGAGGTCGCGTTGGCCATGTTGTGCGACACCGCAGCCTGTTGAGTCAGGATGTGCTTGGCACCGGTCATGGCGGTGTAGATCAACTTATCCATGGCGTGCGACTCCCTCGGCTATCAGCGCAGGTTGACCAGGGTCTGCAGAATCTGGTCCTGGGTACGGATCGACTGCGCGTTGGCCTGGTAGGCGCGCTGCTGGGTAATCATGTTGACCAGTTCAGCGGTCATATCCACGTTGGACTCTTCGACAGAGCCCGCCGCGAGCTGACCCAGGCTGCCAGAACCCGGCGCGCCAATCAGCGGCTGACCGGAGTCGGGCGACTCGCCCCACAGGTTGCTGCCGAGTGAGAGCAGACCGCCCGAGCTGGCGAAGTTGGCCAGCACCACCTGACCCAGGTTGCGCGACTGGCCGTTGGAGTAGCGGCCCTGCATGGTGCCGTCGTCGGCGATGGTGATGCCGGACAGTCGGCCAGAGGCGTAGCCGTCCTGAACCTGCCGGTTCACCCCGAAGGCGCTGCCGTATTGCGAGCTGCCCGCGAAATCCAGCGTCACCGCCTGCGGCGTGTTTGCACCGAAGGTGGCGGGGATCGTCAGCGACAAGGTGTGTGTCGCACCCGCGGTCAGCGCGCCTGCGCCGTCGAAGGTCATGGAAGGACTACCCGTAGCGAGCGTGGCCGCACCGCCGTTGAGCTGCGTATAGAGATCCCAGGTGCCGCCACCGGTCTTCTGGAAGTACATATTGAGAATGTGGTCGTTGCCGAGCGAGTCGAACACGGTGACCGAGGTGGAGGCGTTGTAGGTCGTCGGGTTGGCGGCGTTAAAAGCCACACCCGGCGCCACCGCGCGTGAATCCAGGTTCAAACCCACGGCAATGGCCGACGACGGCTGCGGCTGCAGGTCAGAGGTGTCGATCTGCAAATCGGTCGGCGACGACGGCAGGATATTGCCCTGGTTGTCGGCCGCATAGCCGGTGAGCCGGTAGCCGGACGAATTGACGATATAGCCGTTCTTATCCACATCGAACTGACCATTGCGGGTATAGGCGATCGCCCCCTGCCCGCTGACCCGGAAGAAACCCTGACCGTTGATGGCGATATCCAGCGGGTTACCGGTCGGCGTGATATTGCCCTGCGAGAACTGCTGGGCCACTGCGCCTACCGCTGTACCGATACCGATCTGCACGCCAGCGGCTGCGCCGTTAAGCGCCGCGGCATACACGTCGGTAAAGAGGGTGGAGCCGCCCTTGAAGCCGACGTTGCTGCCGTTGGCCACATTGTTACTGATCACGTCGAGGGCTTTGGAGGCGGCATTCAGGCCGCTCAAACCTTGTTGGAAAGCCATGGCGATATGCTCCCGTCAGAGAATTTGCTGAATTTCGTTAAGCTGGAAAATGCCCAGGGCGCCGACTTGCAGATCGACACTGGAGGGCCCGCGGATCACGCTGGAGACCTGCCCGAGTTCAAGCGCGGTGGCAGAGACGGTATCGTCGCCCTGCGTCGCGGTGATCTTCACCGTATAGGCGCCGGCGGCGGCCGGTGTGCCATCAGTGGCGGTGCCGTCCCACTGGAAGGAGTGCGTGCCGGCGTTATGTGCGCCCATGTCGACCGAGGCGATTTCAAGGCCGTTGGCATCGGAGATGGACACCACCACCTTGTCGGCCGAGGTGTCGAGCTTGAAGCCGCCCAGCGAGCCCTGATCGGTCAGCACCAGACCCTTGCCCGGCACCAGCACACCACGGCCGAGCAACTGCGCCGCCTGCAAGGCCTCTGACGACTGCTGCCCTTCCATCAGTTCGCTGAGCGTCGCGTTGAGTCGCTCGATACCATCGACCGTGCTGATCTGTGCAAGCTGAGAGGTCACCGCGGCGTTGTCCATCGGACTGAGCGGGTCCTGGTTTTTCAGCTGAGTCGTCAGCAAGGTCAGAAAACGGCTCTGCGCATCCTCCGTCGCCTTCGGCTTTTGCGCCTCGGTACGGGCGAGATTGTTCAGAATCTGCTGTGCGCTGGTGGCGCTATCGACGGTGGCCATGACTCACTTCTCCTTTACTGGCCGATGCCCAGCGTGCGCTGAAGCAAGGTGCGGGCGGTGTTCATCACCTCCGCATTGGCCTGATACGAGCGTGAGGCGGAGATCATGTTGACCATCTCCTCCACCACGTTCACGTTGGGCATTTCGACATAACCCTCGCCGTTGGCAGCGGGGTTGGCCGGGTCATACACCATGCGCCCCGGCTCGGCGCTCTCGACAATCTGATCAACCTTCACGCCGACCGAGCTGGCGCCATCGACCGACTCGGCCGAGAACACCACCTGCTTGGCCTTGTAGGGCTGGCCATCCGGCCCGGCCACGCTGTCGGCGTTGGCCATGTTGGAAGCGGTGGTGTTCAGTCGGACCGACTGTGCATTCATCGCCGAACCGGCGATCTTGAAGACGTTAAGCATGCTCATCGTTCAGCCCCCCTCACTGACCCTGGACCGCGCTTTGCATCGAGCGCAGCAGGCCGTTGATGAAGGTGATGCTCGCTTCGTAGTGCAGCGCGTTTTCCGCAAAGGCGGCGCGCTCCACGTCCATATTCACGGTGTTGCCATCGACGCTCGACTGCTGCTCGGTGCGGTACCGCGCCGCCGCTTCAAGCGGATTGGCCGTACTGCCCGACTGATGACCACGGGCCGTGGTGGCCAGTGCCAGCGGCCCCATGCGCGAACCCAGCGCGCCCGTCAGCGCTGCGCTGAAGTCGACATCGCGCGCCTTATAGTTAGGCGTGTCGGCATTGGCGATATTGGTAGACAGCAACTGCTGGCGGTAGGCGCGCGCATTCAGCGCGTCCTGGTGAAACTGCAGTGCGTTGTCGAGCCGGTTGGTCATGGTGTCACCTCGTTTGCTGTGCCTCGGGCCATCAATGGCTGGCGCCGGGGGCAGGAACCCTATTGCACCTTTCATGCCAGGCATCCTACGCACCGCACATTGGTGGCCATCGGACGAATAAGCCGCCAAAACACGGGCATTTCAGCCGCCGCACCGGCAAATCCAACCGGCAAGCGGCAAGCTTTGCCGATCCGGCAAACAGGGGCGTAAACACCGGTTTGTTCCCGGCACGCCCTCGCGCCAGAACATGGTGTAATGCCGCCATGAAACACGTCGCCTCCTGCCTGCTCCTTGTCGGCCTCGCCCTGTTTGGCACCGGCGCCAGCGCCCAGACGGCCGACACCATCCGCGCGGTGGTGTACGAGTTCCTGCGCGGTCAGACCGCCGGTTCGCCGGGCGAAGTCCGCATTGAGGTCACGCCACCCCAAACACAAGCACTACCCGCCTGCGACCGCATCGAGCCATGGCTGCCCGCCGGTGCGCGCGCCTGGGGCCGTGTCCGCGTCGGCGTGCGCTGCACCGGCCCGGCCAACTGGTCGCTCTATGTCGCGGCGCATGTGCAGGTGATGGGCCACTACCTGGTCAGCGCCCGGGCGCTGCGCCCCGGCGAAATCCTCACCGCCAGCGATCTGGCCGAACAGCAAGGCGACCTCACCGAGATGGGGCGCCATCTGCTCACCGATCCGACTCAGGCCATTGGCAGTCAGATGCGCTTCGCGGTCGCCCAGGGGCAGCCCCTGCGCGCGACGATGATGGCCCAGCCGCAAGTCATTCAATCCGGCCGACCGGTGTCGGTGATCGTGCAGGGCAACGGTTTTCGTGTGGCCAACAGCGGCACGGCGCTCAACAGCGCGCGGGCCGGCCAAGGCGTGCGTGTGCGGCTGCCGTCAGGCAAGGTTGTCCATGGTGTTGCAGGTGAAAACGGGGAGGTAGTGCTGAGTCCGTGATATGTTTCACAGCGTGGCCGCAGGTAAAACGGCGTTACATTCAGTATCTGATCTGGATGCTAAAGTTCTGTTGTGCATCGCCGTAACAGCACCTGTAGTCATATATAAAAAAAGAGGACCAGGCTGTGAAAATCGACAACTCCGTGAAAACGGTGGGCAATACGCCTGCCGGCGAGCAGCGTGCCAAAGCGACTGCCGCAGCGCAACCGAGCGCCCCAACAGGCGATCAGGTGCAGCTGTCGTCGGGGCTGCAGAAGGCGGAAAAAGCCATTGCGGCAACCCCGGTGGTTGACCAGGCACGCGTAGATGAAATCAAACAAGCCATCAGTGATGGCCAGTTCAAGGTGGATGCCAACAAGGTCGCCGACGGGCTGATTGAAAGCGTTCGCCAGATGCTGGCTCACCAACCCAGACAAGCGTGACAAACCAGAACCCGGATCGCCTTCGCCTGCATGCACTGATTATCGACGAAGCCTCGCGCCTGCGCGGCTTCGTCGATTTACTCGTTCACGAAGAGCAATTGCTCATCGACGGCCAGGCCGACGCGCTGATGCCCGTGGCCGACGAAAAAAACCAGCGCTACCGGCAGCTTCAGAAAATTAACGACGACCGCACCCGTCTGCTCGCCCGCCTCGGGCTGCAGCAGACCGACGCGATCCTCCGCGCGCTGTGCCAGGACGCACCCGCCGCGCTCGCCGCCTGGGACACCGTGCTCAAGCTGGCCCGCGAAGCGCGCGATCGCAACCAGCGCAATGGCGTGCTGATCGTCGAGCGCATGCAACACAATCAGGCCGCACTGACCACACTGCTGGCCGCCGCCAACCAGCCTCAACTCTACGGCCCGGACGGGCAATCGCGCCCCACGGGCGGCGGCAGAAGCCTGGGCAGTGTCTGAGGCCGGTCGCGACCGCCTCGCCCACGACGCGCTGAGGCCCACCGAAGCGGCGCTGCGCGCTTTCATCCTGACCCGTTTGCCGGCCGACCCGGCGCACGACATCAGCCATGTCGAGCGCGTGGTTGCCAATGCCCGCCTGATCGCGGCCGCCGAAGGCGCCGATCTGGCCGTGGTGATCCCCGCCGCCTGGCTGCACGACTGCGTGAGCTACCCCAAGAATCACCCCGACCGTGCCCGCTCGTCGCGCGACGCCGCCGCGCTGGCCGTCGACTGGCTGCGCGAGCAAGGCACGTCAAGCAACCTGCTCCCCGCCATCGGCCATGCCATCGAGGCGCACAGCTTCAGCGCCGGCATCACCGCCGAGACGCTGGAAGCCAAGGTGGTGCAGGATGCCGACCGCCTCGAAGCCCTCGGCGCCATCGGCATTGCCCGCTGCCTGATGGTCGGCGGCGCACTGGGCCGGCCGCTCTATCACACCGACGATCCGTTCTGCGCGTCGCGCGAGCCCGACGACCAGCGCTTCACCATCGACCACTTCTACCGCAAGCTGTTTCATGTTGGCGAGACGCTGCACACCGACGCCGCCAAACGCGAAGCGGCGGAACGTATCGAATTCATGCGCGCGTTTCTGGCCCAGCTTGGCACCGAAACCGCCCACAAACCCGAGGCGGACGGCTAGACACACACAGGCTTCGGCAAAGCCGCTATCCTTTCGACCCGTGTTCCGCCCCCGCGGCGGACGGCATCCAACGGAATCCGCATGGCAAGCACCACAAACTACGACGAGTCCTCCTTCCGCGTCCTCAAAGGCCTGGAGCCGGTGCGCGAGCGGCCGGGCATGTATACCCGCACCGATTCGCCGGCCCACATCATCCAGGAAGTGATCGACAACGCGGCCGACGAAGCCCTCGCCGGCTCGGCAAAGAAGATCCAGGTCACCGCCCATCGCGATGGCGCGATCACCGTGGCCGACGACGGCCGCGGCATCCCCGTCGGCCTGCACCCCGAAGAAGGGGTGCCGGTGGTGGTGCTGGCCTATACCCGGCTGCACGCCGGCGGCAAGTTCAACAAGCGCGAGGGCAACAGCGCCTACGCGTTTTCGGGCGGCCTGCACGGCGTCGGCGTGGCCGTCACCAATGCGCTGTCGCTGAGCATCGAGGTCGAGATCAAGCGCGACGGCAAGGTCCATCGCATCGTCTTCGCCAACGGCGGTGAGCGCATCGGCCCGCTCGAAGAGATCGGCACCTGTGGCCAGCGCAACACCGGCACCACGGTCAAGGTCTGGCCCGACCCGAAATACTTCGATGTGCCGCGCGTGCCCATGAACGAGCTGGAGCGCCTGCTGCGCTCCAAGGCCGTATTGCTGCCCGGCGTGGCCGTCCAGCTCGATGTCGAACAGGCCGACGGCAGCGTCATCAGCAAGCAATGGCACTACCCGGGTGGCCTCGCGCAGTATCTGTCGGAGCTGGCCGGCGACCAGGAGCCGGTCGCGCCGCTGTTTACCGGTGAGAAATACGCCGCCAGCGACGACGAAGCCTTTGCCAGCGGCGAAGGCGCGGCCTGGACCTTTGGCTGGTTCGACCCTGCCGTGCCGGCCGAATCCTATGTCAACCTGATCCCCACCGTCGCCGGCGGCACACATGAATCCGGCCTGCGCGCCGGGGTGTTCGAGGCGGTCAAGAGCTTCATCGAGCATCATGCGCTCTTGCCGCGCGGCCTCAAGCTGCAGCAGGACGACGCCTGTAGCCGGCTCAGTTTTGTGCTTTCGGCCCGCCTGCTCGACCCGCAGTTTCAGGGCCAGGTGAAGGAAAAGCTCAACTCGCGCGAAGCGGTCAAGCTGGTCTCCGGCATGGTGCGCGACCCCTTCGAAATCTGGCTCAACAACCATGTCGACGCCGGCAAGGCGATCGCCGAGCTGGCCATCCGCGCCGCCACGGCACGCCAGAAAAACGCCAAAAAGGTCGAGAAGAAGAAAACCTCCGGCGTCGCGGTGCTGCCCGGCAAATTGTCGGACTGCGAGAGCGAAGATATCGACCAGAACGAGCTTTTTCTGGTCGAGGGCGACTCGGCCGGCGGCAGCGCCAAGCTCGCCCGCAACAAGGAAACCCAGGCCATCCTGCCGCTGCGCGGCAAGGTCATGAACGCCTGGGAGATCGACCCCGACCGCCTCTACGCCAACAACGAGATCCACGACATCGCGGTGGCCCTCGGCGTCGATGCCCACGGCCCGAAAGACACGCCCGACCTGAGCAGCCTGCGCTACGGCAAGGTGGTGATCATGTCCGACGCCGATGTCGACGGCGCGCACATCCAGACCCTGCTACTGACGCTGTTCTTCCGCCATTTCCCAAAGCTGATCGAGGCCGGCCACATCTATGTGGCGCAGCCGCCGCTGTACCGCGTCGACGTGCCGGCGCAAGGCAAAAAGCGCCCCGCGCGCCGGCTGTATGCGCTCGACGATGGCGAGCTGACCGCGATCCGCGACCGCACGCTGCAAGAAGGTTTCAAACCGGAATCGCTGGAAATCGGCCGATTCAAGGGCCTCGGCGAAATGAACCCCGAGCAACTGCGTGAAACCACCATGGACCCGGCTACCCGCCGCGTCTTGCCGGTGCAGGTCCGCGCCGACGCACTCGACGACACCCTGCGCATGTTTACGCTGCTGATGGGCAAAGGTGAGGCGAGCAATCGCCGCGCCTGGATGGAAACCAAGGGAGACACCGTCGATGCCGATCTTTAAACCCACGACTTTGACGTGAGACACCGCACCATGATCCAACGCATCCTGAGCTCGCTGTGCCTCACCGCCGCCCTGGGCCTGGCAGCACCCCCCGCGCATGCTGCCGACTTGACCGTGCTGCAGGTGGCCGACTATTCCGCCTCGCGCGCCAGCCTGGGTCGCGCCGTGCGCTACGGCGCCAGTCTGGCGATTGACGAGGCCAACCGCAAAGGCGGCGTCCATGGTCAGAAGATCAAACTGGTCGCGCTCGATGACCGCTATGAAGTCGAGGACACCGTCCGGCTGCTCAAGGAAGGCATCGGCACCCACAGCCCTGTGGCCATCGTCAATATCCTGGGCACCGCCAACACCGCCGCGGTGCTCAAGAGCGGCTTGCTCGATGAGGCCAAAATTCCCTTGATCGGCCCTTACACCGGCGCCGACCATCTGCGCACGCCGCTGCATCCGCAGGTGTTCCATGTGCGCGCCAGCTATGCCGAGGAGGTCGAGCGCATCGTGCTGCACTTTGCCAACTCCGGCATCAAGCGCATCGGCATCCTGCATGAAGACGATCCCTTCGGCGAATCGATCCACAGCGCCTATGTCGAGGCACTGAAGGCCCACGGCCTCGAAGCGGCCGGCCGCGGCATCAGCCCGCGCGGCAGCGTTGATGTCTCAGCGGCCGTGGCCACCGTCATGGCTGCCGACCCGCAAGGCGTGCTGATCGGTACCGCAGGGGCGCCGACTGCCGTCGTTGTCAAGGCGACGCACGCGGCCGGCCTGTTTGCACCGCGCATCGGCATCTCGGTGAACGACGCCACCCAGATCGTCAAAACCGCCGGCATCGACGCGGCCCGCGGTTTTGGCATGGTGTCGGTCATGCCCGACCCGGGCTCGTGCACACTCAAGATCTGCGAAGAGCTGCGCGCGCTGCATGAAGCGCACGGCGACAAAGCCGAGCCACTGTCGCCCAACACCATGGAAGGCTTCATCTCCGCACGGCTGATGCTGCTCGCCGCCAACAACGCCAGCGCACCGGTGACCCGGGCCAAGCTGCGCGACGCGCTTGAATCGCTCAACCCGGCCAATGTGTCCGGCTTTTTGCTGAACTATTCGCCTACCCGCCACAACGGCTCTGCCTACCGAGACATTGGCGTCATCGGTGGCAGTGGCCGCATGATGTACTGAGACCGACCCGATTTCATGAGTAACGACTCTCTCGATCTGTTTGCCCCGCCGCCCGTCGACGAGGCTCCCGCGCCCGCCGCTGACGCACCGCCGCCCGCCCCGCCCCCCGGCGACACGCCGCCCCCGATGGGCGACGACGCCCTGCCGCTCGACCTGTTCGCCGAGCGCGCCTATCTCGCCTACGCGATGAGCGTGGTCAAGTCGCGCGCGCTGCCGCAGGTCGAAGACGGCATGAAGCCGGTGCAGCGCCGCATCCTGTTCGCCATGAACGAGATGCGCCTGTCGGCCAGCAGCAAGCATGTAAAGTCGGCCCGCGTGGTCGGCGACGTGATCGGCAAATACCACCCGCACGGCGACAGCTCGGTGTACGACGCCATGGTGCGCACCGCGCAGGACTTCTCGCTGCGCTACCCGCTGGTCGACGGCCAGGGCAACTTCGGCTCGCGCGACGGCGACTCGGCCGCCGCCATGCGTTACACCGAATGTCGCCTGACGCCGATTGCCGACCTGCTGCTGTCCGAGCTCGACCGCGGCACGGTCGACTTCCGTCCCAACTATGACGGCGCCTTCAAGGAGCCCGCGCTGCTGCCGGCGCGCCTGCCCTTCGTGCTGATGAACGGCGCCTCCGGCATTGCCGTGGGCATGGCGACCGAGATCCCGCCGCACAATCTGCGCGAGGTGGCCAAAGCCGCCTGCCTGCTGATCCGCAAGCCCGAGGCCACGCTCGACGAGGTGATGGAAGTGCTGCCCGGCCCGGACTACCCCGGCGGCGGCCAACTCATCTCGACGACCGAAACCCTGCGCGAAGCCTACGCCACCGGCCGCGGCAGCCTGCGCATGCGCGCCCGCTGGCGGGTCGAGGAAATGGCCCGCGGCCAGTGGCGGGTGATCATCGACGAGTTTCCGCATGGCGTGTCGGCCGCGCAGGTGCTGGCCGAGATCGAGACCCTCACCAACCCGCAGCCGCGCACCGGCAAGAAAGAAGTCTCGCAGGAGCAGAAGCAGCTCAAGCAGCTGGTGCTGGGCGTGCTCGAAACCGTGCGCGACGAATCCTCCGACAAAGCGCCGATCCGGCTGGTGCTCGAGCCGCGCTCCAGCCGACAGAGCCGCGACGAGTTCATGGCCGTGCTGCTGGCCCACACCAGCCTCGAAACTTCTACCTCGCTCAACCTGACGATGATCGGCCGCGACGGCCGGCCGCAGCAGAAGAATCTGGTGCAGATCCTCAGCGAGTGGGTGGACTTCCGCTATGTGACGGTCGAGCGGCGCACCCGCCACCGTCTTGACGAGGTCGACCGGCGCATCCACATCCTCGAAGGCCGGATGATCGCCTTCCTCAATATCGAGGAAGTGATCCGTGTCATCCGTGAGTCGGACGAACCCAAGCCGGCGCTGATCGCCGCCTTCGGCCTCACCGACATCCAGGCCGAAGACATCCTCGAGATCCGCCTGCGTCAGCTGGCCCGGCTCGAAGGCATCAAGATCGAGCAAGAGCTGGCCAAGCTCAAGGACGAGCGTGCCGGCCTCACCCACCTGCTCGACAGCCGCCCGGCGATGACCAAGCTGATCCTCAAGGAGATCGAGGCCGACACCAAGCAGTACGGCGACGAACGCCGCACACTGATCGAAACCGTCGCCCCGGTGACGGTGGCTGAAGTGAGCGTGGCCGACGAGCCGATGACGGTCGTCGTCTCCAAGAATGGCTGGGTACGCTCCCGCCAGGGCCACGGCATCGACCCCGAGAGCATCAATTACAAAACCGGCGACAGCGGCTTTGCGGTGATCGAAACCCGCAGCATCTGGTCGCTGATCGTGATCGACACCAAGGGCCGCGCCTACACCGTGCGCGTCGCCGACCTGCCCGGCGGCCGTGGCGACGGCACGCCGATTGCCACGCTGGTCGAGTTCCAGGACGGCGCCAAACTCGCGCAAGTGGTCACCGCCGCGCCCGAGGCGCACTACCTGTTCGCCAACTCGGGCGGTTACGGCTTCATCTGCAAGATCGCCGACGCCACCACCCGGCAGCGCGCGGGCAAAGCCTTCATGACGCTCGAAAAAGGCGAAAAAGTGCTGAGCCCGACGCCCGTCAAAGGCGACTGGATTGCCGCCCTCTCCGACAACGGGCGGGTACTGGTCTTCCCGAGCAGCGAAATGAAGGTGCAGTCAGGCGGTCGCGGCGTCATCGTCATGGCGCTAGACACCGACGCGCAACTGGCCGCCGTGGCGGTGCCCGACAACGCCGCCAACCTCGTCATTCAAGGCATTGGCCGCGGCAGTCGCGCCACCGAGTTGAGCATCAAGCCCAATCAGCTCGAGCTATGGCGCCATCGGCGCGCACGCAAGGGCGTGCCGCTGCCACAAAAGATCAAACCCACCGGCGCGGCCTGAACCGCGCCCCAGGCTTGAAACACTCCCCCGGGTGCGGCGCAACACCGTCCCGGGGGTTTTCTTTTCTCATTGCACCGAAAAATCGCACACTCCTTTCAGATGCCCCCGAATTCTGTCGTCATAAAGCGATTTTTTGCTCCGCCAACACCGGTCTAATAGATCTTCCCGGCGACCCCGGGAACACCCCCTCCGGGCGTCGTGACCTATCCGTCACCTCGCCCGGAGCCTTTTCGTAGCGCCACACACGACAACAAGACGGAAACCACCGACAGTGCGTTCCGCAACTGCGCTCGAAATCAAAGGAGACACGGCATGAGCCACGCCCGCTTGACCCACACATTGATCGTCGCCCTGGCCCTCTTCGGCACGCTGCCCGCCCAGGCCGACACGCTCGACAAGATTCGCCGCACCGGCACGCTCACCCTCGGCTGGGTCGGCGGCAATCCGCCCTTCGGTATCGCCACCACAGGCGCACCTGAGGGCTATACGCTTGATCTGTGCCGCCATGTCGCCGCTGACATTCAGCGCACGCTGGGCCTGTCCGAATTGAAGATCGCGTATCGGGAAACCACCTGGGACACCCGCTTTACGGCGCTCGACAACAACGAAACCGACATGGACTGCAGCGCCTCGACCATCACGCGTGATCGCCTCGCCCGCTACGACTTCAGCCCCGCCTTCTACGTCACCGGCACCCGCCTGCTCACCCGCAAGGCCGACAAGATCCGTTCGATCGACGACCTTGGCACCATGACGATCGCGGTGATCAAGAACACCACCGGCGAGAAGCTGGTGATCGAACACAACGCCGCCGCCAGCCTGAGCCTGACGCTGCTGCACGTGGCCGACGCCGACGCGGGCCTCGCGGCCGTGCGCGAGGGCAAAGCCAAGGCCTTTGCGCTGGACGACATCATTCTGTATTCGCAGATTTCCGCCACTGCCGATGGCCCGGCGCAGTACGAAGTGGTTGGCCCGTTTCTGTCGATCGAGCCCTACGGCATCATGATGCGCAAGGGCGATGCCCGCTTCACCGACACGGTCAGCAACAGCCTGCGCCGTCTCCTGCCCACCCCCGAGATGCCGGCGCTGTATCAACGCTGGTTCAACACCCCGAGCCTGAACGTACCGCTGAACCGCCTGACCAAGGAAACCTTCACCACCCCCAACCGCGAGCCGGCGTTTCCGTAGGCGCTGACGCCAGCGCTACACGCCGGAGATCACCACCCGATTGCGCCCGCCGAACTTCGCCTTGTACAAGGCATCGTCGGCGACCTCGATCATGGCCGAAAAGCTGCATTCGTGCGCATACGGGCTGCTCACACCGATGCTGACCGTCACCGCCTCCGCCACCGTGGACAAGGGCATCTCCATCACGCTGCTGCGCAAACGCTCGGCCACGTGCAGCGCATCGATCTGGCCGGTTTCCGGCAACAGCACGCAGAACTCCTCGCCGCCCCAACGGCCGACAAAGTCCTGCTGGCGCAGCGCCCCTTGAATGGCGCCGACCACCGCACGCAGCACCCCGTCGCCAGCCGTGTGGCCATAGCGGTCGTTGATCTGCTTGAAGTGGTCGATATCGACCATCAGCATGCTCGGATATCGCCCCGTGCGCTGCGCCCGGGAAATCTCCCGCAAGGCCAGCTCTTCGAAGGCGTGGCGGTTGTAGATGCCGGTCAGCGGATCGGTGGTCGCCCGTTGATAGAGCTCGGCCGTCAGCACCTCGCCCAGCGCCAACATGAAAAACAGAGACGACACACTCAGCGTCAGGAAGTAGGCAACGAAGGAAAACTGCTGCACCGGATCACTCAGAAAACTATCGAGATCCAGCGCGGATGTCATCATCACATTCAGCGCACGCAGCGCGCTGACCAGCGCATACAGCAAATACACGCTGAGCAGCATGAACTCGATCGCCCGCCGGCCCCGCTGACTGCCAACCCACAGTTCGCGCACAATCAGCGCCAGCACCGGGATTTTCAGCGTCGCCACCAGAATGATTCTCAGATTGATGTCGCGGTTGAGCTCGAACGCCGTCCAGTACAAGACAAAGCACACCAGCACCCAGACCGCGGCCAGACGGTCGCTGGGGCCCGTTCGCTCATGCAACACCCGAATCGCGTGGTAGACCATCGCAAACCCGCCGACGATGACGGTATTGCCAACCACCACCGACAGAAAATCCGGCAGCGTGCCGCGCAAAAAGACCAGCAACGCGCCGAAGGCCGACAAGCCGCACGCCCCGCCCCAGCGGAACATGGCGCGGGCCACGACCGGCGGATAGCGACCGGCGACGACCCACATGGCCAGTGCAACGGACAAACAACTCACCGCAGCGAGGAAGGTGACGGTAGGAATATCCAGATGCATCGCAGGCACGCTCCGAACACACCGCCACTGAGTCGAAGATGGCGGTGCAAGTAGTAGATCAATTATGCCTGCCAAATGCTAAAACGATAGGCGGACGAGCGCTGCCGCCAAGGCCGTGGTCGCCACGCGCACGGCGCTAGGCGCCGACGTCGAGCGCCGTGTCGAACTTGTTCCGGAAGCGCGACACCAGTGTTCGAAACTTGCGGAGGTTGTCGTCGGCGTACAGCACCTCGTCGCAGAACTGGTCGTAAGCCTCCATGGTCGGCACCACCACAATCAACACAAAATCGATCTCGCCCGTGACCTGATAGCACTGTTTGACGGCCGCATGCGCCATGGCTCGCCCCAGGAAGCGCTGGTACAAATCCTTTCGATCACGCTCCATGGTCACCTCCACCACGATATGCAGCAGCGGCCCGATCCGCGCCGGGTCAAGCAACACCACCTGCCGGCTGATGTAGCCCTGCTCGGTCATGCGCTTGACCCGCTTCAAACAGGCCGGCGGCGACAGCCCGATCACCTCGGCGAGTTTCTGATTGGTCAAGCGCGCATCCCGCTGGAGGATGCTCAGGATGCGTCGGTCGATACGGTCGAGCGCCATGGCTTCGCCTGTGAAAAGTTCAGAATCTGTCCTTTTTAGACCAAATAGAAAAGTTTTTGGAAACGATGAATCGATGAATGCCTAATTATTTACCGACCGCCCCGCTAGACTGGCAGCATACCCAGCCCAAGACTGAAACCAGAATGTCCGCCACGCCCCCAACCGCGCCGACGCACCCCATCATCGCCTTCGCCCGTGAGGTGCTCTACGTCTACGGCGCCTTGCTGAAAGTCATGGTGCCGGCCTTGCTCATCGTGAAAGCCCTCGACATGGCGGGCGGCAGCGAGATGCTCGCCTGGGCCCTGTCGCCGGTCATGTCGCTGGTCGGCCTGCCAGACAATCTCGGCCTGGTCTGGGCTGCGACCTTGCTCAGCAACATCTACGCCGGTCTGGTGGTGTTTTTCACGCTCGCCGCGGACACCCCGGTGACGGCAGCGCAAGCGACCGTGCTCGGCGCCATGATGCTGGTGGCCCATTCCCTGCCGGTCGAAGGCGCCGTGGCCAAGGCCGCGGGCGTGCACTGGCGCGCCACCCTGGCGATCCGACTGGTCGGGGCCATCGTGCTGGGCGGCCTGTTGAATCTGGTCTATCAAACCACCGGCTGGCTCGCCCACCCGGTCGATCTGCCCTGGCAGGCGCCGGCGGCGGCGCCCACACTGGCGGGCTGGGCGCTGGACCAGGCGCAAACACTACTCTGGATTCTGGTGATCATCGCCGCACTGATGGCGGTGCTTCGCCTGCTTCGGATTCTGGGCATCGAAAAGCTGATTCACGCCCTGCTCGTCCCGGCGCTGCGGGTCATCGGCATTCGCGGCGAAGCGGCCAACATCACGGTCATCGGCGCCACGCTCGGCCTGACATTCGGCGCGGGCTTGCTGCTCAAGGAAGTGCGCAGCGGCACGCTGAGCCGTCGCGATGTGTTTCTCACGCTGAGCTTTCTCGGCCTGTGTCACAGCCTGATCGAAGACACCTTGCTGATCCTGCTGATGGGGGCCGACCTGTCGGGCATCCTGTGGGCGCGACTGCTGTTTGCGCTGATCGTGATCCGTCTGCTGTCCCGTCTGCCGCTGAGGCACACCGCCAGCGCCTGAAAAGCAAATCGGCCCCGTGGGGCCGATTTGAACTGCACAACATTCAAACTCACCAGAACTTCCACCACCATTTCTTTTCGCTCATCGACTGCTCGACGTGCGGCGCCCAGGCCGGCGCACCGCCCACACTGATGAAATAGTCGGCAAAGCGCTTGTCTGCCTCCTTGATGTGATGGGTCAGCCACACCTTGAGGAAGTGCAGCAACTCGAAGGTGATCTTGGCTTCGCCGGTCTCCAGCTTGGCCTGCAAGGCATTGACCTGGCCAATCAAGTCTTCGTGGTTCTGCTTGTGGGCCTCGAAGTCGGGGTAGTTCGACACCCGCATGAGCGACTCTTCAACCGCAAAGTGGGTGCGGGTGTAGTCGGCCAGATCGCCGAGAATCTTGCGCGAAGTCTCGGATCCCTGGTGCGCATGAATCGCGTCATGCAGCCGATTGAGCAAGTCGACCAGCACCTTGTGCTGCTCGTCGATTTCCTGAATGCCGACGCCGTATGCATCGGACCACTGAAACAATTCCGCCATGGCGCGCTCGATGTTAAAAAATGTAACAACATCCTAAACTTGTGCGCCGCAATGATTTTGATACACGTCAATTTTAAAGAATCTGGGCGGCCTCCGACGAAGGCGCACCGGCGCTGGGCAAAATGCTCTGAATCGGATCATTGCGGCGCAACGGCACCACCGGCGGCAATTCTTCCTCGACCAAGATCGACTCGATCAGCAAGGTCACACGGCGGTTCTTGCTGCGGCTGTCGGGCGTTTCGTTGTCGGCCACCGGCCGCTGATCGCCATACCCCGCCGCGGTCAGACGCGCCGGTTCGACGCCGGAATTGACGAATAAACGCACCACACTCGACGCCCGCACCGCAGACAACTCCCAATTCGAGGGAAAGCGATAGGTACTGATCGGCACATTGTCGGTATGCCCTTCAATCACGATCGGAAACTCCGACCCGACCAGCACCTGCGCCACCGCACTCAGGGCGCTCACCGCCTGTGCGCCGAGCAAGGCCTCGCCCGGGGCAAACAGCACTTCCGCGTTGATTTCCACCTTGATGCCGTTCGCACCCTCGGTAACCAGCACCTGGCCCCCATCGGACAGCGGCTTGAGCACACGCCGAATCTCGTCGGCCATGCTCCGCACTTTTTTGACCGCCGCCTCTTTTGCCGCCTGCTTGGCTTGCTCCGCCGCCTGTTGCGCACGATCGGGTTTTGGCATGGGAATCGGCCCCGTCGGCATGGGCACCTGCTGTACCACGATCTGGGTGCCCGATTCATTCACACTCACGCTGCGAAACGCCTGAACCAGCGAGTCGCTGAGCACGCGGTATTTGCCCTCGTTGACCGAGCTGAGCGAATACATCACCACAAAGAAGGCGAACAACAAGGTAATAAAGTCAGCGTAGGACACAAGCCAGCGCTCGTGGTTTTCGTGCTCTTCTACGTCTCGGTTTCGTCTGGCCATGGCGGCGTCCGGTCCTTCGGTGGCATCACAAGCGATCAATGCAACGTTTGTGCCACCCACAGTCTCATTACGGCATTGCCCAGACACCCTTGAGTCCCCGCGAGTCGCGTGGCCGACAGGCCTCGGCAAATATTCGGGTTTTCCTCGCTAAAGAAACGCCCGCCGCGGCCGTACGTTGACGTCAACTTTGACTTCCTCCGACGGCACGATCATGAACTTCATCCTGTCCAGCATCCGCAACAAACTGCTGCTGATCTGTGGCGGCGGCACCGCCCTGCTGCTGGTGGCGGCCTGTGTCGGCCTGTTTTTGCAATATCGCGCCATCGACACGCTCACCAGCGAAGTCGACGCGCTCCATTCCGAGCAGTTCAAGCTGGCCGAGAACAAAACGGAGTTCCTCTCCCAATTACTGGACTGGAAGAACATTCTCCTGCGCATCACCGAAGACGACATCACCGCCGACTACTGGCTCGCTTACGGCAAAAAGCAGGACGCGCTGCAAGCCGCGCTGACCGCGCTGGCCGCCTCGCCCCTGGTCAATGAGCAGACGCAGACGCTCGCCAAGTCCTTTCTGACCGAACACCATAACCTCCGCGAGGCTTACGGTGACGCCCTCTCCGCCTACCGCGTCAGCTATGACATCTATGCGCTGGAAAAAGACGTACGCGACGCCGACAAGATTGCCGGCAAGCACCTCGACGATCTGGCGGCGCTGGTCAACGCGCAAATTGCCGAACGAACCGACGCCATCAAGGCTGACTCGCGGCAAGCCATTGTGATTACTGCCGCGCTGATGGCCATCGCCTGCGCCATGGCCTTTGGTCTCTTCCTGTGGCTGCTGCGCAGCCAACTCATCAGCCCGGCACGCGAACTCGAAAGCGGCCTGCTCGCACTGTCCAAAGGCGACTTCAGCCAGCCGATCCGGGCTCACACCCGTGACGAACTGGGCCGCATCGCCATCAGCGCGGAGTCGATCCGAAACGACCTGGGCACGCTGATCGGCCGGGTCGCCAAATCCGTCGCCAGCGTCGACGCTGCCGCGGGCGAAGTGGCCGTCGAATCGCGCAAGGCGGCAGAATCTGCCGAACGGCAAACCGAAGCTGCCGGCGACACCGCGCAAGGCGTGGATACCGTCACCGCCGCCATCTTGCGCATCAGCGGCAACACCGAAAGACTCAGCGCGCTGTCTGAGAAAGGCCTCGAAGCGTCTTCCCGCGCGGCGGCCCGCCTCGACACCTTGGCAAAATCAGTCGAAGGCTCGGCCAGCGTCATGCGCGGCGTCACCGACACGGCGCAAGCCTTCTTCAAGAGCGCGCAAGAAATCACCACCATGACGCAGCAGGTGCGCGAGATCGCCGAACAAACCAATCTGTTGGCACTGAATGCGGCCATCGAAGCGGCCCGTGCGGGCGAACAAGGCCGTGGCTTTGCCGTGGTGGCCGACGAGGTGCGCAAACTGGCCGAAAAGTCTGGCCAGTCGGCCAGCCAGATCGACGGTATTACGAATGTGTTGGGCGAACAGGCACGCACATTGGAAAAAGCACTCAACAAAGGGCTGGAGTCGCTCGAAGACAGCCGCAGCGGCATGCGCCTGGCCTCCGAAGCGCTTGGCGAAGCCAACGAGTCGGTCAGCCACACGACCGCCGAGGTGGGTGAAATCACCCGCGCGGTGCGCGAGCAGAGCGAATCGAGCGGCCAAATCAGTCGCAATGTGGAAGACATGGCCGAGCGCGTGCGCGCCAACCAGTCCGCCCTAGGCCGCATGGCCGGCGCGGCGGACCAACTGCGTGACCTGGCCGGCGATCTGAAAGGCTCGGTCAGCAGCTTCCGTCTGTAAGCTGCCGTAGCGCGCCCTCACCCGGCGCGCTGCAAGCCCCGCTCGTACCACGCCTTGCTGGTGTTGACCGTTCGCACCAGCCACAGCATCACCGGCACCTCAATCAGCACACCGACCACCGTCGCCAGCGCCGCGCCGGAATCAAAGCCGTACAACACGATGGCCACCGCCACGGCCAACTCAAAAAAGTTGGAGGCGCCGATCATCGTCGACGGCCCGGCCACATCGTGGCGCACCCGCAAGCCGCGGTTGAGCACATAGCCCAGCCCGGCAATCAACAAGGTCTGCAGCAGGATAGGCACCGCCAGCATGGCGATGATGCCCGGCTGAGCAACGATGGTGCCGCCCTGGAAGGAAAACAGCAGCACCAGCGTGGCGAGCAGCGCCATGATCGAGAAGGGGCCGATCCGCGTCAGCGCCGCGTCAAACGCCGCCCGGCCGCGCGCCAGCAAGCGCTTGCGAATGAACTGCGCGATTGCCAGCGGGATGACGATGTACATCACCACCGACAGAAACAGGGTGTCCCACGGCACCGGGATCGACGACACGCCCAGCAGCAGCGCAACGATGGGCGCGAAGGCGAAGACCATGATCAGATCATTGAGCGCGACCTGGGTCAGCGTGAAATTGGCATTCCCGCGGCACAGATTGCTCCACACGAACACCATGGCCGTGCACGGTGCCGCGCCAAGCAGAATCAGGCCGGCGATGTAGCTGTCGATCTGCTCGGCCGGCAACCACGGCGCAAACACATGGCGAATGAAGATCCAGCCCAGCGCCGCCATGGTGAAGGGTTTGATCGCCCAGTTCACCACCAGGGTGATGGCCATGCTGTGCTTCTGCTCGCGCACCTCGTGCAAGGCACCGAAGTCGATCTTCATCAGCATCGGAATGATCATCACCCAGATCAGCACCCCCACCGGCAGATTGACCTGGGCGACCTCCAGACGGCCGAGCGCCTGAAAAACACCCGGCGCGATCTGGCCCAGCGCGATGCCGGCAAAGATGCACAAGAACACCCACACCGTCAGATAGCGCTCAAAGAAACTGATCGGTGCCCCTGCGGCGACCTTGGCCGTGACTTCACATTGTGCAGACATGACGACCTCCTCTCACAGACCGAGCGCATCGCGCACAAGCGGCACCAGCCGGGTGCGGATCTCGTCGCGCACGGCGACGAAGCTGTCGATCGGCTCGCCGTGCGGATCATGGAAGGGCACATGCATGCGCGGCACCGGTCGGGGAAAGATCGGGCAGCTCTCCTTGGCGTTGTCGCACACGGTCACCACCAGATCGATGGGCTCGTCGAGAACGACCGACACATCCTTTGGGGTCAGTCCGACCGTCGGCAGCCCCGCCTGCGTGAGCGCTTCGATGGCACCGTCCGCCACCTTGGGCTGGGGCACTGTGCCCGCCGACAAGGCGCGCACCTGGCCGGCGAGATCATGGTTGAGAATGGCCTCGGCCATTTGTGAGCGGCAGGAGTTTCCGGTGCACAGCACCAGCACGGTTTTCAGGTCAGTCATGGCGTCTCGGGATTACTTGAAGTGATGTTGGACAGATCAGTCATTGGCGATGGCGCGGCGCTTTTCGCGGGTCTCGCAGGCCGCCGTCAGCGGCAGGCAGGACTCGCCCTGGCAACAGTTGCGCGTCAGAAAGACAATCAGTTCATCCATACCCGAAAAATTGGCCGAGTAATGAATGAAGCGGTGCGTCCGCTGCCCTTGAATCAAGCCCACCCGGCTCAGATGCGCCAGATGAAACGAGGCGGACGCCGGCGGCATGGCCAGTGCGTCGCTGATCGCACCGGCGTTGAGTCCCGCAGGGCCGGCTTCCACAAGCAGGCGAAAAATGCTCAGCCGGGCCTCATGGCCGAGCGCAGACAACACCAGGGCAGCGTCTTTTATTTCCATATTTCGAATAATATCGAAATGAAAGACGTGGCGGGTGAAGTTTTTGTTAAACCGACAAGGGGAGAAGCGCGCGGCGCAGACGGCCGCAAGCTCAGACGTCGTAGCCCTGCAAGCGGCTTTCGATGATGCGTGGATTGTCGCCATTGGCGATGCCGACCAGACCATCGACCAGCATCTCGCGCTGAGACACCAGACGTGCGACATGCGCCTGCAGCTTTTTGGCCATCGGCAAGAACACCAGGTTGGCAAAACCCACACCGTAGATCGTCGCCACAAACGCCACGGCAATGCCGGCACCCAGTTTGGACGGGTCGGTGAGGTTTTCCATTACGTGGATCAAGCCCATCACCGCACCCAGAATGCCGATCGTCGGCGCATAGCCGCCCGCGGCTTCCCAGATTTTTGCGCCAAGCTTCATCCGGCTTTCCCAGGCGGTGATTTCAACCTCCATCACGTCGCGCAGACGGTCCGGCTCCACGCCATCGACCAGCAATTGAATGCCTTTCTGGGTGAAGCCGTCGCTCACGCCGGCGATCTGGTTTTCCAGCGCCAGCAAGCCCTCGCGGCGCGCCACGTGACTCCAGCCCACCACCCGGTCAATCAGTTCGGCGTGGGTCGCGGCGGGCGGCACAAAAATCCATTTAGCCATGGCCATGCCGTCCTTGAACACGCGCAAGGGGCTTTGCAGCATGACCGCGCCAAGCGTGCCGCCAATCACAATCATGAAGGCGGTCGGCTGGACCAGCGAGCTGATGTGGCCGCCCTCAAGCACCTGCCCCACCAAAATGGCGGCCAGGCCGAGAACCAGTCCGATCAGGCTGATGCTGTCCATGACTGTGGGCGCGTCCTAAATGATCAGGCCGCGTCGGCGGCGTTCTTCGGCGGTCGGCCGCGCCGAGCCTTGGGACCGCCTTTGCTGCCGTGAATCCGGGAGCGCAGGCGGGCGATGGCCTGGCTGTGCAATTGACACACGCGCGACTCGGACACGCCGAGCACTTCACCAATTTCACGCAGGTTGAGGTCTTCCTCGTAATACAGGCCCATTACGGTTTTCTCGCGCTCGGGCAGATCGTCGATCGACGCCACAAGAATGTCGCGCATGCTCTGGTCGAGCAAGGCATCGAGCGGGTCGCCCTCATGGCCGACCGCGTGGCGCTCGAGATAATCGTCGTCATTGCCATCGGTAAAGTCTTCGAAATACACCAACTGATGGCCGCGGGCGTCTTGCAGCATTTTCTGATACTCGGCCAGCGCCATGCCGAGCGAGTCGGCCAGCTCGCGCTCGGTCGGGTGTCGGCCGTGCGTCTGTTCGAGTTCGTGGATCGCGCCTTCGATGCGGCGCATGTCGCGACGCAGGCTGCGCGGCAACCAGTCGTTTTCACGCAGACCATCGAGCATGGAGCCACGAATCCGCTGCACGGCGTAAGTCTCGAACTGCGCGCCCAAGCCTTCTTCGTAGCGACCAATGGCGTCGAGCAGCCCGATCATGCCGTTCTGGATGATGTCATCGACCTGCACACTGGCTGGCAGCTTGGCCATCAGGTGGTAGGCGATGCGTTTGACCAGTGGCGCGTAATGCACCACCAACTGGTCGCGATCAAGTGTGCCGGATGCGGTGTACATGCAGTGGCCCGTTCAATGGTGCAGCCCCAGACCGGGGGCTCGACTCGCTGCATGGCCGTCGCCATGAAGCCCGATACGCCCTATTGTCCGTGCTTTACCCAATTTGTGCACTCCAAAAAAGGCGGCTTCTTACCGTCTTATTCTCATCCCGACGCAAAAAAGCGCGTCGACATCGCGTTTTGACCTAAGGCCGCGGCGCCGCTGCCGCAGTGTGTCGCCAGCCGTGCAGTCTGCGCAGGAAAGCGGCTTCCGCCTCCTGCGGCAAGGCGGCGTGATGCAGCAAGGGCCCGGCCAGATCATCGCGTTCGACCTGCCCGACCCAAGCGAGCGGGATCCCCACTTTGGCCCGCACCAGCGCCGCCAGGCGGTCAAAGAAGGCGCGCGCATCGGCGCGATCTCGCGCACGCGCGACCGCCACATGCAAAGACCCCGCGCCCTGCGCCGCCAGCGCCTTGATGCAGGCATAGGCTTCAGTTGCACCGCGCCCGCTGGCCTCGGCCAGCACCAGGTGACGGGGTGCGGCGAACACAAAGGGCGACACCGGGTCCAGCGCCTGCGCCGAGGCATGGATGACCATGAAGCGGGTGCGGCGCTGCAGGGACTGCAAATGCGTCAGCAGCTGGGCGCGGCGCTCGTCGTCGAGCAGCGGCAGCGCCATGGCTACCGCCGCGGTCGGCAGCCGCCCCATCAAACCGGGCACCGGCAGCAGCAGGCCCTCCAGCGACTGGCGGTCATCGAGCACATGCAGCAGATCACCACCGGGTGCATGGCCCCACACGTCCGCCAGGCTATTCGCGCCAGCGGCCTCATCGAGCACCAGCACGCGGTGCGCCTGACCGCCCAGGCGGGTGATCGCCTGCGCCGCGGTCTTGGCGGCGGCATGGCCGGTAGAGAACACCGCGACGACGGTCGGCGGTGCCTTTCGAAACAAGCGCCGCAGCCCTGCGGCCTGGTCTTCGCGCCCGTCGATCATGTCAGGCTCCGGCCGACGCCATCAGCAAACCGGCTTCTTCGCCCTTGAGGTGATACGGCGAATTGTCGTCCACCGCTTTCATCGCGCGATGCAGCAGGTAGGCGCGATTGGGCAGATGGAGGTCTTCGGGCACGCGCTGGCCATTGGCCACGTAGTAGACCGACATCTCATGGCGCACCGCCACATCGAGCGCCGGGGCGAGCGAGGCGGCCTCGTCGACCTTGGTCAGGATGCAGCCGGCCAGATCGGGGCCGTCATAGGCGCGCACCACATCATCGAGCGTGTCGCCGCGGCAGGTAGCGTTGAGCAGCAGCAGACGATTGACGTTGCCGGCGCCGGTGAGCATGGCCGCCTGCTCGCCGACCATGCGGTCGCGCTGCGACATGCCGACGGTGTCGATCAGCACCATATGCTTGTCGCGCAGCTCGGCCAGGGTCTGGCGCAAGTCACCGGCGTCGCGCACCACGTGCACCGGCACGCCGAGGATGCGGCCGTAGATGCGCAATTGTTCATGCGCGCCGATCCGGTAGCCGTCGGTGGTGATCAGCGCCAGCTTGTCGGCGCCGTGGCGTACCACGCAGCGCGCAGCGAGCTTGGCCGCGGTGGTGGTCTTGCCCACACCGGTCGGCCCGACCAGCGCATACACACCGCCACGGTCGATCACGTCGGCATCGTTCGACAAAGCGCGCAGGCCACGATTGAGCGCGGTCTTGACCGCATTGCGGGCCGCGCTCAGTTCGGCGTTCGGATCGACCGCATCGCAGAGCGTGCGCGCCAGTTGCGCCGAGAAGCCGGCTTCGAGCAACTCACCGGTCATGCGGGTGCGCGCGGGCGCCTGGCGCCCGGCCTCACCCCAGGCAAAGCCGGCGAGCTGGCGTTCGAGCATGGCGCGGATGCCGCCCATCTCTTCCATCAGCCGGGTGTTGGTTTCCTGCAGGGCGCGGATACGGGCAGATTCTTCTTCGCGACGCGGCTCGGCCGGCACGGGGCGCGCGGCCGGCGCACGCTGGCGCGGCAAAGGCTCGGTGCGCTGGGGTTCGGCCGGGCGCATGTCGTCATGCCGGGGGAACACCTCGTGATGCATCACCGGGCGATCGACACGCGGCGGCTGAAACGGGCGAATCTGTTGCGTCGGTGCGGGTGCGGGCGCGCGCGCTGGCTGAGCTGCGGGCGTCACCGGACGACGGGCGGACGACAACTGAACGCGGTAATCGCCCTCGTCGTCGTCATGCGTCTGCACAGGCGCTTTGGCCGGCGCGGGCTTGGCGGCGACCGGCGCGCTGCGCGTACTTTGATGGAGCACTTCGACCGCATCCGCCGGCAGCGCCACGATCTCGACACCACCGTCGACCGATCGATTGGACAGCACGATGGCGTCGGCGCCCAGCTCTTCCTTGAGCTGACGCAGGGCTTCTCGGGCGGTCTGGGCAAAATAGCGTTTGACGTTCATGGTGATCTCCGCAGCCATCGGTCCGATCGTCCGGACGAGTCTTGATGGCTCGATTATGCGGAGCTCGACGTCCACCTCGTCGCCGGAAAAAGGGGGTTCTCCCCCCTTATTTCTTGCCGGTCATTTTTGCCGGCGCATGCCAGCAGATGCTCAAGCGGCGGATCCGACCGTGGCGCCGACGCGAATCATGCGGTTTTCCGGCACCTCGGCATTGGCAATCACCTTGAGCGTCGGCACCGAGCGACGCAGGAAGCGCGACAGCAGCCAGCGCAGCTGCCCCGGCACCAGCAGCACCGGCGGCAAGCCCATGCTCTCCTGGCGTTGCGCCAGCGACACGGTCTGCCGCAAGAGACTGTCGGCCAGCCCCGGCTCGATCGCCCCGCCCTCCGGCCCGCCGCTGCCGACGGCCTGCATCAGCACCCGCTCCAGGCCCGGATCGAGCGCCATGACCTGCACCTCGGTGTCGCCCGGGAACAGCGCCTGAATGATCGACCGGCCGAGCGCCTGACGTACCCGCGAGGTGAGTTCGAGCGGGTCCTGAATCCGCGCGGCGTGCTCGGCCAACACCTCGATGATGGTGCGCATGTCGCGGATATTGACGCCCTCTTCGAGCAGGTTCTGCAGCACGCGCTGCACCGTCGACACCGGCAACTGCTTGGGCACGAGGTCTTCGATGAGCTTGGGCGAATCGCGACCGATGTGGTCAAGCAGCGCTTGGGTTTCCTGCCGGCCAAGCAACTCGGCCGCGTGTTCGAGAATGAGGTGATTCAGGTGGGTCGCCACCACCGTGCTGCCATCGACCACCGTGTAACCCAGCGCATGCGCCTGCTCGCGCTGGCTGGCGTCGACCCAGAAGGCCGGCAGCCCGAAGGCCGGATCTTTGGTCTCGCGGCCCGACAGCGGGCCGGTGACCCGCCCCGGATTGATCGCCAGGAACTGCCCCGGGTAGGCCTCGCCGCTGCCGATTTCGACGCCCTTGAGCGCGATCCGGTAAGCATTGGGCTTGAGCTCGAGGTTGTCTCGAATATGCACCGGCGCCGCCAGGAAGCCGACATCCTGCGCGAACTTCTTGCGCAGGCCGCGGATGCGCTTGAGCAGCTCGCCATCCTGCGCCTTATCGACCATCGGGATCAGCCGGTAGCCCACCTCGAGACCCAGCACGTCCACCGGCGACACATCGGCCCAGCTCGCCTCTTGAGACTGCTCGGTGGCCGCGGCGATGTCCGCCTGAGTCGGCGTTTTCACAGCCTCCTCGTCTGCCGGGCCATCGATCGGATGCGATTGCCGCCACCAGGCCAGCCAGCCAAAGAACGAGGCGAGCAGGATGAAGACCAGATTGGGCATGCCGGGGATCAGGCCCAGCACGCCAAGGATGGCCGCGGTCAGCATCATGACCTGCGGATTGGCAAACACCTGACGGACGACCTGACCACTGATCTGCCCCTCGTCACCCACGCGGGACACCACCAGACCCGCGGCCACCGAGATGATCAGCGCGGGAATCTGCGCCACCAGACCGTCGCCGATGGTCAGCAGAGTGTAGTTTTCAGCGGCCTGAGCCAGCGCCATGTCGTGCTGCATGACGCCCACCACCAAGCCGCCGGCAATGTTGATCAGCAGAATCAGGATGCCGGCAACCGCATCGCCGCGCACGAACTTGGAGGCACCGTCCATCGCACCGTAGAAATCCGACTCCTGCGCGATCTCGCGGCGGCGGCGCTTGGCCTCCTTGTCATCGATGAGGCCGGCATTGAGGTCGGCGTCGATGGCCATCTGCTTGCCGGGCATGGCGTCGAGGGTGAAGCGCGCGCTGACCTCGGCGATCCGCCCCGCGCCTTTGGTAATCACCACGAAGTTGATCACCGTAAGAATCGTAAACACCACCAGGCCCACCGCCGTGTTGCCGCCGACCAGAAAGTGGCCAAAGGCCTCGATCACCTTGCCCGCCGCGTCGGGGCCGCCATGACCTTCGAGCAGCACGATCCGCGTCGAGGCCACGTTGAGGCTCAGGCGCAGCAAGGTGGTGATCAGCAGCACCGTCGGGAACACCGAAAAATCGAGCGGCCGGTTGGCGTACATGGCCACCAGCATCACCATCACCGACAGCGAAATGTTGAAGGTGAAGAACACGTCCAGCGCAAAGGCCGGCAGCGGCAGCACCATCATCGCCAGGATCATGATGATCAGCATGGGTGCAGCCAGCTGACGCAAGGCCGTCGGAGACATCAGGGAACGTAGCGTGATGGCGTTCATGAGTGAGCGTGTTCAGTTAGATTCAGCATCAGGCACGGCTCGCGCCGGGGTCCATATCGGCGGGCACCGGCAGCGTCTGCGGCGCCTCGGGCACCTGTCCGCCGCCGGCCAGCCACTGGTTGAGTTGATAGACATAGGCCATCACCTCGGCCACCGCGGTGTACAACGCGGCCGGCACGGCCTGGTCGATGTCACAGTGCGCGAACAAGGCACGCGCCAAAGGCGGCGCCTCAAGCGTCGGCACATTGTGCTCGGCCGCGATTTCACGGATTTTTTGCGCCGTCAGATCAGCGCCTTTGGCCACCACCACCGGCGCGCCCATGCGCCCCGCGTCGTAGCGCAAGGCCACCGCATAGTGCGTCGGGTTGGTCACTACCACATCGGCCTTGGGCACTTCGGACATCATCCGGCGGCGCGACATCTCGCGCTGCGCCTGACGGATGCGCGCCTTGAGCTGCGGATCGCCTTCGGACTCCTTGTTCTCCTGGCGAACCTGCTCTTTGGTCATCTTCAGCTTGTCGTGGTACTGCCACAGCTGGAAAGGCACATCGAGCACGGCCAGCAAGGCCAGGCTCGAGACCACCAGCAAGGCGGAGAACAACACAATGTGTGCGAAGTCATTGAGGCTGGCCGCCAGCGGCTGGGACATCAAGGCGAGCATCTGGTCCTTCTCGCGCCAGATCGCCCACGCGCCCACGCCACCGACCAGAAAAGCCTTCAACAGCGCCTTGACCAGTTCCGCCGCGCCATGCACGGAGAACATCTTGCCCAGCCCCTTGAGCGGATCCATGCGTTCGAACTTGAACTGCAAGGCCTTCGGAGAAAACACCATGCCACCCATCAAGATGGGGGCGGCGACCGCAGCAGCCATCAGCACCGCAAACACCGGCGCCACCGTCAGCACCGCCTCGGCGAGCACATCGCGGAGGTTGACCACCATCAACGCGGTATCGCGCGCCAACTCAGGCTCGAAACTCAAGCCGCCCTTGACCAGGGAAACAATGCGGCTGGACACCCACTGCCCCATCACCCACAAGCCGGCGACCCCCGTCATCATGACCAGAAAAGTCGACAGCTCGCGCGACTGAGGGACTTGCCCCTCTTCGCGCGCTTGCTCCAGGCGTCGTGGTGTCGCCTCTTCTGTCTTCTCGAGATCACTCTCTTCGGCCACGCTACGCTCCGATCCGGCCACACATGCTGCCCTCGCGGAGCAGCGGATGTGAGCATTATCAGATCGGAACGGACAATATCAGGGCTGAAGAAAGGGCAGAAAACCGCCCCAATTCTGCAAACACAGACTCAGCGCGGCGCAGGCAAACGCTCCAGGCCAACAAGCTTGGCGCCCGGCGCAACGCGCTTCTCTGCAAACCAGCCCTGGTTCATCTCAAGCGCGTAGCGTGCCGGCTGCGCGGCACAATGGTTGTCTTCGGAGTGCGGCTGCATCTGCGCGATATTGATGATCCGCCCCGAGTCGTCGATAAACGCCACCGACAAGGGCAGCGGCGTATTGCGCATCCACATGCAGTGCGCCCGCAACTCCGGAAACACGAACACCATGCCCTCATGCGACAACAGACGCTCCCGCCCCATCAAGCCCTGCGCCCGCCGCCCCGGCGTTTCCGCCACCTCGGCGTCGATCCGGTACAGCCCGATCGACAGATCCACCCGCCCGAAAGGCTCCGCCGCCTGCACAGCCAGCGACACAACAGAACTCAACCCGATCAACAGCCATCCACGCACGCGCGCCACTCCCGAAAAAGGTGTCTCGCAAAGTGTAGTCGAAGGACAGCCAGCGGACGGCGACGCGCCGCGAAACCGGGCGGAACACCACCCACACGCCAGCGTGACGCCCATCACGAACACGCGTAGAAACAACGCCCCGCGACACCACAACACGGAACAATCAAGCGCGCCTCACCCGACCATGAAAGACAAAGGCCCCGGAGGAAAACCTCCAGGGCCTTGTCGTACAACTGGTGCTGCTGACCGGAATCGAACTGGTGACCTACTGATTACGAATCAGTTGCTCTACCGACTGAGCTACAGCAGCAAAGGGCGCAAATTTTATCGAGGCTTTGCAAAACTTGCAATCATTATCCTCACCCACCGTTCATCCCCCGGAACCCACATCCCGGCGTTTGCCTGTCGCTTGCAGACTTTGCGCCATCTAGAGTCAAGCCAGAACCTACGGACAACGACCATGAATCGCGGATTCACTCTCATCGAGCTAATGATCACCCTGGCCATCATGGCAATTCTTGCCGCGATCGCCACGCCGAGCTTTACTCGCATGATTGAAGACAATCGAATGACAACCCAGGCGAATGAACTCCTTTCTGCATTTGCGCTCGCCCGCAGCGAAGCCGTCAAACGCGGTCTCACGGTCACGGTGACACCCAAAGCGGGCGGCTACAGCGCGGGGTGGCAAGTCAATGCCAGTGACGGGACCTTGCTGCGCGATCACGAAGCCTTACCCAAAGTCACCATGACCGGCGCTCAGGCAACAACGGCCATCGCCTTCGACTCTTTCGGACTCAATATCGCCCAGGCCGATCGAACAATTGACCTCTCCCCGCCGGGCTGCACATCTGGCGATCTACGTATGCGACGGCTGATCATCAACACGATCGGACACGGTGCCATCACGGTAGTGGGGTGCTAGACATGACAAGGCTCACAACCCAGCCCCGGGCTCGCCAACGCGGCTTTTCGCTCATCGAAGCGCTAATTGCCATGGTGGTGCTGTCCTTGGGCTTACTTGGCCTGGCAGGGCTCCAGGTCAGTTCCCTCAAGTTCAACCAGACGGCCCAACTGCGTTCAAAGGCCGTCACGCTCGCCTATGACATGCAGGAGCGCGTGCGTGCGAGCGGTCAAAATGCGACCAATGGTGATTTCAACGTGGCCTTTGGCGCCTTCACCAGCGCAACAACCTTTCCCGACCAACAAATCACTGACTGGAAAGCCCGCCTGGCTGCGCAACTTCCGCTAGGTGATGGCTCGGTCTGCACGGTCAGCAACCCTGCCGCCCCTGGCGCCTGTGATGGTGGCCCGTTTTTCGTCATTTCGGTCAGATGGAACGAGGCAAACGACGTAACCGCCGCCCGACAGAACCAGATCATCCAGATCGTTTCCCGCGAATGAGCGCCCGACCATGAGCCCGATCGCCCCCCTCTCCGTCTTTGACCGCTGCCGTCGCCTGACCGGCCAGCGTGGTTCAACGCTGATCGAACTGATGATCGGCATGGTGATCAGCCTGCTGCTTGTGGGCGGCATGATCACCCTATTCGTCAACAACAAACAGACCTATCGCTACAACGAAGAATTGGCACGCATACAGGAGAACGGCCGTTTTGCCGTCGAATTCCTGCAGCGCAATTTCCGGATGGTGGGGCATCTTGGCTGCGGCTACATGGCCGCCAGCGCCGAGGAGGAAGGCTATGGCGCGGTGTTCCCGCGGTCCAGTGCGACTGGGGTGACTTTCGACAGCGCAAACGCCATCAGCGCCTATCGATACGCGGCAGGCGCACCGGGCATCGTCGGCTCCTATGCCTCCCCGGCGAACATTGGCGTGCCCGGCACCGACGTCATTACCATTCTTTATGCTTCTGGCGCCGCGACAACGCTCACGGCTTCAGTCAAATCCGCCAACTCTCCCGTCATTCGCGACAACGCACTGGACTTCCGGCAAGGCGACATCGTGATAATGGCGGACTGCATCTCTGCTGACGCTTTTCGCGTCAGCAATGTACCGGCCTCTGGCAACAACGTCACGCTGGAACACAAAGTCACTGGCGGGGCAAACATCTCCGACAGTCTGGCAAGCGACAGGGAGTACGGCGATGGCACACGCGTCATGCGCCTGCAGTCGCAGACCTTCCATCTTGCGCAGTCCAGCAAAGTGAATCGCCAGGGGCAAGCGCTCCAATCCTTGTATCTGAACGGCAATGAGATGATCGAGGGCGTTGCCAACATGAACGTTTTGTACGGTCTGCCCGCAGCTACCGCGGCCCCCGGAGCGAACGCTCGCACCGTGACCCGCTACCTGCCTGCCTCGGCCATGACCGCAACCGACTGGCCGAACGTCATCGCAATCCAGTTTGAACTGCTGCTCGCCAGCGCGGATGACAACGCGGTATCTGCGCCGATGCCAATCACTTTCAATGGCGTAACAACCACGGCAGCGGATCGACGGATGTATTCGACGGTGTCGACAACGATCGCGTTGCGCAACCGCTTCTAAGGGCCTCGCCATGACGCCACGAAATCACTCAAACAAGGTCCGCACCGAACAGTCCGGCTCGGCGCTGATTGTCGGCCTCATTCTTCTATTGGTGATGACCATGCTGGGCTTGACCGCCATGCAAACCACGTCGCTGGAAGAGCGTATGTCCGGCAATATGCGCGATCGTGATCTGGCGGCACAGGCTGCCGAAATGGCTTTGCGTGCCGGCGAAAACGAGGCACTGACCGCCCTCAACTCGCTCTCTGGAAACGGTGCGTTTTCGTTCCCGTCCAACCCGGCACCAGACGAGTCCGTGGCCAGCAACTGGGCAACCACATCCAACGTACGCGGCTGGGCCGCAGGCAACAACCTCAAGGCGATGGCCTCCTATACGGCGCCCCTGTCGCCCGCCGTGTCGTATCCGAGCTTTGCTGAAGCGCCCGACTACTGGATTGAAGAGCGCCCCGGCGTATTTTCAACCGCATCGCTTGAACTTCGACCGGCCGATGTCCGCATCTTCGACATCACCGCCCGCTCCACCGGTGCCAGTGGCACCAGTACCGTCATCCTGCGCTCGACGGTGATGCAATGAACACCGCGCGCGCCATTCTGAAAGGTGTTGCCATGAACACTACACCGCCCAAAACGCTGACCCCCATCGCTGCAGCGGTCGTTGCTGCATGCGCTTTCGGCCTGCCCAGTCAGGCGCTCTCAGCATCGCTGGCCATCTCTCAGGTCCCGCTCTATCTGGGGGGCACGGTGGAGCCGAACATCTTGTTCGTGCTCGATGACTCCGGTTCAATGGATTGGTCCTTCATGCCGGACGGCATTTATTCAAACCACAATACCAAGCGGGCCAAGTCGAGCTATTACAACAAGATCTATTACGACCCCACCGCCACATACCTTCCGCCGCTGGATCAGGATGGCGTGAGTCGAGGCAATTCAAGCTTTACTTCCGCCTGGAAAGACGGCTATTCAAGCAGCCGAGGAACCAATACGGTCAACCTCAGCACCTCATTCAGGCCAACCTGGTATTACGCGGGTTACTCCAATGAATATTCCGCTAATTCTCAGGCCGCTTTCTATTACGTATTCAACGCCGGGAACGCGAACTGCAACGGCACAGCAACGGATGACGACTGCTATACCTACGTCAAGGTAGGCAGTAGTGAAGAAACCAACTTCGCCAACTGGTACTCCTATTACCGCGACCGTATGTCGGCCGCCAAGGCGGGCGTAAGCCGGGCCTTTGCGCAGCAGGGCACGGGGCTGCGGATTGGCTACGGCCGTATCAACAGAAGCAGCGTAAACGTTGACGGCTTATCGACGTCCACCATCGAACGTGGCGTACGTGACTTCAGCGACAAGGACAACTTTGGCAACGTCACCAACAATCGCAAGCAGTTCTTTGACTGGCTGTTTGCGCAACAGCCCACAGGCAGCACCCCGCTACGTCGGGCACTTGATGCCGCAGGCGATTACTACGAGTGGCAAGATAGTCGCGGCGCCGCCAGCACCACCCCGGGCGTATCGGGAGGCAAGGACTTGTCGTGCCGCCAGAACTTCACCATTCTGACCACCGATGGCTACTGGACTGATGGCAGTTACTATGAAGCGGCAACGTCAGGCGCCAGGCAAAACAACGACGGTAACAATGGTCCGCTCATCACCGGCCCCAATAGCGCGACATACCAGTACGCCCCGGTCGGCCCGTTCAAGGACAGCTGGAGCAACAACCTGGCGGATATCGCCATGTACTACTGGAATCGCGATCTGCGCAGCGATCTGACCAACAACGTCCCGGTCAGTACCGACGACCCCGCCTTCTGGCAGCACATGGTGACCTTTGGTGTCGGTCTCGGCGTTGAAGGCACCATCTCATCAACCACCGCCTTTGCCGCGATTGCGACCAAGACGGACCCTGGTTGGCCCAGCCCGACCTCCAGTGACCCGGCCAAGATTGATGACTTGCTGCACGCCAGCCTGAACGGCCGTGGCGAGTTCTTCAGCGCAAAGGACCCGCAAACCTTCGCCAACGCACTCGCGGCCACGCTGGCCACCATCAACGCCCGGACCAGTTCGGCCGCAACAGTGGCGGCCAACTCCACTCGCCTGAGCACCAATACGCTCCTCTTCCAGGCACGCTTCGACAGCGGCACCTGGACGGGTGACATGTTGGCCTACAAGATTGATGTCAACACCGGCGACCCGGATACCACGCCAACTTGGCAAGCGAGCAAGCAGATTCCGGCCTTCTTGACCCGCAGCCTCTTCACCATCAACCCCAGCAACGGACAGGGCATTCCGCTGGCTTGGGCGTCGTTGGCGACAAGCCAGAAAACTGCGCTCAATAACGACTCGACCCTGCTGGAGTGGGTGCGTGGCGACCAGAGCAAAGAGGCGTCAAACAACGGGCCCTTCCGCACGCGCAAGAGCATCATGGGCGACGTCGTCAACTCCGATCCGGCATTCGTCAAGAATGAGGACTATGGATACAGTCTGGCCGGCTCGCTAAGCGCATCGGAACGAAAAGCGTATATCGCGCGACGACTCACGACCACTTTCCAGAACCGCAAGGGCGCACTGTTCTTTGGGGCCAATGACGGCATTTTCCGTGGTCTGGATAGCGACACGGGCGCAGAGCTGTTCGGTTACGTCCCCAACTCAATCATGTCCGGCCTGCCAACGCTGGCTGACCCGAAGTACACCCACCGCTACTATGTGGATGGCGCGCCAAAAGTCGGCGATGCCCTCATCGGCAGCAACTGGAAAACCGTGCTGGTTGGTTCTACTGGCGCAGGCGGCAAAGGGTACTTCGCGCTCAATGTTGAAAATGCGCATGGCTTCGGTGCCTCTGACGTTCTTTGGGAAGTCAACGACTCCACCACCGGTTTCGGCGAACTGGGCTTCACGCTCGGCCAGGCATCCATTGGCCGGACTGAGAGCGGTGACTGGGTCGCCATCTTTGGCAATGGCTACAACAGCACGGCCCAAAAAGCCCAGTTGTTCGTCGTCAATATCAGTACCGGCGCACTGATCAAGAAAATCGATACCGGCGTCGGAAGTTCGACAACCCCGAATGGCCTGGCGACGCCCGTCGTCATCGACAGCGACCAGAACGGATCGATTGATCTGATTTACGCCGGTGACTTGCACGGCAATGTCTGGAAGTTTGACTTTACCGGCAGCAGCAACAGTAACTGGAAAGTCGCTTTCGGCGGCAAGCCGCTGTTCAAGGCAACTGACGGAGGCTCTCCCGCGCAAGCGCAGCCGATCACCGCCAAAGTGCAGGTCAGCAAGCACCCCACAAAAGGCCTGATGGTCTATTTCGGGACTGGCAAGTACTTTGAGTCAGGCGACAACACCGACCTGAGCAAGCAGTCGCTCTATGGCGTTCAGGACGAGTGCGGCATCGGTGTCTCTGGCACGGGTTGCGGCAGTATCAGCACGACATCCAAAGTGGCGCGAAGCGATCTGCTGGTGCAGAGCATCACCTACGAAGGGTCACAATCATTCAAAGGCAACGTCTGGGAAATTCGTCAGTTCTCGCAAAACACCCCAACCGTGAATCATCGAGGCTTCCTGGTCGATCTCATCCCGCCGACCAACGTCAAGGAAGGCGAGCGCATCCTGACCGACCCGATCCTCTGGAAAGATCGCATCATCTATGTGAGCTCCATCCCCGACGATGATGCGTGCGCTGGGGGTGGCTCAAGCTGGATCATCGAACTGGCGCCCTACACCGGCGGACGGACGGACCACAACGTGTTCGACTTGTCCAGGGACGGCACTTACGGCAGCAGCAACGAATACAACAACAAAGTCGTGAGCGGGCGTCGTGTGGTGGGCGGCATGATCAAGAGCTTGGGCCAGGTTCGCGACGCAGGCGGCAAGACCCACAAATACGGCTCAACCTCGACTGGCACCATCGACAAGAGCACTCAACAATCCGACGGGAGTCGCCGCATTTCGTGGCGGCAGCTGCAATAAGGAATTTCGGCCATGACTATTCATACATTTGTGTGTCGCCTGACCTTCGCCAGCATGATCGGGCTGCTGAGCCTCGGCGCCATCGCACAAGAGCGCCCGCTTGAAGAAATCGGGATCATCAAAGCGGTCAGCCCGGCGACATCCACCATTGTCGTCGGCGACCGGAAGCTCAAGGTCACGACAGCGACGAAAATCACCGCCGACGATCGCGGTCTGGCCTATTCGCCGGTTTCTTCGGCATGGGTTGGAAAGCAAATCGCCATGGAAACGAACGCCGACGGCCAAGGAAACACCGTGGTCGTCGAGCTTCACCTCTTTGGCAACGGGAGCGCGCAATGAAACGCATAGCGCAGCCCTTCCCGCGCCATGAACACCGCGGTTTCACGCTCATCGAGGTGATGATCGTTGTCGCGATCATCGGCATTCTTGCCGCCATTGCCTACCCCAACGACTAAGGTTAGATCGTGATCGCGAAGCGAGCCACGATCTGAACCGTTTGTTGGACGAGCCCGGCCCTCGGGCAATTTAGCTCGACTCTTCCCCTGCAAATATCTCTCGATGATCCGCCCCGAACGGGGCGGTTTTG
>NZ_VMNI01000025.1 GCF_007625205.1 Denitromonas ohlonensis | reverse complement strand
TGCTCGAGCACCTGGATCACATGGCTGCCCGGCATGGCATGGGCGACGGCGATGTCGATGCACTCGTGGCTGAAGTCGTCGGCCACGGTCAGGCATTTGAGCCGGCGACCGCTGGCGAGCGCGTCACTGACGAAGTCCATGGGTAATCCCCACTGCCAATCAAGTGGTACGGCTGTCGGGGAGCAGGTCAGATTCACGACAGATAAAACAAAGGCCACCTCTTGGGTCGCCTTTGTCATTCAAGTGCCGAAAAATTAGTTGTCGAATCGTTCTTCGAGTGCCGCGATAGCGGGCAGAGTTTTTCCTTCTAGAAACTCAAGGAAGGCGCCACCACCGGTGGAGATGTAGCCGATATCTTCAGCGATGTGGAACTTTGCGATGGCGGCGAGGGTGTCACCGCCGCCGGCGATGGAGAAGGCTTCGGAGTGCGCGATGGCTGAGGCCATCATTTTGGTACCTCCAGCGAACTGAGCGTGTTCGAAGACACCGACCGGGCCGTTCCAGACAATGGTGCCGGCGTGGGCGATGATATCTGCGAGTTTGGCGGCGGTTTTTGGACCGACGTCAAGGATGCGGTCGTGTGCGCCGACTTCATCCGCGGGGATGCGGTTGGCGCGGGCCAGGGCGGAGACTTCATCGGCGACGACGACGTCCACGGGGAGGGGGACTTCGGCGCCGCGGGCTTTCATCATGTCCATGATGGCTTGCGCCTCCTTGACCAGTTCGGGTTCGGCGAGCGATTCACCGATGCGTTTGCCCGAGGCGAGCAGGAAGGTGTTGGCGATGCCGCCACCGACGATGAGCTGATCGACCTTGTCGGCGAGTGTGCGCAGGATGGTGAGTTTGCTCGATACCTTTGCGCCACCGACGATGGCGACCAGTGGGCGGGCCGGGTTTTCGGTCGCCTTGGATAGCGCGTCGATTTCAGCGCCCATGAGCATGCCGGCACAGGCGACTGGTGCAAAGCGTGCGATCCCCTCCGTCGTGGCTTCCGCGCGGTGTGCGGTGCCGAATGCGTCATTAACGTAGACGTCGCACAACGCGGCCATTTTCTTGGCGAGCTCTTCGTTGTTCTTTTTTTCGCCGACGTTGCCGCGGCAGTTCTCGAGCAGCACGACCTCGCCCGGTTTGACTTCAAAGTCGCCATTGATCCAGTTGTTGATCAGGCGGACCGGGCAATTGAGTAGCTGGCCGAGGCGCACGGCCACAGGCATTAGGGAGTCGTCTGCTGACAGCTGGCCTTCGGTTGGGCGACCGAGGTGAGAGGTGACCATGACCGCGGCGTTTTGGTCCAAGCAGTACTGGATGGACGGAATGGAAGCCCGGATGCGGGTGTCTTCGGTGATGTTGCCGGCGTCGTCTTGCGGGACATTGAGGTCGGCGCGGATGAAGACGCGCTTGCCGCTGACGTCGAGTTCGTTGAGTTTTTTGACTTTCATTGCGGGGTTTCCAGAAGTGAATCCAAAGAATCCGTGCTTGGCCAGCTGGGGTGCCAATGATGCAGCACGTCGACCATGCGGCTGGCGAAGCCCCATTCGTTGTCGAACCAGATTAGCAGGCTGAGGAGGTGTTCGCCGCCGACACGTGTCTGACCACCGTCGATGACGGCGGAGTGCGGGTCGTGGTTGAAATCGATCGAGGCGTGAGCCTGTTCGGTGTAGGCGAGCCGCGCCTGATGTCGGCGATGGGCGGCATCGGCGAGGAGCTGGTTGATCGTCTTGACGCTGCTGACCGGTGCGCGCACGGTCAGCGCCAGTTCGATGGCTGAGACGTTGAGTGTCGGCACCCGAATGGCCTTTGCCTGAACGCGTCCGGTGAGCCTGGGCAGCAGGCGTTCGACGCCGCGGGCCAGTCCGGTAGCGACCGGGATGATGGACTGCATGGCGGAGCGGGTGCGGCGCAGATCGGTGTGGTGGTAGCCGTCGATCAGGGGCTGGTCGTTCATCACCGAATGGAGGGTGGTGAGAATGGCTTGGTCGACACCGTAGGCTTGATCGATGATATCGAGTACCGGGACGACGGCGTTGGTTGTGCAGGAGGCATTGGAGACAATGCGCTCGTTACCGGTGAGTGTGTCGTGATTGATGCCGAAAACGATGGTGGCGTCGACATCCTCGGCGCTGTTGGCCGGGTGCGAGAGGAGGATGCGCGGGCAACCGGCGTTGATGAAGCGCTGCAGTTCTTTGCGTGTGCCGTAGTGCCCCGAGCATTCGATCACCAGGTCGATGTTCATACTGGCCCAATTGACGGCTTCGGGGGTCGTCTCATGCGTGACGGCGATGCGCTGGCCGTTGATCACCAGCGTGTTCGTCTCCGTCTCCACCACGCCGGGGAAGCGCCCATGAGTCGAGTCGAAGCGGGTGAGGTACTCAATGCTCGCCAGATCGGCCGGTTCGTTGATGGCGACGACGCGATAGGCGTCGCGGTAGGGCGATTCGTGCAGGGCGCGCAGCAAACAGCGGCCGATACGACCGTATCCGTTGATGGCCAGGCGAAGTGTCATGGGCAGGTCCGGCAGGCGTGAACGAAAACGGGGACGCTTTGAGCGCCCCCGTGCTCGGGTCAGTTACTTAGCCTGCGCGAAGGCGCGCGCGGCGTCGAGCATGCGGCAGGAGTAGCCCCACTCGTTGTCGTACCAGGCCAGCACTTTGACCAGCGTGCCATCAATCACGCGGGTCTGGGTGGCGTCGAAGGTGGACGATACGGTGGTGTGGTTGAAGTCGCTGGAGACCAGCGGTTCGGTGTTGACCGCCAGAATGCCCTTAAGCGGGCCATTGGCCGCAGCGGTCATCAGCTCGTTGATCTCTTCCTTGGTGGTCTGACGCTCGGCGGTGAAGGTGAGGTCGACCAGCGATACGTTGATGGTTGGCACGCGCAGGGCGAAGCCGTCGACCTTGCCCTTGAGCTGCGGCAGCACCAGGCCAACCGCTTTGGCGGCGCCGGTCTTGGTCGGGATGATGTTGGCGGCGGCGGCGCGGGCACGGCGCAGGTCCTTGTGGCGCACGTCCACGGTCACCTGGTCGTTGGTGTAGGCGTGGATGGTGGTCATCAGGCCTTGCTTGATGCCGATGCTGTCGGACAGCACCTTGGCGACCGGCGCGAGGCAGTTGGTGGTGCACGAGGCGTTGGAGACGACGGTCATGCCTTCGCCGAGCACTTCTTCATTCACGCCCATGACGATGGTGGCGTCGACATCGTCTCCGCCCGGCGCCGAGATCAGCACGCGCTTGGCGCCCATGTCGAGAAGCTGCTGAGCCTTGGCTTTGCTGGTGTAGGCGCCGGTGCATTCGAGCAGCACGTCAACACCGTGGCTGCCCCAGTTCACGCCTTTCGGATCTTTGGTGGAGTAGAAGGGGATCTTCTTGCCGTCGATGATGATCGTGTCTTCGCCTTCGGTCTCGACCGAGGTCGCAAAACGACCGTGCGTGGTGTCGTACTTGAGCAGGTGCGCATTGGTGGCCAGGTCGCCCGAGGCGTTGATGGCGACAAGCTCGAACTCTTCCTGCAGACCTTGCTCGTAGATGGCGCGCAGAGTGCAGCGACCGATGCGGCCGAAGCCGTTGATGGCAACTTTGATCGTCATGGATAGCGTCCTTCTTTCTCTAGTTTGAATCCGGTAAGTATTCTGTTTGCCTCAGCCCACGCGTGCGCGTACGGCGTCGACCACCGCTTCGGCGGTAATGCCGAAGAGCTTGAACAATTCGCCCGCCGGGGCCGATTCGCCAAAGCTGTCGATGCCGATGACTGCGCCTTCGAGGCCAACATACTTGCGCCAGAAGTCGGTCACGCCGGCTTCGACCGCAACGCGCGGGATGCCGGCGGGCAGTACGGCAGCTTTGTACGCGGCATCCTGACGGTCGAATACGTTGGTGCAGGGCATGGAGACCACGCGCACGAAGGTGCCGATGTCGGCGAGCGCTTTCTGCGCAGCCATGGCCAGCGCGATTTCTGAGCCCGTCGCGATGATAACTGCATGCGGGGCGTCGGCGCGTGACGCATTGCCGGCTTCGGACAAGACATAGCCGCCATGGTGAATCGCGGCGGTCTGCTCGGCGCTGCGCGCCTGGAAAGGCAGGTTCTGACGCGAGAAGCACAGGGTCGACGGGCCGTCGGCGCGCTCGATGGCGTGCGCCCAAGCGACGGCTGACTCGGTGGTGTCGCAGGGGCGCCAGACATCCATGTTGGGGATGTAGCGCAGCGTGGCGGTCTGCTCGACGGGTTGGTGCGTCGGGCCGTCTTCGCCGAGGCCGATGGAGTCGTGGGTGAATACGAAGATCTGGCGCAGCTTCATGAGTGCAGCCATGCGCAGGGCGTTGCGCGCGTACTCGCTGAACATCAGGAAGGTGGCGGTGTAGGGGATCAGGCCGCCGTGCAGGCTGGCGCCGTTGGCGATCGCCGCCATGCCGAACTCGCGCACACCGTAGTACACATAGTTGCCACCGGTGTCGCGGCTCACGCCCTTGGCGCCCGACCACAGTGTGAGGTTGGAGCCGGCGAGGTCGGCGGAGCCGCCGAGCAGCTCGGGCAGCTTCGGGGCGAAGGCTTCGATGGCGTTCTGGCTGGCCTTGCGGGTGGCGATGGTTTCGCCCTTTTCGGCGATTTTGGCCAGCACGGTGTCGACATGGGCGGGCCAGTCGGTCGGCAGGGTGCCGCTCATGCGGCGCTCGAATTCGGCAGCCAGCGCCGGGTGTGCGCTGCGGTAGGCGGCGAAGCGGGTGTTCCACTCGGTTTCGGCGGCGGCGCCGGCCTCGCGTGCATTCCAGGCGGCGTAGACGTTGTCGGGCACTTCGAAGGGCGGGTGATTCCAGCCAATATATTCGCGTGCGGCGGCGATTTCTGCGTCGCCCAGCGGCGCGCCGTGCACATCGTGGCCGCCTTGCTTGTTGGGGGCGCCGGCGCCGATCACGGTCTTGCAGCAGATCAGCGTCGGCTGCGTGGTGTTGGCTTTGGCCTGTTCGATGGCGGCCTGGATGGCGGCGCTGTCGTGGCCTTGCACGTCGCGGATCACCTGCCAGCCATAGGCTTCGAAGCGCTTCGGCGTGTCGTCGGTGAACCAGCCGTCGACATGGCCGTCGATGGAGATGTTGTTGTCGTCATAGAAGGCGGTCAGCTTGCCCAGGCCCCAGGTGCCGGCGAGCGAACAGGCTTCGTGCGAGATGCCTTCCATCAGGCAGCCGTCGCCGAGGAAGACCCAGGTGCGGTGATCGACGATGTCGTGACCGGACTGGTTGAACTCATCGGCCAGCACTTTTTCAGCCAGCGCCATGCCGACCGCGTTGGTGATGCCTTGGCCGAGCGGGCCGGTGGTGGTTTCGATGCCCGGCGCGTAGCCGTACTCGGGGTGCCCCGGCGTCTTGCTGTGCAACTGGCGGAAGTTCTTCAGATCGTCGATGGACAGATCGTAGCCGGTCAGGTGCAGCAGGGCGTAGATCAGCATCGAGCCGTGACCGTTGGACAGCACGAAGCGGTCGCGGTCGGCCCACTTGGGGTTGGCCGGGTTGTGCTTGAGATTGTGACGCCACAACACTTCGGCGATCTCGGCCATGCCCATGGGCGCGCCGGGGTGGCCCGACTTGGCTTTCTGGACGGCATCCATGGCCAGTGCGCGAATCGCGCCGGTGATCGGGTTGAACTGGGGCAGTGTGACGTTGCGCTCAGACGACATCGCTCTCTCGCGGCTCATGGGCCAGATTGGGGAAAGGCGGAATTATCGTCGAAATGGGCGCGCTTGGGTACCCGCTTGTGCGTCGCAGCAGCCCGGCGGGCGGTATGTTTTTTGCCGGATTATTGTCATGGAATCATTGTCTTGCCATGAAAATCAGACCCACTGACGACGACGCTCCATGAGTTTCCAGATCAGCGGCGTGAGGACGAGTTGCATGGCCAGGTCCAGCCGGCCGCCCGGTACGACGATGGTATTGGCGCGTGACATGAAGGAGCCGCTGATCATGTTGAGCAGGTAGGGGAAGTCCACGCCGCGCGGGTCTTTGAAGCGCACGACCACCATGGATTCTTCCAGCGTCGGGATGTCGCGCGACGAGAAGGGGTTGGAGGTGTCGACCACCGGCACACGCTGGAAGTTGATATGGGTGTGCGAGAACTGCGGGACGATGTAATGCACATAGTCGTGCATGCGTCGAAGGATGGTGTCCTGAACCGCGTCTTTCGAATAGCCGCGCAAGCGGGTATCGCGATGCAGCTTTTGAATCCATTCCAGGTTGATGGTCGGCACCACGCCGATCAGCAAATCGACATGGCGCGCGATGTTGACGTCTTCGGTCACCATCGCGCCGTGCAGGCCTTCGTAGAACAGGCAGTCGGTGCCCACCGGCAGGTCTTCCCACTCGGTGAAGGTGCCCATCGGCAGGTTCCAGCGCAGCGATTGCGCCTCGTTGTGCACATAGTGGCGACGCCGGCCGGTGGCCGAATCGCCATAGGCGCGGAAGATCTGCTCCAGATCGGTGATCAGGTTGGCCTCGGGGCCGAAATGGCTGATGCCGCGCTCGCCGCGGGCTTCGGCTTCGTCGATGAGGCGCTTCATTTCGTCGCGCGGATAGCGATGAAAACTGTCGCCCTCGATCACCGCGGCGTTCACGTTCTCGCGATGAAAGATCGCCTCGAAAGTGTGTTTGACCGTGGTTGTGCCCGCGCCCGACGAGCCGGTGACGGCAATGATCGGATGCTTCATCGACATGAAATGACTCCGGAGAAAGACCGACGAAAATCAGGAATGACTGGACACCCAGGTGCGCCACTGCTGGAACAGGCCGGGGCTCGCCGCGGCGATGACGCCGCGCTTGACCGCCGGGCCGGCCATCAGGTCGCCGCCGTCGAGGGCCGCGCATTCGCCGCCCGCCTCTTGCAGAATCAGGCGGCCGGCGGCGTAGTCCCACAACATCTGGCCGCCGTGAATGTAAACGTCGAGTCGGCCCGCCGCCACAAAACACCATTCCAGCGCGCTGGAGCCGAAGTTGCGCTGCGAATAATAAGGCGGACGCACGGCCAGTTCATCGGCCAGATGGTGGCTGACCCGCTTGAAGTCGACGCCGGCGACCGCTTCGCTCAGGCGTTCGGCCGGTTGGCGCAGAGGCAGCTCCGTGCCGTTCAGATAGGCGCCGGCACCGGCGGCGGCGTAGAAGCACTCGTCGGTCACCGGGTTGTACACCACGCCGAAGCGCGGTTCGTGGTCCATCAGGTAGGCGATGGACACCGCGAAAAAAGGCACGCCGTTGGCGAAATTGGTGGTGCCGTCGATGGGGTCGATGCACCACAGGCCGCGCTTGCCTTCCGCCCACAGACGGGCTTGCTGCTCGGGGCTCATCTCTTCGCCCAGCACCGGGCCGGGCGCCAGATCGGGCAAGGCTTTGGAGAACATCCGCTGCGACTCGAGGTCCGCTTCGGTGAACAAGGAGCCGTCGCTTTTTTTCTGGCGTGCTGTATTGAGGTGTCTCGGCAGGATCACGTCGCGGGCGATATCGCGGACGACGGATTCGAGGGCACGGGCGCGGGACAGACGCTTGGCGGCGGTATTCATGCGCAAAATTCCTGCTGTCGGGGCGGTGCGGCGATCTGGCAGCCGGTGCCCCAAGGAGTTGCCGGATGCCGGCGAACCGGGGCGGGCAACTCCGTTGAATTGGAGGCGACAATCGGGTGAGTCGGGCGAAGCGCCGAGCACTGGAATATCCAGGCAAAGCCGACCTTATAATAGCATGATGACTCATCGATTCTTTTGCCCCGGCCCCCTGTCCGCGGGCGCCTCCGTGGTGTTGCCCGATGACGCCGCCCACCATGCAACGCGGGTCTTGCGCCTGCGCGCCGAGACCGCGATCGAGGTGTTCGATGGCGCAGGGCAGGCGCACCCGGCCACCTTGGTGTCCATCACATCGCCCGTGACGGCCGTGCTCGGCCCCGCGCTGACCTTGGATCCGCCGCCGCGCTGCCGGATTACCCTGGTGCAGGCGCTCGCCAGCGGTGACAAGATGGATTGGGTGGTTCAAAAGGCGGTGGAACTGGGCGTGGAAGTGATCCAACCTGTGGCGGCCAAGCGGTCGGTGCTGCGGCTGGACGGCGCGCGGGCCGAGAAGCGGCTGGCACACTGGCAGAAAGTGGCGGTGTCGGCGTGCGAACAGTGCGGGCGGAATCGCCTGCCGCAGGTGATGCCGATCGTGTCGCTTGAGCGCTGGCTGACTGGCGCGTCCGGCGGTTGGGTGTTGGCGCCGGCGGCGCCGCAGGCCTTGCGCGCCCGCCCGGTGCCCCAGAATGCCCAGATCACTTTGCTGGTCGGCCCCGAAGGTGGGTGGGATGATACCGAACTGGCCGCCATGGCGACCCGGGGTGTCGAGGCGGTATCGCTTGGGCCGCGCGTATTGCGTACCGAAACCGCTGGTCTGGCTGCCGTGGCGGCCATACAGGCGCTGTGGGGTGACTACTGATCAGTCGCCGTAATGGACGGGAGAGGGCATGTTTGAATCCGCAGAGTTGGGCCACCGTATCGACAAGGCCGTGTACGAGGCTGAAGTGCCGTTGTTGCGGGCCGAGTTGCTCGACGCCCAATTCGATTTGCGCGAATTGGCCGAATGCGCGGTGGTGGTGCTGATCAATGGTGTCGATGCCGCCGGCAAGGGCGAGACGGTCAATCTGCTTGGCGAGTGGATGGACCCACGCCACCTGGTCATCCGCGCCTTTGACCGGCCCAGCGATGAAGCGCGTCAGCGCCCGCCCATGTGGCGCTTCTGGCGCAGCCTGCCGCCCAAGGGGCGCATCGGCATTCTGTTTGGCAACTGGTATCACGAACCGATTCGGCAGCGGGCCGATCGTCAGATGAAGGCGTCGCGTCTTGATCAGCGCCTGGATGAAATCAACCGTTTCGAAGCCATGTTGGCGCGCGAAGGGGTGTTGCTGATCAAGTTCTGGTTTCATCTGTCGCGTGACCGCCAAAAAGCGCGGCTCAAGAAACTCGCGGCCGACCCGCTGACGCGATGGCGCGTGACCGCCGCCGACTGGCGCAATTACAAGCAGTACAACAAGTTGCGGGATGTAGCCGAGCATGTGCTCCGGCACACCGATACCGCCGAGGCGCCGTGGATTGTTGTGGATGGCTCCGATGCGCGGTACCGCGCATTGCGCGTCGGGCGAACCTTGCTGGCGGCGATGCGCAAACGCTTGGGCGTGGCGCGGCAGTGGCAGACACGCTTGAGTGTGGCGCCGATGGCGCCTGCCGATGACGGGCTCACCCTGCTCGATGCCCTGATGCTCGACCAGCCGATGAGCAAGTCTGACTACGGCCGAGCGCTCGAACGTCTGCAGGGCCGGCTGGCTCTGCTCACCCGCCGGGCGAACTTCAGCCAGCGTGCGCTGGTGCTGGTATTCGAAGGCATGGATGCCGCCGGCAAGGGCGGTGCGATCCGGCGGGTGACGGCGGCGCTCGATGCCCGGCAGTATCAGGTGGTGCCGATCGGCGCACCCACCGAGGAGGAGCGGGCGCAGCCCTACCTGTGGCGCTTCTGGCGACATCTGCCGCGGCGCGGCAAGGCGGTGATCTTCGACCGCTCGTGGTATGGCCGTGTTCTGGTCGAACGGGTCGAGGGTTTTTGCAGCGAGGCCGACTGGATGCGCGCCTATCAGGAAATCAACGATTTCGAAGACCAGCTGACCGAGGCCGGTGCGGTGGTGGTCAAATTCTGGCTGGCGATCAGCCAGGACGAACAGCTGGCGCGCTTCAACGAGCGCGCCAACGAGCCGCACAAGCGCTTCAAGATTACCGATGAAGACTGGCGCAATCGCGAGCGTTGGCCCGACTACGCGCGCGCGGTGAGCGACGTGATCGACCGTACCAGCACCGAGGTGTCGCCCTGGACGCTGATCGAAGCCGACAACAAACGCTTCGCGCGGATCAAAGTGCTCGAAACCATCTGCGATCGGCTGGAGGCCGCGCTGGACTGAGGCGCGTGTCGGTTCGGCTGGCGCAGCATCTGGCCGGGGGATCACGATAGAATAATTGTATTGGCTGCGACTTGCGGCGCCCGGACCACATGACGGAGTACCCGTGCAGGACACACTCACCGATCTCGACCCCGCTGACGAACTGAGCCAGAATTTTGTGGCCTGGGTGCGCGGTGCCGCCCCGTATATTCATGCCTTTCGCGGCAAGACCTTCGTGATCGGCTTTGGGGGTGAGATTGCCGCCGGTGAGCAGGCGCAGAAGCTAGCCTACGATTGCAACTTGCTGTCGGCGCTGGGCATCCGGCTGGTGCTGGTGCATGGCGCCCGGCCGCAGATCGATGCCGAACTGGCGCGCCGGGGCGTGGAGTCGCGATTTCACAACAACGTACGCGTCACCGACGCCGATGCGCTCGATGGCGTAAAAGCGGCAATCGCCGTGACACGCCTGGAGCTCGAAGCGCTGCTGTCGCAGGGGTTGCCCAACACGCCAATGGCCGGTAGCTATATTCGCGTGACCGGCGGCAACTTCATCATTGCCCGGCCCGAGGGCGTGGTTGACGGCGTCGATCTGCAATTCACCGGATCGGTGCGCAAGATTCTGGCCGAAGAGATTGCGGCTGATCTTGACCAGCAAAACGTGGTGCTTATCTCGCCCCTGGGCGTGTCGCCGTCGGGGGAGATCTTCAACCTCACGGTCGAAAACGTCGCCGAGGAAGTGGCGGTCGCCTTGTCGGCCGAGAAGCTGCTGTATTTGTGCGATGCGCCGGGGCTGCTCGATGTCGATGGTCAGCTGATCGACTCGATCACCGCCGATGCCGCCGAACGCATGCTTCAGGCCGGGCAGGGTCTGACCGAAGACCTCGATCTTTACCTGCCGTGTGCGATTCGCGCCGTGCGCAAGGGCGTCAATCGGGTTCACTTGATCGACCGGGATCGTGATGGCGCCTTGCTGCTTGAATTTTTTACCCATCAGGGGGTGGGCACCGTGGTGTCGCGCGACGTGTTGTTCCGCTTGCGCGAGGCGTCGGTCGACGACGTCGGCGCACTGGTCAGCCTGCTCGCCCCGCTCGAAGCCGATGGCACGCTTGTGCGTCGTGGGCGGGAGTTGCTGGAGCAGGAGATCACCCGGTTTTCAGTGGTGGAGCACGATGGCATGCTGGTCGGCTGCGCGGCGCTGTATCCTTTCAGTGAAGAGCGCGCTGCAGAGCTGGCCTGCCTGGCCGTGATGCCGGAATACCGGGAAGCCGGCTTGGGCGAGATGCTGCTGCGGCGTATGGAGCGGCGTGCGCGCGAGCAGTCGCTCGAAGCCTTGTTTGTGCTCACCACGCGTACCGCGCACTGGTTTCGCGAGCGTGGGTTTGTTGAAGTCGGGCCGGAGCGCTTGCCGTCGCAAAAGCGCGATCTGTACAACTTTCAGCGTCGGTCGAAAGTGCTGGTCAAGCGCATCAAGTAAAGACCATAACCAACGACCGCGGACTCCCCATCGGAGGCGGTCATGGCGCGAGGGGCGGGAAAGAAGCACTGGACAATACCGCTATGGCAAGCGCTGCTGGTGGGTTTGGCTGCGTTGCTCGGGGCGGGGTTGGCCAGGGCCGGCGGCGCCGGGGACGCGGCCGAAGCTTTGGCTGCGGCATTGGCCAGTGGCGCGACGGCATTGCTGTTTCTTGGACCGGCCTATCGGCGGGGCGTGGCGGCGAAGCGCCTGAAGCTGATTGCCGAAACCGGCGCAGGAGCCGAAATGGCGTTTTCGGCCGACGGCCGCCTGACGTGGGTCAGCCCTGCCATCGCGACGCTCTCTGGCTATTCGGCGGACGAGTGCGTTGCGGCGCCGGATCTCATCAATTTGCTGGTCGATGAACTGGATCGAGGCTATGCGCGCGAGCAATGTGCGCGTGCCATGGCCGGAGAGACCGGCCAGAGTGAAATGCGCTTGCGACACCGGCAAGGCGCGGTGGTCTGGGTCACGTGTTTCTGGCGTCCGGTGCGTGATGATGGCGGCCAGCTCCAGATGATCCGGATGTCCATTGTGAGCGATCAGGCGCGCAAGACGACGGAGCTCCAGCTGCTCGAGACGGTTGCCGCCTTGCGCCGGGCGCAGGGTTTGAGTGAGCACTATCTGTCGCGTAATCGTGATGAGCGTCAGCGTCTGCAGGCGCTGCTGGATGTCATTGAGCTCGGCATTCTGTTTGTCGACGCTGACCGTCGGGTCCGTTATGCCAACCCGGCCTTGCTGCGGATCTGGGGTTTCGGCGGGACGGGCGAAGGTCTTCTCGGCGTGCGAGATGCGCGATTGTTGGCCGAGGCGATGGCGCAGATGGAGGCGGCGGAGGACTATCGTGCTCACGTGGATGTGGTCCAGAAGCAGCGCGGCCGGTCGGAACCCTATGAGTTGCGCTTGATCAATGGTCGCCGGCTTCAGGAGGTGTCCGCCATGGTCACCGGCGAGGGGACGACACGTTCGCTGGGGCGTCTGTGGGTTTTCGAGGATGTGACGGAACAGCGCCGCGCGTCGGAGGATCTGTTGCGTCTCGCTGAGCGTGATCCGCTGACCAATCTCTACAATCGCCGACGTTTTCATGATGCGCTGGAGTCGGGCCTGGCGGGCGCTCAGCGCGGACAGACGCAGATCGGCTTGATGATGTTCGATCTCGATGGCTTCAAGCCGATCAACGATTCGCTCGGGCATCAGACCGGCGATGAAGTGCTGGTGGCTGTGGCGACATCGATTCGCCGCGTTGTGCGTCGTAATGAGCAACTGTTTCGCGTCGGCGGCGATGAGTTTGCGATCTTGATTGCGGAAGCGAACGAACTGGCGTTGCAGGAGCTGGCGCAACGGGTGGTGACTGAGGTGGCGGGCATCAAGATCGCCGGCGCGGCCATTAGCGCGAGTGTCGGTTACGCCTGCTACCCCGATGACGCGCTGTCGGTGGATGCGCTCGTGGCGGCGGCCGACTCGGCCATGTATCGCGCGAAATCGGCGGGTAAGAACTGCTGGCAAACCTGCGCGGCGCGTGGGCGTCATCGGTCCTGACGGGCGGCGGCGTCTTTTCCGTTAAAATGCGGCCTTGATGATCCATCGATTTCGACACAGGTGAAGACAATGGCAAGAATGGTTCAGTGCGTGAAACTCGGTCGTGAGGCGGAAGGGCTGGATCGCCCCCCGGTGCCCGGCGAAATGGGCAAGCGGGTGTTTGAGAATGTCTCCAAGGAGGCTTGGGGCCAGTGGGTCAAGCACCAGACCATGCTGATCAATGAAAACCGCTTGAACCTGATGGATGTTCGCGCGCGAAAGTATCTCGCCGAGCAGATGGAGCGTTATTTCTTTGGTGGTGGTGCCGATGCGATTGGTGGCTATGTGCCGCCGACCGACTGAGGCGGTTCGCGCCAAATGAAAAGGGACGGCGATGCCGTCCCTTTTTTGCGCCCGTTGAGTGGCTTCAGTCGGTGTTTGCAGCGCGCTCGATATTGGCCAGACCGGTGTGACGCACATCCTGGCCCTTGACCATGTAGATCACGTACTCGGCCACGTTCTTGGCGTGGTCGCCAATGCGTTCGATGGCTTTGGCCATGAACAGGATGTCGATGCCGCGCGAAATCGTGCGTGGGTCTTCCATCACAAAGGTGATCAGCTGACGGATGATGCCCTTGAATTCCGCATCCACCTCGCGGTCCTGGCGCACCACTTCAGCGGCGGCGCTCATGTCGAGGCGGGCAAAGGCGTCGAGCGCCTTGCGCAGCATGTCGACTGCCAGGCTGGCGGCGTGGCGTAGCTCGATTCGGGGTACAAAGGCAGAGTCACTCGAATGCAGGCGCTTGCTCATTTTGGCGATTTTTTTGGCTTCATCGCCGATACGTTCCAGATCGGTAATGACCTTGACGACGGACATCACCAAGCGCAGATCGTTGGCCGCCGGCTGGCGTTTGGCGACAATCTGAACGCAGGCATCGTCGAGCTCCAGCTCTAGCAGGTTGATGCGGTGGTCCTGGTCGACGACCTCCTCCAGGGCATCCAGATCGCCCGTGGCGAGCGCTTCGATGGCCTTGGCGATCTGCAGCTCGACCATGCCGCCCATCTGGAGCACGCGGGTGCGGATGCTTTCAAGCTCGAATTCAAATTGCTTGGAGGTGTGTTCAGTCATGGGGTCAATCGGGCCGGGAGAGTCGAAGGGGGCAAAATACTTAATTTAGATGACAGTTTGATGTCACAGCGCATCAATTCGACGGACGCCGCCGGGCGCGGCAAGCAACAAGGTGTCTGCACCGCGACGCGCAAAGAGCCCATTCGTCACGACGCCAACGATCTGGTTGAGCTCGCTCTCGAATGCGATGGGGTCGGCGAGTTGTAATCCATGGACGTCGAGGATCAGGTTGCCGTTGTCAGTGATGAAGCCTTCGCGCAGGACCGGGCGGCCGCCGAGTGCAGTCAATGCTCGCGCGACCTGGGCGCGGGCCATGGGGATGATCTCGACCGGCAAGGGGAAGCGGCCCAGCGTCGTGACCTGTTTGGTGGCATCGCAGATGCAGACAAAGCGAGTGGCCACCGCCGCGACAATTTTCTCGCGCGTCAGTGCGCCACCGCCGCCTTTGATCATGGCCAGTGAGGCATCGATTTCGTCGGCGCCGTCGACATAGACGGGCAGTTCGGTGACGTCATTCAAGTCGAACAGCGTGATGCCGTGCGCGGCCAGGCGCTGGGCGCTGGCCTCAGAACTGGCGACCGCACCCCGGATCCGGCCTTTCATGCGGCCCAGGCCATCGATGAAGAAGTTGGCGGTCGAGCCGGTGCCAACGCCGACAATGCTGCCGTCGATCACGAAATCGAGGGCGGCTTCGGCTGCGGCTTGTTTCAGTTCGTCTTGGGTCATGTTTCGCTGGTGTCTAGGCGGTGGAATGGCTGCATTCTACCGAAATGCGCGGCCGTCGATCTTGTGAAACCCTGTCACGTGCCTTGTTGCGCGCGATTTGACAGGCCATGATGTCGTGACACGAACAGATTGAAGGAGGGCGCAACATGGGATTGCTTGATCAACTGGCCGGACAGGTGCTCGGTGGCGGTAGCAGCAGCGCGGAGAATCCGATGATGGAGATCGTCAAGTCTCTGATCCAGAACAGCGAAGGCGGCTTGCCCGGCTTGTTGTCGCGCCTGCAGTCGGGCGGGCTGGGAGGTGAGGTGGCGTCCTGGCTGGGGCAGGGTGAGAATCAGCCGGTCGGTGCGGATGCGCTGAGCCAGGCGATTGGCCCGGATACCTTGGCGCAGGTGGCCAGTCAGTTCGGTATGAGTCAGCCGGAAGCGGCGTCGGGTTTGGCCGGTTCCTTGCCGCAGTTGATCGATATGCTCTCGCCGAATGGTCAGGTCGATGACAACTCGGAGATGCTTCAACAAGGGCTGTCGATGCTTGGCGGGCTGTTTGGCAAGCGCTAGAACACCAGTCGTTGTCAGAAAAGAAAAACGCGCCGGCTGGCGCGTTTTTTTTGAGTTGCTCAGGCTTTGACCGGTTGTGCTGCGCGCTCCAGCTCTGGCGCGCTGCCGACGCGGACACCATCGGGTAGATGCAGGGTGCGAGTGGGGAATGCGATTTCTGCGCCGTGCCGGTCGATGATGGCCGCCACGTGCAGCAGGACATCCTGCTTGACCCGATGGAACTCCACCCATTTTGTGGTGTGGGTGAAGGTGTACACGAAGAAATCGACCGACGAAGCATTGAAGGTATTGAAGTGCACGATCATGGTTTGATCGTCGGCAATGTCGGGATGATCGATCAGCATCTGCCGGACGTCATCGGTAATCGCTTGCATCTTGTCGAGATCGTCATATCGGATGCCGATGGTTTCGTTGATGCGTCGATGGGTCATCCGGGCCGGGTTTTCGACGGAAATCTGGGTGAAGATCGCATTGGGGACGTAGAGCGGCCGCTTGTCGAAGCGGCGGATGCGGGTCAAGCGCCAGCCGATGTCTTCGACGGTGCCTTCGATGTCTTTGTCAGGAGAGCGGATCCAGTCGCCGATCGCGAAGGGGCGGTCGAGATAGATCATCAGCGCGCCAAAGAAGTTGGCCAGCAAATCTTTGGCCGCAAAGCCGATCGCGATGCCACCGACGCCGCCAAACGCGAGTACGCCGGAGATGCTGAAGCCGAGCGACTGAAGGGCGATGAGCGCCGTGGTGATGATGACGGTGATGCGTAGCAGCTTGCCGATGGCGGCCACCGTCGAGAGGTCCGCAGGCTGGCCGAGCGCTTCACCGCGCGCGATGATGGCGTGCTCGGTGTTGCCGATCAGGCGGGTGAGTGCCCACGCGATCAGCGCAATCACCCCGACCTTGCGCATCGGGTCGACCGCGTCGAAGATGGGGGCATCGGTATGCTGTCCGACCATGTCGGCCGCAAAGGCGATGCCGAGCAGCCAGATCAGCATCCGCAGGGGGCGGCCGAGCGCCTCAAGTGCGGCGTCATCCCAGACCAGCGAAGTCTTTCGGGCTGCCGCGATCAGACGCGTGAGGACGCGACTGATCACGAAATTGGCCACGACAACGGCGAGGACGACGAGAAACACTTGAGAGGTCAGGCCGCTCTGCGTGGCATCGAAGCCCAAGGTAGTCAGCCAGTGAGTCAGATGTTCCATGAGTATGCGTGGTGTGTTGTTGCGATGGGTGACACATGGAGAGGCCGGCGGTGGGGATGAAAGCGGCCGTCCTGCGCAATGAAAAACGGGGGTGCTGCCCTCCATGTGGAAGGCGGCACCCCCGGATGATAGCAGGCTGTTTGTGAGCGGGCCTTATACGGTGCCGCGGACAACCATCACCGAAATGCTCACTTTCTTGAGCAGTTTTTCAGCCACGCTGCCGAGCAGCAGGCGTTGCACGCCGCGACGCCCGTGTGAGCCGACGATCAGCAGATCGGCGCCCAATTGGACGACGGCCTGCACGATCTGATCGGAGGTTGAGTGATGCTCGGAAGCGAGCAGTTTGCTTTCCGGCTTGGTGCCGGCGGCGGTCGCCGCGGCGACGGCGCTTTCGAGCACGCTTTGGCCCTCTTTGATCAGGGCTTGTTGAACCGCGTCCCGGCTGGCCAGGGTGACGCGGTTGAAATGCGCAAATAGCGCCTCATCCACGGCATGTACCACGGTCAGGCGGGCGCCGCTGGCGGCAGACAGGGCGGCCGCCTCTTCAATGGCGCGTTGTGAGGTGGGGCTGTCGTCAACGGCAACGATGATGTGCTTGTACATCTGGGGCCTCGAATTCGGTGGGTTTCGGGGAGGGAAGTCTTGGTGCTGTGCAGCGTACCACCGAGAAGGCGTCTGCCGTTATCGGCGTTTTCCCCAAGTCGCCGGTGTGTTTCGGACTATCCAAAAGAAAACCCCCGCCGAAGCGGGGGTTGTCTGAACACCCAGGGGTGTTTCTACTTAGTGGGTCGCGCCACCTGCACCACGCGGGGTACGGATGGATTCGACCAGATCCTGGATGTGCTGCGGCGGCTCAACGGTCATCTTGGCAACCATGATGGCGACTGCGAAGTTGACGATGGCACCGATCGCACCGAAGGCGTTCGGCTGGATGCCGAGGAACCAGTTGGGGCCCAGGTCACCCAGGAACTCAGTGCCCTTGATGAAGAGGATGCCCTTGTGCTGGAACACATACAGCATGGTGACCGAGATACCCGCGATCATGCCGGCGATCGCACCTTCCTTGTTCATCCGCTTGTAGAAGATACCAAGCATCAGCGCGGGGAAGATGGAGGCGCCAGCCAGACCGAAGGCGATCGCCACGGTACCAGCGGCGAAGCCCGGGGGGTTCAGGCCAAGGTAGCCAGCGACAACGATCGCGCCAGCCATCGAGATACGACCTGCGCGCAGTTCGGATTTCTCCGAAATGCCCTTCATGAACACGCCCTTGAGCAGGTCATGAGAGATGGCGGAGGAGATGGCCAGCAGCAGACCAGCAGCCGTCGAGAGCGCAGCGGCCAGACCACCGGCTGCGACCAGGGCGATCACCCAGTGCGGCAGCTTGGCGATTTCCGGGTTGGCCAGCACGATGATGTCGCGGTCGACCTTGACCATCTCGTTGCCTTTCCAGCCGAAGCCTTCGGCTTTCGCGGCCATTTCCGGGTTCTTGTCGTTGTAGTACTGGATGCGACCGTCGCCGTTCTTGTCTTCGAACTGCAGCAGACCGGTCTTTTCCCAGTTCTTGAACCACTGCGGACGCTCTTCGTACGACAGGTTGCCTTCCGGCGAACCGATTTCACCCGTCTGGATGGTGGCGTGCAGGTTCAGGCGAGCCATGGCACCAACCGCCGGAGCCGTGGTGTAGAGGATCGCGATGAACACCAGCGCCCAACCCGCGGACGAACGTGCGTCGGACACCTTCGGCACCGTGAAGAAGCGAACGATCACGTGGGGCAGGCCTGCGGTACCGATCATCAGCGACAGGGTGTAGACAAACATGTCGAGACGGCCGGCAATGGTCTGGGTGGTGTATTCCTTGAAGCCCAGTTCCGTCACCACGAGGTTCAGCTTGGCCAGCAGTGTCATGCCGGAGCCATCTGCCATCGTCGAGCCGAGGCCCAACTGCGGCAGCGGGTTGCCGGTGAGGTTCATGGAGATGAAGATCGCCGGGATGGTGTAGGCGAAGATCAGGACCACGTACTGTGCGATCTGCGTGTAGGTGATGCCTTTCATGCCGCCCAGGGTGGCATAGAAGAACACCAGCGCCATGCCGATGTACAGGCCGGTGTCGTAATCCACTTCAAGGAAGCGCGAGAACGCCACGCCAACGCCTTTCATCTGACCGATCACGTAAGTGATGGAAGCCAGGATCAGGCAGATGACGGCAACGATACGGGCCGTATTGGAGTAGAAGCGATCACCGATGAATTCTGGCACGGTAAATTTGCCGAATTTCCGGAGGTACGGCGCCAGCAGCATGGCCAGCAACACGTAGCCGCCCGTCCAGCCCATCAGGAACAGCGAAGCGCCGTAGCCGTTGTAGGCGATCAGACCGGCCATGGAGATGAAGGAGGCTGCCGACATCCAGTCAGCGCCAGTGGCCATGCCGTTGGCGATGGGGTGAATGCCGCCGCCGGCGACATAGAATTCGCCGGTGCTACCAGCGCGTGCCCAGAAGGCGATACCGAGGTACAGGGCAAAGGTTGCCCCGACGACGATATAGGTCAGTGTTTTCAGATCCATTCGTCAGTCTCCTCAGTCTTCGTGAACGTCGTGTTCGCGGTCGATCTGACCCATCCGGTGGGCGTAATAGAAAATCAGCGCCACGAAGATGTAGATCGAACCCTGCTGTGCGAACCAGAAGCCGAGCGGGTAACCGCCCAGCATGATGCTGTCTAGCATCGGCTGCAGGATGATGCCGAACCCGAAGGACACGACAAACCAGATAATGAGCACGGTGGTCAGCAGGCCGAGTGTGGCGCGCCAGTACGCGTCGCCTGACCCTTGTGGCTTCTCCATCGCCTATCTCCTCTCAAATATTATTGAATGCCACTTCCGGACGGCGTCCGATGGCGGTAGCCAGCGTGTTCCCTGGCGCCCTCCACCAGCACACCGGGTCAGTGAGTGGACAAACCACGCGCTGCCGGAAAGTGACGGGCAGATGGAGTATCGAGAGGAAAGCTTACAGAAACCTTAATGCGCTTTATCGAGGCATTAATTTGACCGCGGGTGTCGGCCGTGGCGGCTTACTCGCCGGATGACGGGAAGCGGGTGCGCGGCTCGCCGGGGGCGGATTCACGCACCCAGTCGCGGTCGAGCCGGTTCATGTAGCTGACGTAGATGCCAATGATGATCAGGTAGATCAGCAAGGAACCCTGGGCGAAGAGATAGAAGCCAAAGGGAAAGTTGAACAAGGTGAAGCGGTTGAGCTCATCGGCGAAGTAGCCGGCGACGAAGGTGCTTATGAACCAGACGCACAGCAGCGCGACGGTCAGTCGGGTGTTGCGTTGCCAGTAAGCGCGTTGCGCGGGTTTGGGTTGCATCGGTCGCCTCCGGACCGAGTATCGGTCAGATCGCCACGGTGGGCAACGTCTGTGAGCGGCGCCGTGCTACGCGAACCAGCGACTGAGCCAGGGCAGCAGCCAAGGCGTCAGCAGGGCCGTGAGCAGGCCATTGGTGGCCATCGCCAGGGCGGCAAAGGCCCCCGTTTCCGCGCTGATCTGAAAGGCGCGCGCGGTGCCGATGCCGTGGGCGGCCAGCCCCATGGCAAAGCCCTGTACGGCGGGGTCGCGGGTGCCAAGCAGGCGGAACAGGCCTTGCGCCACCATGGCACCGAAAATGCCGGTCATGATGACCAGCGCCGCGGTGAGCGAGGGCAGCCCGCCAAGGGCTTCGGCAACGGCCATGGCGATCGGGGTGGTGACGCTTTTCGGGGCGAGGGAGATCAGCGATGCCTCACTGGCGCCGAGCACGGCGCCGGCACCCCACGCGACCACGATGGCGGTTGCCGCGCCGCACAGCAGCGTGATGCCGAGCGGAATGGCCATGGCGCGCAAGCGCTGGATCTGGCCATAGAGCGGAATGGCCAGGGCGACCGTGGCGGGGCCAAGCAGGAAGTGAACAAACTGGGCGCCGTCAAAATAGGTTTCGTAGGGCGTATCGGTGGCCCAAAGGACGCCAACCAGCACCAGCACGGCGATGAGTACCGGATTGACCAGCGGATGCCCGCCGGTGCGGCGATGGAGTTGCCAGGCGCCGAGGTAGGCGATCAAGGTCAGCGTCAGCCCGAGCAGGGGCGAGGCGGAGAGGTAGACCCACAGACCGCTGAAGTCGTGGCGGATCATGAGCCGCTCCCGCGGCGACGCAGGATGACGGTGAGTACCAGCGCGGAGACTGCCAGTGCGGCCAGCGTGCTGATCACCAGCGCAGCCAGCAAGGCTTGCCATTCGCTGGCGAGGCGGTCGGCATGGAGCATGATGCCGGCGCCGGCGGGGACGAAAAGTAGCGAAAGATGCCCAAGCAGTCCGTTGGCGGTGGCTTGCAGGTTTTTACCCGGCCCGCCGCGCAGAATCAGCGCGACAAACAGCAGCGCCATGCCGAGCACCGGGCCCGGCAAGGGAATGCCCAGGCCACGGGCGATGACTTCGCCAGCGAGTTGAAACACCAGTAGCAAGGTGATGGCGTTGAGCACGGGGGGCCTCCTGGTCAGGTGAGCAGTATGTGTCCGATGGTGCGCAGCGCGATCCCAACGGCCCCGCCGATCACTGCCACGCGCCAGACGGCGGCGACGGGTCTGCCGGCCGAAATCAGCACCGCAATGCCCGGGATGTCGAGCGGATGCACCAGAAAACCGGCGCTGGCGTTGAGGCTGGCGACGCTGGCGGTGCCCGCGCGCAGCATGTCGTCCATCACCCCCATCATGGCGGTGCCACCACCGATGAATTTGGTGAGTGTGGGCAGGATCAGCGCGGGGTCGATGCCGAGCAGCACCAGGGTGGGCGCCAGTGCGCCGGTGAGGACATCGATGATGCCGCTGGCGCGCAAGCCGGCGACGGCGACCAGCGCCAGGACGAGCATGGGGATGGCGCCGATGGTGATCTTGAAGGCTTCGGCGCCGGCGCGGTTGATGACGTCGAGCACGCCTTTGGCGTCGTCGGCGACCGGGTGGCGCAGGGTTTCGTCAACGGCGTCTTCCTGGTCGGAGAGGTGTTTGCCGAATACGTGGTAAGTCGTTGCCGCGGCCGCCAGGCCGCCCAGCAGCGACAGGAGGAGGGTGGTGCCGAACGCCAGGCCCATGGTCGACATCGGGATCAGGACGTTGGCCTGACTCATGGCCATCACCATGGCCAGCGTCGCGGCGATATGCCGTGGCGAGGCGCCTCGCTGAGCCATCATGGCCAGCGTGGCCACCGGCGCGGCGAAACTGACAAAGTTGATCTGCAGGGCGGCAAATACGCCGAGGCCGGTCAGACCGGCCGGGCGCAGCAGGGGCGCGAGCTGGCGGACCAGCCAGTCGAGTACGCCGCGCGCTTCGAGCAGGCGCATCAGTGACAGCATGACGACCATCACCGGCAGCAGCACAAACAGGGCTAGTTCAACGCCTGCGCGGCCGGCGCGCAGTACAACATCGAAAATTTCGACCATTCTTGGAGCGTCCGGGGGTGTGCGGGCGCGACGGTGCGCCCGTCACGACGGTGGCCGAAGTTCAGTGCGTGTTTGCGTTGGATGTTTTGTCGACAACCGCCGAGACGCATCGCAGCCATTCTGGGGCCGCGTCATCCGAATGCTGCGTGACGAGGCGGCGCGGCGAGTCTCATGCGAACACGCGTGTGCTTCGGGCCGGCCGTATTCTACGCGATCAGGACAGGCTAGTCGGCGTTGGGGCGGTAGGCATCGAGCCAGGCGGCGAGATCGTCGGCGATCATCGGGCGGGCCAGCAGGTAGCCTTGCATTTCGTCGCAGCCGAGGGCGCGCAAGCGGTCGCGCTGGCTGGCGGTCTCGACGCCTTCGGCCAGTACCTTCATGCCGAGCTGGTGGCCGAGCGGGACGATCATTTCGGCAATCCGTCCGCTTTGAGCGTGTTCGAGGGTATGAATGAAGGAGCGGTCGATCTTCAGCCGGTTGGCGGGTAGGCGGTGCAGGTAAGACAAGGACGAAAAACCTGTGCCGAAGTCATCAATGGCGATGGAGACACCGCGAGCGCGGATGGCTTCGAGCAAGGTGCGGACCTGATTGATGCCCAGGGCCGCGACGGATTCGGTAATTTCGAGTTCCAGGCACTCGGGGCGAATGGACGAGCCGTCCAGCGCATGGTCGAGGATACTCAGGAAATTGGGCTGGCGTAGTTGCACGGTGGAGACGTTGACTGACATGCGCAAGCCCGTGTGTCCGTGCTGATGGAGCGACTCCAGAACATCGATCGACCGGCGAAGAATCCATTCTCCAATGGGGAGGATAAGGGCGGTCTGCTCGGCCACCGGGATGAACCGGTCGGGCGACACATGCGCGCCATTGTCGCCCCGCCAGCGCGTTAGCGCTTCCAGCCCCACCACCCGTCCAGACAGGAGGTCGAGCTGCGGCTGGAACACCGGATAGAGCTGATCGCCTTTGGCCAGTGCCCGGTGCAACGCAATCCGCATCCGGTTGCGGTCGTGTGTTTCGTTGGCAATGGATTCGGAGTAGTAGGCGTGATGGCCGAGCCCGGTGGTTTTTGCACGTTTCAGTGCGATGTAGGCATTTTGTATGCCGTCCGAGCCGCTGCCCTGAACATCGCGCAAATGGACGATGCCGGTGCTGACGGTGAGCGGGTGATCGACCTGATCGATGTTGAATGGCGTGCTGAACAGCCGGCCAATCGCGTCGGGTGTGAGATGTTCGCGCCGGCCCAGCAGCCCGAAAACGTCGCCAGACACCCGGGCGACGAAACACCCGGGAAACTCTTTGCTCAATCGCTGCGCAATGGCGCTCAGCAGCTGGTCTCCGTAGGGGTGCCCGAGGAGGTCGTTGACCGCTGAAAACTGATCGATATCGACGAGGGCCAAGGCCTGTTCGTTGCGGCCGGCGCTGTCGATGGCGCGATCCAGCTCTCTGAGCATGGCTGAGCGGTTGGGCAGGCTGACCAGACGATCAAAATAGGCTTGATCGCGCAAGGCGCTGACCAGCTGGATGTTCTGTGCGCACAAGGACATATTGGTGCAGAACATGTGCAGCAGGCTTTGGTCGAGCTCGTGGATTGGCTCATTGGAGTCGACGAAGACCGCGTAGGCGTGTTGATCCTGGGTTTCAAAGAACAGCGCGACGCTGTGCGCTTCGACCAGATTGCGGCGTTCGCTCAGGCTTTGTCGCAAGGCCGTGGTGATTCTTGGTTCGTCGATGGTGTCGAACGGCTTGTCGGTCAACCCGCTGAAGCGGCCCGCGGCAGCGATGATCTCAACTTCGGCGACATCGCCGTTCTGAGGCGGCTGCTGTGGCGTGCTGGCGCAGACCAGGCCTTCGGGCGGCACCCCGATGAGGCTCGCGATCTGGAGGATGATGCCTTCGGCGAAGCTGCGCAGTCCCGGGCGGGTCATCACGTCGTTACTGGCAGCGATGACCTTTTCCAGTCCGCGTCGGCTGGCGTCAAGGCGACGCAACTGCTCGTAGGAGCGCAGGGCGGCCGTGACAGTGGTGAACAGCTTGTTGCGGGTCAGTTCATTCTTGGTTTTGTAGTCATTGATGTCGTAGCGGCTGATGGCGTCCATTTCAGGCGCCTGGCCGGGTTGTCCGGTACGTAAAACAATACGCAGATTGGTCAGCTGCAGCTCGTCGCGAATGGCGCTGACGATGCGCAGGCCGGCGTCCGGGGTTTCCATCACCACATCGAGCAACAGCACGGCGATGTCTTGCTCGCGGCGGAGCACGGCGAGAGCTTCGGCGCCCGAGTGGGCATGGAGGAACTCAACCGGGCGGCCAAGAATGGGGATGCCCTTGAGCGCGAAGCGTGTGGCTTCGTGGACGTCGGCGTCGTCATCCACCACCAGGATTCGCCACGGCGGTTGCGATGTCATCAGCGCGCCGCGCTTGGGCAGCTTTTCGTCAGCGAAGACGAACTGCCCCTCCCCCTCCGACATAGTGATCCTTCCTCTGAGTTTGGCCGTCGAGGGAATTAACGAATGCCACCGGCTTTTCTTGAGGGATTGCCCACGGCGTCGAGGTCTTTTTTATCTCAGCGAGGCAGGGCGTAGTAGACCGTGAGTCCGCAACCAATGGCGATCACCATGCGGCGCAGCCAGATGGCCGGCAAGCGCCGGGCGAGGCGTGCACCCAGGTAGCCCCCGGCGACGGCCGTGACCAGCATGATCCAGGTGTGCGGCCAGCTGACTGCGCCCGCCACCACAAAAGTGACGACCGCGACGCTGTAGATCACCGCAGACAGCCAATTCTTGAGCGCGTTGATCTCGTTCAGATCGGTATGCCCCTGAATGGCCAGCGCCGCGATCATGACAATGCCCATGCCCGCACCGAAGAATCCGCCATACACCGACACCAGGAACTGAAAAACCGTGCCGCCCAACCCATGACTCGGACCCGTGGTGCCGCGCACGCGCGCCAGCAAGCGCGAGAGTGAGCCGCTCAAGGCGAACAGAAGCGTGGCCGTGCCAAGCAACCACGGGATGAGTTGGGTGAATAGCCGATCCTGCACAGTGAGTAGCAGCAACCCGCCCAGTAGCCCGCCAAGGAAGGCAACCATTGAAAGCGGAAGCAGGCGGTCGCGGTATTTGTACAAGGCGTCGCGACTGGCCAGTGCCCCGGCCAGGCTGGCCGGCCACAGCGCAACCGCATTGCTGGCATTGGCCATGACGGGGGGTACGCCAACGGCGAGTAGTGCCGGAAAAGAAAAGAAGGTGCCGCCACCGGCGACGGAATTCATGGCGCCGGCCATGAAGGCGGCAATGCCGATGAGGGCGATTTCGCTAGCGCTCATGGCGGGTGTGGGTGGCAGTTGCGGGTGACACAAGGGACGTCGATGCGTTGTGGGTCGGTGCTGCAGGCGATGCCGACAGCGACCGGCATACCTGATCGCTGCGGCTAACCCCGACAGTACAGAGTCCCCGCCCGCGGGCGCCCGAAGCCTCCCAAGCGTTCGAACTGACACTGCGAATCATGCGTGTCGGCGCGTTAGAGGCGATAGCGCGAATGGGAGCGTTGGGGCGCATCGGGCACTCCAGAATAGGCGCCCCGATACTACCGCGAGGTTTTGGATTGTTGCGAGCAGGGGACGGCCCCGCAGCGGCAGCGCAAAGCGCTTGGCTGCGCGCTGCTGAATATTCATCCGTGTTACCAGCAGGCTTGAACGGTGCCGCCGGTGGCTCCCTTGACGCCGGTTTCGGTGAGCGACAACGTGCCGCAGGTATCGCCAGCCTGGCTACCGGTGGGGGCCGCATTGAGCGTAAACGTCGTTTGGGTCGCCGCAGCAATGGTCAAGTTGTATGTTGCTGCGCCGCCATCAATCGGGCACTGGGCGGGGTAGAACGCTGCGGCTGGCGCGCCAGTGTCTCCCCCGCCTGTCGCAAGTCCCAGATACGACTGATTGGTAGAGAAGCGACGCTCCATTGCGGCGGCCATGCCGACCAGGGCGCCCGCGCAATCATTGCGCTTGGAGCGCAACACGTACTGCGTGTAGTTGGACGAAGCCGCTACGCGGAGAAGCCGCCGCTGCCGCGACGGCGCAAGAGTGGTCACAATCGAGCCTCGCCCTTCCGTGTGGAGGGATCCTTTGTATGACAAACACGAGGCTCGCGCAAGATGACCGAAAGCATCACG
>NZ_VMNI01000002.1 GCF_007625205.1 Denitromonas ohlonensis | reverse complement strand
GTGATGCTTTCGGTCATCTTGCGCGAGCCTCGTGTTTGTCATACAAAGGATCCCTCCACACGGAAGGGCGAGGCTCGATTGTGACCACTCTTGCGCCGTCGCGGCAGCGGCGGCTTCTCCGCGTAGCGGCTTCGTCCAACAATCTGGTAGGCCTGATTGACCCGTTGCGGAAACCCCGTTGACCTGTGGCAGGTAGACCCGCTTCGGGCAATCCCGCGGCATCCATCTGAGTCACGCGTTTGGCGATGGCCCCTTAGTTTGAATCCGATCGCTTGAACCATTTGCGGAGAAGACGCCACAGCATGAAGGAGGCGGGGAGTGCTGTCTTTAGCCAGCCGAGGCTTTGCCGGCTGGTGGCACTGTCTTCCGGCGTCGAAGGCTCGGGCATGGGGATCGTTGCGGACTGCTCGGTGCGTTCGGTCGGCACATCGGATTCTCCGGGGGAATCGTCGAACAGGGTGTTGACGGTATTTTTGCTCTCGGCCGCGCTTCGAGTCTTGCCAGGGTGGGTGCCGCCTTTGGAATCAGGGTGGTCGGAATACCGTGGCCGCGCTTCGATATCGATCAATTGACGGGTCAGCGCCGGCAGGGCGTCGGCCAGCGCGCTGGGCGCGGGCAGGCTGATGCGGGCGGTGTATTCGTTGGAGGCGTACAGCGTCGGCGCATCGTGAGCGCGTATTGCCGGGGTCAGGCCGATCACTGAATCCACCATCCGTTCGAGGCCGCGCGCGGCGGCTGATTCTGTCGGATTCATGCCCGCCTCGATTACGATTAAATCGAAGCGTTGCGTCCGTGCGCGCGTCTCCGGCGCTGGCAGAAAGCGCCAGATCAGCCGTCCAAGGCCGCCGAGTCCGCCTTGTTTGGCAAAACGGTTAAACAGGGCGAGCAGGGTCAGCCAGGTGGCGACCGACCAGGCCAGTGCAGCGGTGCCCGATGTTGCGGGTTGAAGCAGGGACGCGGCAACGCGCTGCCCGTGCGTGTCGGATTGCGTATTCAGCGTCGCGGCGAGTGCTTCGGCAAGCGCGCTGTCTGATGCGCAGTGAAGAATCAGGATGCGGCGTTCTTTGATGGGTCTCGGCCGGTGTTTGAGGAAGAATCCGGTAATTAGATGCTCGCGGTCCGGTCCTTCTTTCCAGGATGCGTCAATAGGTTTGTCAAGCGTTGCGGTGCGAAGGCTGAAGCGTTCTGAATGTTCGGGCAGTTCGGCCAGCGCTGCGGTCCAGCCTTCGGCCATCGGTCCGTCGGCCAGGGCCAGCACGCGCGCGTCGTCGGGAAGCAGGGTCATCAGCGCTTGAGCGGCTGCCGGGGTGGCATAGACTTCTCGCAAGTGCAGTGCGCCGCGGGTGGCCTCGGCCATCGGCTGGTGCTGCCAGGCCTTCGCATCCATGGCGGTGTTCAGGAACAGGTCGGCGACCGAGTCGGCGTATTGAGTCAGACGCAGGTGTGTGCCCCGCAAACGGGGTGCCGCAGCGCTAGGTGCGAGTAGCGTGACCGGTCCATCGTTCCATTCGGTGGCGACGCGTTCGGCGATGTGCAGACCTTCGGTGAATTCGGCGTCGCTGGGGAGTACCAGCCAGAGGGGTGTGCCCGGTGAGTGCGCAGGGCGGCCGAGCAGAATGCGGGCGACGCCATGGACAAGGACGACCAGACAAGCCAGTGCCACCTGCGCGGCCGCTTCATTGCGCGGACCAAAATCGACCGGAATGGCATGCAGAAAGACGCCCTCTCGGCCAAGCGCGTTCAGAAGGGCGGCAACGGCTTCGTCCAGCCATACAGCATTGCTCATCAGTAGCATCCAGGCGGCGAACCAGGCGACTTCGCCGGCCGTGCTAGCGCTGATTCTTGCCCCCAGTTGCCAGCGCGCGAGGAGCGCAGGGAGTGTCATGCCGGCGCCGGCCACGGCCAGTCCGCAGCCCATGCCAGCGAGCATGCCCGCGATGGGTGCGATGCCTTCGAGCGGCGTGTTGAGGGCGACTCGCCAGGCAGTGGTCTCCAGCCAGGGCACTGCGATCTGGGCGAGTGCGGCACCGCTTAACAGGCCGCCCAGCCGGATCGTGCCATTGCGCAAGGCAAGCAGTCGCCCGGCGCTGCGAAATCCCCGTGTGGCCTCGAAGCGGTTGCACAGAAAAGCGGCAACCCACAGCCCACCGACAATCGCCATCAAGCGGACCAGGGTGTCGCCGGTTTGCCATGCGGTGACGCCCAATACGAACAAGGTGGCGCCGCTGGCGATGGCCAGGGCGGCGGAGAGCGGAAGCGCAAACGTGCCGAGGATGCGTCCGAGGCGTTGCGTGATGAGCACCATCGAGAGCGACAGGCACGCCGCAATGGCGCTGCTGATCAACACCGCCTGGCGAAGCGTCTGCGCCTGCGCGGGATCGTCGGGCAGAGCAGTGGTCAGCCCGATGACGGCAAAAAATCCGGCCCCCAGCATCAGTGCGGCGAAGCGGCCGATGGCCGCTTGCGACCAGCCGATGACGGAGGGCAGCGCCATCAGTGTGGTGCCACCGCCAACTTGCAGGGCGATCCACACGCCGGGCCAGGTGGTGTTGCTTTCGCCCAGAATCAGCGGCAGGACGAGGAGCATGGCGGTGATGGCGATGCCGCGCTGGGTGCCTGGCGCGCGCTCAAGCGCGGCGCGCACGGTGGCGGGCAACGCGCTCGCCACACGGTTTCCGTTTTCGGCTTCGCGCCGGGCGGCGTGCCAGAACGCGAGCAAGCCTTGGCCAAGCGCGTGCGTTGGGCGATTCATTGGTCGGCCTCCGCGATCCTGCGTTTGATCTGCCGCGCCAGCCGGCGTCGACGCTGGATCAGCAGTATTGGCCACAGGCCTAGCGCGGCCAGCAAGGCATAGGTCCATAGTTGCGGCGGGGCTTCGGCCGGGCGTAGCGGCAGCGGGTAAGGTGGCACGCGCCAGATCTGCACGCCGCCAGATGGTGCTGGCGCATCGGCCGCGGGTGGGGCAGATGCGCTTGATTGCGCGCGGGCTTCGCCTTCCAGGATGGCGCGCGGCGTTGCCGTCTGGCGTGTTTGTGGCTCGGTGTTTTGGGCCAGCACCATGGCCGGTGTGGCGGCTTGAGCCGTGGGAATGATGTCGCCCAAGAGCGACGCGAATGTCTCACGGGCGCCCGTGTCATGGTGGGACTTTTTCGCAGGTGCCTGCGGCTTTTGCGGCGGTGAAATCTGCTTTTGGCGCGGTGGCAATTTCTGTTGTGGCGTGCGAGCGGCGGGGGCTTCCGGTGTTGTTGTTGGCGGCGCAACCGACTGCGCGTTGCTGTTTCCAGCTTCTTGCGGCGTTGGAATTGTAGTGGTGTTGTTTGGCGGCCCGCCGACTTGATCGAGTTGAGGTGCAATGACTGGCTGATCGGCGATCCAGGCGCTCACAATCCGAGCGCCGTCTGGACTGAAGGCCACGCTGAAGACCCTGCCCGTTTGTGCTATGGGCTGACCGATGCCCTTGCCTGTGGCGGCATCCCACAGACGCAGGCTTGCGTCGTAGCTGCCCGAGACGATTCGCTTGCCGTCGGGGCTGAAGGCCACGCTCCTGACTTCGACTGAATGCTCCTGCAACGGTGCGCCGACGGACTGGCCGGTAGCGGCATCCCACAGGCGCAAGGTGGTGTCGTTGCTGCCTGAGACGATTCGGGAGCCGTCAGGACTGAAGGCTGCGCCCAGGACCCAGCCCGAGTGCCCGCGTAGTGGTTCGCCGATTGATTGGCCCGTGGCGGCACGCCACAAGCGAAGTGTGGTGTCGGAGCTTCCCGAGACGATACGGGAACCGTCAGGGCTGAAGGCGACGCTGTTGACCGGCCCCGAGTGTCCCTGTAAAGGTTCGCCAATGGTCTGGCCGGTGATAGCGTCCCATAGGCGCAGGTTGTTATCGTTACTGCCGGAGACGATGCGTGAGCCGTCGGGGCTGAAAGCGACACTCTGGACCGGATCCGCGTGCCCCTGCAGCGGCGCGCCGATGGCTTGACCAGTGGTGGCATCCCACAGACGCAGGGTTTTGTCCCAACTGCCGGAGACGATGCGTGAGCCGTCGGGGCTGAAGGCGACGCTCAAGACCGAGTCTGTGTGTCCTTGCAGCGGTGCGCCGATGGCTTGGCCAGTGGCAGCATTCCACAGGCGTACGGCCCCGTCTTTGCCAGCGGTGGCGATCTTGGTACCGTCGGGACTGAACACCGCTTGATAAACGTCGGCGTCTTCGGCGGTGCTGTTGAGCGTGACGATGGCGTCTTCATTCGGTCGGTTGGTCCAGAACCGAAGCGTGCCGTCCGCACCGCCCGAGACCACCTGCGCGCCGTCGGGGCTGAAGGCAAGGCTATTGACCGGGCCGCCATGGCCGCGCATCGGCGGGCCGACCGCGTTGCCGGTCTTGGCGTCCCACAGGCGCAGGCTGGCGTCGTTGCTGCCCGACAGCAGGTAGGCGCCGTCGGGGCTGAAGGCCACGCTGGTGATCTCGTCTTCATGGCCGGCCATGGCTGGGCCGATGGCTTGGCCAGTGCTGGCGTCCCACAGCTGTATTTCGCCGTTGCCGCTGCCCGAGACGAGACGTCGGCCGTCGGGGCTGTAAGCCAGACTGGTGAGGAAGATGTTCTGGGGCGGCATGGGCCGGTTGACGGCTTCGGCGGTGGCGGTATTCCATTGACGAATGACGGTGTCAGTGGCACCGCTCGAGGCAATGACGCTGCCATCGGGGCTGAAAGCGAGGGCGCTCACCATCCCGTCGTGGGCCTGGATCGGCGGGTCAATTGTTTTCCCGGTCCGTACGTCCCACAGTCGCAGCATGCCATCGGCGTCGCCGGTGGCCATGTGCCTGGCGTCGGCGCTGAAGGCGACGCTGGTGAAGGGGGGTGTCGATATTGCGTCTTTGTCTGCGTTCAATAGTGTCCCGATCAGACCTCCGGTGCGCGCATTCCATTGGCGTTGCCCGCCATCCCAGTCGATCGAGATGATCGTCGCACCGTCTGCGCCATACGCGACGGCGCGAATCGAGGCGCTTTGCACGCCGCCGGTCCATCGGCCTTGTTCGGTGTAGAGCGCATCTCGCGCGCCGGTCGGCAGGGTGTCGGGCTCGGTTCGCAGGGCGGTGACGGAAAGCACCACGCCGATGGCGAGCACACCGGTGGACACCCGCAGCATGCGCCGTGAGCTGCCGTAGAAGCTCAAACCATTGCGCCACAGCAGGCGGTCGCGCCAGGCGGTGAGCCATTCGCGCCACAGGCCGGTGCGCTGGCGCACGGGCAGTTGGGCCAGCCAGACCGACCATTCGCTGGGGGCGCGCAGCATCAACTGGCGCGGGGTGTGGCCGGCGAGGTAGCCGAGGTAGAGCGTGTCGGCAGTGTCCTTGGTGGCGGTGGATGGGGCGCGGCTCAGTGGCCCCGGCGGCTCTTCGAGGCTGAGGGCGTCGTCGCCCCGGGCGTCGAGCTGGATCTGACCGAGCTTGTTGCGTACCACGGCGCGGACTTCTTCCTGAACGCTGGGCGAGAGGCTGTCGAGCAGGGCCAGGCGCAGCCAGTCGGGCATGCGCTGGCGACGCAGCCAGGGCAGCATGGCCAGGCGCGGGTAGTCGTTGGCGATGTAGTCGGCGAGGTCTTCGGGTGGCAGTTTGGCGTTGAGGTAGTACTGCTCGCCGAGGAGCAGGGTCAGCTCCCAGCGAATGATCGGGGGCACGGCGCAGGCGCACAGCCAGTAGTAGCCGTTTTCGCCGAGGTAGTACTTGAGTTGGTCGAGCAGTTCAGCGAGGCCGTCGATGGGGGTGTCGGGGTCGAGCAGGGCGTCGATACGGTTGTCGGCTTCGAGCGCGCGCAGGCGGGCCGGGTAGCGCTGCGAGCGGCTGAGGGTAAAACGCGGCAAGCGGCCGGTGACGACCAGTTCGGCCCAGGCTGCCAGCGCCGGCTCGTCCAGCGGCAACACATAGAAGCCGGGGTCGGTGGGGCGTTCGCGGCGCTCGATGGCGTCTTCACGCGCGCCCCAGTGACGGGGTTCGGTCGGGGTGAACATCACGCGCTGCGGCCAGCGATGGAAACGCGCGCGGACGGCCCAGTCACGCCATTGGTGATCGGCGTCGATCAGCAAATGGCCGTCGGAGACGATGACCAGCCGCTGGCCGACCGGCGGTGTCGGCAGGCGGTCCAGCGACTCGCCCTCGTCGCCGTCGAGTCGCCAGCCGGTGCCGGTGGGGCGGCAGACCCGCGCGGTCTGGGTTTCGGCATCGAAGCGTGCGAGGCGGATGTCGACATCGATGCCGTGTTTTCGCAGGCGCTCGGTCCAGTGGTAGAACATGCGCCCGCGCGGGTCGCTGATCAGCTGGTGAGGTGTCTGGCCGGCGTCGGCGTCGACTTCGACAATCAGCAGATACGAGGGGCGCAGGCGGGCGTCGCGATGGCGCAGACTGAGCACACCGAGTCGGCGTGCGGTGGCTTCGATGGTGCGCCCGATGTGCAGCGGTGGCCTGCGTTGCAGGCGGCTGCGCGCGGTGGCCGGGCCGGCGACATGGCGTTCCAGCCGGGCCTGGATGTCGGCGGAGAGCGGCGGCACGATGCGCCTGGCTTCTTCGCGCAGGCTGGTGAGATCGAGCGGTACACGCCGCCCGCTGCGCCGCGCATGCCCCAGCCATGGGGTGGCGAGCGGCAGCGTGAGGCCAAGCAGGCCAAGCGCGCCGAGACCGAGCAGGGCGCCCGCCACCCAAGGGCGCAACTCCCAGTTGTAGCGCACGGCAGGCGTGTAGCCGGTGAAGCGGGGTGGCGCTTTTTTGACCACCGGCGCGGGGGGCGGTGATGTTGTTGGCGCAACGGGGCTTTGTTTCACCGCCTCTTGCACCGCTGGCGTGTCGGTGGGGCGCTGGCGTGAATCCCACCAGGCCAGCACCATGATGATGCTGAAGACCAGCAGCGCCAGATTGCGCCAGATGGATGTGCGCGTCGGTGGGGCGGTGGTGGTGGTGTGGGGGGTGTCGGCCACGGCTTTGCGTTGCGGCCTGAGCGCGTTTGCCCATTCGTGGAAGAGCGCGTCAAAGCGCGCCTGATCTTCCTGACGCTTGCACAGCACGGGGCGCAGCTTCGGGATCAACCCGGCGGGATCGGTTTGTTCGGTGCTTGGTGAGGCGCTGCGCGCCAGGTGGGCGATCAGCCGCGCCGCGTCGACCGCTTCGGCCGGCCCGACCGGAAATCCGCGTGCGCGCAGGAAGACGATCAGGCCGTCGACGCCGCCACCCGGAGACAATGCGTCCACCGGGGGGCTCATGTCGTTCCGGGGCCTAGCGCGAGCCCGAAGCGCTTGAGCTTCGAGGTCAGCGTCTGGCGATCGTCCTGATGCTTGAGAATCGTGCCCAGGCTACGACCGATCAGGGCCGCGTTGGCCTTCAGATCGCCCTGTGGGTCGGCATGGTAGCGGGCCAGCGCGTTGGCCCAGTCGATGAGTTCCGAGGTGCCCGGCCGGTAGGCCAGATGGGCGGCGCGTTCGTCGCGGTATTCAACAAAGAAGCTCAGCAAATCCTGATAGAAGGGCGCGAGCTGGTCGATTGCGTTGACGCCCGTCGCGCCGCCGGATGGGCCGCCCAGCGCGGCGGGGACGCGCAGACGCAAGATTTCGGCGAGCTTTTCCTGCGTGGGATCGGGGATGTTGTAGTAGACGCAACGACGCAGGAAGGGGTCGGGCAGGTCGCGCTCAGAGTTGCTGGTGATGATCACGATCGGCTTGAGGGTGTCGTCATTGGGTGCAGACACGAGGTGATTGCGCATTTCACGGATGCGGAAGGCCATGCGCTCGATGCCGTTGAGCAGGTCGTTCGGCACGTCGCGTGCGGCCTTGTCAATCTCATCGATCAGCACCACGCTGCGCTGCGCCTCGTTGATCGGTGGGGCGATCGGTGACTCCTCGGTTGGGCCACCGCCGATCCGCAACTGCCGCGTGTTGTGCTGATCCCATTCGATCAATCTGGCGTGAGCCTGCGGATTGGCATAGAGAATGGCCTTCCCCAGCGCACCGAAGCTGAGAAAGTGCTCCGGCGGCCGGGGGGCATCGTCGCCACGCAGCTGCGCGTCGGCCATTTGCGCGATCAGGTCAAAGCGATAGAACAGCTCCTGCGCCTCGGTCAGCGACTGGCTTTCAAAACGCAGTACCGGGCCCAGCGCCAACTCCCAGCTGATGCGCTCGGCCAGTTCGCTCTTGCCGGTGCCGGGGCGGCCCGTGAGTAGCAGTGGTTTGGCCAGGATGAGCGCGGTATTGACCGCTTCGACCAAGCCTTCGTCGGCGCTGTAGCCGGCCGGGTGGCCAGGCACCGTCGTGTCGCTGACCGGGGCATAGCCTTCGCGCAGCCACAGGCCGGCCTCCGGCAGCGTGCCTTTACCAACGAAGTGTGTGCGTGCGGAATCAGGGCGTGTCATCGGGCGGGTCTCCGGCGGCGTGGGTGCAGGGGGCGCATAAGTCGGGGTGCTTGAGAATCTGGTCAATGCGGCGCCCCATGTCGTCGTTGAATTCCTGGATCGAACGGGCGGTGTCGCTGGGTAAGGGGATGCGATCGTTCTCGCCGCCCCAGCCGTGCCACCAGTCAAAATCCAGGCGAGCGATGTTGGCGTTGCGGAAACTCACCCGATGCAGGGCGATGGCCTCGACCGGGAAGATCCACATGGTCAGTTTGTCCGGCGGATTGGCGCTGCCTTTGGTCTCGATGAAGTAGAGCAGGTCCGGCACTTCGTCGGTATCGTTGGCTTTCTTGGCGTCCACCAGATAGTCGGTGGTGAAGATGGCCACGAAGTCCGTGGCGTCGGCGCGGCACTTGCGAATTTCGGCGCTCTCTTGCCCGGCCTGCTGGCCCGGATCGCTGGCCACGACCATCAGCATGCGTCCGTGGTCGTCCCAGTCAGACAGTTGCAGACGCGCGGTGAGCTTGCCGAACACCTCGCTGGCCAGCACGTCCGGCCGCCACGAGACGTAGATCAGCCGTCGGCTGTCCTCCCTGTCGGTGATCTGGCTGCTCGCCCGTGCCATGACTCACCGCCCCCGTGCCGGCAGCGTGCGCTCGACATGGTCGATCAATTGTTTGATCTGATCGCGCAGCACCGCTTCGTTTTCCCACTGCAGCCGCACCAATTGTTTGGCGCTGTTGTAGGGGCCGAGAAAATGGATGTCACCGATGCGCTGGACTTTCGGGTCGTCGCTGACCAAGCGTCCGGCCCGGCGATCGGGGTTCAGGCTCAGCAGGTCGGGGCGCATGTCGTCGACCAGCACAAACAGCAGACGGGTTTTCTTGCCATCCTCGTAACGGTTGATCGCCGCATTCAGTTCCCTGCGGCACTCCGGCGATAGCCAGAAGTCGTCAGTCAGCAAGGCGATGAAATGCGTCATCCCGTCCAGCGCGGCGTTCACCTCGCCCTGCCAGTCGTCGCTTGCACGCAAGTTTTCGTCATCGAGAAAAACCCGAAAATCGAGTGCATCGGAGACCACTTCGAGCGCGTTGCGCAGGCGTCGGGCGACACGCGTCGAATGTTCGACATGCTTGTAGGAAATGAAAACCAGCTGGGCGGGTTCAGCACGCATTCGTGAGGCTCTCCTGGTTGTGCGCAGCCGGCGTGCGGCGCAGATACACCGGAACGGATATCGAAGGACGGGGCACCGGATAGTGCGTCCGCATAGGCACCCCTTCAGAATTCATTCAAGCACTTGCGCGCGCTCATTCAAGTGAACTCGTGCTGCCGGCCGCGGCTAGTGCGTCTGGCGCCGGCTTGTCGGGCGAGCAGTCAGACGCGAAACACAGGGCATGAAATGATCCTGGCGCACATGACGATCGGCACGGAGAGTGCGGCCTTGGCCGCGGGCGCGCCGCCGCGCGTCAGGCGCGGCCGGTGGTGATGTCAAAGGCGTGACGGGGCGTGGTCTTTACGCGAGGATGGGGGCTTGTGCGCGCAAGGCATGGCGTACTTTCTGGTCGTGCCAGACTTGGGGGGGTGAGGCTCGGAGCGGTGACCCCATGAGAAAACGGTGTTTCTGAGGGCGTTTGTTTTCAGGGGCTACGCGCTTGATACGCGTCGATGCGTGAAAAAATACGACACTCAACCGCGGGGGACGATGGCTTTGGTGGTTCATGCGGGATAATTGTTGTACCGCACCATCTTCAGGATTTGTTTGTGACCCGCAACATCAAACCCGCTCGGCGGCTGACTTTTTTTCGTCTGCTTGGTATTGCCGTATTTATTGTCGTGCTGGTGAGCCTTGTCGCCGGCGGGCTGCTGATTGCCCATGAGTTGAACCATTCGCGTTTGCAGGCGCGCGAAATCTCGCGCTATGCCGAAACGCTCAAGTTCGAGGTGTCGGGCAAGCCGAATCAGGCGGTTGTCTATCCGTCGCATGGGCCTTTTGATCAGCGCATGGGTTACACCGAGCTCCCGCGCATTGCCGAGCGTTTGCAGGCGCGGGGCTTTGCGTTGACCGGGCAGACGCAGTTTTCAGCGGCCTTGATGAGTTACACCCAGCGGGGCTATTTCGCGCCGTATCGGGAGAAGGCGCAGGCGGGATTCGCGCTGATGGATTGCCGCGACGCGTCGCTCTACCGGTTTCGCTATCCCTTCCATGCGTATTCGGACTTCGCTGCGGTGCCAAGGCGCGTCGCGCAGTCTTTGCTGTTTATCGAGAACCGCGACTTGCTGGATGCCTCTCGCCCGGCGTTGAATCCGGCCGTGGATTGGGTGCGTTTCGGGCGAGCGGGCATTGGTCAGCTGGGTCGGATGGTTGACGCCGATCTGGATGCGCCCGGCGGCAGCACCTTGGCGACGCAGATTGAGAAATACCGGCATTCGCCCGACGGCATTACGCACAATGCGCGCGAGAAACTGCGTCAGATGGTGTCGGCCAGCGTGCGGGCCTACCAGGACGGTGAAGACACGTTGCCGGCACGTGAGCGTTTGGTGGCCGATTACCTCAACACGGTGCCCTTGTCGGCGGCATCGGGCTACGGCGAGGTCAATGGCCTGGGCGACGGCTTGTGGGTGTGGTTCGGTGCGGATTTTGCTCAGGTGAATGCGGCCCTGTCGCGCGAGGATGGCGACGATGAGGCGCTGGCGGCGCAAGGCTTGGCCATGCGTCAGGTGGTGGCGCTGATGATCGCGCATCGCCGGCCGTCGTATTACCTGGCGCGCGGACGCGATGATCTGGTGCAGCTGACCGGGAGCTATCTGCGTCTGCTTGCCGAGGCGGGTGTGATTTCGTCACGTTTGAGTGAGGCGGCGCGCGCGCAGACCTTGGTCTTTCGCGACCAGGCGAGTGATCCGGCGCGGCATCCGACGGTGACGGGGAAGGGCGCTGGCGCGGTGCGCTCGCGTGTGGCCGGACTGCTTGGCACCTCGCTTTACGGACTTGATCGTATGGATGTGGATGTGTCGTCCACCCTGAACCGGGATCTGCAGCACGCGGTGAGCGACTACCTGGCGCGCCTGAGCGATCCGGCGTTTGCCGCCGAGCAAGGCTTGATCGGCGAGCGCATGCTGGGCCCGACCAGCCTGGGGGCGGTGCGCTACAGTTTCAATCTGGTCGAACGCGCCGCGGGCGGCAACCGGGTGCGGGTACAGACCGACACCACCGATCAGCCGCTCGACATCAATGAGGGCAGCAAGCTCGAACTCGGCTCGACCGCCAAGCTGCGGGTGCTGGCGACGTATCTCGAGATCGTCGCTGAACTGCATGAGCGCTATTCAACGCGAGACAAGGAAGCCTTGCGTGCCGTCGAACTGGCGCGGCGCGACCGGCTCAGTCGCTGGGCCGTCGACTACCTGGCAGCGGCCGATGATCGCGCCTTGCCCGCGATGCTCGAAGCCGCGCTGGAGCGCCGCTTTTCGGCCAGCCCGGATGAAAGTTTTTTTACCGGTGGCGGCTTGCATACCTTTGGCAACTTCAACAACAAGGACAATCATCGTTCGCCGACCGTCCGTGAGGCCTTGCAGGCGTCGATCAATCTGCCCTTTGTGCGGCTGATGCGCGAGATCGTGCGCTATTCGATGTATCAGGTGCCCGGCAGTACGGCGAAGCTGCTCGAAGACAGTGAAGACCCGCGCCGTGCCGAGTATCTGGCGCGCTTTGCCGACCGCGAAGGTCAGACGTTTTTGCGGCGTTTCTGGCGCAAGTATCAGGGACTCACGCCTGACGCGATGCGGGCGCAATTGCTTGATGGCTTGCGCCCGAGCGCGGATCGCTTGAGTACCGTGTTTCGTTATCTCGACCCGGCCGCGCCGCCGGCCGCGCTTGCCCGTTTTCTTGGCGAGCGGCTCGGCGATGCGCAGATGTCGGAAGCCCAGATTGCACAGTTGTTTTCGCGCCACGCGCCAGCGGCCTTTGATCTGCCGGATCGCGGCTATGTGGCTCGCCTTCACCCATTGGAGCTGTGGCTGGTGGCGTATCGTACGGCGCACCCGGACGCGACGCTGGGCGCGGCGCTGGAGGCGAGCGAGAACGAGCGTCAGGCGGTGTATCGCTGGTTGTTCCGCACGCGCTTCAAGCGGGCGCAGGATGTGCGCATCGACACCATGCTCGAGGTCGAGGCCTTCCTCGATATTCACCGCCGCTGGGCGCGCATGGGCTATCCCTTCGAGCATCTGGTGCCCTCGCTGGCAACGGCGCTGGGCAGCTCGGGCGACCGTCCGGCGGCTCTGGCAGAGTTGATGGGCATCATCATCAACGATGGCGTGCGCCTGCCGACGGCGCGTATCGAGGGTTTCCGCTTTGCGGCCGACACGCCGTACGAGACGCAATTCACGCGTCGGCGTGCCGAGGGCGAGCGCGTGATGGCGCCCGAGGTGGCAACGGCCTTGCGGCATGCCTTGTCTGAGGTGGTCGAAAGCGGAACTGCACGGCGACTCGCGGGGGCCTTTGAGTTGGCCGATGGTACGGTGCTGACCCTGGGTGGCAAGACCGGCACGGGCGACAACCGCATCGTGCTGGCCGGCGATCGCACCGGCCCGGCGCTCAATCGCACGGCCACCTTCGTGTTCTATCTCGGCCCGCGGCACTACGGCACGCTGACCGCCTATGTGCTCGGCCCGAACGCGGCAGGCTACCGCTTTACCTCGGCGTTGCCGGTGCAGATTCTGAAATCGATGGGGCCCGTGTTGCTGCCCTATCTGGCGCCCGAGATGGTGGCGGGGTGTCGGGCCGATTGACCGGTCGGCGCCCCGCTGATCTGGATGGCCCGGTCGGCCGGTCGGGTTTCCAGGATGAAGGCTTTACGGCCGAGGCCGCCTTTCATTGCGCCGCACTTTCTTTGTTGGATGACGCGGCGCCGATCTGGGTGTGGCGAACCCGTTAACGGGCGCCACTGCGGGCGTGTGTCGCGCCGGGGCAGGGCGTGAGGTGTTTGATCAACCGCTGGCGCTATGTGACACAGATGTGTGCGTTCACATCACTGTAACGTTGCTGACAAATAATGGCGCCGCTCGATAGGGAAAGGGCGGTGGCCAGAAGGGCTGCCTCCTGATCTCATCAAGGTGAAATACCGCGACAACCCGGCATTGGCCGGGGTCCGGAATTGTTCTCAACAGGAGATTCTCGATGAAAAAGGCGGCTCTCGCCCTTGCAGTTCTCTCAGCGGTTGCGACCGCTCCGGTGCTGGCTCAGTCCTCGCGTGATTACATCAGCATCGTCGGTTCCTCGACGGTGTACCCGTTTGCCACGGTGGTTGCCGAACAGTTCGGCAAGGCCACCAAGTTCAAGACGCCAAAGATCGAATCGACTGGTTCGGGCGGTGGTATCAAGCTGTTCTGCGCTGGCGTCGGCGTGCAGCATCCGGACATCACCAACGCCTCGCGCGCCATCAAGAAGTCCGAACTCGAGCAATGCGCCGCCAACGGCGTGAAGGAAGTGGTCGAGGTCAAGATTGGTTACGATGGCCTGTCGATTGCTCAGAGCAAGGCCGGCAAGGAAATGCAGCTGACCCGCAAAGAGGTGTTCCTGGCGCTGGCCAAGCAGGTGCCGAACCCGGACGGTACGCAGACCCTGGTCGACAACCCCTACAAGACCTGGAAAGACGTCAATGCCGCGCTGCCGGCGATCAAGATCGAAGTGCTCGGCCCGCCGCCGACCTCCGGTACGCGTGACGCCTTTGTTGAACTCGTGATGGACGAGGGCTGCGACTCCTTCGATTTCATCAAGGCAATGAAGAAGGCTGACAAGAAGGCGCATAAAGCCGCTTGCCAGACCGTCCGCGAAGATGGCGGCTATGTCGAGGCCGGCGAGAACGACAACCTGATCGTTCAGAAACTCGAAGCCAACCCGGCCGCACTGGGGATCTTCGGTTTCAGCTTCCTTGACCAGAACCGCGACAAGGTGCGTGGTCTGGCCATTGAAGGTGTGCAGCCGGAATTCGAGACGATCTCGAACGGCAGCTACCCGGTGTCGCGTCCGCTGTTCTTCTATGTGAAGAAAGCGCACGTCGAAGTGATTCCGGGTATGAAGGAATACCTGGCTGAGTTCATCAGCAAGAAAGCCATGGGTGATGAAGGCTATCTGGCCGAGCGTGGCCTGATTCCGCTGCCCAAGGATGAATACATGAGCGTTTCGAAGGGCGTTACCGCACTGGACGCCATGAAGTAAGGTAGCATCCGCGGGCCGGCGACCCGGTCGCCGTTCCGCGGACTTCTTCCCGTCCTTATTGGCTGACTGTTTCTCGTGACCCAGACCCCCATACTTCTCGTTCTGCTGCTGGCGCTGACGTCGGCAGCCTATTACTTTGGATGCAAGCGCGCCTTCCGCGTGGCGGATGGCAAGATCCGGAAGTTGCATTCCTTGCCAGGGTATTACGGCCTGTATGTTGCGCTGTGGGCTGCCTTGCCGGCGCTGCTGATCCTTTGCGCCTGGCTGTTGTTTCAAGGCTCGATCATTACCCGCATGGTGGTGTCCTCACTGCCCGATGCGATTCAGCAGCTGGGGCCCGATCGGCTCAACCTGGTGGTCAATGACATCCGCAATCTGGTGTCGGGCAATATCGTGTCCGGCGAGCCGGACGCCATCATGCTGGCAGCCGCGGACTACTATCGCGGCCTGCTGAGTGTGAGCCGTAATATGCTGTTTGCGATCGTGCTCATCGTGGCCGGCCTGAGTGGCTGGTACGGGTACTCGAAAATTCGTGCGCAGCATCGTGCCCGCAATGGTGTCGAGTCGATCATCAACTGGTTGTTGGTGGCATGCTCCACCGTGGCGATCCTCACCACCGTCGGTATTGTTCTGTCGGTGTTGTTCGAGTCGATCCGTTTTTTCCAGTCCGTGCCGATCACCGAGTTTCTGTTTGGTCTGGAGTGGAGCCCCCAGATTGCGCTGCGCGCTGATCAGGCGGGCTCGTCCGGTGCCTTCGGTGCCGTGCCGCTGTTTGCCGGCACCTTGCTGATCACCTTCATCGCCATGACGGTTGCCGTGCCGATCGGCCTGATGTCAGCGCTCTATCTGGCCGAATACGCCAGTGCGCGGGTGCGCGCCATTGCCAAGCCCTTGCTTGAGGTGCTGGCGGGCATTCCGACCGTGGTGTATGGCTTTTTTGCGGCGCTGACCGTGGCGCCCTTCATTCGTGAATCAGGCGGTTTCCTGGGGCTGGACGTGGCCTCCGAGAGCGCCTTGGCGGCCGGCCTGGTGATGGGGATGATGATCATTCCCTTCGTGTCATCCTTGTCCGACGACGTGATCAACGCCGTGCCGCAGTCGCTGCGCGAAGGCGCTTATGGCATGGGCGCGACCTCGTCCGAGACGATCCGGCGGGTGATTTTTCCCGCCGCGTTGCCGGGCATTGTGGGTGCGATTTTGCTGGCCGTGTCGCGTGCCATTGGCGAAACCATGATTGTGGTGATGGCGGCGGGCCTTGCGTCCAATCTGACGGCCAACCCGCTCGAAGCGGTGACGACGGTGACCGTGCAGATCGTGACCTTGCTGGTGGGCGACCAGGAATTCGACAGCCCGAAAACACTGGCCGCCTTTGCGTTGGGTCTGGTGCTGTTTGTGGTGACCCTGGCGCTGAACTTCGTGGCCCTCTATATCGTTCGAAAGTATCGGGAGCAGTATGACTAATCCAGGCAAAGCGCTGCCCGAGGGCGCAACGAGCTTCGCGCGCATTCAGGCCGGCATGGCCAAACGCCGGGCGGCGGAGCGTCGCTTCAAGATGCTGGGGCGCATCGCCGTCAGCGTTGGTCTGCTGTTTTTGTCGGTGTTGCTGATCAGCATTGTCAGCAAGGGCTACACCGCGTTCTGGCAAACCCAGATGCGGATCGATGTGGTGTTGACCGCCGACGAGATCGACCCCGACGGCACGCGCAGCGCCGAGACCTTGCGCAAGGCCGATTATTCGTCCTTGATCAAGCAGAGCATGCGCGACATGTTCCCCGAGGTGTCGGGTCGCCGCGATAAATTCGCCTTGTATGGCCTGGTCAGCAACGGCGCAGCCTTCGATCTGCGCGACAAGGTCATGGCCGATCCGTCCCTGATCGGCACCAAGGTGTCGCTGTGGGTCCCTGCCGACGACGATGTCGACATGCTCATGAAGGGGCATATCGATCGCAATGCGGCCGAGGACGACCGGCGGATCAAGGACAATGTGCTGGGCTGGATCAATCAACTCGAGGCCGAGGATCGTCTTGAACTGCGCTTCAATATCGACTTTTTCACCAAGGGCGACTCACGTGACCCGGAGCTGGCCGGTATCCGCGGCGCGCTGATGGGCACCATCTTTACCTTGATCGTGACCTTGTCGCTGTCCTTCCCGCTCGGTGTAGCGGCGGCGGTGTATCTCGAAGAGTTTGCGCCCAAGAACAAATGGACCGACCTGATCGAGGTGAACATCAACAATCTCGCCGCCGTGCCGTCCATCGTGTTCGGCCTGCTCGGCCTGGCGGTGTTCATCAATGTGTTCGGGCTGCCGCGTTCGGCACCGCTGCTCGGTGGCCTGGTGCTGACGCTGATGACGCTGCCGACCATCATCATTGCCAGCCGCGCCGCGCTCAAGTCGGTGCCGCCGTCGATTCGCGACGCCGCGCTGGGCATTGGTGCCTCGCCGATGCAGGCCACGCTGTATCACGTGATTCCGCTGGCACTGCCCGGCATGCTCACCGGCACCATCATCGGCATGGCGCAGGCGCTGGGCGAGACCGCACCGCTGCTGATGATCGGCATGGTGGCCTTCATTGCCGATGTGCCGCAGGGGGTGTTCGATCCTTCGACCGCCTTGCCGGTGCAAATCTACCTGTGGGCCGATAGCCCCGAGCGCGCCTATGTTGAGCGCACCTCGGCGGCCATCATGGTGCTGCTGGGCTTCCTTGCGCTGATGAATCTGGTCGCCGTGCTGCTGCGCAAACGTTTCGAGCGACGCTGGTAAGCGTTGGCAGATAGAATATTGAGAATCGAGGTCAAATCATGAGTCCCCAAGGGCAAGCAATGGCATTAAAGTTGGATGGTGCGGCAGGGGCGGCACACGTTGCCACCGTGGGCCGTGATGTTCGCGAAACAGTGGGCGAAATCCGGGTCAACGATCCGCGTGTTCGCTGTACGGATGTGAACGTGCACTACGGCGATAAGCACGCCATCAAGAACATCAGCCTGGATGTGGGCAAGGGCGAAGTGCTGGCCATGATCGGCCCGTCCGGTTGCGGCAAGAGTACTTTCCTGCGCTGCCTGAATCGCATGAATGACACGGTGCGCGAGTGCCGCGTGACCGGCGAGATCCTGCTCGACGGCGAAGACATCAACAGTCGTCACATCGACGTGGTGCCGCTGCGCGCGCGTGTGGCCATGGTGTTCCAGAAGCCCAACCCGTTTCCCAAATCGATCTACGAAAACGTGGCCTTCGGACCGCGCATTCATGGCTTGTGCGAGAGCAAGGCCGATCTGGACGTGGTTGTCGAAAGCAGTTTGCGCAAGGCCAACCTGTGGGACGAGGTCAAGGACCGCCTGGATGATGTCGGCACCGGCTTGTCGGGTGGTCAGCAGCAGCGTCTGTGCATTGCGCGGGCGATTGCCATCGAGCCCGAAGTGATCCTGATGGACGAGCCGTGCTCCGCACTCGACCCGATCTCGACCGCGAAAGTCGAGCAGCTGATTGAAGAGTTGCGCCAGCAGTTCTCGATCGTGATCGTGACGCACTCGATGCAGCAGGCCGCGCGGGTATCGCAGCGCACTGCCTACTTCCATATGGGCGACCTGATCGAGGTAAGCGAGACCGATCGCTTGTTCATCAAGCCACGCCACCAGCTGACCGAAGACTACATTACCGGCCGTTTCGGCTGAGTTGCCCCCATCGATGAAAAAGCCCGCCAACCGAAAGGTCGCGGGCTTTTTTGTTTCTTGGGCACCGGCGGTCAGCGCATCTGCTGCTCGAGGTTTTCGAACAGGTGGTCGTAGATCTCGACCAGGGCGCTGCGGTCTCGGCTATCCTTGACCCAGCGCCGGTCGGCCGCAATCCGCGCGGCTTCCTGTTCCATGTCCGAGAGACTGCGCAGGTCGGTGACCTCGCCCTGAATGATGAGGTTGGCGTCGGCGCGCGCTTTTTGTGCGGTAGACACAATGTTCATCGAGCGACTCATTGACAACGCGCCTTCGCCGATTCGGTTGGCAAGCGTCCCCACCTGGTGGGCCGATTTGGCTGAGGTGATGAGCTTTTCCTGGAACTCGTCGGCGGTGTCGCGGGCGTCGGACACCGCGCTCGCCAAGGCGTTGATCTGACTGTTGGCGGCGGTCATGGAGGCGCTTATTGCACCGATGGCCTCGGCGATTTCCTCCGCCGATCGCTGGGCCTGATCGGCCAGTTGCCGCACCTCGTCAGCGACGACAGCAAATCCGCGCCCGGCCTCGCCGGCGCGGGCTGCTTCGATCGATGCGTTAAGTGCGAGCAGATTGGTCTGTTTCGCGATGTGGTCGATGTTGCCCGTCAGCGCTCGAATCGCACCGGCCTTTTCCGACAGGTCACTCACCGCGCGGGCCCCTTCGTTGGCACGTACGCTGGCATCGCCGAGCGCGTTCGACATGTGCGATGCCGCTTCGGACATTGAGTGGGCAGTATCTGAAAAATCGTGAGCGAGCGTGGCCGATTCGGTGGCATTGTTGCAGACGGTGCCGAGTGATCCGCTCACATGATCGATGGCCAGGGACAGGCCACGCTCCGAGCGCAAAAAAATGCGTGAAAGCAGCGCTTCGCGCGCGACCGACACCTGCGCTGCGTCGAGGTTGTCGAGCATCACCTGCATGCGATCGAGTACATTCTTGAACAGTCCGTGCAGCCCAACGGTCTGCAAGCGGCGCCATGGGCGCTGGTTAGCGCCGGCGTCCATGCCGCCGAGAATCTCGCGGAAGGCAGTTTCTGTCTGGTCAAGGGCGGAGTTCAGGCTGACGCGCATGGTTTCGAGCGTCGGATCGCGATAGGCGCGTGGCACGCGGTTACTCAGCGATCCTTCGCCGATTTCGCCGAGTAAAGTTGCCAGTGAGTCGATCTCGCCTGCTGCCGATTTACGGGGCAGTATTACAAGGATGCCCGCCAGCGTTGAGAGGGCCGTCGCCAGAGCGGGCATCCAGAATGTCGTCGCCGCGGCGCCGAGGGCGAGCAGCAGCACGCCATGGCGCCGATCAAAGTGCGAAAACAAGTTCTTCATAGCGCATATCCTTGGCTTTCATCACATCTACCAGCACCTGCGTGCCGGCCGCAATGGCATCGCGTGCGCCCGCCTGCTTTTCGGCTTGCAGCATTTGCGCGTAGACCGCCGAGACGGCTTCGACGGCTGGGCGGGTGGGGCAGCGGCGTACCGAGGTGTAGCCGGTGATGCGCCCGTGGGTATCGACATCGGGGGTGATATGGGCAAGCACCCAGTAGAATCCGCCGTCTTTGGACAGGTTTTTCACGTAGGCGAACACTTCCTTGCCCGTGGCAATGGTGTCCCACACCAGCTTGAAGGCGGCGCGCGGCATGTCCGGGTGGCGAATGATGTTGTGCTGCACGCCGAGGAGCTCATCTTCGGTGTAGCCGGAGAACTCAACAAAGATCGGGTTGCAGTAGGTGATGATGCCTTTGGGGTTGGTCTTCGAGACGATGAAATCGTCGTCGCGCATGACGCGTTCGACCTGGGTGGGGGTGATGGCTCTCTTCATGCGCGGCTCCCGATGGGCATGTGGGAATTAGCGGCATGGATTGTCGGGGCTTTAGTGCAATGTGCTGCGACGCCGCAGTGCGGCGTTGCAGGTGGGGCGGTTTAGCTGCTTGGCCGGGGCTCGACCAGCATTTCGAGCAGCGCCTGTTGCGCCGGATGCCGTGCGCCCCGGGGGTGTTTGCGACGGTAGCTGCCGTCGGGTTGCATTTCCCAAGCGTTGCAGTTGTCGTTGAGATAGACGCGGAAGCCTTCTTTCATGACGCGGCGCTTGAGCCGCGGGTCGAGAATCGGGAAGGCGGTTTCGATGCGGCGGAAGAAGTTGCGATCCATCCAGTCGGCGCTCGACAGGTAGAGCTTGTCTTCGCCATCGGCATGGAAACAGAAAATGCGGTGGTGCTCGAGAAAGCGGCCGATGATGGAGCGCACCCGGATGTGCTCCGACAGCCCGGGCACCCCCGGACGCAGCGCGCAGGGGCCGCGGATGATGAGATCGACCTCGACGCCGGCCTGCGATGCTTCGTACAGCGCCATGATGGTTTGGGGTTCGAGCAGCGCGTTCATCTTGGCGCTGATGCGCGCCTTGCGGCCTGCGCGGGCGATCTCGGTTTCTGCTTTGATGTTCGCGATCACGTTGGCGTGCAGCGCAAAGGGGGCCTGCCACAGATGAGTCAGGGTCGAGGCTTTGCCCAGGCCGGTGATCTGCTTGAACAGCGCGGCCACGTCTTCGCCGATTTCGGGGTTGGCGGTGAGCAGGCCGAAGTCGGTGTAGAAGCGGGTGGTGCGCGGATGGTAGTTGCCGGTGCCCAGATGAATGTAGCGGCGCAGGCCATCGGCCTCGCGACGGATCAGCATCAGCAGCTTGGCGTGGGTCTTGTAGCCGAACACGCCATACACCACATGCGCGCCGACTTCTTCAAGCCGCGCCGCCCAGCCGATGTTGGCTTCTTCGTCGAAGCGCGCCATCAGCTCGACCACCACGGTGACTTCCTTGCCCTTTTGCGCGGCGCGCATCAGGTGCTCCATCAGCACCGAGTCGGTGCCGGTGCGGTACACCGTCATCTTGATGGCCAGCACGCCGGGGTCGTCGGCGGCGGCCTTGATCAGTTCGATTACCGGCGTGAAGCTTTCAAAGGGGTGGTGGAGCAGGATGTCCTGCTTGCGGATGGCGGCGAAAATGTCGGACGACGACCCCCCCAGGCCGGCCGGCATGGCTGGCTTGAACGGGGTAAAGGTCAGGTCCGGGCGGTCGACGCTGTCCGGCAACTGCATCAGGCGCACGAGGTTGACGATGCCGGGGGTGCGGTACAAGTCGTTTTCCGACAGCCCGAACTGGGTCAGCAAAAAGGCTTCCATGCCCGGCGAGCAGTTGTCGGCCACCTCAAGGCGAACGGAGTCACCGAAGTGGCGCTGCTGCAATTCGCCCTTGAGCGCGCTGCGCAGATTGGTGATCTCTTCTTCGTCCACGAACAGATCGGAGTTTCGGGTGAGCCGGAACTGATAGCAGCCGAGCACTGCCATGCCGGGGAACAGCTTGTCGACATGGGCGTGGAGGATGGACGACAGGAACATGAAGCCGTGTTCGATGCCGGTAATGTCTTTGGGCATCTGGATGATGCGGGGCAGGGCGCGCGGGGCCTGGACGATGGCGGTATTGGTGTCGCGGCCGAAGGCGTCGAGTCCGTCGAGTTCGACGGCGAAGTTCAGACTCTTGTTGAGCACCCGCGGGAAGGGGTGCGCCGGATCCAGGCCGATGGGCGTGAGCACTGGCGCGACCTCGCGCTCAAAGTACTCGGCGACCCAGGCCTGCTGGGCTTCGGTCAGCGCTTCACGCTTGAGCAGGCAGATGCCCTCGGTTTCGAGCGACGGCAGGATCTCCTCGTTGAGCAGACGGTATTGCTCTTCGATGATGTCATTGACCACCACGCTGATCTGATCGAGCAAGTCGTGCGGTGTCAGGCCGTCTTCGGTGTCGGGCGCGCGCAGGCCCTGGCGAATCTTCTCCTTGATGCCGCCGACGCGGATTTCGAAGAACTCATCGAGATTGCTGGAGACGATGCACAGGAAGCGCAGGCGCTCGAGGAGCGGGACGCTGTGGTCCGCCGCTTGCGCCAGCACGCGTTGCTGGAACTGCAGCAGGGACAGCTCGCGGTTGATGAAGCTTACATGCGGGAGGTCGTCGGGATTCATGTGTGAGCGTGCCGTGTTGGAACAAGGTAAGAGCGAGAGTCTTTGACATTCATATTACATCGCGATGACAAAAGGCGATGCGGGTGGATTGGGCCGATGCCCGGCTGCTTGACGGTGCTAGAATCCGGGGCGTCTGCCTACGCCTTTCGCCGGGCGCCGCCCGGCCATACCAATGACTAACGAATTGATTGCCGCAATCGATCTGGGTTCCAACAGCTTTCGCCTTCAGGTCGGGCGCATCGTCGAGGGGCAGATCTATCCGCTCGATGGGCTCAAGGAGCCCGTGCGGCTTGCCGCCGGGCTGTCGCCCGAAAAATATCTCGATACCGCCGCGCAAACTCGCGGCACCATGGCCTTGAGCCGGTTTCGTGAGCGGCTGGCCGGGTTCAAGCCAAGCCAGGTGCGGGCAGTGGCGACCAACACCTTGCGCGTTGCCAAGAATGCACCGGAGTTTCTGATCCGCGCCGAGGCCGCGCTGGGTTTCCCGATCGAAGTGATTGCGGGCCGCGAAGAAGCGCGTCTGATCTATATCGGTGTCGCGCACTCGTTGGCCGACCCGCAGCGTCAGCAGCTGGTGGTCGATATTGGCGGTGGCTCGACGGAGTTTGTCATCGGGCGGGCGTTCGAGTCGCTGGAACTCGAGTCCTTGTACATGGGCTGCGTCAGCTTCAGCCTGCGCTATTTCCCTGACGGCAAACTCGATCGGCGGGGTTTTCAGGAGGCCGACCTGGCCGCCCAGCGTGAATTGCAGACCATCGTCACACGCTTTGCCGAAGTGGGCTGGGAGCTGGCCGTTGGCTCCAGCGGTACCGCCAAATCGCTCAGCGACATTCTGCGCGGCAATGGCTACACCGACGGCCGCATTACCTTGGCGGGGCTTGAAAAGCTCCGCTCGGCGCTGATCAAGGCAGGGCGCCTGGACGGCTTGTCGCTATCGGGCATCAAGGCCGATCGTTTGCCGGTGTTGCCCGGCGGCCTGGCCATCATGATTGCCGTCTTGAAGGCTTTCAGCCTGAAAGAGATGGTGTTCTCGGAAGGCGCGTTGCGCCTCGGCGTGCTCTACGATCTGCTGGGTCGCTACCATCATCACGACTTGCGCGATGCGACGGTTGAGGCCTTCGCCATCCGATATCGCGTGGGCCGTCAGCAGGCGGAGCGGGTCGCTGATACCGCGAGCTTTCTGTTTGCCCAGCTCGATCCGATGGCCTCGCAAGAGGGCAATCTCGACCTGCGCTACCTCAAGTGGGCCGCCTTGCTGCACGAGGTTGGCATTTCGGTCGCGCATTCGAGCTATCACAAGCACAGTGCCTACATTCTGGGCAACGCCGACATGCCGGGGTTTTCGCGCATGGATCAGGGTCGGCTGGCCAGACTCGTGCTCGCCCATCGCGGCAAGCTCGCGCGCATCGCGAGTCTCGACCCGGCCAGCAGCGACTGGTTGCTGATCGCCTGTTTGCGTCTGGCGGTGGTCTTTCACCGCGCGCGGGACAACCGCGGGCGTCCGCCAGTAGGCATCGAGCGAAAGGGCAGCGGCTTCGCCCTGGTGGCCGACAAAGCCTGGCTGGATGCATTGCCGCTGACGGCCGCAACGCTGGCCGATGAAGTAGCGCAGTGGTCTGCCCTGGGGCATCCGCTGTCGGTCGCGACACGGTCCGGTTTCGCCCTGACCGTTTGACCAGCCACATGGCCGACGCGATCCGCACGCCAGAACTTCATTTGAGTGAGGGGTGCCTGAGTCCGGCGGGCGACTGGACTTTGCTGGCGCTGGGCTCACACGCGAACCGATTGCGCCAGGAACTGGCCGCTGCCAAAGCGAATCGCTGGGACTTGTCGGCGCTGACCCGGCTGGACAGCTTTGGCGCACTGTTGTTGTGGCGCGCCTGGGGCGGGCGTCTTCCCGCCGACATGGTGCTGCCCGACGGCTACGCGACGCAGTTCGAGCGTCTGGCCGCGATGGACGAGGCGCCGGTGCCGCATCCGCCGCGCGTGGGTGTCGTCGATGTGGTGGCCGGACTGGGCGGCGCCTTGCTTGGGCTGTTTGCGCATCTGGGCGACTTCCTGGCGCTGATCGGCCGCCTGGCGCTCGATTGTCTGCACCTGCTGGGCCGACCGCGCAACTGGCCGCTCAAGGAATTCTCGGCCAATCTGTACAAGGTCGGCGTCAAGGCCATGCCGGTGAGTGCGCTGGTCGGTTTCCTGATCGGCGTGGTGCTGTCTTATTTGTCGGCCTTGCAACTGAAGGCCTTTGGCGCGGACATCTTCATCGTCAACATTCTGGGCCTGGGCATTATTCGAGAGCTCGGCCCGGTGCTGGTCTCGGTGCTGGTGGCCGGGCGTTCCGGCTCGGCCATGACCGCGCAGCTTGGCGTGATGCGCGTGACCGAAGAGGTCGATGCGCTCACGGTGATGGGTATTTCCAACTACATTCGGCTGGTGCTGCCCAAAGTGATGGCGCTGTCGGTGGCGATGCCGCTGCTGGTGTTGTGGACCTCGGCCGTGGCGCTGGTTGGCGGCATGATGTCGGCCGAGTTGCAGCTGGGCCTGAGCTATGGCTACTTTATTGAAACCTTGCCCAAGGTGGTGCCGGCGGCCAACCTGTTCATCGCGCTGGGCAAAGGCGCCGTCTTCGGTGTGCTGATCGCGCTGGTGGCCTGCCATTTTGGCCTTCGGGTCAAGCCGAACACCGAGAGTCTGAGCGCCAACACCACCGCCTCGGTGGTGACCTCGATCACCCTGGTGATTCTGGTGGATGCGGTGTTTGCCATCGCCACGCGCTCGATCGGGGTGCCGCTATGAGCACGCCTGCGGAACGGGTCGGCCCATGACGACGCCTGTGCTCAGCCTGCGCGGCCTCAGCACGCGCTTTGGCAGTAACTGGGTGCACAAGGGCGTGGACCTCGACATCCCGCCGGGCGAGGTGGTGTCCTTGGTCGGTGGTTCGGGGAGTGGCAAGACCACGCTGCTTCGGCAGATGGTGGGTCTGCTGACCCCCACCGAAGGCGAGGTGCGGGTGTTCGACGAGCCATTGTTTGCGGGCAGTCGCGAGGCCCAGCGCCAGCGCCGTCGTCGCTTTGCCATGTGTTTTCAGGGCGGCGCGCTGTTCTCTGCATTTACGGTTTACGAGAACATCGCCTTTCCGCTGCGCGAGGCTGGCATCGCGACCGAAGCCGAGATTCGTGAGCTGGTGGCGCTCAAGCTGACCATGGTCGAGTTGCTGCCCAGCCATGCCGCGCTGATGCCGGCGGAGCTGTCCGGTGGCATGATCAAGCGGGTGGCGCTGGCCCGTGCGTTGGCGCTGGAGCCCGAGTTATTGTTGCTCGACGAGCCGACTGCCGGGCTGGACCCGACGCGCAGCGCGTCCTTTGTGGCGCTGATTCGCGATCTGCAGCAGCAACTGGGGCTGACCGTGGTGCTGGTGACGCACGATCTGGATACGCTGGCGGCTTTGTCCTCGAAGGTGGCGGTGCTGGCCGAGCGCCGCATTCTGGCCTTTGATTCGCTGGAAGCGGTGATGCAGGTCGACCATCCTTTCATTCAGGAATTTTTCCTCAGCGAGCGCAGTGCACGTGCGTTGGCTCGGGCGCAGGGAGCTTAAACCATGGAGAATCGGGCACATGCCATTCTGGCCGGCCTGTTCGTGCTGTTGCTTGGCGCGGCGACGGTCTCGGGGGTGTGGTGGTTTTCGGGTGAGCGTGAAGCCACCCGCACGCTGGAACTGGTGAGCCGGGGCAGTATCACCGGCCTCAATCTGCAGGCGGCGGTGCGCTACCGGGGCATATCGGCCGGGCGGGTGGAATCGATTTCCATCGATCAGGCCGATCCGCAGAACATTCTGGTGCGGGTGAGCCTGCGCACCGATTTGCCGGTCACTCAGGGCACCAAGGCATCGTTGGGCTATCAGGGCGTGACGGGCCTGGCCTTTATCCAGCTCGACGACAAGGGGACGGACCCCACGCCGCTGGTGGGTGAGGGCGGCAATCCGCCGCGCATCGCGCTGTCCTCGGGCTTGCTGGACGAGTTGTCGTCGGTCGCGGTGGAAGCGCTTGACCAGTTCCGCAAGATCGCCGCGCAGGTCGAGCGGGTGTTCGACGAAAAATCGGTGGCACGGGTGGAGTCGACTATGACTCGGCTGGAGTCGGCGGTCAAAGGCATGGACGAGACCTTTGCTGCGGCGCCCGAGGTGCTCGCCGAGGCGCGCCGCTTCCTGACACCGGAGAATCGGCAGCACCTGACGCGCAGCCTTGCCAATCTGTCCAGCGCGTCCGAGCAGGCTGGCCCGACGCTCGTCGAACTGCGTGGATTGCTGCTCAAACTGCAGGAAGTGAGCGAGCATATCGATGAGACCGCGGTGGCGACCGGCGATGGTTTGCTCAATGGCACTCTGCCGCGTCTGAACGGCTTGATGAAGGAGCTGACCGTCACGTCACAGCGCCTGACGCGTTTGATCGAAGAAGTCGACGCGTCGCCGCAAATGTTGTTGCTCGGCCGAGGCGTGCAGGCGCCCGGCCCCGGCGAGGCGGGTTTTGCCGTTCCGCCAGTGCGCTGACACACAGGAGACGCACGCATGACACGATACAAAGGCTTGGCTGCGCTGATGCTGCTTGCCGGTTTGAGCGGATGCACCAGCTTCAGCGCCATTCCTGAATCCTTCAGCATTTACGACATCGGCCCACAGGGCAACACGCCGGTGCCGGTCGCGGTGCCGCTGGTGGGCATCGACGTGGTCGCGCCTTCGTGGCTGTCGTCCTCGGCCATGCAATACCGTCTGGTGCCGCAGCATCCGCTGGAGCGCCGTGCCTATACCAATAGCCGGTGGGCCGGCATGCCGTCGGAGATGGTGCGGATTGTGGTCGGGCGCGTGATTGAAGCCCAGCCCGCCACCAATGGCTCGGGTTGCCGCCTGCGGGTGGATGTGGATGAATTCATTCAGCGCTTCGATGCGGTCGACGCCAGCGTGGCCTTGATTGAGCTGCGTGCCAGCTTGCTCGCGCCGCGCACCGATGCGGTGATGGCCAGCCAGACCTTTGCGGTCGAAGTGCCCGCGCCGACGGCCGATGCCGCCGGCGGCGTGGTCGCGATGCGAGCGGGCGTCAATCAGCTTGCGGTCGACGCCGGGCGCTGGCTGGCTGCGCTTGAGGCGCCGGGCGCGGGCGCCGAGTCTTTCCGGGCGCGTTGTTCGCGCTAGCCGGAGTCGTTCAACCCTCGTTTCAAACCACCACCTTGCGGGAGTGACGCATGACCCTGACATCCAGCCCCTATGCCGAAGGCCTTGATCGATGTGACGCCAATTATGTGCCGCTCTCGCCGCTGAGTTTTCTGGCGCGCAGTGCGGCGGTGTACCCCGACCGCCTCGCCATCATTCATGGCGCGCGTCGCTACACCTGGCGCGAAATGTACGCGCGCAGCCGACGCCTCGCCTCGGCGCTCAAGGCGCGGGGGGTGGGGCGGGGCGACACCGTGGCCGTGGTGCTCAACAACACCCCGGAAATGCTCGAAGCGCACTTTGGCGTGCCGGCCATCGGCGCGGTGCTCAACACCATCAACACCCGGCTCGATGCCGATGTGACCGCCTTCATTCTTGGCCACGGCGAGGCCAAGGTGCTGCTCACCGATCGCGAGTATTCGCCGGTGATGCGCGAGGCACTGCGGCGTGCCAACCGGCAGGATCTGCTGGTGGTCGATGTGGACGACCCCGAATTTACCGGCCCCGGCGAACGCGTCGGCACGCTCGACTACGAAACCTTGCTGGCCGAAGGCGACCCCGAGTTCGCATTTGAGATGCCGGCCGATGAGTGGGATGCCATCTCCCTCAACTACACCTCTGGCACCACGGGCAACCCGAAAGGCGTGGTGTACCACCACCGCGGCGCGTACCTGAATGCGCTGTCGAACATCGTCTCCTGGGGCATGGCGCCGCATGCGGTGTATTTGTGGACGCTGCCGATGTTCCACTGCAATGGCTGGTGCTTTCCGTGGACCATGGCGGCCAATGCGGGGGTGAACGTGTGCCTGCGCCGGGTGGACCCGGCGTTGATTTTTGACGCGATTCGCGCGCATGGCGTCACGCACTACTGCGGCGCGCCGATTGTGCATGCGATGCTGGCCAATGCGCCGGCCGCGATGCGCGAAGGCATTGATCACAAACTCAATGGTCTGGTGGCCGCCGCGCCGCCGCCGGCGTCGGTGATTGAAGGCATGGCGAAGATCGGTGTCGAGCTGACCCATGTGTATGGCCTGACCGAGACCTACGGCCCGGCAGCGGTGTGCGCCAAGCATGATGACTGGGCCGATCTGCCGCTGGCCGAGCAGGTGCGGCTCAACGGCCGGCAAGGCGTGACCTATCACGTCCAGGAAGGCATCACGGTGATGGACCCGGAGACCATGCAGCCCGTGCCACGCGACGGCGAAACCATGGGCGAGATCATGTTCCGCGGCAACCTGGTCATGAAGGGCTACCTCAAGAATCCGCAGGCGACGCGCGAGGCCTTGAGCGGTGGGTGGTTTCATTCGGGTGACCTGGGTGTGCTGCAGCCCGATGGCTACGTGAAGATCAAGGATCGCTCCAAGGACATCATCATTTCTGGCGGCGAAAACATCTCCTCCATCGAGGTCGAAGACGCGCTTTACAAGCATCCGGCCGTGATGGCCGTCGCCGTGGTGGCTGCGCCGGATGACAAGTGGGGCGAAGTGCCGGCGGCCTTTATCGAACTGCGCGAGGGGGCGAGCGTGACCGAGGCCGAGCTGGTGGCGCATTGCCGCGAGCATCTGGCCAGTTACAAGCTGCCGAAAAAAATCGTGTTCAGCGAATTGCCGAAGACCTCGACCGGCAAGATCCAGAAGTTCGTGCTGCGCGAGCGCATGCGTTCGACCGACGCGATCGACTGATCCATACGCTACCGTCTGGTCAATTCGCCATCAGCGCGCTAACATGAATCGATAACGCCGCTCACAGCCGTGAGCGGTCGAGCCAATGCCCGGGCGTCCGTAGAGACTGCCCGGCACGGAGGAGAGAATCATGAGTGCAGTGCTGAATCAGGACGATAGCCCGATGGTCTTGCGCGAGGACCGCGATGGCGTCGCTCACCTGACCCTGAATCGCCCGGCGCAGTTCAATGCCTTGTCCGAGGCGATGCTCAACGCGTTGATCGCCGAGTTGGACGCGATTGCCGCCGATCCGGCGGTGCGTGTGGTGGTGCTGGCCGGCGAGGGCAAGGCCTTTTGCGCCGGTCACGACCTCAAGGAAATGCGTGGCAATCACACGCTTGAATTCCAGCAAGCCCTGTTTCGTCTGTGCGGCAAGCTGATGTGCAAGATCATCGCCATTCCCCAGCCGGTCATCGCGCGGGTGCACAGCATCGCCACCGCGGCGGGCTGCCAGCTGGTATCGATGTGCGATCTGGCCGTGGCCGCCGAAGGCGCGCGCTTTGCCGTGTCGGGGATCAACGTCGGGCTGTTCTGCTCGACGCCGAGCGTGGGCCTGTCGCGCAACATGGGGCGTAAGGCCGCGTTTGAGATGCTGGTCACCGGCGAGTTCATCGATGCCGCCGAAGCACAGCGTCGCGGCCTGATCAACCGGGTGGTGCCGCTCGAGCAGCTTGATGAAGAAGTCGCCAAGCTGGCCGCGTCAATCTGCACCAAATCGTCGGCCGCCATCAGCATGGGCAAGCAGTTGTTCTATCAGCAACTCGAAATGGGCATCGACGCCGCGTATCAGACCGCGGCCGAAACCATGGCCTGCAACATGATGACCGAGGATGCGGGCGAGGGCATCGACGCCTTCATCGCCAAGCGCAAGCCGGTCTGGAAGGGTCGCTGAGCGACAGGATGCGGGTGTGATGCTGATCGATACCCACATTCATCTCGACGCGGATGAATTTTCGCCAGACCGCCAATCGGTGATCGACGCGGCGCGCGCGGCGGGGGTTGGGGCCTTCGTGGTCCCGGCCGTCACCGCGGCAGGCTTTGATGCGCTCGACACCTTCGCTGATGTCACACCGAACGTGGCGCGCGCCTACGGGCTGCATCCCCTTTACATCGACCGCGCAAGGCAGGAAGACCTTGAGTTGCTCACGCAGCGGCTGGCGCGGCCGGATGCGGTGGCGGTGGGCGAGATCGGTCTGGATGGGTATATTCCGGCGCCGGATCTTGCCACGCAGTTGCCGTGGTTCGAGGCGCAGCTGGCGCTGGCCAAACGATTTGATCTGCCGGTGATCCTGCATGTGCGCCACGCCGTTGAGCCGATTATCCGATCCTTGAAAAAGATCGGAGTCAGCGGCGGGATTGCCCATGCCTTCAATGGTAGCCGCCAGCAGGCCGACACCTTGCTGGCGATGGGCTTCAAACTGGGGTTTGGCGGGACGCTGACCTATCCGGGATCGCGCCGGATTCGTGCGCTGGCGGCGAGCTTGCCGCTCACCGCGATGGTGCTCGAAACCGATGCGCCGGACATGTCGCCCGAATGGGCGCGGGGGCAGCGAAACGCGCCGGTCAACTTGGTGCGAATTGCCGAAACGCTGGCGGCGTTGCGAGGTGAGCCGCTGGCGGAGGTGATCGCGGCAACCGAGGCGAATGCGCGGTGCGCATTGCCACGGCTGGACACGTTGATCGCGTGAAGCCGGTGCGTTAGCTGCTGGTGGCGTTGGATGAGCTCGCGATCAGGCCGGCAATATCGTTCTTGAGGTCGTTCACGTTGTCGGCGTATCGGTCGCAGAACATCAGCGAGACGCCGAACACATAGGCGTAGAGCAACATGCTGCGGCTGGACGCTTCGGCCATTGGTACACCGCAGGCCAGAAAGAGTTCGCGGGCGCACTTGAGGCGCCAGGTATCCACCTCTTCAACAATCGCTGCGGCGGCTTCGTCACGACGTGCCCAGTCGCGCACGGCCAGCTCGATCATCATGCCCTTGCGGCTGCGGCTGGCGCTGTAGACCTCGATCACGTGGTGCAATTGCGACAACTCTTTGCCGGTGTTGGCGCGTGTTTGCTTCACGATGTCGCGGATACGGCCTTCTTTCCAGACCTCCAGCACCGATAGCAGCAGATCGCTGCGATCCTTGAAGTGCCAGTAGAAACTGCCCTTGGTCACCTTCAAGTGCTTGGCCAGCAACTCCACGCGCAAGCCGGCGACGCCTTCTTTTGCCAGCAGTTCGGTGGCGGCGAGCACCCAGGCCGAACGGTCGAGTTGGGCGCGGGGTTTGGTCTTCGAATTTTCCATACGGCGTAGTATTGACAAAATCACCCTCCATACGCTACCGTACGGCCCATACTTTTCCGTATGGAAATTTGTCATCCGGGGGCATCGAGCGAAACATCGTGGGCGATGCCATAATGATTGTTGGCTTTGTAGCAGTATTGCCTTTCTGAAGATTGGATTAAGGAGGACAGCCTTGAAAATTCTGGTTCCCGTCAAACGGGTCGTTGATTACAACGTAAAAGTACGCGTGAAGGCCGACAACAGCGGTGTCGATATTGCCAACGTCAAGATGAGCATGAACCCCTTCGACGAAATCGCCGTCGAAGAGGCTGTGCGTCTGAAAGAAGCGGGTGTGGCGACGGAAGTGATCGCCGTGTCTTGCGGTGTGGCCCAGTGTCAGGAAACCCTGCGCACCGCCATGGCCATCGGTGCCGACCGCGGCATTCTGGTGCAGACCGACGAAGAGCTCCAGCCGCTGGCCGTGGCCAAGCTGCTCAAGACTCTGGTCGAGAAGGAAGGCCCCCAACTGGTCATCCTCGGCAAGCAGGCGATCGATGACGACGCCAACCAGACCGGTCAGATGCTGGCCGCGCTGCTGAACCTGCCGCAAGCGACCTTCGCCTCCAAAGTGGCAATTGCCGACGGCAAGGCCACGGTGACCCGCGAGATCGACGGCGGTCTCGAGACGCTGTCGATGAGCCTGCCGGCCATCGTGACCACCGACCTGCGCCTGAACGAGCCGCGTTACGCCACGCTGCCGAACATCATGAAGGCCAAGAAGAAGCCGCTGGAAACTGTCACCCCCGCCGATCTGGGCGTGGATGTGGCGCCGCGCCTGAAGACGCTCAAGGTTGAAGAGCCGCCCAAGCGCAGCGCCGGTGTCAAAGTCGCCGATGTGGCCGAACTGGTCGCCAAACTCAAGAACGAAGCGAAGGTGATCTGAACATGAGCATTCTCGTCATTGCAGAACACGACAACGCCAGCATCAAGGCTGGCACCCTCAACACGCTCGCCGCGGCCCAGGCCATCGGTGGCGACATCGACCTGCTCGTGGTTGGCAGCGGATGCGGTGCTGCCGCTGAAGCCGGCGCCAAGATTGCCGGTGTGAGCAAAGTGCGCGTGGCCGATGCCGCCCACTATGCCGACGGTGGCGCCGAGAACGTGGCCGCCCTCGTGGTGGCCAACGCCGGCGGTTACACCCATATCCTCGCCGCGGCCTCCACCTTCGGCAAGAACGTGATGCCGCGCGTGGCTGCCCAACTGGATGTGGCGCAGATCTCCGAGATCGTCACCGTGGTGTCGGCTGACACCTTCCGTCGTCCGATCTATGCCGGCAACGCGATTGCCACCGTGCAAAGCGCGGATCCGGTCAAGGTCATCACCGTGCGTACCACCGGTTTCGATCCGGTCGCCGAGACCGGCGGCAGCGGCAGTGTTGAAGCGCTCGATGCCGGGGCTGATACCGGCCTGACCAAGCTGGTCAATCGTGAGCTGACCAAATCCGAGCGTCCTGAATTGGGCGCAGCGGGGATCATCGTGTCCGGCGGTCGCGGTCTAGGCAATGGCGAGAACTATCACAGCCTGCTCGAGCCGCTGGCTGACAAGCTCAACGCAGCTCTCGGCGCCAGCCGCGCCGCAGTCGATGCGGGCTATGTGCCCAACGACTATCAGGTCGGTCAGACCGGCAAGATCGTCGCGCCGCAGCTGTATGTGGCCATCGGCATCTCGGGCGCCATCCAGCACCTGGCCGGCATGAAGGATTCGAAAGTCATCGTCGCCATCAACAAGGATGAAGAAGCCCCGATCTTCCAGGTGGCCGATTACGGCCTGGTGGCCGATCTGTTCGACGCTGTCCCGGCGCTGACTGCGGCACTGGGTTAAGCGCAAGGCGTTGCGGCGGTGAACTTCACCGCTGGGTTGTTTGCCGAAGGCTGGCTTTGGGGGGCGTACGCGCTCGCCAGTGCGGTGCTGGTCTGGATTATCCGGACCGGCCCGTGGGCCAGCCTGCGTCGTCCCGAGCGCATCAATGTATGGCTCGGGACGTCGGTTGCGCTGATGCTGGTGTGGCGAATGAAGGCGGGGGTGCTTCCCGGTCTGGATCTGCACCTGCTCGGCGCAATGGTGGCGACCTTGTTGTTTGGCCCGCAGTTGGCCATGGCGGTGCTCGGCATCGTGCTGGCGGCGGTCATGCTGGCCACCGGGGGCGACTGGCCGAGTCTGGGGCTGAACTGGCTGCTGATGGTGGTGTGGCCGGTGTTGGTCGCCGAAGGCGTGCGTCGTCTGGTGGCGTGGCGTCTGCCGCGGCACTTTTTTGTGTATGTGTTTGTGGTCGCGTTTTTCGGCAGTGCGGCCACGGTGATGGCGCAGGGGTTATTGGCGTCGGTGGTGCTGAGCATCGCCGGTGTGTATTCCCTGGAATTTCTGGCGTCGGACTATCTGCCGTATTTCCTGCTGCTGGGCTTCTCCGAGGCCTGGTTGTCAGGCGCAGTGATTACCGTGATGGTCATCTATCGACCCGATTGGGTCGCTACTTTCGATGACCGTCTTTACTTGAAGAACAAATAGGCACGGCTGCGGCGATCGTCGCAACCACAATCAAACACTGGACAGGAGTGCATGGACAATGAGCGAGTACGTTGCCCCGATTCGGGATATGCAGTTCGTGATGAAGGAACTGGCAGGCCTTGAGCAAGTGGGTCAGTTGCCGAGCTTTGGCGATGCCACCGACGACCTGGTCGACGCGGTGCTCGAAGAGGCCGGCAAGTTCGCCACCGGCGTGTTGTCGCCGCTGAACCGCACCGGCGACCAGATCGGTGCCAAGTGGGCCGATGGCCAGGTCACGACGGCGCCGGGCTGGCAGGGCGCCTACCGCCAGTTCGCCGAGTCCGGCTGGACGGCGCTGGCCTGCGATCCGGAGTATGGCGGTCAGGGTCTGCCCAAGCTGGTCAACACCGCGGTGATGGAGATGTGGAAGTCGGCCAACATGGCCTTTTCGCTTTGTCCGATGCTGACCAACGGTGCGATCGAAGCCTTGATGCTGCGCGGCACCGATGAGCAAAAAGCGGTGTACCTGACCCGCATGGTGAGCGGCGAGTGGACCGGCACCATGAACCTCACCGAGCCGCAAGCCGGTTCCGATCTGGCGGCGGTTCGCACCCGCGCCGAGCCGCAGGCCGATGGTAGCTACAAGGTCTTCGGTCAGAAGATTTTCATCACCTACGGTGAGCACGACCTGACCGACAATATCGTTCACCTGGTGCTGGCGCGTCTGCCGGATGCACCGGAAGGCGTGAAGGGCATTTCGCTGTTCCTGGTGCCGAAGTTCATGGTCGATGCCGAGGGTACGATCGGCGCGCGCAATGATGTGCATTGCGTGTCGATCGAGCACAAGCTGGGCATCCATGCCAGCCCGACCTGCGTGCTGGCCTTTGGCGACAAGGGCGGCGCAACGGGCTACCTGATCGGCGAAGCGAACCGCGGCCTCGAGTACATGTTCATCATGATGAACGAGGCGCGTTTTGCGGTCGGCATGGAAGGTCTGGCGCTGGCTGAGCGTGCTTATCAGCAGGCGCTGGGCTACGCCCGTGACCGCGTGCAGGGGACCGAACCCGGCGTGCGTGGCGGCGGTAAGGTGGCAATCATCCGTCACCCGGATGTGCGTCGCATGCTGATGTCGATGAAGTCCCAGACCGAGGCGATGCGTGCGCTGGCCTATGTGGTGGGTGCAGCCACCGACATGGCCCACGATCACCCGGATGAGGCGGTGCGTGCGCAGAATCAGGCCTTTGTCGATTTGTTGATTCCCATCGTCAAAGGCTGGTGCACCGAGAACTCGATCGACATCGCCTCGACCGGCGTTCAGATTCACGGCGGCATGGGCTTTATCGAAGAAACCGGGGCGGCACAGCATTTCCGTGATGCCCGTATCACCACCATCTACGAAGGCACGACCGCCATTCAGGGCAACGACCTGATCGGCCGCAAAATCTCGCGCGATGGCGGCCTGGCCATGAAGGCCGTGATCGAGCAGATGCGCGGCGTTGTGGTGCAGTTGAACGAGCAGAGCGCCCCGGAATACAAGGCGATCCGCACGGCGCTGTCGGCAGGCATTACCGCGCTGGAAGAGGCGACTGATTATGTGTTGGCCACTTACGGCAACGACATCAAGGCGGCTTCGGTGGGCGCTGTGCCCATGCTCAAGCTGTTCGGTATTGTGGCCGGTGGCTGGCAGATGGCGCGCGCGGCAATGATCTCGCAGACGCGCTTGAACGAAGGCGCGGGTGATGCGTCGTTCTACCAGGCCAAGATCGTGACGGCGCGTTTCTACGCCGACCACATCTTGTCGCAGGCACCGGGGCTGGCCTACTCGGTCGTCAATGGTGCGGCCGGTGCGCTGGCACTTGAAGACGACATGTTCTGATCACCGAACATCGCCTGACACCCCCATGCGCGAAAGCCCATGGGGGTTTTTCTTTTTGGGCGCCGGCGTGCTGCCGGCGGTGAGGGTTTGGGCGCTCGAGGGCTAAAGCGGCGGCGTGTCGGCGAAAAAAAAGCGACCCGAAGGCCGCTTTGCTGGCGCGTATCGACTCAGCGATAGCCGGCGCGATCGTAGGCTTTTTGCGCCTCGGCAACCGAGTTGGCGAGTTTGCCGACCGGCAGGGCATCCGCTTTGAAGGTGCCCAGCTTCTCAAGTGCGGCATTGCTCACCTTGACGGACTGCACCACCGGCCATTCGTTGTTGCCATCGGCGAAGTAGCGTTGTGCTTCGTCCGACGCCAGGTACTCGAGGAAGGCCACGGCAGCGGCCTTGTTCGGTGCGTGCTTGAGCATGCCCCCGCCAGACACGTTGATGTGCGTGCCGACGTTGGTCTGGTTCGGCCAGATGACGCCGACGGCGTCCATGACTTGCTGGTCTTCCGGCTTGGTCGAGTTGATCAGGCGCGCCACGTAGTAGCTGTTGGCAATCGCCACGCCGCATTCGCCCGCCGCGACGGCGCGGATCTGGTCGGTGTCGCCGCCCTTGGGCTGGCGTGCAAAGTTGGCGACGATGCCTTTGGCCCAGGCTTCGGTCTTTTCGATGCCGTGGTGCTCAATCATGGATGCGCCCAGCGACAGGTTGTAGGGATGGCTGCCCGAGCGCGTGCACACCTTGGCTTTCAGTGCCGGGTTGGCGAGGTCTTCGTAGTTCTGGACCAGCTCAGGCTTGATGCCAGCCTTGTTGTACACAATGACGCGGGCGCGGGTGGAGAAGGCGAACCAGGTGTCGGTGCGCAGGTTTGCCGGGATGCGGCTGGTGAGCGATTCGGATTTGACCGGGGCGAACACCCCCAGCTCGTCGGCCTTGGCGAGGCGGGAGGCGTCGACCGTGATGAGCACGTCGGCCGGGCTGTTCTCCCCTTCGCTGCGAATCCGCTCCAGCAAGGCGTCTTCCTTGCCCTCGATACGGTTGACCTTGATGCCGGTGGCCTTGGTGAAGTTGGCGTATAGCGCTTCGTCAGTTTGATAGTGGCGCGCGGTATAGAGGTTGAGCACTTTGTCGTCGGCGTGTGCCGAGGAGACGGAGAACAGTGCGCACAAGGCAGCAGCGGCAACAGTACGATTCATGATTGGTCGGACCTTTGGTTCAAGAAAATTTGAGTGTCCAAAGTGTAACGAGAACAAATTACGAATGCAAACGATTCTCATTCGGTGTAATCTGGATGCGAATCGTTCTCAATAGGAATTTGTCATGAATGCAATGCTGATCGGCGCCGACCGTCTCGGTAACATCCCCGGGGTTCTGGATGAGTTCGGAATCCGGATCGCGGCCCACGTGACTGGCCGGGACCGATCTCATCAAAGACGCGCGGCGGATCTTCCGGTGGGCGTGGACCTGGTGATCCTGTTTACGGATTTCCTTGGCCACAATGTCATGCAGCGCTTCCGGGAAGCGGCCGGTAAGGCGGGCGTGGAATTCGTGTGTTGTCGGCGTTCGGTGTGCGCGCTCAAGCAGGCGCTCGACAAGCGCGCTGGCAGCCGTTGTCGGGACTGCCCGAATCGAGGCGCTTGAGCGGGGGCTGCTTACTGCAGGGCGGTGGCGATGGTCGGGCTTGTCGTGTGGCTGACGACGCGCCGGCCACCGTTGAATCGCTTGTTCCAGTAGCGAGTGTTCAGGCTTTCGATGCGCACCTTGCCGCCGCTGGAGGGCGCATGGAGGAAGCGATCGCTACCCAGGTAGATGCCCACGTGAGAATACGCACGGCGACGCGTATTGAAGAACACCAGGTCGCCCGCTTTGAGCTGCGCGCGTTTGAGACTGTCGCCGATCTTGGCCAATTCGCTGGTCGTGCGGGGCAGATCAAGGCCCAGCGCCCGCTGGAAGACTTGCTGTACCAGGGCGCTGCAGTCGATGCCGGTGTCGCGGGAATTGCCGCCGAAGCGATACGGGGTATCAAGATACGCCAGACCCTGCACAATCAGTTCGCTGATCGGCGCGCCTGCGCTCACGGGCGTACTGTTGGGCTCCGGCAAGGCCGCGCTTGCGTTTTCCGTGCTGTACACCGTGCCAGGCAAAGTCAGGGCGAGCAGAAGTGCAGCAACAGGAAGTGCGTGTCGAATACCCATCCGCGCGAATATACTTTCTTGGCGCGCTTCAGTAAAGCGCTGATTTTTGGCACTGTTTTTATTTTTAGCGCTGACGATAAGGAGAGCGAACGGGATGGCGTGGATTTTTTTCTTTGTGTCGGTCCTGGCCATCGTTTGGCTAGGCGTGTTGGTGCGCCGTCGTCGGCGCGAGCATCGAGAGTCTGAGCAAGCCCGAGAGATGGCCTTTTTGTTGGCCCACGGCGAACTGCCAGGTGGGCGTGCGGTGAGGGGCGATGCCGCGACGCCCCGGGCCATGGACGGCGAGCGCTCTCATGATGTTGCGCCGCTTGTCGAGACGGTTGCGGTGCCGGAAAGCGCAAGGCCCGCGTATCTGGATGCCGTGCGGGCAACGGCGTATCAGCGTCTTAAGGCGGCGCTGCCCGCGTATGAGATTTTTCCACGCGCGTCATTGCGCCGGGCGGCTGGACTGGAGGCGATTGAAAAGGATGCGTTGCTCGATTTTGTGGTCTGTACCCGTGCGCTGATTCCCGTGGCAGCGGTGGATCTTGCGCGGGGTGAGCGTTCGTCGCCGGGCGATGCATTCAAGCGCGAAACGCTGGAAGCGGCGGGCGTGCGCTATGCGCGCTGGCCCCATGATGCGCTGCCGCCCAGTGCGTCGATTGCGCATTGGGTGGCAGATTGAGTGCGTTCAGAGCGGGCGCTTCAGGCGCTGACGGGCATGCTCGAGTTCGATGAGCGCTTGGGGCGTGCTGTGGCCCAGCAGGCGCCCTCGGGCCTGCGTTGCGAGAAATAGCTGCGCAATGGCGTAGCCGTCGCCCAGCGCATGGTGCCGCTGGAAGGTCTCGATTCGCAAGGCGTTCATCCACTCGGTCAGTTTGCTTGCGCTCTGGCCACGCTCGGCAAACAGGGCCGGCAGCAGCCAGTAAAGGTCGATGCAGTGCAGTTCGGGCTCAACATCCAGTACGCGTTCTATGGCGTTGAGGATCACGCGTTTATTGAAGCCCGCGTTGAAAACCACGATCGGTGAGCTGCCGATGAATTCGAGCAAGCCGGTCAGCGCGTCTGCGGGATCGGGTTCGAGACTTTGATAGAACGCGAGTTTCGGGTCGATCAGTCCGCCTTCGATGGCGATGGCCGCGACCGACAGAAGCCGATCCTTGCTCAGGTCCAGGCCGCTGGCCTCCGTGTTGACAATGACATAGCGCGTCTCGGTGTGTTGTGCGGTGAGCGCCGTCTCGGGCAGTTTGCGCCAGGCATCGAGCCGTGCACGGATCTCGGGTGCCAGTTGTACGGGGGGGTGAGCGCCAGGGATAAGTCGAGAGAGCCAGGTCATCGGTGGTGGTTTGCCAAGCGTGAGTCGTAAAAAAGCGGAATCTGCATGCGCGACGCCAGAGAGGTGCTGCCGCCGCGCACGGGGGAAAGCGTGGTCTTAGAGCTGGTAATCCAGTTTAAGCCGAAGTTGCAGCTTTCGAGCCTGTCGGAAAGCTTCTTTGAGAATGCGCCGATCGAGCTCATTGAGCGTATCAGGGTCGATTTTATTGTCGCCGGGTGCGTCGTGCTCGGTGTCGAGGTGTTGCGAGCGCAGGCGCAGGAGCTGGATGAAGTGGAAGCCGTCGGTGATGGCGTCGAGTTCTTCTTCGGCCATGTTGGCGCGCTGACCCGACTGGCGCAGGCGACCGACCGTGCTGGATGCCTCGACGCCAGAGCGTAGCGACAGAATGCGGGCGACGTCGACGAACAGGCGTGCGCCCGATTTTTTCAGGTCGATCATGCCGTCGTCTTCGACCACAAAGTCGCGGAAGCGACCCAGAGGGGGGGCCACGGCCAGCGCATTTTGCGCCATCATGCGCAGGAAGGTGGAGTTGCCGCGTGCAGTTTCGAGCAACCAGCGACGCAGTTGGTCGCCAATCTTCTCGCTACCGAAGAGCACCCGGAAGTCGAAGAAAATCGACGCGTTGAGCAGGGCTTGCGGGTCGGGCTCACGAATCCAGGCACCGAAGCGCCGCTTCCACTCTTCGAGCGTCAGGCACAGCTCGGGGTTGCTGGCCATGATGTTGCCTTTGCACAGCGGGAAGCCGCAGGCGGCCAGCGCATCGTTGGCGTCTTTGGCGAAGGCCAGCAGTTTTTGTTTGATCGCGTCGCGTTCGCCTTCGGGGGCGGAGAAGATGATGCCGTTGTCCTGGTCGGTCGACAGCGTCTGCTCGTGACGCCCTTCGGAGCCAAAGGCCAGCCAGCAAAACTGCACGCCGAACAACTCGTGACGCCCCAGCTCGAGGGTAATGATGCGGCGGGTGAGGGCGTCGTTGAGGGCGGAGATGAAGCGCGTGAGCTGTTCAGAACCGATGCCCTGCGCGATGAGGTTGAGCGCCAGTTGCCGGATGTCGCGGCTCGCGTGCTGCAGCGATTCGATGTCGTCGGCGCCTTCGATGCTGGCGCGAATCTGGCGCAGGCCGATGCGTTGCAACGAGAACAGATCGCGCTCGGACACCACGCCGCGCAGTTTGTCATCGGAGTCGACCACCAGCAGATGCCGGCGGGCATGGGTGGCCATTTCGAGCGCGGCGTCGTAGGCCGTTGCCGTCATTTGCAAGACTTGCGGCGCCGGGGTCATGACATCCGAAATCGGTCGATTCAGGTCGAAAGCGGGGAGCACGATGCGGGACAGCAGATCGCTCTGGGTGAGAATGCCCACCGGGCGGGCGTCGGCATCGGCGACCACCATGCAGCCGATGCGCATTTCGTTCATTTTCTCGAGTGCGCTGCGGGTGCTGGTGTCGGGCGTGACAAAGATCGGGTCGCGTTTGATCAGATGGCCGAGCGGGGTCGTCATGGTCTGCTGTTCGGCCGCGCGTTGCGAGAAGGTGCTCTGCAACTGCTGGCGTGACTGACTGAGCAGGCTGGCGATGTATTGGGTGCAGAAGACGTGGAAGACCGGGCTGATGCGCATCAGCGCCATGAAGTCGTCGGCGGGGAGCTGGAAGCAGAAGCTGTCTTCGAGCGCCATGTAGGTGTTGGTGGAGGGGCGGCCGGCGGAGATCGCGCCGATCGGGAAGCACTCGCCCGGCCCGAGCGTCATGGAGGCGTATTCGGTGAGGGCGACGTCACCGCTCTGGCTGGCTTGCACCTTGCCGCGCTGGATGATGTAGAAGTGGCGCGGCTGACCCATTTCGGCGGACAGAATGGTCGCGCCCTTGCTGAAGAAGCCGAGGAGTACGCGCTCGGACAGATAGTCCAGCGCCTCCGGCTCCATTTGGTCGAAGGGTGAAAAGCGCTTAAGAAAATCGGCACTGGCGCCCACGAGCGTTTCTGTTGCTGTTGTCATTCGGCCTCCCCTTTCTGCTTATTCAGAAATTATAGGGTGCTCCGATGGCGCAAAACTGATCTGACGCAAGAAAACAGCGTCTATTGCGGGAGATTGATGCTGAGTTGCCGGGCTCGCGGCGCGGGGGTTATTCGCCGAGGCAAAAGCGAAAGGTCGCGCCCGGCTTCTCACCGGATTGCGCTTCAATTCGTCCGCCGTGGCGGGTGACGATGCGCTGCACGGTGGCCAGGCCAACGCCGGTGCCGTCGAAGTCGCGCGGCGAGTGCAGGCGCTGAAAAGGTTTGAACAGCTTGTCGGCGTAGGCCATGTCGAAGCCCGCGCCGTTGTCTTCGACGACAAACCAGTGTTGCCCGTCGCGTTGTTCCGAAAACACTTTGATGTGTGCCGCATCGACGCGCCGGCTGAACTTCCAGGCGTTGCTGAGCAGATTGTCGAGGACCGACTGCATCAGGATGGGGTCGGCATTGGCGCGCAGATCGCGGGCAATATCCCAGGTAACGGCACGCTCCGGGTCGCGTTCAGACAGGTCGGTGACAACTCGGCGGGCCATCTGGCTGATGTCCACGGGCTGACGTTCGACCGGTTTGCGTGACAGTCGGGCGAGGTCGAGCATGTCGTCGATGAGGCCGCCCATCCGGTCGACAGCGGATTGAATGCGTTCCAGATATTCGCGATTCACCTCGTTGAGCTGACCCGCCATGTTCTGCCCGAGCAGGCGGCCGAATCCGTCGATCGCCCGCAGTGGGGCGCGCAGATCGTGCGAGAGCGAATAGCTGAAGGATTCGAGCTCATCAAGTGCGTTCTTCAGCTCGCCGGTACGGGCATCGACATGGTCTTCCATGGTGGCTTTGAGGCGATCGAGCTGTTCGGCGGTCTTTCGGCTGGCGGTGATGTCGCGAATCATCAGCGTCATGCCGTTTTGCCCGCCATTGGCCAGCCGGTGGCGCGACACCCTGACATTGAACCAGTGGGTTTGCTCACCGACCTCGACTGCGTAGTCGAATTGCTGAATGCCAAGCCCGCTTCGGAGTTTTTCGTGCGCGGCATCGAAGTGTGCGAGTGCCTCGGAGGGGAGGAGCGTGCTGACGTCCAGGCCGGTGAGTTCGGGGCTGGGGAATTGAAAACGCTGTGGGGCAGGTTTGGGGTAATGATCCTGAATCTGCCCCTCGCAGTTGGTGATCAGCATCAGATCGTCCATGCCCGAGAGTGCACCGTGCAGGCGCTCATCGCTTTCGCGGCGCGAGCTTTCGGCGCGCATGCGCTCGGTGATGTCACGGCCTATCACCATCAGGGCTTTTGGCTGCTGATACGCGTCCAGAATCGGGGTCTTGATCATGTCCAGCGAGCGCAGGCCGGGCGCGTCGGTGTGAGGGATCTCTTCGATGTAGCGGATGGACTCGCGGCGAGACCAGGCCAGCTTGTCGGTGTTGTTGCAGCGGGACAGGATGTCCTGCATGGGGCCGCCGGCGTGGGCGGCGAGTTGTGAATTGGTTTTTCCTTTCCAGTCGGTCTGGTTCAGCCCGTACATGTGCAGACCGGCGGAGTTGGCCATTTGCCAGCGGCCCGCCGCGTCTTTGACGGCGATGAAATCCGGGGACGTGGCAAGCAGGGTGTCGAGGCGCTGTTCGGACTCGTGCAGTGCCTGCTCGATGGCGTCCTGAACCGTGAGGTCGATGATGAAGCCGCCCAGATAGTGCTTGCCCAGGAAGTGCATTTTGTTGAAGAACAACTCGACCGGGATCTTCTGGCCGTCGGCGCGTATGAGCTGGCACTGAACACGTAAGGCGTCGCTGTCGTCCGGCGGGGGGCGCAGGGTGTCGGCAGGGTCGAAGAGCTGATCCAGGCTGAGCGCTGTGTCGGCGCCCTCGCAACCGGCCAGTCGTTTGAATGCGGCATTGCTCAGCGAGATCGTGCCTTCGGTGTCGGCCCACATCATCGGGAGCGCCATGGTGCCAAAGGCGTGTCGGCTGAAACCCAGCAGCTCTCCGGCCTCCTTGGCGACGGATTCGTCGATCAGGATCAGCAGGTGCGACAGCGCGTCGCTCTGGGCATGGGTCGCAAACGGCTGGGCCTGCACCATGAGTTGGCGCTCGCCAAGCGGGATCGACACCGGCGCGGCGGGCGGCGTGGTGTGAATAAGCGCGGTAATGGCGGCCCGAGCTTCGTCGGTTGCATGCTGGAGAACGTCATCGAGCCGGCCGGCAGGCTGTGCCGGTGCGAGTTGGAGCAATGCGCGTGCGGCGGCGTTGACGAAATCAACCTGGCCGTCGGCCTCGACAAGACACAATCCGAGCGCCTGGCTGTGCGACAGGAGTTGGTCGAGCACGTTGTTGTGAGCGTGAACTTGCCGGTGGGCTTCGAGTTCGTCGGCCTGGCGGTGGATGACCCGGCGCAGCACGTCAACGTAGCGATGCTCCAGGCAGCGCACGATGTCGTGTTCGGAGACGACGCCGCACAACGCATCGCCCCGCGTGATGATGACGTGTCGGATGCCGTGTGAGGACATCAGGCGGGCGGCTTCGAACACCGGGCGATCCGCGGTCAGTTGAATGACCGGCGATGTCATCACCTCAGCGACTTGCACGGTATGCAATGCGTCGCGCTTGACCAGCAAACGGGTGATGTCGCGTGTGGTCAGGATGCCCAGCGGCATGTCGGCGCCGGATGCCACGACGACGCAACCGATGTGTTCCTTGCGCATCAGGTCGGCGCAATCGCGCACCGACATGCCGGGTGTCACCGTGGTCAACCGAGGGGTCATGACCTGATCGATGGCGTCGAGGTGTGCAAAGTGCTCAATGCCCATCCGGCCGAGGATGGCACTTTCGGAGAGCAGGCCGATCATCTCGCCATCGGTGCCCCGGACAATGGCGTGGCGCATGCCGTGGCGGAGCATGCGCTCGTACACATCGACATAGTTCTCATCCGCCTTTGCCCACAGCACCGGGTGCTGGCAGACGTCTGCCAGCCGTTGTGCGGTCGGCTGATTCCGGGATGTCAGCTCCAGCCCCAGCGCCAAGGCGGAGCGCTCGGTCAGAATGCCGATGATTTCGCCGTGGCGTTCGGCCAGCACGGCGTGGGATGCGCTACTGGCCAGATTGGCCAGCGCGGCAGGCAGCGGCGTATCGGCGGCCAGGGCAGTGATCGGCAGGGCGAGTTCGGCCGCCGACGAGGTCGCAAAAGGCGAATGGCCGATACGGCGGGATGCGGGCATATGAGGATCGCTACAGGTGTGGTGTGACCCACTTGTTACCAAATGTAGCTGATCCCCGGTTTAAAAAGAAGTCATATGGCAATTGAATGAAGCTCGCGCGGCTAGTAGTGCTGATGCTGCGCTACCCATTGATTCATCAGCATTCTCACCGCGTCGGGGAGCTCTGATGCGCCCATGCCGATGGGGCCGATACCTTTGGCGAGCAACAGGTCGGCGGCGGCGCCATGCAGATGAACGGCGCCGAGTATGGCGGCCTCGATGGGCCAGCGTTGGGCCAGCAAGGCGGCGAGCAGGCCGGTGAGCACATCGCCCATGCCAGCGGCAGACATGCCCGGATTGCCGCTGCGGTTGATCAGCCAGCGGCCGTCCGGGTGGGCGATCAGGCTGCCGTTGCCTTTGAGGACCACGTGCGCGTCAAATCGCTGAGCCAGCTTCAGTGCGGCATCGAGCCGGTTGGCCTGGACTTCGTCTGGCAGGGTCTTGAGCAGTCGCGCGGCTTCGGCCGGGTGAGGCGTCAGTACCACCGGCGCATGACGGCGCGTGAGGGCGCCAGCCAGCGTATCGTCCGTGGCCAGCAGGTTCAGCGCGTCGGCATCGAGCACCAGCGTGTGTTTGCCGGCGACGGCCCGGTGCAGCAGTGCGGAGGCCGCTTCGTCGCGGCCCAGTCCGGGGCCAATGGCGATGGCCTGGCCTTCGCTCAGGGCATCTTCGGCGGGGCGAAGCATCAGCTCGGGCTGGACTAGATCGACGACTGGCGCGCGCGGATCGAGCAGGCCGACAAACACGCGGCCGGCACCGGCACGCAGCGCCGCGCGGCCCGACAGCAAGGGGGCGCCGCACATGCCGGGGGCGCCGCCAATGATCACGGCGTCGCCAAACAGGCCCTTGTGCGAGTTCAGCCGCCGCGGCGCGAACTGGTCGCCAAACAAGGCGGGCCGAACTTCCCAGCCGGGCGCGGGCAGATAACTGTTGGCGTCAAGATCCAGCCGCTTGACCACCAGTTCGCCGCAGTGGTCCGGCCCATCCAGGGTGAGCAGACCGGGCTTGAGCGCGATGAAGGTGACCGTATGGGTGGCCTTGAAGGCTACGCCCAGCACGCGACCGGTATCGGCGCACAGGCCGCTGGGTACGTCGATCGACATGCGCGGGCAGGGCAGCGCGTTGAGCGCGCGAATCCAGTCGGCGTAGCGGCCATTGATGGGGCGTTGCAGGCCGATGCCGAACAAGGCGTCGACGACCAGCGCCCAGCCTTCGGGCGGCGCCGAGGGCAGGTCAGAGAGCGTTTCGCCGCCGGCATCTCGCCAGGCTTCCCAGGACTTTTTGGCGTCACCGGGCAGTTTCGCGGTGTCGCCCGAAAAGGCCACCACGACCTTGCGACCGGCCTGCAAAAAGTGGCGCGCCATGACGAAGCCGTCACCGCCGTTATTGCCGGGGCCGCAGGCGATCAGCAGTGCGCCGGGGCGGTCGATCATCAGGCGCACGGCTTCTTCGGCCGATGCGCGTCCGGCGCGTTCCATCAAGGGCGGCTTGGCGGAAGGCATCGCGGCCGTTTCGATGGTGCGGATGCCGGCAACGGTGTAGATCGGTTGGCTCGGTTGCAGCATGGCGTGTGTGCCCAGGACGTCAGAGAGGGCACATTCTACGCGTTTCAAACGGTGTGGCGTGCCGGCCTCAGGCGGTGGCGATCCAGCCTTCGAGCGGGTCGGCGTGTGCTGGCATGCCAAATCGGGGGGCGCCATGGCGGGCGCACCAGGCCGCTTGCGCCAGTGCGAGTACGGCATCGAGCCAGTCGCCGCGGGCATCGGCGACCAAGGACGCGCGTTGTTCAGGCGTCAGCGCCAGACGCAGTCCCGCCAGTGCGGTGCCGGCGATCAGTTCGGCGACGATGTGTTGCCGTGCCGCGAGCCGCTCGGGGCTTTGCTTGCGGCGGGTGTCACTCTTGTAGGAGGCCCGCGTGATGCGCCGGGCGAGCAGCCCGGGGTAGGCCTCGACCGCGATGCGCGCCGGGTCGCCGTCGTGCAGGCCGGGCAAGCGACAGCCCGCGGCAAGCAGGCGTGGCGCGCCCTCGAAAAACATCAGCCCGACGGGCGGATTGACCAGCTTCATCGGGCTGTGCGAGCCGGCGGCGGCGTCGGTGTGGCGGTGCGGGTAGCGGGCGCCCATGGGCCGGCGCTGGCGGTCGGCGTCGAGCGCGGCGCGAAAGTCGGCTTTGCTGAGCGTGGCGACATGGCGCACCTGCGTCGCCCAGTCGGCGTGCGGCCAGCCCAGCGCCGCGAGGCCGTCGCGCGGCAGACCAAAGGGGAAGTCGAAGGCGCCCAGCCAGGGGCCGGGTGTGTTGAGCAGGGCGTCGAAGGACGGCCAGTCGGGCAGGGCTGACAGGCGGTCGAGGTGAATTTCCTCACCCGCCAGTCGGCCGTGCGCCACCGTAATTGGTTTGGCCGCGCGTGGCGCCGAGGTGAAGTCGACGCCGATCAGCACGCTCACGTACCGGCGCTGCCTTTGCCCTTGTTGCGCTTGTCGCGCAGGTAGAGGTGGCTGCCGCGGCGTACGGACTCGAACAGGCCGGTGGCTTCGATCAGGTCGCCGAGTTTTTTGTAGCCGTAGTTGCGTGGGTCGAACGGCGTCTGGTTGCTGATGTGCGAGCCGATCGACGACAGGCTGGCCCAGTTGTCTTCCTCGTCGGCGCAGGCTTCGACCGCGTTGCGCAGCAAACTGGTGATGCGCGAATCGCCACGCAGCGCCTTGCTGCTGACGCGCTCCGGTTTGGCCGCTGCGGGGGCGGTGTCATCGGCGGATTCGACGATCAGGTTTTCAAGGTAGAGGAAGCGCGAGCAGGCATTGACGAAGGGCATCGGTGTTTTCTTCTCGCCAAAGCCATACACCTTGAGCCCGTTGGCGCGGATGCGCATGACCAGCGGGGTGAAGTCGGAATCGGACGAGGCGAGGCAGAAGCCGTCGAGCTGCTGGGTGTAGAGCAGGTCCATGGCGTCGATGATCATGGCCGAGTCGGTGGCGTTCTTGCCCTTGGTGTAGGCGAATTGCTGCACGGGCTGGATGGCGAACTCGTGCACCTTGTCGGCCCAGCCGTTGAGGCTGCTGCTCTTCCAGTTGCCATAGGCGCGGCGGATGTTGGTGACGCCGTATTTGGCCAGTTCGTCGAGCATCAGGTCGATCTTGCTGGCGGGGCAGTTGTCGGCGTCGATGAGTAGGGCGATTCGGGATTCTTCTTGCATCAGGTACTCCGGAACAGCCGGGCGGCTGTGAGTAATGTGGTGGCGTGGATGGCGACGGTGTCGTTGATGTCATGACCATAGCCGCCGGCCATGGCGATGGCAACGGGAATGCGCTGGTCGCGACAGGTGCCGAGCACCAGCGCGTCGCGTTGGGCGAGGCCGTCGAAGCTGAGGGACAGGCGGCCGAGGCGGTCGCCTTCAAAGGGGTCGGCGCCGGCGAGGTAGATCACCAGTTCGGGCCGGAAGTGGGTGAACACCGTGTCGAGCGCCGGCGCCAGGGCAGCCAGGTAGTCGGCGTCGCCGGTGCCGTCGGGCAGGGCGATGTCGTGATCGGACACCGTCTTGCGGAAGGGAAAGTTCTTGTCGCCATGCAGGCTGAGCGTGAACACCTCGGGTGTGTTGGCGAGGATGGCCGCCGTGCCGTCGCCCTGGTGCACATCGCAGTCGATGATGGCGACGCGGGCCACACGGCCTTCGGCGCGCATCGCCAGCGCGGCTACGGCGGCGTCGTTGAATACGCAAAAGCCCGAGCCGAACTCGCGGTGGGCGTGGTGGGTGCCGCCGGCCATGTTGGCCGCGCAACCCGTCTCAAGCGCGCTGCGGCAGGCGGCCAGCGTGGCGCCAGCGGAGCGGCGCGAGCGCTCGACCATCTCGGGCGACCACGGGAAGCCGATGCGGCGCTGCTCGGCCTCGGTGAGTGTGCCGGTGACCACGCGCTGGAGATAGTCGGCGCTGTGGGCGCGGAGCAAGGCGGTGTCGTCGGCGGCGTCGGGCACGCAGAAATCGGTGGCCTCGAACTGGCCGCTGGCCGTCAGCTGTTCGCGCAGGCGGCTGTATTTTTCCATCGGGAAGCGGTGTCCCGGTGGCAGCGGTAGCACGAAATGGTCGGCGTAGAAAAGTTGCATCCGCGGCGCCATCAGCGCTCGCGCGCCAGGCAGCGGTCGTAACGCCATTCGACCCGTTTGGCAAACCAGGCGGTGGTGAGCTTGCGCTGGATTTTCGGGCTCTTGAGCAGGATGTCGGGCATCTGCTCGCGCGGCAATGCCCGCCCTGCCTTGCGCTCGGCCAGTTGCCACAGGCGGTCATAGAGTCGGGTGTGGCTGAAGTCCGCCGATTTTTCGCGCGTCAGATCGCTGCGGATCTGGCGGGCGCTGAGGTGCAGTTGGCCGGCGATCGCACGCAAGGCGGCCTCGGTGCTGCTGACCTCGTCGCTGGGCGATTTGCCTTGGTAGCGCAGCAGGTCGCCATCCGGCGCGAGCTTGCGGCCGGAGACGCGGGTGATCGCGCTCTGGAAGGCGGCGTTGCGGCTGCTGTATTGCCCGGCGTTGAAATCGGCGAAGCGGTAGCGCGGGTGCGGGTAGTCGGCGGGGTAGTCGAGCAGGTTGGCGATGCCGAAGTAGAGCCCGCCGCGGCGGGTGAACACTTCGTGCCGGACGCTGCCGGTGCGCGGGTAAGGGAAGGGGCGCTGGCGCAGGTGGTCTTCGGCGAAGGCGATGCTGACCTGCATCGGCCCGCCGGTGCGGATCGGGTTGAAGCCTGACAGCAGGGTCTTGCCCAGCGGCAGTTCGGAGAGCATGTCTTCGAACAGCATGTTCATCTGCTTTTCGGTGCGCAGCGCGGCGATGCGTTTGGCGTAGCTGCGGCCGTCGGGCGAGGATTTCTCGAGCGCCGCGCTGACGACGATTTTGGGGATGCCGTAGCGTTCGGCGCGGCTGTCGATCTCTTTGCGCACGATGCGCGGCAGGCCGGCTACCACCGGGTCGGCTTGCCAGGTGGACTCCTGTTCGATCACGCCCATGGCGGCGCACAGCGTTTCGGCGCTGCGGGGTACGCCGAGGTGGTCGAGCGCGGTGTCGATGTCGCGTGCCCAGCCCGGGCGATCGGGGATGCCGCCGGGGAGCAGATCGGCCGCGCTCAGGCGCGGACCTGCGGGTGGCGTGAGCGGCCACTGCGTGACTGGCGCCTCCTGCACCGGCGCTGTGGGCTGTGGCGGCTGGCTGGGGGCGGGCGTGACTTGCCCCGGCACCGCCGGCGGCAGCGAGGGTGAGGGGCGGGATTCGTAAGGCGTGGTTTGGCAGGCCGCGAGAAACATCGGGGCTGCGATGAGCGCAATGCGCCGCAACAGGGTGTCGGACATGGGGGTCAGCGAGGGCTGGGTCCAATCGCGCGCATGAATTCGTTGCGCGCCTGCAGATCATTTTCGAAGCTGCCGGCAAAGGCCTGGGTGATCACGCGCTCGTCGCCGCGGCGATCCTCGCCCAGCAGCAGGCACAGTTGCTCGGCTTCGATCAGGCAGGCGGCGCCGGCGGCCTGGCCGTGCTGGACGAGCACGTCGGCGATGTCGCGAGTCATCCATTCCTGATAGGTGAAGCGGTGGCCGATGGCGTCCACCATGCGCGCGATGCGACCGAAGCCATGCAGACGGCCGCCGGGGATGTAAGCGACGTGGGCGACGCCGCGAAACGGTACGAGGTGGTGCGGGCAGATGCCATGCACCGCGATGCCACGCACCACGACCATGTCGCGGCGGGGGTCTTCAAAGCCATCGCCGAGGGCGTCGGCGGGGTCGAGCTCGTAGCCGCCGAGCAGGCGCTTTTGCCACAATTCGCGCACGCGCTGGACGGTGCGTCCGGTGTGCGGGCCGTCTGTCGATACGCCGCAGGCGCGCAGCATGTCACCGACGGCTTTCTCGAAGGCGACCGGGTCGAAATCGCCTTCGCGGGCAATGCCGATGCCGCGGCGCGGGGCGGGAGCGTGGTGGCAATCGTCAGACATGATGGTTTTCCGATGGTGAGGTGTTCATGGTACCGAAAAGGGTTTCGACACGTCGCGCGGCGCGCTGATGGAAAATTCAGCAAATCGTAAGCTTCGAGCAAGCATCGCGTAAGTGCTCCGGACATAAAGTGCTGCCAGCGCGTGCACCGCATGTGCGCTCAAAACACTTCGTGAGGAGACAACACAATGACATCCCCTGATAAAAAATCAGGTGAGGCTTACTGGAAGGCGACGCTCAGTCTGCTGACCGTGATTCTCATCCTGTGGTTTGTCGTGTCGTTCGGTTTCGGCATCATTTTGCAGCCGGCGCTCGACAGCATTCACCTGGGCGGCTATCCGCTGGGCTTCTGGTTCGCTCAGCAAGGCTCGATTTACGTATTTTTGATCCTGATCTTCTGGTACGCGGCGCGCATGAACAAGATCGACCGCGAACACGACGTTCACGAAGACTAAGGGGCGCAAGACATGGATTTGAAAACACTAACCTTCGTCGTCGTCGGCCTGTCCTTCGCGCTGTATATCGGCGTGGCGATCTGGGCCCGTGCCGGCAGCACCAGCGACTTCTATGTGGCCGGTGGCGGTGTGCACCCGGTGGTCAACGGCATGGCAACGGCCGCTGACTGGATGTCCGCAGCGTCCTTTATCTCGATGGCCGGCCTGATCGCCTTCCTGGGCTACGGCGGCTCGGTTTACCTGATGGGCTGGACCGGCGGCTATGTGCTGCTCGCCGTGCTGCTCGCCCCCTACCTTCGCAAGTTTGGCAAGTTTACGGTGCCCCAGTTCATTGGTGACCGTTACTACTCGAACGGTGCGCGTCTGGTGGCGGTGATCTGCCTGATCTTCATCTCCTTCACCTACGTGGCCGGCCAGATGCGCGGCGTCGGTATCGTGTTCTCGCGCTTCCTCGAGGTCGATATCGTCACCGGTCTGCTCGTCGGTATGGGTCTGGTGTTCTTCTACGCCGTGCTCGGCGGCATGAAGGGCGTGACCTACACCCAGGTGGCGCAGTACTGCGTGCTGATCTTCGCCTACATGGTGCCGGCGATCTTCATTTCGCTGAACCTGACCGGCAACGTCTTCCCGCAGCTGGGTCTGGGTGGGGCGGTGGCCTCCGGTGAGCCGTTCCTGGCCAAGCTGGACATGGTGGTGCGTGACCTGGGCTTCCAGGAATACACCTCGGGCAACAAGTCGATGGTCGACGTGATCGCCATTACCTTCGCGCTGATGGCCGGTACCGCCGGTCTGCCCCACGTGATCGTGCGCTTCTTCACCGTGCCGAAAGTCAAGGACGCTCGCTCGTCCGCTGGCTGGGCGCTGGTGTTCATCTCCATCCTTTACACCACGGCTCCGGCAGTTGGCGCCATGGCGCGTTACAACCTGCATGCCACGATGACCCCGGGCGTTCTGACGGGTGAGGTCTTCGCAGAGGGCAACGGCCTGAACTATGAGCAGCGTCCGGATTGGATGAAGCGCTGGGAAGCGACCAAGCTGATCAAGTTCGAAGACAAGAACGGTGACGGCCGCATCCAGTACTACAACGACAAGTCCAAGGATGCTGAATTCAACGCCAAGGTGGAAGCCGCGGGTTGGAAAGGCAACGAGCTGACGGTTGACCGCGACATCATGGTGCTGGCCAACCCGGAAATCGCCAGGCTGCCCAACTGGGTGATCGCGCTGGTGGCCGCAGGTGGTATCGCTGCCGCACTGTCGACCGCTGCCGGTCTGCTGCTGGTGATCTCCTCCGCCATCTCGCATGACCTGATGAAGGGCATCCTGACACCGGATCTGTCGGAAAAATCGGAGCTGCTGGCCGGTCGTCTGGCGGCCGCGGTTGCGGTGGGTATCGCCGGCTATCTGGGTTACAACCCACCAGGGTTTGTGGCACAGGTGGTGGCCTTCGCCTTCGGTCTGGCCTGCGCCTCGCTGTTCCCGACCATCCTTCTGGGCATCTTCTCCAAGACGATGAACAAGGAAGGCGCCATTGCCGGTATGTTGAGCGGCCTGATCTTCACCTTCGGCTACATCCTCTACTTCAAGGGGATCTTCATCACGCCGATGGCAGAGAACATCCCGGCGAACTGGCTGTTCGGCATCTCGCCGGAAGGTATTGGTTCGATTGGTGCGCTGCTGAACATGGCGGTTGCCTTCACTGTGGCGAAGTTTACGGCCCCGTGCCCGGAGCATATCCAGCACTTGGTCGAAGACATCCGCACCCCGCGTGGTGCCGGTGGCGCGACGCACTAAGTGTCTTTGTGACGTTGTGTTGAAAGACTCCCGCTACGGCGGGAGTTTTTCTTTGCGAATCGCGTGTGCGGTGGCTTGCCAGCGGGCGTGGCCGGGCTACACTTTGCTAGGCGCGTGAGGTGCCAGGGTGTGAGGCGTAAAAGGACTGAAATGCGCGTACTGGTTGTCGAAGATGATGTCGAATTGGCCCATGGCATGGTGACTCACCTGCAGGCGCAGGGCGTGGCCGTTGAGGCGGTTGACGACGGCGAAGTGGCCCGCCGCCGCCTGGCGGCCGGCGGTATCGATATGGCACTGATCGACGTGGGGCTGCCGGGCTTGTCCGGCTATGAACTGGTGCGCGGTATCCGCGCCGACAAGCTGCCTGTGGCGGTGATTCTGGTGACGGCCCGCGATGCCTTGTCGGATCGGATCTACGGCCTCGATCTGGGGGCTGACGACTACCTGGCCAAGCCCTTCGAGCTGGGCGAGCTGTCAGCCAGAATGCGCGCGGTGGCACGCCGAATCGGCCATCTGGCGCGCAGCGAGCGAGTGTTTGGCCCGCTCAAGATGGACGCCGAAGATCACCTGGCGACACTCTCGGGCGAGCCGATGACGCTCACCGGGCGCGAGTGGGCTGTGCTGGCCGCCTTGGTGGAATCCGGTGGGCGAACCGTGCCCAAAGAGCGCCTGGTGGCCGACGGTTCGGCCAATGCGGTGGAGGTGTACATCTCCCGCTTGCGGCCGCGGCTTGAGGTCGCCGGCCTGGTGATCCGGAGCGTGCGCGGGTTTGGCTATCGCCTTGAGTTCCGGGGCGGCGCGCCGGCGCCGGACGCCGGTGGTTCTGCCAATGCCTGAGTCGAGGATGTTGCGTGTCTAGTCTTCGCCGCCGACTGCTTCGCGCCTTGCTCTTGCCGGGTGTGATTACGTTGATGGGCGGAGTGCTGGCGCACCGCACGGCGATCGACGTCATCGGCGCGGCTTATGACGCGAGCCTGTTGAATCTGGCCGATGGTGTGGCCGAGCGTATCCGGGGCGGCGAGCAGCGGTTGCGGATGGATATCGCCGACGGCGGGGTGGCGCTGTTGCGCTCCGATACGGTGGATACCATTTTCTATCGCGTGCGGCACGATGATGGCACGCTGGTTGCCGGAGAAGGCGATTTGCCGCCGGCCGATGCGATCAGCGTTGACGCACCGCCCGACTACTACGACACCGTCTATCGCGGCCAGGCCATTCGCGGCGTGCGCTTGCATCGGACGGTCGATGGCCGTGGCTTCTATGTCACCGTGGCTGAAACGCTGGGCAAGCGGCAGGCCGCACTTGAGCGGCTGCTGCTGGGCTTTGTAGCGGCGATCGCTGGCTTGGTGGTGGCGGGGGCGGCGATCGTGCGAATTGCCATCCCGTCAGGTTTGTCGCCGCTGGCCGGCCTGAGTGCTCGCCTTGCCGAACGAGGTGGAAACGACTTGAGTTTGATTGATCCGGCCAGCGTGCCGCTCGAACTGCGCGCTTTGGTCGACGCACTCAATGATTTGCTGGGGCGTCTGGCCTCGGCACAGGCACAGCAGCGGGGTTTTCTGCAAGACGCAGCGCATCAGCTGCGCACGCCATTGGCCAATTTGCAGATGCAGGTCGAGTTGCTGGGGGCTGCGCCGGGGCCGCAACAACTCGATCATGTGACCCGTGCGACAGTGCGTGTGACGCGCCTGGCGAATCAACTGCTCGCACTGGCGCGCGCCGAGGCGGGTGAGCGATTGATCCTTGATGCCGCGCCAGTCGATCTCGCGTTCTTGATTGATGACATGCTGGACGACTGGTTGGCGCAGGCTGACCGCAAACAGATTGATCTTGGCGTGCATCGTCAGTCGGCCAGGGTGGTGGGTGACGGAACGCTGCTGCGCGAGCTGATGGCCAATCTGGTGGACAACGCCCTGAAATACGCGCCGACCGGTGGTCGCGTCAGCCTGCATTGCGCGACGCATGCCGGTGGGGTGCTGCTGAGCGTTGAGGACGATGGCCCGGGGATTTCGGCGCAAGAGCGCGAGCGTGTGTTCACCCGTTTCTATCGCACGCCGGGCAGCGCTGGCAGCGGGGTGGGGCTGGGCCTGGCAATTGTTCAGGAGATTGTGCGCGTCCACCGCGGGCTGCTTGAGCTTGAAACGCCCGCGTCGGGGGCGGGGTTGCGGGTTCGGGTCAGTTTGCCGGCGGCGCAGCCCGATGGGGGGGCAGAGCGCTAGGTGTTCGCCGCCTGCGACGCCGCTGCATACCCGCGCGTCAGGGTGTCGGCACTGACCGCCGCACTGAAGTGAAACCCCTGGCCGCGCTGGCAACCTTCGGCCAGCAAAAAGGCGGCTTGATCGGGTGTTTCCACGCCTTCGGCGATGACATCGAGCGACAGGCTCTTGGCCAGTGCGATGATGGCCCGGGTGATGGCCGCGTCGTCGCGGTCGTTGGGGATGTCGCGGACGAACGACTGGTCAATCTTGAGCCGTGTGACCGGCAGGCGCTTGAGGTAAGACAGTGACGAATAGCCGGTGCCGAAATCGTCGATGGCGATCCCGATGCCGAGCTCGCGCAGCTCGTTCAGGCGCGGTATGGCTTCGGCGGCCTGCTGCATGATGAAGCCTTCGGTGACTTCCAGTTCGAGCATCTCGGCCGGGAGTCCGGTGGCGGCGAGGGTGTCGCGGGTCAGGGCGACGAGGTCGCCTCGGCGCAGCTGTGAGGCGGCGATATTGACTCCGATCCGGCCAAACGCCAGGCCGCCATCGCGCCAATCGCTGGCTTGCCGGCATGCCGTTTCGAGAATCCAGCGACCGATGCGCGGCATCATGCCGCTTTCTTCGGCAATCGGGATGAAGGCCGATGGATAGAGCAGGCCTTTGTCGGGATGGGCCCAGCGCACCAGAGCTTCGACGCCGGTGAGCCGGCCGCTGCCCAGGTCGACCTGCGGCTGGTAGTGCAGCACGAACTGATCGAGATCCAGTGCTTTGTGCAGATCGTTTTCGAGGCGAACGCGCTCGGTGGCCTTGAGGGTCAGTTCCGGTGTGTAAAACGCGAAGCCGAAACGCCCTTTGTCCTTGACCTGATACATCGCGGCATCGGCATTGCGGATCAGTTCCGCGGCATCGCCGCCGTCACGCGGGAACACGCTGATGCCAATACTGGCGGTGACAAACTGCTCGCGGTGCTCGATGGCGAAGGGCTGATTGAGCGCGAGCTGAATTTTTTCGGCCACCAGCACAGCGCTGTGGGGCTCCTTGACCTCTTCGAGCAAGACCACAAATTCATCCCCGCCGAGCCGGGCGACGGTGTCGTCGAGCCGGACGCAGTCGCGCAGTCGGCTGGCCACCTGGCGAAGGAGTTCGTCGCCAAAGGGGTGCCCGTAGACATCATTGATGTTCTTGAAGCGATCGAGGTCGAGGAACAGTAGCGCCAGCGACACGCCACTGCGCGTGGCGTGCTCGATGGCGTGCTTGAGGCGCGCATTGAGCAGCATGCGGTTGGGCAGATCGGTGAGCGGGTCGTGGTGCGCCAGGTGCTCCAGCTTCTGGGCAGATTGCTTGACGCGGGTAATGTCCGAGAAGACGCCGGTGTAGAACACGGGCTGGCCGTCATCGTCATAAACGGTGCTGAGCGTCAGCCATTCGGGGTAGATCTCGCCGTTTTTGCGTCGATTCCACATTTCTCCGCGCCATTGTCCGCTCTCTTGCAAGCTGCGCCAGAGCGATTGATAGAACTGGGGCGGATGCTGGCCTGAACGAAGGACGCTGCTGGATTTTCCGATGACTTCGTCGCGTTCGTAGCCGGTGATTTCGGTAAAGGCGCGGTTGACCTCGATGATGTTCGCCGACAAATCGGTAATCATCATCCCTTCCGCGCTGCTTTCAAACACCGCGGCGGCCTGGCGCAGGCGGTCGTCGGCTTGGCGTTGTTCGGTGATGTCTTCCTGAATGCCGACGAAGTGCGTGGTCGCGCCAGCGCTGCTCTTGACCGGCCAGATGCTCATCCGGTTCCAGAATGCGCTGCCGTTCTTGCGATAGTTGCGAACCACCGCCTGGCAGCCTTCGCCTTGCGATAGCGCGGTGTATATCTTGGCGATTTCAGGCTGTTCGCGGTCGTCGCCTTGCAGCACCCGGCAGTTGCGCCCGAGCATTTCGTCGGCCCGGTAGCCGGTGATGGCTTCGAAGGCCGGGTTGAGATAGACCACGGGCATGTCGCCGTCGGCGCGGGTGATGATGACGCCGTTGGTGGCGGCCGATAGCGCACGATCGCGCAACTGGAGCTCGCGTTCGGCATGCAGCTGGGCGCGTCGCGTTGCGGCGGCGTCTACCGCCCGATTGATGGCGGGTACGAGCCGGGTGAGGTTATCTTTGCTGACGAAGTCGGCCACCCCTGCGCGCAGCAGGTCAATGATGGTTTCTTCGCCGATGGTGCCTGAGATGATGATGATCGGCGTTTCAGGGTGGGCCTTTGCCAGCTGGCTGACCGTCTGGCGAATGTCGATGCCTGGCAGGTTGTAGTCGCTAAGGACAATGTTCCAGTGCGCGTCGGGTTTGGCCAGGGCCTGGGCGAGTGCGGCGGGGGTGTCGACCCGGGTGCAATGGCAGGACAGCTGGCTGCGCGCCAGATGACGGACAAGAAGCTGAAAGTCTTGTTCGTCATCTTCAATAACCAGAATCTGAAGTGCCTCCGTCATTCGGTGCTCTTGGGCGGCTCGTTGAGCAGCATCCAGTAAAGGCCGAGCTGGGCGACCGCCTCGGTGAATTCACCGGGGTCGAGCGGCTTGCGCACATAGCTGTTGGCGCCCAGGTCGTAGCTGCGCAGGATGTCCTGCTCTTCGTCGGAGGAGGTCAGCATGACGACCGGGATCTTGTGGGTGCGGGTGTCCTGGCGAAGCTGTTCGAGCACTTCCAGACCGCTGAGCTTGGGGAGGCGTATGTCGAGCAGCACCACGGCCGGGGCGTCGGCGGGACTGCGCTGGGCGTAGGTGTTGCGACAGAAGAGATAGTCGAGCGCTGCCGCGCCATCGCCCACCACGTCGACTTCGTTGACCACGTTGATGCGCTTGAGCGCGCGCAGGGTCAGGCGCAGGTCTTGCGCGTCGTCTTCGACCAGCAGCAGTTTGCGGTGGTTCATTCCGTACTCCCTTCTTGCGGTCCCAAGCTGAACCGGAAACAGGCGCCTTCTCCTGGGCGCCCTTCGCCCTCAATCCAGCCGCCGTGGCGTCGTGTGATTCTTGCTACCGTCGCCAGCCCGATTCCGATACCCGGAAACTCGCTGGGATGGTGCAGGCGCTGGAATGGCTCGAACAGCTTGTTGGCAAAGGCCGGGTCGAAACCCGCGCCGTTGTCCTCGAGACAATATACCCGCTGCCCATTTTGCATGCTACTGGTGAAGTGTATGGTTGCTTGGGTTCGGGTGCTTGTGTATTTCCACGCATTTTCGAGCAAATTTTGCATCACGGTGGCCAGTAGCCGGCTGTCGCCCTGGGCGACGATCGGGCTGTCGCAATGCAAGCTGACCTGGCGCTCCGGCTGGTTGCGCGCGAGCCGGGTATGAATGGATTGTGCCATTTGAGCAAGATCCAGCGTTTGCCTTACCAGGCTTGCCCGGCTGCTGCGAGAGAGTTCCAGCAGGCCGTCGATGAGATCGCCCATCCGGGCGCTGGCCTTGGCGATTTCACCCAGAAAGTCCTGGGCGCCTTCCGGTATCTGGGGGCCGAAGTCTTCATCAAGCGCACGCTGGAAGCCTTGGATGGCGCGAAGTGGTGCTCGCAGGTCGTGCGAGGCCGCGTAGGTGAAGGCTTCGAGTTCGGCATTGGTGGCTTTGAGCTCTGCCGTGCGTTGCTCGACCCGTTGTTCCAGTTCGTCGTGGGCGTGTTGCAGTGCGTTGGTCGCCAACACCCGGTCGGTGATGTCGAGCACCGTGCCGCGCATGAACACGGACCTGTCGGCGGGTTCGGTCTCGATCTGGCCTTGTGCAAACAGCCATCGGAGCTCACCGTTTGGCCGGGTGAGACGGAATTCTTCCTGAAACGGAATGGCATCGCGCAGGGCCCCCTTGAAGGCTGAATCGACACGCGCGGTGTCTTCGACGTGGACGGCGCTGAGAAACAAGCCATAAGTTGGAGGTTGTGCCTTAGCGTCGAGACCAAACAGTCGAAAAATTTCGTCGGACCAGCGAATTTCACCAGAGGTGATATTCCAGACGAAACTGCCCAGATGCGCCTGCTCCTGCGCTTCGGCCAGCTCGCGTTGTTGTCGACTGAGCATTTGCTCGGCGTGCTTGCTCTCGGTGATGTCTTCGCCAAAAGCCTGGAATGTGATGACTTCCCCCTTGGCATTGCAGATGGCGCGGTTGGTCCAGCGCTGCCAGCGGACATTGCCACTGCTGTCTATCACCTTGAGCTCGTGGGTCTTGAGCGGCGTGCTGGCGCTGAGCGACATGAAATGCTGGCGAACCTGGTTGCGATTCTCGGGGGGGATCAGGTCGAGCAGGTTGCGGCCGATCAGGGCTTCTCGTGGTTTGCCGAAGTACTCGCAGTAGGCATCGTTGACGAATTCGATGGTGCCGTCGGCGCGATTTCGGCAGAGCAGGATGGGTAGGTCTTCGACCACCGAGCGGTATCGGATTTCGCTGGTGCGCAGGGCCTGAATGGCCGTATGCAGGTCGATGGTGGTGGTCATGCGACGCGCGGCTTCGGAAAAAAGGCGCTGTTCGTTGGGGGACCACTCGCGCGCACTGCGGCATTGGTGGAGGCCCATCGCCCAGGCGGGGCCGGTTGCCGGGTGCAGGGCCACGATCATCAGTGAGCACACATCGAAGTCGGCTTTCATGGCGGCCAGCACTGGCGAGCTTTGTTCGTCGATCAGCGCGATGGGGACGTCGCTGGCGAGTATTGTGCGACAGAGTGCGGCAATCTCGGGGGTCATCGGCAGATCGGTGTTCCGTGCGCCGGCACCGGGATAGTCGGGGCGTGTGGCCTCGATCGGAATTCGCCACGTTGGGGCGTCCGGATCACAGGGGGTGAGCAGCCAGCAGCGGTCGCAGTCGAACATCTCGAGAATCGCGGCGGTGCCACGGTTGAGCATGTCGTCCATGTTGCTGCTGGCGTGCAGTGCGGTGTCGAGTTGCTCCAGCGATTCGAGAAAATGGATGTGTTCATGGCGGGCCGCGTCGGCGCGCACCCGCTCGGAAATATCGAAGGTGATGCCGAGGTAGCCCGTGACCTGGCCGTCGGCGTCACTGAGCGCTTCGGCTGCGCCAAACACCCAGGTGCTGTCGCCGCCCGGGCGTTGAAAGCGGTACTCGGCGTGAAATGGTTGTCGTGTGTCGACCAGCGACTGCCAGGCTGCGACGATGCGATCGCGATCCGCCGGATGCAGGGACTGCACCCAGCCGTCGCCGAGGGCCTGTTCAAGGTCCATGCCGGCAATCGCGCACCATCGTGGGTTGCCGTAAGTCATTCGCCCTTGCGTGTCGGCGTGATAGATGCCGACCGGTGCGAGCGCCGTAATGGCGCGAAAACGGGCTTCGCTGTCGCGGATGCGGCGCTCGGCGAGTCTTTGTTCGGTGACGTCTATTGATGAGCCGAGCACGCGGACCGGGGTTTCATCCGGGTCGGAAATGCGTTGCCCCTGCACATGGAGCCAGGCCGTCTGGCCGTCACGGCGCAACACGCGATGGTCCAGCTTGATGGTGTCGGTGTCGCCGTCGGTGATGCGCTTGAGCGCGTTAAGGAGTTCCTGGGCGTCGTCGTCGGGCAGGCGCGACAAAAACGCGCTGAGCGTGCCGGGTGGGGCGTTGGGCGCCTCACCGATCAAGCGTGCGAGATTGGCATCGGCCAGCAAACGGCCCTCGCCGGGCCAGATTTCCCAGGTTGCCGAGTTGCTGATTCGCGCTGACAGCGCATATCGCCGCCCCATGTCGCGCAATTCGGTGATGTCGGCGGTGACGCCAAATAGCTTGACGGGTTGTCCGTGCTCGTCAAAAGAGACTTGGCCGATGGTTTTGAGATCGCGCCGCTCGCCGTTGTCGTAGCGATGAAGGGCGAACTCACATTCGAGAATTCCGCTTTCGAAGGCGGCTTCCTGGGCACGTTGCACACGCTGGCGGTCTTCGGCGATGACATGCGTCAACCAGTCCTCGTGGCGTGGCGGGCGGGTCCCTATGGCGAGCCCGTGGATGCGCAGCAATTCGTCCGAAAAGCGCGCCTCACCCGTGGCCGGCGTCCACTCCCACCAGCCCACATGAGCGAGGGCCTGCGCATTTTCAAGTTTCTGGTTGAGCGCCTGGAGGGCGAGTTCGTCTGCTTTGCGCGCGGAGATGTCGTTGTGGGTGCCGACGACGCGCGCCGGACGGCCCGCACTGTCCCACTCGACGGTTTTGCCTTTCCGTCGAATCCAGCGGTCCGTGCCATCGGCGTGCCGCATGCGAATCTCGATGTCGAAGGGCGGCGCACCGACCTGGCGCTGCGCACTCATGTGCTGCTCGAAAATGGCGCGGTCGTCGGGGTGAATGAGGCTCAGGCAGTCTGCCAGTGTTATTGATTCGCTTTGTGCGGGGTAGCCCAGTTGTGTGAAATAGCGCGCACTGCCACGGCAGGTGTCGTGGGTCAGATCCCAATCCCAGACGCCGCCCTCGGCGGCATCCAGAGCGAAGCTCAGGCGGGCTTCACTGTCGCGCAGCGCTTTTGCCGTGGCATGGCTGTCGGTGATGTCGCGCACCACGGCGATGACTTGCGCACTGTCGTCGAGCTGGCACAGTCGTGCCTCGAAGCGTCGCGTCTGGCCGGCAACGTCCAGTGCGTAATCGAAGCTGACCATCTCGCCGCTGTCGGCCATCTGCGCCAGCTTGGCGCTGAACTGCCGGGCGGTGGCCTCGGGCATCACGTCCTGCATGCGTTTGCCGAGAAAGTACTCGGGCGGCGTGTACAGATCGTCGTCGGTTCGCGCGCGATAGTCGATGATTGTGCCGTCTTGGCGCATTCTGAAAAACAGATCGGGCAGGGCCGAGAAGACGGAGTCCAGCACGCGGTCGCTGTACCGTACCTCGTTGAGCGCCTTGCGCAGCGAGATGTCGCTGGACTCGAGCGCCAGCGCTGATCGGGTCATGCTCCGGCCCGAAAAATGGCGCAGCAACTCGCGTTCACCGACCAGGCCGATCAGGCCGCCGGTGTCGTCAATCAGCACCAGCGCGTGGACCGAACTGTGCTGAAGGCGGTGGAGACCGGTGGCGCAGTCTGCACGGGCATCAATGCACTCGGCGGGCCCCATGCGCTCGCCCACCGTGCTGGTCGGCGTCAGGGGTGGGGCAAGCAACATCGCCGCAGTCAGCACGCCGACCGGGCGGTCTCCGTCAATGACCACCAGAATGCCGCGCTCAGCGACAAGTCCGCAGACATCGGTCGCAAGCGTGTCTGGCGTGGCGACCGGGAAGTCGCCAGTGCACAGTTCGGCAAGGGTAGATGCGTCCATGATGTCGGCCTGCGCCTCCTGGCGGCGAGTACACACACCTAGGATAGTGCTATTCCATCGTGTTGGGCGAGACAGGTGAGCCTCGCGATGTTGTCAATCCGCGGGGGCGGCTGGCTTGTATTCGCGAATCGTGATTTCTATAGTCAATCTATAAGAAATACGTGTTGGTGTTCGGCGTCGGCGGTGTTGAGGGTGTTGCTCAAACCCTGGTTCTCGCGCTTCCTTGTCATGAATGTCGAACGGGTGGGCGTCGACGGCAGCCTGAAGTCGCATGGGGGCCGCCATGGCGTTGTCCCGGGCTGTGATGCCGGGTGTTTGAGGGAGATGCACTCATGTCGCCACAGAAACATCTCACCGTTATTGCGACATCGATCGCGCTCGGAGTGGGGGGCTGCGCCACCAACGGCGAAGGCGGCATGTCCAAGCAGACCATGGGGTCGGTGCTGGGGGCGGTGGGCGGCGCGATCCTGGGCAGCCAGGTCGGCAAGGGCTCGGGGCGGAATCTGGCCATCCTTGCCGGCGCCCTGGCCGGTGGCGCCTTGGGCAACTGGCTGGGCGCCAAGCTGGACGAACGTGATCGTCAAGCCCTGGCCGCGAGCACGCAGGACGCGCTGGATTCGGGCAGGACCGTGGCGTGGCAATCCACGCACAGCGGTGCCAGCGCGACGATTGCACCCGTGTCGAGCAAGACCGTGAGCTCGCAGCAGACCATTCGCCGTGCGCCAAAGATCGCGACGGTGCAGAACATGGCCGTCATCAACCAGCCCTACCAGGCCATCAAATCGTCCAATTTGCGCGCCGAGCCCGGGACGCAGGGCGAGAAGGTCGGCGGTTTCCTGGCCGGGCAAACCTTTACCGCGCTCGGGCGTACCGACAATGACTGGATCGCCGTCGGCCGCAAGGGGGTGACAATCGGCTATGTCTATGGCCCGCTGGTCGGTCCGGTGCCGATGCAGGCCAAGGACGCGCCAACTGATCTCGATGCCATCTCGGCCGACACCGCCAGTGCGCAGGGCTTTGATCTGGACAGCATTGAACCGAGTGCCGCGGTGACCGAGCAGGTGGCGGTCAAGACAACGTGTCGGACGGTCGACTATCGAGTGAAGACCGCGGACGGCGAAGAAAGCAAAACCGTTGATGCCTGTCAGAGCGCCGACGGCGCCTGGCAGCTGAGCTGAGCATGCTTGGCGGCCGCAGCGCGCGCTGGTGGCTGGCGGCCGCGCTCGGTCTGGTGGCCACCAATGCACTGGCGGACAGCTACCGGCTGGCGTTCTCCAAGTCGGAAAACATCGAAATTTTCGTCGAGCATGCCGCGGGTACGCCGTGGTGTGCGCCGCATCTGTCCTTGCGCGCGGTGCATGGCGGCAGCCCCGATACGGCCGCGCTGGCCCGGTTGCTGCCCAAGCTCGGCGCGCTGCTCAACAGCCAATGCCCCAAAGCCACCGCGCTTGATTGGGTGAGTACCGACACGAATGGTCGGCCGGTGGCGAACGGGACAAGCAGCAAGACCGACCTGTGGGCGCTGCGTGTCACGCCCGCAGCGGCGGTGCCGCCGGTTGCGGCGGCGCCCCCGACGCCGCTGCCCGAACCGGCCCCCGCGCCGACGCCCGTCCCCATACCCGCACCCGAACCGCCCGCGCCGACGCCGCAACCGACGCCGCAACCGACGCCGCAACCGACGCCGCAACCGACGCCGCAACCGACGCCGCAACCGACGCCGACTCCGCGCCCTGAACCCGTGCCGAGCCCGCCACCCGCACCGATTGCGGCGCCTGTGCCGGCCCCCGCAGCGGCAGCGCCAGTAGCGCCGGTCGCGGCACCGGCAGCGCAGCCGACGCCCGCGCCGGTCGCCACGCCGCCCTCCGCGCCGGTCGCCACGCCGCCCGCCGCCGTCGCGCCGATGCTCGCCGATTTCGCCATCGGCGGCTGGAAGCCCGGCGATGGTTCGCGGACGGGGCCGCTGGCCGAGGCCTTGAGCGAAATGAAGGACCAGAACGGGTGTCGGGTGCTGACGCGGATTGATACGCGCACCGACATGAATTTCGTCACCTTGAAGTCGGTGGATTTGACCTGCGGCACCGACGGCTATGCCAGCGGCCCGGGCCGGCTGACGCTGGAGCGATCGGATGGCGTGCCGATCGCGCGAACCAGCCAGCTCTGGTTTTCCGGCGGCATTCCCTTCACGCAGGAGGTGAAGGCCACCCGTCTGGCGGCGACCGATAAACAGAACACCTTGTGGTTCCATCTGGCCAGTGATGTCGACACACGCACGCACTTTTTGCTGCGGGCGCGGGCCACCCACTACGGCGGCATCGGTGTGTGGCAGATCGATCCGCAGATCGACGCGCTGACCGATCAGGCCGATCGCTTCCGTCAGGCTGAGGCGATCCGTCACGCCGTGGATGCGGCCATCGTGGCGCTCGACGCGGCCGACGTGACGCGCGCGTCGCGGGCCAATCTGGTGTTTTCCAGCGAATTTGAACGGGGTACGGCCGCCGGGGACGCCAACCACCTGCTGTATTCGATCAGCGTCTGGCGCGGCCGGGACCGGCGCAGCAAGGCGTGGGGGCCGTGGCAATACAACTTGCAGCAGGCCAATAACTATCTGTTCCAGCGCGATGCCCGTCTGGCCCGGCAAAAGCAGATGGAAGAACAGCGCGCCGAGCAGCAGCGCCGGTATGCCGAGCAGCGCGAGGCGCAGCGTCTGCGGATGGAGCAGGCGCGCGTGGTGGCTGAGCAGCGTCGCAACCTGCAGACCTATCAACAACTGGTTGATGAAGCGACCCGCGACCCGCAGCGCCTGCGCAGTCGCCTGGAGTCAGACCTTGCCTACCAACCGCTGTCCGGCGGCACGTATGCCACGCTGGTGGCCGGCGGCAAGCGCAAGATTCAGCGCATTGTGCGGGTCGATGGCAGTGACGGGGAGGATGCGGAAGTCGATTGGCCCTACGCCATGCGCCTGACCGGAAAGCGCGACCTGCCCTCGGGGTGGTACCGCGTCGATGGCGAAGTGACCCTGGACGCCAAGCGCCGCGACGACGAGGGCTTGCCGCTGACGCTGTTGAGCGCGCAGACGGTGATGCCGTGCAAGAACGAGGGCTGCACCGATCTGCTCGACCCCCTGGCCGTCACCCGTATGACGCTCGGCCAACCCGAATGGACGCCCGAGGCCGCGCAGGCGGATCTCCAGCGCCAGCAATGAGGCGCACGCAATGGCGATGGAACAACGCAAACTGATGATGATTGGCGGTGGCGCGGTGGTGGCGCTCGTGGTCGGTTGGATGGTCTTGTCGAATGTGGCGGCGTCCAAGGCCGAAGCGGCAATCAACGGCGCGCTCGATCAGCACGGCATGCGCGGTCAGGTGTCGTGGCAGGGCGTCTCGGCGTCGCCGCTGGGCGGCAGCGTACATTTGGACGACGTGCGTATCGAAGAGGTACCGGGTGCGGGCGTGGTGCACATCGTACGGGTGGATATTGATGATTTTGTCGATGAGCCACGGCGCAAGCGGGCCGAGCTGCGGATGAGCGGTGTCGCTACCAGCGACGGGTTCAGCCCCTTGGGCGATGTGGCGTTCGTCCAGGCCAGCGGGCGTTCGCAGTTGCCGCCGGCCACCATCGTGATGCAGTGGCGCATGGATCTGGATGACGACACGCTGACCCTGGCCTTGGAAGTGGATCAGCCCGAAGTGATGAAGGCGCGTCTTGACCTGGCGCTTGAGCGCGTTGCTGCGCTCGCGCGATTGTCCGACGGCGGGGCGGCCCCCTCTGCGTTCGCCATGCCTGGCGCGGGTGGGCCGCGCGGGCGCCGTGGTGGCCCGCCGCCGGGGCTGGGGATGGCCTTCCAGATGCTCGAATTGATGGGTGAGGTGCGGCTCAAGCAGCTTGAGGCAGCCCTGCATGACGACGGCTACATCAAGCGCAGCATCGCGTTGCACAAGCGCTACGCGATTCCGGTGTTGCCGACCGAAGGCAAGGCGGCGACGCAGCGCGATGCGCGCTTCAAGTCCGATATCGACGCGGCGCAGCGTGACTGTGAAAAGGACTTGCCGGTGACCGATGTGGGTGATCGCAAAAAGGCCTGCGCCACGCTGATCGAGTTCATCAGCGGCGAGGACGACAGCATTCGGCTGACGCTCAGTCCGGAGCGCTCGGTGTCGCTCTCGGAGCTGATGGAGCAGGCCATGCAGGCGCCGGCCCGGCTGGCGCCCTTGCTGCGTCCTGAGATCGGTTCCTGAGTCGCGCCCGTTCAGCCAGCCTGCATTCGCAGCAGTTCACGCAGATCGAGTGGCACGCTTTCACCGGGGCGGCGCGCGTCGCCAGAGGCGTTGAGCAGGGTTTCCAGCGTGCGTTGGAGATGGCCCGGGTAGGGCAGCATGGTGCCGAGAAAACGGACGGCATCGTCCTGCTGGATCATGATCGTCGGGAAGTTTTCGATGTCCATGTCGTCGGCCCAGTCGGCATGGGTTTCGATGTCCACCCACAGAAACGCCGCCTGCGGAAACTGCGCCTGCATGGATGCGAAGCTGTCGTGATAGTCGCGGCAGGTGCCGCACCATTCGGCGCACAGGCAGGCCACCAGCCACTCGCGCGAGAGGGCGTCGGTGACGGCGGCGGGGTCGGCTAGATCGACGAGGGCGTTCATGGGCTGTGTGGCGATGGGTCCGGGCCTCCCGCTTATACCGTATCTGCCGCGGACGCGCCATGTTGCCGTCGGGCTTGCCAGCCGCAGCCAAGGGCGTATCGTTCGCGGCCATGAATCTTCCCGATCGTTTCTTCGCCCTGCAGCATTGTCTGGACGTCCATGCCGACCTCTGGCGTCCGCGGCCGTTCTGTGTCGAGGCGCCCGACTGGGTGGCGCGCTATCCGGCGCTCGCCGCGGACGTGCTGGCCTTGTCCGATGATGCGGTGGCTGCGCTGGCAGCCGATGACGCCGCACGTCTGGCCTGGGTGGCGTCGCGCGTGCCGGCCTTGGCTGACTTGCCCGCCTTGACGACGGTGCCGCGATGCGAGCCACGGCCGTTGCCACCCTGCGATGCGCATTTCGATTGGGCGATTCCGGGGCGCAAGCGTGAGCAGATCGAAGCCTTCGCGGCCGCGCTCGATCCGGTCGAGGCGCCGGTGCTGGAGTGGTGCGCCGGCAAGGGGCATCTCGGCCGACGCCTGGCGATGCAGGGCGCGGGCGCGGTGACCAGTCTGGAAATCGACCCCGCGCTGTGTGCCCAGAGTGCCTTGCTGGCCACGCGCGCGCGGCTGGCGCAACACATGGTCTGCGCCGATGCCTTGTCGGCGGACGGGCAGGCGCGCGTGGCGACGCATCATGTGGTGGCCTTGCACGCCTGTGGCGAATTGCATCGCAGCCTGGTGCGCGGCGCGGCAGCGGGTGCGGCGGCGGGGTTCAGTATTGCGCCGTGCTGTTACGACCGGGGCGTGACGGGCGACTTCCTGCCGGTATCGACCGCCGCGACGCTGAGGCTGGATGCGGGCGATTTGCGTCTGGCGATCACCGAGTCGGTGACGGCCACTGAGCGCGAACGACGCCAGCACGCGCAGGACAGCGCGTTCAAGCTGGGTTTCATCGCGCTGCGCGCAGCGGTCGACGGCGGTGAGTATCGCCCGTTCCGGCCGGTGCCGGCGGCGTGGGTGCGTTCAGGTTTTGAAGGCTTTTGCCGGCAATTGGCCGCGCGCGAAGTGGTGGTGTTACCCGCTGCGGTGAATTGGGATGAATGGCAGGTAGTCGGCTGGGCGCGTCATGCGCAGGTGCTGCGCTACGACCTGGTACGCCATGTGTTTCGACGGGCGCTGGAGATGTGGCTGGTGGGGGATCTGGCGCTCGGCCTGGAGGCGGCAGGCTACCGGGTGAGGCTCGGGGTGTTCTGCGATCGGGCGATCACGCCGCGCAACCTGCTGGTGCAGGCTGCGCGGGCTTAGTTCGCGAGATTACTCTTTTGGGCGCTTGATGAAGGGCTTGCCGCCTTTGAAGGGCTTCTTGCCCGGCGCGCCCGGCCCACCCGGACGCTTGCTCGCGCCCGGCTTGGTGCCAAAACGCTTGGCCGGCATCGGCGTCGAGTCGTCGGCTTGAATTTGCAGCGCCTGCTGGCACACGCGGGTGCGCTTCAGTGTGGCGAGCGTTTCGTTGGACAGGTCGCTCGGCAGTTCGACCAGGCTGAAGTCGTCGAACAGGTGAATCTGACCGATCTGACCGCCTGACAGGCCGCCTTCGTTGGCGATGGCGCCGACGATTTCTTTGGGCGTGACGCCGTGCTGGCGACCGACTTCGATACGGTAGGGGCGCAGCTTGCCATCGGCCGCGTCGCGGCGACGGCCGGGGGCTTCGTCGCGCTTCTCGCGCGGCGCGCGGGCGTCCGGTGCGCGGAGTTCACTGGTGGTGGGCAATTCGCCGCCCTTGGCGTTGTCGAGTTGCAGCGGCTTGTCGCGCTGGGCGATGAAGGCCAGGGCGGCGGCGATGGAGTGCGCCTTCAGTTCGTTTTCGTCGCGCAGCTGGCCGACGACTTCCATGAAGAAGTGCAGCTCTTCCTTCTCCAGGACGTCGAGGACTTCCTGCTTGAACTTGGAGACGCGACGATCGGCCATTTCGCTGCGCGTGGGCAGGGTGAGCAGGGCGATCTTCTGGCGGGTGGCGTGCTCGATGGCGCGCAGCATGCGCTGTTCGCGCGCCGTGATGAACAGGATCGCGTGACCGGTGCGCCCGGCACGGCCGGTGCGGCCGATACGGTGCACATAGGCCTCGGTGTCGTAGGGCACGTCGTAGTTGATAACGTGGCTGACGCGCGGCACGTCGATGCCGCGGGCGGCGACGTCGGTGGCGACGACGATGTCGATCTGGCCCGATTTGAGCTGGCTGATCACCCGCTCGCGCAGGCCCTGGGTCATGTCACCGTTGAGCGCAGCGGCGGCGTGGCCGCGGGCTTCGAGTTTGTTGGCCAGCTCGTCGGTGGCCACCTTGGTGCGTACGAAAACGATGGCCGCGTCGAGCTCTTCTTCGGCTTCGAGGATGCGGGTCAGGACGTCGAGCTTGTCGTGGCCGCGCACCATCCAGTAGCTCTGGCGGGTGGTCGACACGGTGCTGGTGGCCGATTTGATCTTGATTTCGATCGGGTTGCGCTGGTGGCGCTGGGCCACGCTGCGAATGATCGAGGGCATGGTGGCCGAGAACAGCGCGGTCTGGCGGGTGCTCGGGGTGTGGCTGAGAATCCATTCCACGTCTTCGATGAAGCCCATGCGCAGCATCTCGTCAGCTTCGTCGAGCACCATCACTTTGAGTTCGTCGAGCTTGAGGCTGCCGCGCTTGAGGTGGTCCATCAGGCGGCCCGGCGTGCCCACGATGACCTGCGCGCCGCGCGTGAGCTGACGCAGCTGAACGACCATGCTCTGGCCACCGTAGAGCGGCACCACATGGAAGTCGCGCAGGTAACGGGCGTAGGTCTGGAAGGCTTCGGCCACCTGGATGGCGAGCTCGCGGGTGGGGGTCAGCACCAGAATCTGTGGGGTGCGACGTGTGACGTCGATGCGTTCGAGTGCGGGCAGCGCAAAGGCGGCGGTTTTACCGGTGCCGGTCTGGGCTTCGCCAAGCACGTCGCCGCCGGCCATCAGGTGGGGAATACACGCCGCCTGGATGGGCGAGGGGGTTTCGTAGCCGATTTCTGACAAGGCAGTCAGAACGGGGGCGGATAGCCCCAGGGCGGCGAAGGTAGTAGGTGTCGGGTCGGACGTTGTCATGCGAGTCTCGTGGTTTCAGGCATCCCCGGACGCAACGGGCGACGGGAAAACCGATCAGTATCCTCGATAACGCGCTGAAAGTAAAATGAATTCCTAGGATGGTGCAGTGCACCGTGGTTGAGGCGCGCGGTGCGCTATTCCGTCGTCTTGACGGACGCACCGGCCGTGGTGGCCGGCGCGTTGCGCGGGTTTAGAGCACTTCGGCTGCGTGATCTGCCAGGCGCGAGCGTTCGCCCCGTTGCAGGGTGATGTGGCCCGAGTGCGGCCAGCCTTTGAAGCGATCGACGACAAAGGTCAGGCCGGAGCTGCCTTCGGTGAGGTAGGGCGTGTCGATCTGGGCAATGTTGCCGAGGCAGACCACCTTGGTGCCGGGGCCGGCGCGGGTGACGAGCGTCTTCATTTGCTTGGGTGTGAGGTTCTGCGCTTCATCGATGATCAGAAACTTGTTGATGAAGGTGCGCCCGCGCATGAAGTTGAGGCTCTTGACCTTGACCCGCGAGCGGATGAGGTCGTGCGCCGCGGCGCGGCCCCATTCGCCGCCCTCGTTGGTGGCGCCGTTGAGTACATCGAGGTTGTCTTCGAGCGCGCCCATCCACGGCGTCATCTTTTCTTCCTCGGTGCCGGGCAGGAAGCCGATGTCTTCGCCGACCGGTACCGTCACCCGGGTCATGATGATTTCGCTGTAGCGCTTCGCGTCGAGCACCTGGGTGAGGCCGGCGGCGAGTGTCAGGAGCGTCTTGCCGGTGCCGGCCTGGCCGAGCAGGGTGACGAAATCGATCTCGGGATTCATCAGCAGGTTGAGCGCGAAGTTCTGCTCGCGGTTGCGCGCGGTGATGCCCCAGATGTTGTTCTTTTGATGGCTGAAGTCGGTGAGCGTTTCGAGCACCACGGTGGGGCCGTCGCACTCGGTGACCCAGGCATCGAAGGGTGGCTCGGAGGTGGTGTCGAAAACGAATTCGTTGTGGCTGAGTGAGTCGGCCAGGGGGCCGCGCAAGCGGTAGTAGGTGCTGCGCTCGTCCTTCCAGGACTCGAGGTTGGCGCCGTGGGTTTCCCAGAAATCGGCGGGTAGCTCGCGCGCACCGGAGTACAGCAGGTCGGTGTCTTCGAGAACCTTGTCGTTGAAGTAGTCCTGCGCATCCAGCCCGAGCGCGCGTGCCTTGATGCGCATGTTGATGTCTTTCGACACCAGAATGACGGGCCGCTTGGGGAAGCGTTTGGCGAGGAAGCTGACCACCGCAAGGATGTGATTGTCGCCGCGGCCAGTGGGCAAACCCGGCGGCAGATGCAGGTCGATGGCTTCGGTTTGCAGATACAGCCGGCCGGTGGCTTGACGGCGAGACGGTTCGGTGAGGTCGATGCCTTCGTCGATGCCGTTGGGGCAGGCGCGGACGATTTCGTCCATCATGCGGCTGGCCTGACGCGCGTTGCGGGCCACTTCCGACATGCCTTTCTTGTTTCCGTCGAGCTCCTCCAGCGTCATGATCGGGACGTAGAGGTCGTGCTCTTCAAAGCGGTACAGGCTGGTGGGGTCGTGCATCAGCACGTTGGTGTCGAGGATGAACAGCTTGGTTTTCACAGACTTCGATGCGCGTTTGGTGACCATGCGGGCTCCGGCAGGGAATCGGTGTTCTGAGGCCCGGTCCACATCTGTGCCGGGCCGGCCATGAGGTTAAAGCGACTGGACGAAGTTGAGCACCTCCTCGGCGTGCGTATTCACTTTGACTTTGCGCCACTCGCGCCGCACGACGCCTTCGCGGTCGATGACGAAGGTGCTGCGTTCGATGCCGCGCACTTGCTTGCCGTACATGTTCTTCATCTTGATGACGTCAAACGCCTGGCAGGCGACTTCGTCGGCGTCTGACAACAGATCAAACGGCACGTCGAGCTTGGCCTTGAAGTGTTCATGCGACTTGAGGCTGTCGCGCGAGACGCCCAGCACCACGCAGCCGGCCTCGGCAAACTTCGGGTGAAGCACGCCAAAATCGCGGGTCTCGGTGGTGCAGCCGGGGGTGTTGTCTTTGGGGTAGAAGTAGAGCACCACGGTTTTGCCGTGCAGGTCGGCGAGCCGGATGGTCTGGTCGCCAGTGGCGGGCAGGGTGATGTCGGGGGCTGCTTGGTCGATCATGCATGCTCCTGTCGGTGAAGGCTTCACCGCAGGGTAATCGACATTCCATCACGATGACAAACGCGCGTTGGAATCGTGCGCGAGTCTCAGGCCGGGTCGAACATCAGGGCGGCCGCGACCTTGCGGTTTTCGCCCATCAGAATGTTGTAGGTGCGGCAGGCGGCGGGGGTGTCCATGATCTCGAAACCCAGGCGCGCTTCAATCAGCGGCCGGAGCAGCGCCGCCGAGGGGAAGCGCTGGCGGTTTCCCGTGCCGATGAGCACCACGACGCAATCGAGCTTGGCCAGGGTGGCAAAGGCCGCCTCGCTCAGAGCTTCGAAACCGCCTGGCGCAGCCCAGTCGGACTGGATCTGGTCGGGCAGGATGATCAGGCTGTTGCCGCGATGATCAACCCGATTGACCTGGACGTAGTCGGGGCCGTAACCGGTGATGACGTTCTGATCGGAAATGCTGTCTTGATGAAGGTTCATGGGCAGTGCACGATTTGGGCGGGATTTGCCCGGGGGCTGTGGCTTGGGGTAGATTACAATCTTTTGATTTTCTGGCCAAACGCAAGGCTTTTGCGTTGCAGCAATTATTGCGGTCAGTGTCCTTCGCACAGGGGAAGATGATGAGCAAAACGCCCAATCTCAAGGTGGCAGAGCCGATCGGTGAAATGCAGGGCGCCGCCCGCGCCGACGCCGCCGCCTTGCGGGCGGTTCGCAAGTCGCACAAGCTGGCGGAGGTCTGCTACGACATCCGCGGCCCCGTCCTGCAGCGCGCCAAGCAGATGGAAGACGAAGGCCACCGCGTTACCAAGCTCAATATCGGCAACCTGGCGCACTTCGGTTTTGAAGCGCCCGAAGAGATCGTGGTCGACGTGATCCATAATCTGCGCGGCGCGGCGGGCTATTCGGATTCGAAGGGCCTGTTCTCGGCACGCAAGGCGGTGATGCACTACTCCCAGCAAAAGAAAATTGCGGGGGTTGGCATTGAAGACATCTACATCGGCAACGGCGCGTCCGAGCTGATCGTCATGTCGATGCAGGCGCTGCTCAATAATGGCGACGAAGTACTGGTGCCGGCGCCGGACTATCCGTTGTGGACGGCGGCGGTCAGCCTCGGCGGCGGTGCGCCGGTGCATTACGTGTGTGATGAGCAGGCTGGCTGGTTGCCCGATCTGGACGATATCCGCCGCAAGCTCACGCCCAATACGCGCGCCATCGTCATCATCAACCCGAACAACCCGACCGGCGCGCTGTATCCGACCGCCTTTCTCGAGCAGTTGCTCGAGATCGCGCGTCAGCACCAGTTGATCGTCTTTGCCGACGAGATCTACGACAAGGTGCTCTACGACGGCGAAACCCACACCTCGATCGCCTCGCTGGCCGATGACGTGCTCTGCGTGACCTTCAACGGCTTGTCGAAAAACTATCGCGCCTGCGGCTACCGCGCCGGCTGGATGATTGTCTCGGGCGAGAAGCGTCATGCCCGCGACTACATCGAAGGGCTCGACATGCTGGCGTCGATGCGCCTGTGCGCCAACGTGCCGGCGCAGTGGGGTATTCAGACCGCGCTGGGCGGCTATCAGAGCATCGAAGAGCTGATCGCACCGGACGGCCGCCTGACCCGTCAGCGCGACCTGGCCTACGAGCTGATCACCCAGATCCCGGGGGTGAGCTGCGTCAAGCCCAAGGCTGCGCTGTATCTGTTCCCCAAGCTTGACCTGAACATGTACCCGATCGAGGACGACCAGCAGTTCATCCTGAAGCTGCTCGAAGCCGAGAAGGTGCTGCTGGTGCAAGGCAGCGGCTTTAACTGGAAACAGCCGGACCACTTCCGTCTGGTCTTCCTGCCGCACGAAGAGGATCTGCGCGATGCGGTCAGCCGCATTGCCCGCTTCCTCGAGAGTTACCGCAAGGGGCTCCATCGCAGCTGATGGCCCGCCGCGTCTGATTTGAATCGCGCGGCCACCACGGTCGTCCGGCTGTGGTGGCCGCGCTTATGTTCCCCTGCGGTGCAGGGGGTGTTGACCACGTTGTACTGACTTCAAGAAAACTCTGCGATGAAACCGATCAATGTTGGCCTGCTGGGCATCGGCACTGTTGGCGGCGGCACCTGGACCGTCCTTACCCGTAACGCTGAGGAGATTACCCGCCGCGCGGGGCGTCCCATCAGCATTACTACCGTGGCGGACCGTAACATCGAGCGTGCCCAGGCGATGACGCAGGGCAAGGCCAAGGTCGTGGACGACGCCTTCGCGGTGGTGCGCGACCCCGAGATCGATATCATCGTCGAGCTGATCGGCGGCTGTACCGTCGCCAAGGATCTGGTGCTCGCAGCCATCGAAAACGGCAAGCATGTGGTGACCGCCAACAAGGCGTTGATTGCGACCCACGGCAACGAGATTTTCGCCGCCGCCCAGAAAAAGGGCGTGATGGTGGCGTTTGAGGCTGCGGTGGCGGGTGGCATCCCCATCATCAAGGCGCTGCGCGAAGGCCTCACCGCGAACCGCATCCAGTGGCTGGCCGGCATCATCAACGGCACCACCAATTTCATCCTGTCCGAGATGCGTGACAAGGGCTTGCCCTTCGACGTCGTCCTCAAGGAAGCGCAGGCGCTCGGCTATGCCGAGGCCGATCCGACCTTCGACATCGAGGGCAATGACGCCGCGCACAAGGCCACCATCATGGCCTCGATCGCGTTCGGTATCCCGATGCAGTACGAGCGTGCGCATATCGAGGGCATCACCAAGCTGCAAGCGACCGATATCGCCTACGCCGAGCAACTGGGCTATCGCATCAAGCTGCTGGGCATCGCGCGCATGCGTGAAGACGGCGTCGAGCTGCGGGTGCATCCGACGCTGATCCCGGCGCGCTGCCTGCTGGCCAATGTCGAAGGGGCGATGAACGCCGTGCTGGTGCAGTGCGACGCCGTCGGCCCCACGCTGTATTACGGCAAGGGCGCCGGCGACGAGCCGACCGCCAGCGCGGTGATTGCCGACCTGGTCGATGTCACCCGCATGCACACTGCCGACCCCGAGCACCGCGTACCGCACCTGGCCTTCCAGCCCGATCAGCTGGTCGACCTCAAGGTGCTGCCGGTGTCCGAGAGCCGCGGCGGGTACTACATGCGTATGCGTGTTGACGACAAGCCGGGCGTGCTGGCCGATATCACTCGCATTCTGGCGGACAACAACATTTCCATCGACGCGCTGATCCAGAAGGAACCGCGCGAGGGTGAATCGCAGGCGGACATCATTCTGCTCACCCACGAGACCGTCGAGAAGTTCGCCGATGCGGCGATTGCCAAGATCGAAGCCTTGCCGGTCGTATCGGCGCCGATCACCCGTTTGCGCATCGAACAGCTCGATCGTTAACTCCTCCCCCTGGCGGGCGGCCCTCGTGTCGCCCGCCTTCTGGTGAAGCTCATGCGTTATCTCTCTACCCGCGGGCGGGCGCCCGATCAACAGTTCTGCGACATCCTGCTTGGCGGCCTGGCGCCTGACGGCGGCCTGTATCTGCCCGAGACCTATCCCAAGGTCAGCGCGGCGGATCTGGCGGCCTGGCGCACGCTGTCCTACGCCGACCTGGCGTTTGAAATCCTGTCGCGCTTCATTGACGACATTCCCGCCGCCGATCTGCGCGCGATCTGCCAAAAAACCTACACGCCGGCCGTGTACTGCAACACCCGCGCGGGCAGCGATGCAAGGGCGATTACGCCGGTGACCTGGCTGGAGGCCGGCAACGGCCCCAATCACCAGGGCGGGCTGGCGCTGCTGGAGCTGTCCAACGGGCCGACGCTGGCCTTCAAGGACATGGCCATGCAGTTGCTCGGCAACCTGTTCGAGTATGTGCTCGACAAGCGCGGCGAGCAGACCAATATCCTTGGTGCCACCTCGGGCGACACCGGCTCGGCCGCGGAATACGCCATGCGCGGCAAGCACGGCGTGCGGGTGTTCATGCTCTCGCCGCACGGCCGCATGAGCGCCTTTCAGCGCGCGCAGATGTATTCGCTGCAAGACGACAACATCTTCAACATCGCCGTCAAAGGCATGTTCGACGACGCGCAGGACATCGTCAAAGCCGTCTCCAATGATCACGCCTTCAAGGCCAAATACAAGATCGGCGCGGTCAATTCGATCAACTGGGGCCGGGTTGTCGCGCAGATCGTGTATTACTTTGCCGGCTATTTTGGCGCCACGACCAGCGACGATCAGCAGGTCGACATGGCCGTGCCTTCGGGCAACTTCGGCAATATCTGTGCCGGCCATATCGCCCGCATGATGGGTCTGCCAATCCGGCAACTGATTTGCGCCACCAACGAAAACGACGTGCTCGACGAGTTCTTCCGCACCGGCGTCTATCGCCCGCGTAGCTCGGCCGAAACGCATGTCACCTCCAGCCCGTCCATGGATATCTCCAAGGCATCCAACTTCGAGCGCTTCGTGTTCGACCTGGTCGGGCGCGACCCCGCCGTGGTGTGCCAACTGTGGCAGCAGGTCGAGTCGGGCGGCAGCTTCGATCTGAACGACACGCCGTATCGCGACGCGCTGTCCGGCTTCGGTTTTGTCTCCGGCAGCAGTTCGCATGCCGACCGCCTCGAGACCATCCGCGCCACCAAAAAAGCCTATGGCGTGGTGGTCGACACCCACACCGCCGATGGTTTGAAGGTGGCCGTGGCGCATCGCGATGCCGCGGTGCCGGTGCTGGTGCTCGAAACCGCGCAGGCGGTCAAGTTTGAAGAGACTATCCGCGAGGCGCTGAACGAAGAGCCGCCGCGCCCCGATGGCTTTGCCCATCTTGAAAGCCTGCCGCAGCGCTGCGAGGTGATGGCGGTCGATGTTGACGTCATCAAGGATTTCATTCGCGCTCATGTGGCCGATTGACCGTGGCTGAGCAACACCCCAAGGCGTTCTGGGATGCCCGCTTCGCCAGCGCGGGCGAGTCTTTCGTGTTCGGGCGCGAGCCCAACGATTTTCTCGTCCGTGAGTCGGGGCGACTGTTTCCGGACAGTGCGGTCCTGTCGGTCGCCGACGGCGAAGGGCGCAACAGCGTATTTTTGGCCAAGGCCAGCCACCGCGTTGATGCGCTGGAGTTTGCGCCGGCCGCGGTGGCCAAGAGCCGGCAACTGGCGCAAGAGCAGCAGGTGGCGGTCAATCTGATCGAGGCGGACGTGTTTGAATGGGCCTGGCCGGAGGAGACCTACGACGCCGTGGTGGCGATCTTTATCCAGTTTTCAGCGCCGGCCGAGCGTCAGGTTTTGTTCGACAAAATGATGGCGGCACTCAAGCCCGGCGGCCTGTTGCTGTTGCAGGGCTATACGCCGAAACAGCTTGAGTACGGCACCGGCGGGCCGTCTGCGGTCGAAAATCTCTACACCGAATCGGTGTTGCTCAATGCCTTCGATGGGCACGATATTCTGCTGCTCCGGACGCACGAGTCGGTCATCGACGAAGGCGAGGGGCATCGCGGAATGTCGGCGCTGGTCGATGTCGTGGTGCAACGCGCTGCGACCTGAATTATTTCGATGGCACATGACAAAGGGCACCCGTGGGTGCCCTTTGTCATGGTGCTGTCCAGCTGCTACAGATACATCACCGCGGGAAATACCGTGATGGCCACGACGTACAGCAGCCACTCCAGATTCCGGCGGGCGAGAAAACCGGTGAAATGCAGTACCAGCACCGTAATCGCAAAGATGTAGTAGAGCGCAAACAGCATGCAGGGTCTCCAGGTCGGCCGGGCAGGCAGCTTAATCTTCGATGTGGCGCAGCGACAGATCGATGGCGCGCACGTCTTTGGTGAGGCCGCCGATGGAGATGCGATCGACGCCGGTTTCAGCGATGGCGCGCACCCGGTCGAGGCTGACGCCGCCCGAGGCTTCGAGTTCGGCCTTGCCGTCGGTGAGCCGGACCGCTTCGGCCATCTGATCGAGCGTCATGTTGTCGAGCAGGATCATGCGCGCGCCGGCATCGAGTGCCGCGCCAAGCTGTTCCAAGGTTTCGACTTCGATCTCGATGAACACATTCGACGGCGCGATGCGTTGGGCTTCGGCCAGTACCTCGGCCACACCGCCGGCGGCGATGATGTGGTTTTCTTTGATCAGGATGCCGTCGTAGAGACCGATGCGGTGATTGGTGCCGCCGCCGATGCCCACCGCGTATTTTTGCGCCAGACGCAGGCCGGGCAGGGTTTTGCGGGTGTCGACAATCTTGGCGCGGGTGCCGGCCACGGTCTCGACATAGCGACGGGTGAGCGTCGCGGTGCCCGAGAGCAGTTGCAGGAAGTTGAGCGCTGCGCGTTCGGCGGTGAGCAGGGCGCGGGCGCCGGCGACCACGTCGCACAGCGTCTGGCCGGCCTCAACGCGGTCGCCATCCTTGGCGTGCCACAAAATGGTGGCGGTCGGATCGAGGGTTTCAAAGGCGGCGTTGAACCAGTCGGAGCCGCACAGCACCGCGTCTTCGCGGGTGATGACCCGTCCGCGTGCTTCGGAGGCGTTTGGAATCAGTCGTGCGGTCAGGTCGCCGGTGCCGATGTCTTCGGCCAGGGCGGCGGCCACGCTACGCTGGATTTCTACCCGGAGTTGCTCGATCGATTCCATGCGGCAAGTGCTCTTTGTGGTCGGGTGTGCATTCTATCACTGCAAAACCCCGTGATACGGCGCTTAAGCGCATTGCGTAGGCACCGTTTACACTCTTTGGAACAAGCGGCGGAATCGGAGGCGGTATGGAGAGTGTGACCACGGTATTTTCGGTCAGTCTGGGCGTGATTGTGGTGATCGTCCTGATGGCCGGCCTGGTGTTCTGGTATCTGCGCGATATCACCCAGAAGAAGCACGCCATCTTGCGTAACTATCCGGTCGTGGGCCATCTGCGCTATTTCTTCGAGCAGATGGGTGAGTATTTTCGCCAGTACTTCTTTCTGGGCGATCGCGAGGAGATGCCCTTCAATCGCGCCACGCGCGGCTGGGTCTATCGGCTGGCCAAGGACGAAGGCGGCACCATCGGTTTTGGTTCGACCTATAACCTGCGCGAGCGCGGCGCGATCATCTTCGTCAATTCGCCGTTTCCGGTGCTCAAGGAGGACCAGTTGCCCACGCCCACGCTGACGATTGGCGAGGGTTATTGCACGACCCCGTTTGTGGCCGGATCGGTGGTGAACATCAGTGGCATGAGTTTCGGGGCGATTTCGCGCCCGGCCGTTCAGGCGCTGTCGCGAGGCGCCAAGCTGGCCGGGTGCTGGCTGAACACCGGTGAGGGCGGCGTGAGCCCCTATCACCTCGAAGGCGGTTGCGACCTGATCGTGCAGCTTGGCACGGCCAAGTACGGCGTGCGCGACGAAGAAGGCCGGCTGTCGGAGGCGCGTTTGCGCGAGCTGGCGGCCATCGAGTCAGTGCGCGCCTTCGAGCTCAAACTCTCGCAGGGCGCCAAGCCGGGCAAGGGCGGGTTGTTGCCCGCGGAGAAAGTGACCGAGGAGATCGCGCGGATTCGGGGTATCACCGCGGGCAAGGCGTCAATCAGCCCCAACCGCCACCCCGAGATCAAGGATGTTCATGCCTTGCTCGACATGGTGGTTCGCATTCGACAAGTCACCGGCAAGCCGGTCGGCATCAAGGCGGCCATCGGCGGCTGGTATTTCATGGGTGAGTTGTGCGAGGCGATTGTGCTGCGCGGTCGGGAGTTCGCGCCGGACTTCATTACGGTCGATGGCGGCGAGGGCGGCTCGGGCGCGGCGCCCCAGGCACTGGCCGATCATATGGCCTTGTCGATTGATGAGGCGCTGCCGCGGGTGGTGGATTCGCTCATTGAATATGGCCTGCGCGACCGGGTTCGGGTGGTCGCCTCGGGCAAACTGGTGACCTCGGCGCGCATTGCCTGGGCGCTGTCGGCCGGTGCCGATTTTGTCACCTCGGCGCGCGGCTTCATGTTTTCCATGGGCTGCATTCAGGCCATGCGCTGTCACACCAACACCTGTCCGACCGGGATCACCACGCACGATGCCAAGCTGCAGCGGGGGCTGGTGGTCGAGGAGAAGTTCGAGCGTGTCGCCAATTACTGCCGCAACCTCAATCACGAGGTCGACATGATTGCCCATGCCTGCGGCCTGAAGCATTCGCGCGAGTTCCAGCGCGAGCACGTGCGGATTGCGCAGGGCGACGGCGGCTCGATCGCGCTCAGCATGCGCTACCCCTATCCCAAGCCGCGTTATTCCAAGGCGGTGTCGGAGTTCGCCCCGCTCGAGGATTGAGCCGCCGGCGTGCCCACAAAGGCGGCGATCTCGGTCATCAGCCAGTGGCGAAAGGCGGTGAGCAGCCCGGCCTCGGTCTTGCGCTCGGGAATCATCAGGTAGTAGGCCTTGCCGCTGTCGTAGGTGGCGTCCACCGGCACCACCAGCCGGCCGCGGGCCAGTTCGTCCTGGATCAGAAAGGGCGGGATGAGCGCGACGCCCATGTCGTGCATGGCGGCCTGCGCGAGCATCGAGAACAGCTCCATGCGCGGGCCGTGCAGATCGCGGGCGGCGCGCACACCTTGCGTGTCGAACCACTGCCGCCAGGCGTAGGGGCGGGTGTTCTGGTGGAGCAGGGGCGCGTCGGCCAGATCCGCCGCTGCCCCTACGCCGCCCGCGAGCAGGCGGGGGCTGCACACCGGCACCGGGTTTTCGTGCATCAGAAAATGCGCCTGCGTGCCCGGCCAGTCGGCATCGCCAAAGTAGATGGCGGCGTCGAATTCGGTTTGGGCAAACAGGAAGGGGCGGGTGCTGGTCGCCAGATTGACGCTGGCTTCCGGGTGCGCCGCGAGAAAGCCCGACAGCCGTGGCAGCAGCCAGCGCGTGGCGAAGGTTGGCACCACCGCCAGTTCGATGCTGCGCCCGCCGGCGTGGTGGCCCATGATCGACAAGGTATCGCGTTCAACCGCATCGAGCCGGCTGGCCACCTGGCGGCTGTAGCTCAGCCCGGCCTCGGTGAGTTTGACGCCGCGACGGGCGCGCTTGAACAAGGCGATGCCAACAAATTCTTCGAGGCTGGCAATCTGCCGGCAGATGGCGCCCTGTGTGAGCGAGAGTTCTTCCGCGGCACGGGTGAAGCTTTCGTGGCGGGCGGCGGCTTCGAAGGCAACAAGCGCGCCGGTGCTGGGGATTTTGCGTCTCATGGGCTTTCTGCTTTGATCGCTCGGAGTGAGATTTTTGCACATAACGGTGCGAAATTCTCGGTTGTGCCCCGGCGTCGAGGCTTCTAAGATCGGAGACATAAACCGATGCGCTGCGGCGCCTGACACGACAACCCCCCGCTGGAGGAGATGCAATGAGCGCCAATCCGAGATTCGACTGGGCCGACCCCTTGCTGCTGGATGCACAGCTGACCGAAGAAGAGCGCATGGTGCGCGACGCCGCGCGGGCCTACTGTCAGGACAAGCTGATGCCGCGCGTGCAGGACGCCTTCCGCAATGAACGTACCGACCGCGAGATCTTCAACGAGATGGGCGCGCTCGGCCTGCTGGGCCCGACGATCCCCGAGGAGTACGGCGGCGCCGGCCTCAACTATGTGGCCTACGGCCTGATCGCCCGCGAGATCGAGCGCGTGGATTCGGGCTACCGCTCGATGATGAGCGTGCAGTCCTCGCTGGTGATGGTGCCGATCAATGAATTCGGCACCGAAGCCCAGAAGAAGAAGTACCTGCCCAAACTGGCGACCGGCGAGTGGGTCGGCTGCTTTGGCCTGACCGAGCCGAACCATGGCTCCGACCCCGGCTCGATGGCCACCCGCGCCAAGAAAGTCGATGGCGGCTATTCGTTGTCGGGCAGCAAGATGTGGATCACCAACAGCCCGATTGCCGACGTCTTCGTGGTGTGGGGCAAGACCGAGGATGGCAAGATCCGCGGCTTCATCCTCGAAAAGGGCTGGAAAGGCCTGAGCGCCCCGGCCATCCACGGCAAGGTCGGCCTGCGTGCGTCGATTACCGGCGAGATCGTGATGGACGAAGTTTTCGTGCCGGAAGAGAACATGTTCCCCGAAGTGACCGGTCTGCGCGGCCCCTTCACCTGCCTCAACTCGGCGCGTTTCGGCATCGCCTGGGGCGCGCTCGGCGCGGCCGAGTTCTGCTACGAGACTGCCCGCCAATACACCCTCGACCGCAAGCAGTTCGGTCGCCCGCTGGCCGCCAATCAGCTGATCCAGAAGAAGCTGGCCGACATGCTGACCGAAATCACGCTCGGCCTGCAGGGCTGTTTGCGTCTGGGTCGGATGAAAGAAGACGGTTCGGCAGCGGTCGAGATTACCTCGATCATGAAGCGCAACTCCTGCGGCAAGTCGCTGGATATCGCCCGCACGGCGCGTGACATGCTGGGCGGCAACGGCATCTCGGACGAGTTCGGCGTGATCCGCCATGTGGTGAACCTGGAGGTGGTGAATACCTACGAAGGCACCCACGATGTGCACGCGCTGATCATCGGCCGCGCCATCACCGACATCCCCGCCTTCGCGAACTGAGGCCGACCATGGCTGGCGCACTCTCACACCTACGCGTGCTGGACTTGTCCCGCATCCTGGCGGGACCGTGGGCCAGCCAGCTGCTGGCTGACCTGGGGGCCGAGGTCATCAAGATCGAGCGCCCCGGCGTCGGCGACGACACGCGTCACTGGGGCCCCCCGTACCTGGCCGACGAGACCGGTGCGCCGACCCGCGAGGCGGCCTATTACCTGGGCGCCAATCGCAACAAGCGCTCGGTGACCATCGACATCACGTCGCCTGACGGTCAGCAACTGGTGCGCGATCTGGCGGCCAGCAGCGATGTGGTGATCGAGAACTTCAAGGTCGGCGGCCTCAAGCAATATGGCCTCGATTACGACAGCCTGCGGGCGGTGAACCCCAAGCTGGTGTACTGCTCGATCACTGGTTTTGGCCAGACGGGCCCCTACGCGCCGCGCGCCGGCTATGACTTTTTGATTCAGGGCATGGGGGGCTTGATGAGCCTCACCGGCCGGCCGGATGACGCCGAAGGCGGCGGGCCGATGAAAGTCGGTGTCGCGCTGACCGACATCCTCACCGGGCTGTATGCCTCAAACGCCGTGCTGGCGGCGATTGCCTATCGTGACCGTGACGGCTTCCGCGCCGGCGACGGGCAGCATATCGATCTGGCGCTGCTCGACGTACAGGTCGCCTGCCTGGCCAACCAGGCCATGAATTACCTCACCAGTGGCAAGGCGCCGCAACGTCTGGGCAATGCGCATCCGAACATCGTCCCGTATCAGGACTTCCCGACCGCCGACGGCTACATGATTCTGGCCATCGGCAACGACGCCCAGTTTGCCCGTTTTTGCGAGAGCGCCGGGCAGCCGGCGCTGGCGACGGATGCGCGCTTTGCCACCAACGCCGCGCGGGTGGCGAATCGCGATGTGCTGATCCCGAAGCTGAACGCGCTCACCGTCACGCGCAGCACCAGCGAGTGGATCGCCCGTCTGGAGACCTTGGCCGTGCCCTGCGGTCCGATCAATACCGTGGCCGATGTGTTTGACGACCCGCAAGTGCAGGCGCGCGGCCTGCGCGTCGATCTGCCGCATCCGCTGGCCGGGACGGCGCCGCAGGTGGCGTGCCCGATCCGTTTGTCCGGGACGCCGGTCAGCTACCGCAACGCGCCGCCGGTGCTGGGCGCCGATACCGATGCCGTGCTGACCGAGCTGCTCGATCTGGGCGCCGAGGCGCGGGCCGATCTTCACGCACGCAAGATCGTCTGATCAGCTGGCACAGGCCGAGTCGCGCGCCCATGGCGTACGCGGCGCCTGTGCTAAACTGCGGCGCTGATTCCGGCGCCAGCTCGCAGCGGGCGGCGCCCCCACCCCGCAAGCGAGAAAACGCGATCGTGCGAATCCTGATCAGCAATGACGATGGCTATTTTGCGCCCGGCATCGAGGCGCTGGCGGCTGCCTTGGCGCAGGTCGGCGAAGTCACCGTGGTGGCGCCCGAGCGCGACCGCAGTGGCGCAAGCAATTCCCTCACGCTGGACCGTCCGCTGTCCCTGCGCCGCGGCGCCAATGGTTTCTACCATGTCAATGGCACGCCGACCGACTGCGTGCACCTGGCCGTCACCGGCATGCTCGACACGCTGCCCGACATGGTCGTCTCCGGCATCAATCACGGCGCCAACATGGGCGACGACACCATCTATTCCGGCACGGTTGCCGCCGCCACCGAAGGCTATCTGCTCGGTGTGCCGTCGATGGCCGTGTCGCTGGTGAGCAAGAACCCGCAAGATTTCACCGCCGCGGCGCAGGTCGCCGCCGAACTGGCCGCGCGCTTCAAGCGCCAGCCGATGCGCCAGCCCGTGCTGCTCAACGTGAACGTGCCCGAAGGCGCGCGCGGCGATCTCAAAGGGATCAAGGTCACGCGCCTGGGGCGTCGCCACAAGGCCGAGCCCGTCATCAAGAGCCTGTCGCCGCGCAACGAAACCATCTACTGGATTGGCCCCGCGGGCGAAGCGCAGGACGCCGGCGAGGGCACCGATTTCAATGCGGTCGCCGAGGGCTTTGTGTCGGTCACGCCCTTGCAGATCGATCTGACTCACACCGGCCAGATGCCGTCGATTACGGCCTGGCTGGCATGATCGGCGTGCGCTCCCCGGCCCAGAACCTGGCCCTGGCCACGCGCGCCCGCGCGCGCATGGTCGATCGTGTGCGCGAGATGGGCGTGCGTGACGAAAAGGTACTCAACGCCTTGCTCCAGGTGCCGCGTCATGTCTTCGTCGAAGAGGCGCTGGCCTCTCGCGCTTATGAAGACACCGCCTTGCCGCTGGGCTTTCAGCAGACCATCTCGCAACCCTTCATCGTCGCGCGCATGGCCGAGATCCTGCGCGAGGGGCGTGAAATGGGCAAAACGCTCGAGATCGGCGCGGGTTGCGGTTATCAGGCGGCCGTGCTGTCGCATTTGTGTACCGACGTGTTCGCCGTTGAGCGAATTCGTCCGCTACTCGATCGCGCGCGCGACAATCTGCGACACTTGCGTCTGCCCAATGTACGATTGAAATACGCTGACGGCATGCTTGGTCTGCCTGAAGCGGCACCGTTCGATACCATCATCTCCGCCGCGGCCGCTGCCGACGGTGTGCCTGAGGCGCTCAAGGCGCAGCTGGCACCGGGGGGCCGGGCGCTGGTGCCGGTCGGTGGCCGACAACAATATTTGATCCTGGTAGAGCGCCAGGGCCGGCAGTTCCGCGAAACCCGCCTGGACGCCGTCCGCTTTGTGCCTCTGCTCGGTGGTACGGAATGACAACTATGCGAAGCCTGTTCCGATTGACCCTCTCTGTGCTGGTCCTGAGTCTGACCGGTTGTGCCGCCAATCTGTCGGCGCCGGTCAGTGACCGCAACATGCCGGTTGAAACCACGGGCGAGTTGCCCGCGGCCGAGGCGGGCACCTCGGCATTGCCGCCGCAGCCCACCACTTATGTGGTCCAGCCCGGCGACACCCTCAATCGCATCGCCCAGAAATTTGGTTACACATTCAAGGAGCTGGCCGAATGGAACCAGATGGCCGATCCGAACCAGATTTCGGTCGGGCAGACGGTTCGCGTGGCGCCGCCCGATGGCGTGACGGTGACACCCATTTCGATCGGTCAGCCCAGCATCGGCACCATGCCGGCCAGTTCGCCGAGCGCACCCGCGCCAGCGACCACCACCGGGGGGGTCAAGAATGGCCCCCTGGCGATCGTGGAGCCATACTCTGACGCGGCTTGGGCGCGAATCCGGCAGACGCCGTCCGCAACCCCGGCGAGCAAGCCCGAGGCGGCACCGTCCGCGCCGGCCCCCGGCGTTTCGACCCCGCCGCCTGCCGCGGCAGGGAGCTCCGAATGGCTATGGCCGGCGAGCGGCAAAGTGGTGAGCACCTTCTCCAATGGCGAAACCAAGGGCATCGATATTGCCGGCAAGCTCGGGGATCCGGTACGCGCCTCGTCGGGCGGACGTGTGGTGTATGCCGGCGCTGGCTTGCGCGGCTATGGAAAACTCGTCATCATCAAACACGATGCTGACTATCTCAGCGCGTATGCACATAACAAAAACCTGCTTGTCAAAGAGGGGCAATCGGTCACCCAGGGGCAGACCATCGCCGAGCTGGGCCAGACAGATGCAGATCGACCCAAATTGCATTTCGAGATCCGTCGTCGAGGCAAACCGGTCGATCCGCTGACATACCTACCCAAACGCTAGGAGGGCGAAGGAATGTACGATCCGGCATTGAACGAAGAAGTTGATGATCAAGCGCCGGATCTACCGCCCGAGGTCGAAGCATTTGTCGAGACCCCGGCCCCCTCCTTCGAAAGTGACTTTCTCACCGATGTCACTCAGCTCTACCTCAATGACATCGGCGCCAATCCTCTGCTGACTGCAGAAGAAGAAGCCGCGTTGGCGCGCCGTGTGCGCAAGGGCGATTTCGACGCCCGCCAGATCATGATCGAGCGCAACCTGCGCCTGGTCGTCAATATCGCCAAGCACTACCTTAATCGCGGCATCCCGTTGCTCGACCTCGTTGAGGAGGGCAACCTCGGGCTGATGCACGCGCTGGAAAAGTTCGACCCCGAGCGCGGCTTCCGGTTTTCGACCTACGCGACCTGGTGGATTCGCCAGAACATCGAGCGCGCCATCATGAACCAGTCGCGCACCATCCGGCTGCCGGTGCATGTGGTCAAGGAACTCAACCAGGTCTTGCGGGCCTGCCGCCGTGCCGAGGCGGCGGGCAAGCGTGACTCACTGGTGGAAGAGGTGGCGCGCGATCTTGGTAAAACCGAAGAGGCCGTGCGGGCCATGCTGGCACTGAACGAACACACCGCCTCGCTCGACGCACCGCTGGATGTCGATCCATCCTTGTCGATCGGCGAGTCTTTGCGTGACGACGACGTGAGCTCGCCGGACGCGCAGATTCACGATCACGAGGTCGAAGCCCTGGTCCGTGAATGGATCAATATGCTCAATGACAAGCAGCGCATGGTCGTCCGCTATCGTTACGGCCTGGATGGCGTCGAAGTGCAGACGCTTGAAGAGCTGGCCGGCGAGTTGAACCTGACCCGCGAACGGGTCCGCCAGATCCAGCTCGAAGCGCTCGGTCAGCTGCGCCGCATCGTCAAACGACACGGCATGTCGAAAGACTCCTTGCTTTGAGCCGCGGGCCGCTTTGGCCCCGCTGATGCATTGCGCGCACCCGTCCGGGCGTGTCGCGTATTCCGTCAGTCCTGCAGCGCCAAGTGTAAGCGCCGGACGTTTGAGCGGCGGTGCTACTGCCGCGGAACGCTGGCCACCGTGGTTTCGTTCTGCGCGTTGCGCAGCGCTTCGGAGAGTGCAAACACCGCCATGGCGTAGAAGCTGCTGCGGTTGTAGCGCGTAATCACATAGAAGTTACGAAAGCCCAGCCAGTATTCAGTGGCGGCGCCCGGCGTTTCGAGGTCGACCAGCGTGGACAGGGTGCCGGCCGGCACGTCGCCCAGCGGCAGGATCTGATGCTCGCTCAGCGCCTGGGCCGACACGCTCGGCTCAATGCCGAGCTCAACCAGGGTTTGTGCGCGCGCGCCATCTTCGACATGCGCCCGCACTGCGACGGGTGCCCCGGCAATCCAGCCGTGTGCCGCCAGGTAGTTGGCAACGCTGCCGATGGCGTCCGTCGGGCTGCCTTCCAGGTCAATCTTGCCGTCACCATCGAAGTCGACCGCGTAGTTGCGGATGCTGCTTGGCAGGAACTGCGGGAAGCCCAGCGCGCCGGCGTAGGAACCTTCGTAGCTGAGCGGATCGCGGCCGCTGTCGCGCGCCAGCAGGAACAGGTTTTCAAGCTCGCGGCGGAACAGCGGCGCGCGGGGCGGGTAGTCGAAAGCCAGTGTGGCGAGCGCTTCGGCGGCCACGAAGTTGCCGGTGTTGCGCCCGTAGATGGTTTCGACGCCGATGATGGCGACGATGATCGATTCCGGTACGCCGTACTTGAGGCTCGCTGCGCGCAGGGTGTCGGCGTGTTCACGCCAGAACTCGGTGCCGGCCTCAATGCGCACAGGCTCAATGAAGCGGCTGCGATAGCGCTCCCACGAGCGCACGCCGCGCTTGGTGGGTGGCGTGATCAGGCGGATCACCCGGTCATTGCGCTCGATGCGGCCGAGTGAGCCGAGGATGTCGCTGGCGGCGATGCCATGGGTTTGCGCCATGTCTTCGGCAAAGCGGAGGGCTTCAGGGTGGGTGTCGTAACCCGAGCCCGCCATCGCGGTGCCGGCGGTGGCGGTGAGGCCAGCGAGCACAAGTGCGCGAAGCGGGCGAAGCAGAGAAATCGGACGCATTAAATCGAGAACCTTTTGATCTGTGAGTGAAGCGCCTTGCCGTCGACTGCCGTCGGGCCAGCGCTGTAGCGCAGGCGGGCGTAACGGTGCGCAATGGCGCGAATGGCGTCGGCGTGCTCGGGGCAGTGGCTGGCCGCGCGATTAGCATAGTCGGCCGGCCCCTCCCAGGGCAACCGGGGCACGCCCGCGCGGGCCAGTTTTCGTTCGAAGTGCTGCCATGCACGTTGCAGCGGGTCGCGCGGCGCGGCGCGGTGTTGCGCCCACCAGGCCAGCGCCGCCAGCAAGCCGCCGATACCGATCAGCATCGCCATGCCCATCTGGCGCCAGTCGTCGGTGTGCAGGCCGAGGCGGCGCAGGAGCGAGCGCTGGGTCTTCTGGTCGAAGCCGAGCACCCACTGGTTCCAGGCATTGCCAAGGAATTCCCAGCGGTCGCGCAGGGTTCGCAGCCAGGTCAGGTTGGGGCGCACCAGAAACGGCAGGGCGCTGTCCTCGGGCAGGGCCGCAGCCAGGCCGCCGTCGATCCGGCGCGGTGCGCTGGCGGCGGTCGGGTCGACCCGTCGCCAGCCTTCGCCGGCGAGCCAGACTTCGGCCCAGGCGTGGGCGTCGGACTGGCGCACCACCATGCTGTTGTCGAAGGGGTTGATCTCGCCGCCCTGATAGCCGGTGACAACCCGCGCCGGCACGCCGGCGGCGCGCATCAGCACCACAAACGCGCTGGCGAAGTGTTCGCAGAAGCCCTGGCGGGTGTCGAACAGAAAGGCGTCGGCGGTGTCGATGCCCAGGCGCGGCGGGCGTAGGGTGTAGGCCAGGTCGGCCTCGCGCAGCCAGGCGATGGCGGCGGTGACGATGTGCTCGGGCGTTTGATGGCGGCCTTTGAGTTGCTCGGCCAGCGCGCGGGTGCGCGGGTTGCTCGCCTCGGGCAAGTTCAGTGCGCCGTCCAGTGAAGCAGGCGCCTCATTTTGGCCGACCAGACTGTGCGGATAGGCGCTGGCGGCGTAACGCATGCGCTGGTCAATTGGCGTTCGGCCGAGCACGGTGAAATCGGCGGCGTAGGTGGCGTCGGCGATGCCGGCGGCAGGATAGTCGAGTGCCAGCAGCCACCGGCGGCTGTGGGCTTCGAGCGTCATGTCGTAGGTGTAGGCCGTGCCCGTGGTGGCGTAGTCGGGTTGGTCGGCGGTGGTGCTGCGGCGGATGGTCCAGCGCTGGCCGTCAAAATCGGTCAGCACCGGGCCGCGCCAATAGCGCAGCGCCGGGGGCGGTACCTCGCCGCGAAATGCGGCGCGAAAGGCGATCTCGCCCGATTGGCTCAGCTCGCTGATGGCGCCCGGCTGCATGCTGTCGGAGAGCCCGGTTCGCCCCGAGAAGGCGTCGGCGGGCAGCCCCCACAGCGGCCCCGGAATACGCGGAAAGAGCACGAACAGGAGGATCATGAAGGGCAGGGCCTGAAGCATCAGCACGCCGGCGGTGCGCAGTTGGGCGCGCACGGGGTGGCGGGTGTGCAGGCTGAGCAGGCTGCCGGTGGCGAGGACGGCGCCGGCGAGCGCGCCGACACCAGTGAGCGGCGACTGGGTGTCGAAGAACAGGCCGAGTTGGAGGAAGAAGCACAACAGCACCAGCACCTGCACATCGCGCGGCCGCTGGCATTCGAGGTATTTGAGGCCGAGCAGCAAGGCGAGCAGGGCGATGCCTGCCTGCTTGCCAAAGAGCGTGCCGTATTCGAACAGGATCAGCCCGCCGGCGGCGACCGCCAGCAGCGGCGACAGAAAACGCGGCGCTGCGCTTGGCGCTTTGAGCTGGCTGAGCACACGCCAGAGCAGGATCAGCGCGGCAAGGGCGCCGAGCCAGATCGGCAGGCGCGGCAGGTGGGGCAATAGCGTGGCGCCGGCGCAGGCCGCCGCCCAACGCAGCGGGTCAGCCGAGAGTGTGGACTCAGGCGCGCGTGACATGGTCGGGCGTGCCATAGAGCGCGAGCGCTCGCAGGCAGCGGTGTCGGTGTTGCGTGCCGCGATCGGGGCCGAGTTGCGTGCCGGGGAGAATCAGCGTCCAGCGCGCGTCGTTTTGCGCCGCGTCCACCACCCAGCGCGCGAGGCGCTGCAGGCGGGCCTCGTCGGGCAGTGCGGGCGGGAGTTGCTGCCAGTCGAATATTTGCGGACCCCCGGCGCCGCCCTGAAAGTGCTTGGAGACGAGCGTGCCGCTGCGGGCGACGGCTTTCCAGGCGACTTGACGCGGTGAGTCGGTGGGTCGGTGGGCGCGCAGGCCGGCGAACTCATCATCGCCCGAGTCCGTATGCGTCTGACCGGATGCGCCTGCGCTGGCCGGTGGTGGAGGCGGGCGGGATTCGAGCGCCGGGTAGACCAGCAGCGTGTGGTCGGGCGTCAGCACGCTCCAGGCGCGGATCAGACCGAGTGGGAAGACGGTTTCGATCACCACACGCCCGATCGGCTGCCAGCCGCGCGCGGCGGTGGGGGCGCTGAGGGTGATGGTGGTGTGGCTGTCGGGCGGGAGGTCGACACGGGCCGTGGCGCTCGCGGTGCGAACATGAATGGCTTCGCGCGGGGACTTGCCGTGGTGACCAATGATCAGTCCGAAGTGGGCGGGCTCGCCGCAATGCACCGGCGGTGCGGCGCCGGCTTTGATTTCGAGATGCAGCAGGGTGCGAAAGGCGTGAAAAATGCTGGCAATGCCCAGGCCGGCGAGCAGGAAGGTCAGCGCAAAGCCGAGGCTCAGGGTGTAGTTGATCGACGCCAGCAGCATCGCGAACAGGGTGAGCGCAAACACGACACCGGCGCGGGTGGGCAGGACGAAGATGCGCCGCTGCGGCAGGCGGAGCGGCAGGGCTTCGGCGGGGCGAATGCGGAACAGGCGGCGGTCGATGACTTGACGCAGCCCCGACCACAACCGGCGTGGCGCGGTGAGTGTGTTCAAGGCAGCGGCACGCTCTCGATCAGCGCACGGCAGCGCGCGTCGGCGGCGCCGACTGAGTGTGCCAGGCCAAGGCGGTGGCCGGCGACCGATGAGAACACGCGCTGGATGTCTTCGGGCAGCACATGCTCACGTCGGTCCAGCCAGGCCCAGGCGCGTGCTGCGCCGATGAGTCCGAGGCCGGCGCGCGGGCTCAGGCCGGGGCTGTCGTCGGCGCCGCGGCGACTGGCTTCGAGCAGCGCCTGGACATAATCGGCCAGTGGGCCCGAGACATGCACCTTGGCGCAGGCGCGCTGCATCTGGATCAGCGTGTCGGGGTCGATGACAGGTTCAAGCGCGGCGAGCAGATCGCGACGGTTCTCGCCGAGCAACAGGGCGCGCTCGGCGGCGGCGTCCGGGTAGCCCAGTTGCAGACGCATCAGAAAACGGTCGAGCTGGCTTTCGGGCAGCGGAAAGGTACCGATCTGGGTGCTGGGGTTTTGCGTGGCGATGACAAAGAAGGGGGTCGGCAGGGGGTAGGTCGTGCCGTCGGCGGTGATCTGCTCTTCTTCCATGGCTTCGAGCAGGGCGCTTTGCGTCTTGGGCGTGGCGCGGTTGATCTCGTCGGCCAGAATCAGCTGGGCAAAGATCGGCCCGCGATGAAACTGGAAGCCGTTGGCGCCGCGGTCGAAGACCGATACCCCCAGAATGTCGGCAGGTAGCAGGTCGCTGGTGAACTGGATGCGCTGGAAGGCCAGGCCGGGCAGGCGCGCCAGCAAGTGCGCCAGCGTGGTTTTGCCGACGCCGGGAACATCTTCGATCAGCAGGTGGCCGCGTGCGAGCATGCAGCACAGCGCCAGGCGCAATTGCGGTGCCTTGCCAAGGAGAATTGTGTCTGCACGTGCGAGCAGGGTATGCGCGAGGTCAACTGTCATGTAAAGCCGGTTGGGAAAAAAGAGTGTTCAGAGGATAATGAATCGATAAAAAATAGTAGAACTTGAGAGCCCGACAGGTCACGGATGCTGGTTAACAGGGAAGGGGGGATATGACAGCTACGGCATTTATCACACACAAGGATTGCTGGTTGCACGAAATGGGGCCTTATCACCCCGAATGTGCGGACCGGCTTTCGGCCATCAACGACCGGTTGATTGCCGCTGGCTTGGATTTGTTCCTCGCGTTTCATGATGCGCCGGTTGCAACGGTCGAGCAGTTGTCGCGCGCGCATCCGCGTGCGCATGTCGAAGGCTTGCTGGCCAATGTGCCTGAAACCGGCATCCGCCACCTTGACCCGGATACCGCCGTGTCGCCGGGCTCGATGAAAGCTGCCGTTCGCGCGGCGGGGGCGGGCATTCTCGGGGTTGATCTGGTGATGTCCAAAGAGGTCGAGAACGCGTTTTGCGCGGTTCGGCCACCGGGCCATCATGCCGAAAAAACCAATGCCATGGGTTTTTGCTTCTTCAACAACGCGGCGGTCGCCGCGCATCACGCCATGGAAGCCTATGGCATGAAGCGCGTCGCGGTGATCGACTTCGATGTGCATCACGGCAACGGCACCGAGGACATCTTCAAGGATGATCCGCGGGTGATGATGGCAAGCATCTTTCAGCACCCGTTCTATCCCTACAGCGGCACCGACAATCCGGCGCCCAACATGGTCAACGTGCCGGTGCCTGCGGGGACGCGTGGCGATGCGTTTCGCCAGATCGTCACCGACATCTGGATGCCGGCACTGCGCAAGCATGCCCCGGAGCTGATCGTGATCTCGGCGGGTTTCGACTCGCACTACGAAGATGACATGGGTTCCCTGGGACTGGTCGAAGCGGACTACGTGTGGGTCACCGAGCAACTGCGTACGTTGGCCGCCGAGTGTGCCGAGAAGCGGATTGTTTCGATTCTGGAAGGCGGCTACGCCCTGTCGTCGCTGGCCCGTTCGGTGGTTGCGCACATCAAGGCGCTCGCCGACATCTGAATCGTCTGTCATGGCCGGGCCCGTGGGCGTTGAGGCGCCCGCGGCCCGGCCTTATCACGCCGATGTTGCTTGGCGCGATTCGGGTACAATGCACTTTTGCTTTTTCGACCCGATACCCATGATTACCGGATCCATTGTCGCCATCGTTACCCCGATGCACGAGGACGGCAGCCTCGATTTCGACAGCCTGCGTTCTCTGATCGACTTCCATGTGCGCGAAGGCACTGACGGCATCGTCATCGTCGGCACCTCGGGCGAGTCCCCGACCGTCGACGTTGATGACCACTGCGAACTGATTCGTGTGGCCGTCGGGCACGCGGCCGGACGCATTCCCGTGATTGCCGGCACCGGCGGCAATTCCACCGCCGAAGCCATCGAGCTCACCCGCTTCGCCAAGGGCGCTGGCGCCATGGCGGGCCTGTCGGTCGTGCCTTATTACAACCGGCCGGGGCAAGAAGGCATGTATCGGCACTTCCGCGCGATTGCGGAAGCCGACGAGCTGCCGATGATCCTGTACAACGTGCCGGGTCGCACGGTGGCTGATCTGTCCAACGACACGACACTGCGTCTGGCCGAAATCCCGAACATCATCGGCATCAAGGATGCGACCGGCAACATCGGCCGTGCCTGCGATCTGGTCGCACGCGCGCCGGAGGGCTTTGCGCTCTATACCGGTGACGATATGACCACGCTGGCTTTCATCCTGATGGGTGGCCACGGGTGCATCTCGGTGACCGCCAACGTGGCACCGAAAATGATGCACGAGATGTGTATTGCGGCCCTCAAGGGCGACGTGGTCACCGCGCGTGCCATCAATCAGAAACTGCTCGGCCTGCATGGCGAACTGTTCTGCGAAGCGAACCCGATTCCGGTCAAGTGGGCGGTCAATCAGCTGGGGCTGATTGGCCCGACGCTCCGCCTGCCGCTGACGCCGCTTGGCGAAATCAACCACGACCGGGTGCGCAATGCCATGCGCGCTGCCGGGCTGTCCGTCTAATTCGATAGGTATTCATCACGATGCAGCGACGTCACACCGCGACTCTCTCCGTGCTCGCCGCCAGCCTGGTGCTGGCTGGCTGCAATGGCAGCATGATCGAAACCAAAAAGATCGACTACAAGAGCGCGGCCAAGGCGCCGACGCTGGAAATCCCCCCCGATCTGACCGTGCCCAATCGCAACGACCGCTATGCCGTGCCCGACTCGGGCGGCAAGGGGACGGCCACTTTCTCGACCTATAACACCGAACGCGTCGCAACCGCGGGTGCGGGTGAGTCGCGCGAAGTGCTGCCCGCCGAGGCCGGCATGCGCGTTGAACGTGCAGGCTCCCAGCGCTGGCTGGTGATCAAGAGAACGCCCGAAGAGCTATGGCCCGACGTGCGCAATTTCTGGATCGAGCTGGGCTTCATCCTGAACATCGATTCGCCGGAAATCGGCGTGCTCGAAACCGACTGGGCCGAAGATCGCGCCAAGATCCCGCAGGACATCATCCGCGGTACGCTCGGCAAGGTTCTTGATGGTCTGTACTCGACGCCCGAGCGCGACAAGTTCCGCACCCGCATCGAAAAGGGCACCGAGCCCGGTACGGTTGAGGTGTTCATCAGCCACCGCGGCATGATGGAAATCTACGAAAACGAATCCAAGTCGACCACGGTCTGGCAGCCGCGTCCGGCCGATCCGGAACTCGAAGCCGAAATGCTGCGCCGCCTGATGGTGCATCTGGGCGCCGAAGAAAAGCGGGCCGAAGAGAGCGTCGCGGTCGCACCGCGTCCCGAGCAAGCCACGCTAGCGACCGCCGGCGGGCAGACCCAACTCAAGGTTGACGATCCCTTCGACCGTGCATGGCGTCGTGTCGGCCTGGCGCTCGATCGAATCGGTTTCACGGTGCAGGATCGCAACCGTTCGGAAGGCGTGTACTACGTGCGCTACATCGATCCCGAACTCGACAACAACACCAAGAAGCCAGAAGGCTTCCTGTCGAAGCTGGCCTTCTGGCGCAGCAATGACAAACCCGTGGTGTCGGGCAGCGAGTATCGGATCCAGGTGGCCGGCGAAAACGCCGACCGCAGTCGCGTCCGTGTGCTCACGCCTGAAGGCGGCGAGGATACCTCGCAGACCGCCACCAAGATCCTCGGCCTGCTGCACGAACAGCTGAAGTGATCCGGTTCGCCTCGCTGGGCAGCGGCAGTCGCGGTAACGCGCTGCTGGTCCAGTCGGGGCGAACGCGCTTGCTCATCGATTGTGGCTTCGGGCCACGCGCACTGGCGCAGCGTCTGGCACGGCTGGGCGTTGTGCCAGAGCAGATCGACGCGGTGCTCCTCACTCACGAGCACAGCGATCATGTGGCCGGGGTTGCGGCTCTCGCCAAACGGTTTTCCTGCCCGGTCTATGCCTCAGCCGGTACACGCCGCGCGTTGGCGCGCCGCAAGATTTCTGTGCCCTGTCTTGAAGACATCGATGGCACGATCGACTTCGTCGTCCAGGACCTCCAGATTCGCCCCTATGCCGTTCCGCACGATGCGGAGCAGCCCATCCAGTTTGTCGTGTCGGCCGGTGGCTTGTCGCTGGGTGTGTTGACCGACGCGGGCAGCGTGACGGCATCCATGCGCGATGCGCTGCGCGGATGTGCCGGCCTGATGCTGGAGTTCAATCACGATGCGGCCATGCTCGCGCAAGGCCCGTATCCCGCGCGACTGAAAGCGCGGATCAGCGGTGGCCTGGGCCATCTGGAGAATCGCGTTGCGGCGGATTTGCTGCGCGCGCTGCGAGGTGATGCGCTGCAAGCCGTGCTGGCCGCACACTTGAGCGAAACCAATAACGATCCCCACCATGTGGCGACCTGCCTCACGCAGGTGCTCTCCGATACATCCACCATCTGGCATATTGCAACGCAGCAGGCCGGGTCCGACTGGATCGTATTGCGCGCTTGAAAACAAAAAACCCCGCCGAAGCGAGGTTTTTTGATTGCGGCAGATAAAGCGCTTACTGCTTGGGCATTTCCGGCTTGGCATCGGCTGCGGCGTCCTTGGCAGCTTCAACGGCGTTGCCAGCGGCTTCTTTCGCAGCTTCAACGGCATTGCCGGCGGCGTCCTTGGCGGCAGCAGCGGCGTCGCCCGTGGCTTCCACCGCAGCGGTTGCGCCTTCCTTGGCGGCTTCCATGGCGTGACCAGCAGCATCCTTGGCGGAGTCTGCGGCAGCAGCGGCGCTGTCCTTGGCGGCGTCAGCGGCGCTCATCTCCTTGGCGGCCTCAGCGGGGGCTTCGGTGACCGGAGCGGCGGCGGGGGCTTCAACAGCCGGCGCAGCGACCGGTGCAGCCGGCTCTTCTTTTTGGCCGCAAGCGGACACGGCGAGAGCGACAAGGGCGGCGACGAGGAGAGAATTTTTCATGTTCGAGGACCTCTTTCTTGGGTTGGGTATTGCGTTGATGTTGATCCTGCGTTTTGCAGAACTCGCTGAAAATACTAGCACGCGGATGATCGCATACAAGTGTTTTGTTGCTGTGCCGCAACATCATTTAACGGCCTCAAACGCTAGTTGCACTGCGGTTGTAGGGATTTTGGCGGGATGTCTAAATTGTTTCAGATTGTGCGTTGTGTCGAAGTGTTTCGTGATTCGGTGCTTGGCGCCCCTTCGCTTCGCCGAGGTCGTAGCGAGATGAAGGATTGATGTCGTCTGAGGGGTCGTTACAATACCGCCTTTCTTTACGATCAGCCGAACATGCCCATTGCCATCATCCAATCGCTCGACCACGAAGGTCGGGGTGTGACTCGCTCTGCCGAAGGGAAGGCGGTGTTTGTCGATGGCGCACTGCCCGGCGAAGAGGTCGAGTATTCGGTCGTCCGGAAGAAAAAGACCTTTGAGCAAGCCGAGATCACCAGGATCATTCGTGCCAGTGCGCAGCGGGTCACGCCGAAATGCGCCTTCTTCGACAAGTGCGGTGGCTGCTCGATGCAGCATTTCGACTCCAACGCGCAAGCCGCGGCAAAGCAGCGCGTGCTCGAAGATGCGTTCTGGCACATTGCCCGACTCAAACCCGCCATCATCTACCCGACGGTTGTTGGCGCGCCCTGGGGTTACCGCTATCGCGCCCGCATCGGGGTGCGGCATGTCCCCTCAAAGGGTGGCGTGCTGGTGGGCTTTCATGAAAAGCGCAGCAGCTATATCGCCGACATGAGTTCGTGTCAGATTCTGCCGCCGCATATCTCGGACATGCTGCCGCAGATGCGTCGCGTGATTGCCGGATTGTCCGTGCCCGATCGTGTGCCGCAGATCGAGATCGCCGTGGGTGACACAGAAACCGTTCTCGTGTTTCGCAATCTGGTTGAATTGAGCGACGACGATCTGGCCCAGTTGCGGGCGTTCGCCGAGGCGAACGCAGTGCAGGTCTGGCTGCAGCCTGCCGGCCCGGCAACGGCGTATTGCGTGCACCCGGAAGCGGCGCCGGCCTTGACCTACAGCATGCCTGAGTTCGATGTGACGATGAACTTCCGGCCCAATGACTTTACGCAGGTGAATATCCCGATCAACCGGGTGCTCATGCGTCGAGCGATGCAACTGCTCGACCCGCAACCCGGCGAGCGCATTGCCGACCTGTTCTGTGGCCTGGGCAATTTCAGCCTGCCGATCGCGCGCTCCGGGGCTACCGTCATTGGGGTCGAGGGCAGCGATGCCTTGGTCGCCCGTGCCGCCGAAAACGCACGCGCCAACGGCCTCGCGGAGCGCACCGAGTTCTATGCGGCCAACCTGTTCGAAGCCACCGAAGACAGCATGGCCGCCTTTGGAAAACTCGACAAACTGCTGATCGATCCCCCGCGCGACGGCGCCCATGCGGTGGTCAGCGCCCTGGGCGAAGACGCGCCGCGCCGGATCGTCTACGTGTCCTGCAATCCGGCCTCGCTCGCGCGCGATGCGGCGGTGCTGACCTATGAAAAGGGTTATCGACTCATCGGCGCGGGCATTGCCAATATGTTCCCGCAGACCTCGCATGTGGAATCGATTGCGCTCTTCGAGCGCGACTGACGGACGCGGCGCAATCGGCTATACTCCGGCCGCGCCAGCTCGCGAAACCGGCGAGCGCGGACCAAACGGAAGCTTGGCAGAGTGGTCGATTGCACCGGTCTTGAAATTTGTTGTAGGTAAGGTTTAGGAAGCTTGGCAGAGTGGTCGATTGCACTGGTCTTGAAAACCAGCATACCGCAAGGTATCCAGGGTTCGAATCCCTGAGCTTCCGCCAATAAATACAACAACTTAGCGCACTTTCAGCGTTATGCAAGATCAGTAAGAAAGTCGCTGCAACTGACCACATGCAAGGGCAAATTCGGTGCTAATCAGCGTCGAGAACAAAACGGCTCGTTTAACACATGTTTAACAATGCCGGTAAAGCTGCGTGAGGCTTGCCAGCACGGCGCACCCTCCCGCAACACCAGCACCGGCCAGCGTTGCAGCCCCGCGACTACCCGGCACACAGCGCCGCTACAGGCCGCGCAGTACCCGAGCCAATACCAGTGCGGCACCCTTGCGGTGATCGTTGGCTGTGCCGCCCGCTACGCCGCCCAGAATCGACAGTTCGTATAGGCGACGTTCGACTAATCCTCAATACACTTGCCTTGATGATGTTCAAAGCGGCTTACGCGACGATTTAGCCGTGTTGCTGCCGGATGATTAATCTGCTCAAAACAAACCCGCCGAAGTCATGCGACTAGGGCGGGCTTGAGTGTTCGCATCAAGCAAGGAGGAGATGCCCTACGAACTGCGGAGGTTTGTTTTACGAGGAACTCACCGCTATGCCTCGGCCTGAGTGGTGTTTGTGGTTATCGGGTGTTACCAGCTTTCGCGCCGCGTGCCGTCTTTGCAGGGTAGGCACATGCGAACACCTGCAACGTCACGGCTGAAGAACTTACGGCCACAGCAGGTGCAAGGACGCCAGCCGACATATCGCACGACGCGGGGCGGGTCAAAGTTCATATCCAGAACCGGCACCCGCTTGTCGTTGCGCTGCGGCCATTTCGCCGGTTCGATAATGTCGCGCCCCTCGCTCATTACAGCGCCTCGCGTCGTGCGATTTCGGCGTTCAGTTGTTCCAGCGTGGGCACCGTGAAATAGACCGTCTGTGGCTGGTGCAGCCCGTACAGTTCAGCAAGCGCACCAAGGGCGGCAATGCGTTCCATTGCATTGTCGTTTCGGTACGGGTTGGAAAGCTGCCAGAGTGACCAGATAATCCATTTCCGCATGTGAGCGGCGACCTGTTCCCGCGTCGGTTCAATGCCTGCATAGACGTGGGCTTGCCGGTGTGGGTTGCCTCGAATGAATGCGGGGTTCTTCCATGCCGGGTCGCGCTGCTCTGCCTCGGCAAGGCTGCGGCGCATGTCTTGCACCTGCTCCAATACCCGCGCCCACGTTGAGGCAGGCAACTCGCCATCTTCAGCGACCACATGCCTGTCGTTACCCTCTACCCAGACAATGAACCGCGTAGCGGGTTCCGTCGCCTCGGTGTCGTAATGAACGACGATGTTATGCGCGTCGTCGGTGTGGTTGGAAATCATTGTTCGTTCTCCTTTTATGTGTTGGGCAGTGCGGGCGGGACACGCCAACCATTCACCGTGTCAATTACGAGGTACTTCACGCCCAGCTTGCGGAACACCTCTTTCACGGTAGCCATTTCGTCCGGGGTCAGTTCTTCCGGGCACTCGCTGCGCTCGCCCCATTTCGCGTTGAGGTTCCTTCTCGCTGCTGGTGTTGCGTTCGGGTCTTCCGCCTTACGCATCAGATAGTCCAGAAGCTGAACCTCGTCCATGTCCAGCCTGCTCAGGTCGTAGGGCTTTTTCTCGTCGGTGGTAAGGGTCACGTCCTGCTGGAAGCGGCTTGGGGCGTCTAGGCCAGTGAGCTTGGCTCGCCGCTCCATGACACGCACTGCCGCCGCTATCGAGGCGAGGCGAGCCGCTTTGTCCTCTGCAATGCAGGTGCGCGGCAGTCCGGTATCGGGGTCTTTAACGACTTCCCCGTTGCGGTCGATGACGGGGATTTGAACGATCTTGCCGTTGTGAAGCAAGGGCGTGAAACTGCGAAGGACGTTCATTGCCTCCGCATACAGCGAATCGAGGCGGGCTAGTTCCAGATCAAGAAGCTGTTCCGCAGGTTCCTTCGTCATGTCGCGCAGTGATCGCGTGATGATGTCATGCACGCTGTCAGCGCGAATACCGAGGCGGTCGCCAATCGCTTGAAGGGTGTGGCCGTCGAGTCTCAACCTCAAAACTTCGGCGCGTCGTTCGGCCTGCTTAATGCTGGTGGATGAGGTGATGGCCTTCGGGCCGCGTCCTGTTTTCATGCTGTCCTCTCGGTGTTGTTTGAGAGGCACTGAATGCGGTCATTGACCACATTGGTTACGCCTGATGATGCGAATTACATAAACACGGAAACGCGGCTCAGTTCCTTCGCTACGCTGCCAACACGGTTCTTGGACATGCCAAGCGATTCAACAATGCGGCTGACGCGAGCATCGTTCTCTTGCGTGGCGAAGCCTTCCGGGGTCGCGCCGGACTGCTGCGCGAAGTAGCGTGCTTCCTTCCAATCACGGAAGTCTGCTTCCAGCGCCCGCACCAGTTCTGCAAGCGTGCCGCACAGCGGTTCAATGTCAGCAATGCGCTTGCCAGCTCTTGCGAGGATGCTGTCAGCGGTCGCCTTGAGCTTCGCAGCGCGGGCGGCTGCTTCAACTGCTTCGGCACTTCCAATGTCCGCCTCAAGTGCAGCGCGGCGCAGTTCAAGGCGGAGCATTAAGCGTCGCGCCTTCTCAATTTCGATTTCCAGCTTGTCGGCTTTCGCGTCCTCGCCCTTGGCGGCGGCTTCGTGCCATTGCGAGTGCAGCAGGGTGTATTCGCCGCTGGCTTCGTTGTGCTTGGCGATTACGTCAGCGAGGGTTTCGCGGAGTTTGTTCGTTTCAGGGGCGTTCATTTCAGTTCCTTTGTGGTTGGTGATTTACTTGCGATGCTGGTTGCTGGCGTTGAGTTGCGCCTCGAATGCAGCTTTGCGTCGAGCGCCATCGTCGCCGCCATTGAAGGCGTGCGCTTGCTGGACTTGTTGCGTGGCGAGAGCAGCTTGAGGCAGGGATTCCTTGAATTTCTCAAGTTCCTGATGCTCGGCTACTGTCATCTGAGACGGGCGGGACGGTTGCCCGCTGGTTTGGTCTTCGCGGTACTGATTGGTCTTCACGGTTGATGCTCCTTGGTTGAGAAGGTGGGTTAATGCGTCTTGGCGGGTGTATCCCGCCCCAAGACTCTGTCTGACCTGCTCCACCGCTTGGAGAAGGTCTTTGTTCAAAGTGAGTTCCACGCGAGCGCCGCCGTCCTGTTTCAGTCGGTCGCGGAATGCTTGCTGGTTCCTGGCGTTGTCGGTTGGCAAAACTGGCCTCTTCTCGGCTGGTGTGTTGTAGTGAGTGCAGCTTATGGCAAATTACCGGTAATAGCTTGATGAAAGCCACTACATCTAGGGCATTCTTCCGTCAAACCTACTAGCGGTAGTGGTTTTGTGTCGGCTTTGCTGGTGCGCTTGCTGACCGTTCGCACGACCCAATTTCGGGCCAATGCTGCACATACGTTAAACGGGGCGCGACGACCGACGACAAAGCGGAACAATTCCAATCGCTTACAAGCCGCGAACGTCAAACTAGGTATTTGCTGTTCCATGTTTAGCCGCTGACTGCATGACTAATCGCTTGCCGCTTCTCGGAGATGCATCCTGTAATTGCGTTGTCATCAACAACACACAGGAGAACGACATGAAGCAATCGACAACGACCTACACCAAGCGAGTGAATGCCCGTCGCGCTGGTGTCGCTGCTGGCATACCGACCGAACGGGTTGCAATCACGGTTCATAAGGATGGCGACGAGGTGCGCTTCGGCTGGAAGGAGAGCGCGGCACCTGTGAAGCCGGAGAAGGTGACCACAGCAAGCAAGGTGCCGAAGGTCGAGCAGGAGGAACGCAACGGGGTCAAGCGTCCGAAGGTTGGCGGGGCGTGCGCTGCTGTGTGGGCATGGCTGGACGCGAACCCTGCCGCTACCCTCAAGGAAGCGAAGGCGGCTGCACCTGCCCACGGCTGGAACGAAAACAATGTGAGCTGTGAGTATTACGCTCGCCGTAAGTTCTTGGGCATCAGTAGAACGACCGCCCCGAACTGACGTACATGACAAAAGCATCACGACAAGCGCCCGACAAGGGCGCTTTGTTTTTGCTGGCCGGTGCATGGGTATTGGCTACACCTGCTACAGCGGCTACAGCTTCCCCATGCCCGACGCTGCATCGGCGCGTTTTAGCTTCTTCTGCAAGCCCCAGACCGCTTCCCGAATGTCGGGTACGGCAGTCTCGGCAATCGCTAGACCTTTGGAAAAGTCGGTCAGCGAGTCCAGTAGCTCGCGCAGTTGGTACGCTTCGTTCTTGTCGAGTGTCAGTGCTTCGCCTGTCTTAATCATTTCACTTTCTCCTGTTGATTACCACATTGGCAGGCCGCTGGCGCTGCCGGTTTGTTGTCCGTTGCATCACTATGGTTTGCATGGCGTTGGCTGGCTATGGTTTGGCTGGCACTGGAAAAAATAGCGTAATAGCGTAATAGCCAAGCCCACCCATCCTCACCCCTTTTCTCGCACAAACTGACAATTTAAGTACCTTTGGCTATTACGCTATTTTTTTTATTTTTTTACTTAAAACCCTTGCTGCGCTTGGGTTTGCGGCAATAGCCCGATCTTGCTATCGCAGGCTACTTCTAGCCCGATCTTCCCGCCACATCCGATGGAAGGTAGGCTAGTTGCGCTATTGAGGCGCTACTAGCCTATGTGGTTGTCATTTGCTTTTCACCTTGGCGGCCTCCATGAATTTATCTGTCCAGTCCCTTGTGACTGCCGGTTTCTCGTATCCCGGCAATTCCACGATGGCATAAGCCTTTGAGTGCTTTTCGAACTTCTCCGTCATCTGCAATTTCGACACCTCGCTAATGACGCCGCAGTTAATCAGCGCGTTGATTGTTTGCTGTAATGCCACCGTAGATTTCATCGGGTGCTTTTCAAACGCCGATACACGCTGCGTCCTGTTTTGAAGCCAGTTATATGGAACGATGCCGTTACGTTTCATCGGCTCAATGTGCTTCCATGTGTCCGGCAGATCGTGGGTCAGGTATTCGAGAAGCAGTGCCAGAACCTTGTTTTGCCGAACGTCGTCGCCATCGCCAATATCGCCGCCGTTCAGACGCTTGGAAAACAGAGCGATGTCCCGCCGAACAAGGTCAATCGCCCATTTCGCATGGTCTGCGGTTATCCAGGGGTTCAGGCAGTTGTCGGCGACCGCCAGCAGAGCGGCAATGCGAAGCGCCTTGAGGTGCGCCCGGTTCCACATCTGTCGGCGGGATTCGTCGTCTCCTGCCTTCCGTATGTTGCTGTCGCACTCAGCCTCGAATGCAGTTAGCATCTGTTCCGCGTCAGGTGAAAAATACACATCCTGATACTGATTACGAAGCTCATGCTGTACGGCCTGCATGACGATGTCAGAGAGGTGAATGATGTAGTTCTCTGGCGGCACCAGTTGCGGGCAAGGGTTCTTGTCCGGCCTGTCGCCTTCGTAAGCAATAACCGTGAAGCGTGACATGAACCCGTCAGCCATCACGTCTTGAGTAATTGCGTCGTAGAAAGTGCCGGGGGTGGTTTCGCCAACCAAGCTATACGCAATACCTGCATGGGCGTTTGCGTTCTTCTCCTTGTCACTGTATGAAATACCGCCCGCAATCGACTGCGGCCCAGACTTGGCATACAGGTTCGTGAGTACGTTTCGAAGCGAGTTTTCCGGTCCTTCCTTCGCTTTTGCCATCTTCGCAAACTTGTGGCCAAACTCACCCGCGACATTCACGAAGCAGCTATTCTCAGCAATCGCCTTCACCAGCGCGGGGCCGGATGCAAAGTCAGTGAAGCTCACGAACCGCGCTGCGTCAGGTGCCTTCTTCGACGCTGCCATGACTAGCGCCCCGATCCCGGTAAGCATCGCCTCTTTGCCTATCGCAGAACGAGCAACCAAGATGAGGTAGAGGTTAAGCCCCGTATTGGAAATGACCCATCGACGACCACATATTCCAGCGAGCAGCCCAAGCGCCCCGACAATCGCAACCTCTGCGACCGGGCGCGGTGCTGAGTGGTAGATAAAGCTCGCCAAGGCACCCGCAAACCCCGGAGGCCATGCGATATGGTCGGGCTGCTGGGCGACAGGGGCGAAGATCGGCATGGTGCCGCCGTACTGGTATTGATCGCTACCGTCGTCCTGCTGTGCGCCCAAATTGTCAAAGCCCTGCGCGGCGAGGTTTCCTAAACTAGCCCCTAGTCCATTCAGGGGGCTGGTTTCGTCCTTAACCGGCAGGGTGTTGCGACCCTCGCCGGTTTTTTCTTGATCGTGTGACATGTCGTTCCCCTCAAGCGTGCTGGGCTTGTTGCGGGAGGTTCATGTATTGGCTGGTATTGGAGCAGGTGCGCTCCTGAATCCATGCCATCACTTCGGCTTCGTCGTAGCGAATGGCGTCTTGCTTGCGCGGCCCCATTTTCAGGAAGCGCGGGCCTTTACCCTTGCCCCTCCAAATTTCCAGCGTGTTGGGAAGGATGCCAAGTAGTTCGGCGGTTTCGGCGTTGGTGAGCAGTTTGCGTGCGGCAGTCATTTGGGCAAGTCCTAAGACGTGCCTTGCCGATGCGGTGTATCTGGTAGTGCAGCAGCAAGGCGAGCTTGCCGTGGAATTATTTGAGGGTCACTCAGCCCACTTACGGGTTCGGGCGGTGTCTGGTTCCTTGGGGGGCTTTCACCCTTAGCTCACCAGCTCTCGGCTCTGGAATTTTCCTCGCGGGAGCGCCCCAGTGCGGCGCTTCCCCGAATTACATTGCGTATTCGGGTTGCAACTGAACGCAACTGTACGCGATGAATCATCGGCCATGCAAGCGCCGCCCGCTTTAGTTTCGTCAAACTATGCGGGGGCGGTTTCCTCAATAACCACGCTGGCAGCGGCCTTACCCTGCGCCTCGATCCAGTCGCCTATGCGCTGCACCTCCGGGAGTAGGTATTGCAGGCGCTGCTTCGGTAGGTAATGAGTGGCGGTTACACCTTTAAGGACGTGATTCGTCAGCAGTTCCAGCTTGGAAAGATCAACGCCGCAGTTCTGGAAGCCTATGGCGACAAATGTACGGCGCAGATCGTGAGGCGCGATTTTGGTGCCCGCGGCTTCGCTGACCTTGCCCATCGTGTCGCGGGGGTCTTTGATGTGGCCTGCCTTACCCCAACTGGTGAAAACGAACGGGCTACCCTTCACGCGCTGGCGGCCCTTGAGCAGTTCAAAGGCTTGCGACGACAGCGGCAACCACACAGGGTTCTTGTTCTTGGGGTCAGGTATGTGCCACCAGCCCTCGTCAAAATTGACCCTGTCCCAAGTGAGCGCGGATGCCTCGCCAATGCGTGCGCCGGTCAGCAGCAAGAACATGACAAGGTCAATGCTGGCAAGGGTGTCGCGGTTGTATGCCTCGGCGCGGGATGTGGTCAGCATGTGCCAGACCGCCCCGACCTTGCTCTCGCCGATATTAGTCATACGGGGCTGCAACTTCACCCAGTCGTCCTTCAGTGCTTTGACTGGGTTAAGGGTAATCAGAGGCGCACCGTTGCTCTGTTTGTACCTACGACCCGCGAAATTGATTAAGGCGCGAAGGACGGAAAATGCTTGGTTCGCCTGTCCGGGGGCTGGTGCCTTGCCTCGCAGACCCTTCGTGAGCATTTCCCTATAACGATCACGGCACATGTCCTCGGTAATGGCGGTGATAGGTTTGTCTGCCCATGCCTCAAAGGTGGTAGCCACATGGCGTTCAATCTCGCCCTTGCTGCTCTCCTTGAGCTTGCCGGGTCGGGCGACGTAGGCGTCGGCAACCTTCCGCAACGTGACCTCGGACACTTCCTGCTTTCTGCGTTCCTCGCGGGGGTCAATGCCCGCTTGCATTGCGTTGAGCAGGTGCTTTGCACCCGGCCTCACTATCTCGATTGAGTTGTCTGGGGTTTTTCGTGTATCGCCGTTCCGTGCAAGATCAACTGTCCAGACACCATAAGGCCCAATGGTGATGCCCACCTGCTCGCCTTTTACCCTACCCATGACGACAAAGACCTTCTTTCCCGCAGCCGTGACGCGCAGACCGAAGCCTTTAAGCTGGTCGTCCCAATAGACCTTGTTGCCCTTCGCGGGTAGCGGAACTTTGTCGATGAATTCCTTTGTCAGCCGTGTCATTTTCCTTCTCCAAGACGTGTTTTTAACGTATGTTTAACATCATGGGTAAAGGTACGACAGGTTACACCAAACACGCAAGCGGACTAAATCGTTGATTTGTATAGGTGTGTATGGCTAAACAAAGTAGGGTAAAGTACGGCTACGCCAAACTTGAAAACCGGCATACCGAAAGGTATCCAGGGTTCGAATCCCTGAGCTTCCGCCAATAACCCGCCAAACCCCTTGTGGTTGTTGAGGGTTCTGGTGTCACCCCAATGGCACCCGCCAAAAAACCCGCCAAACGGGCGAGTGCTTAACTCGCTGTTGAGTCGGACGCGCCGGTCTCCCATATGACATAATCGCCTCATTTTTCACGAGATGAGACAAGTCGATGATGTCGGAGACAGGTGAGAGCGCCGAGCGGTCGATCATTGAGCATGAGTCCAAGCTGCCCGGACTACTGGCCGGAATTCTTCTCGTTGCGGCGGTCCTTGCGGTCTTAGCTGTCGGCTTCTACGTTCTCCGTTTTTACGACGCCCCTATTTCCGGCGACCCCGCTGCGTGGGGTCAGCTAGGCGACTACCTTGGCGGCGTTCTGAACCCTGCGTTTTCGTTCTTTGCACTTCTTGGCCTGTTGATGACTTTGGCCATGCAGGCAAAAGAATTGAGGTTGTCGCGGGAGGTCGCCAAGGCTTCACAGAAGGCGCTTGAACTGTCGCAGATTGAGATGGCGAACTCGGCTCGGGCGCTTGAGCAACAGAATAGGGCGATTGACCGGCAGAGGTTCGAGCAAACTTTTTTTGCTTGGCTACTGCACTCACGCGCCCTCTTCGATTCAGCAAAAGAAAAGATGAATCTCGACTTGGAGGTCATTCGACTCGTCAAAGAGGCCAATATTCAGCAATGGTTCCGTAAAGAAAACCCCAACGAGCCTCCTGTTTTTCAGCCAAGAGAAGGCTTGGCGTCAGAGCAAGCTAAAAGCTATGAGCGTGACTTCAAAGTTTGGTTTGCCTATGCGAGTCGATACCAATCAGCACATACAGGGCTCTTCGGTCCTGCGCTGCGTTCTCTGTCAGAGCTGTTTGTTTGGCTCGGCGAGACAGACGGAGAAAATTTGGATGCAGCAAGATACGTAAGAATTGTATTGAGCCAGCTTTCAGAGTACGAATTGCTGGCACTTTTCATTTCTTATCAACTGGCTGTCGTGTCGCTCACAGAGCATGAAGTAGAAAACTATCAAATATTCAGGAATCTAGATCCGGATAGGTATCCTGCGCTAGATACCATCGCTAATTCGGGACGCTTGACGTGGGGCTGATGGATGCCGGCGTCCCATTCAGCGAATGCTGTTTTTTTGGCCGGAAACGCGACACGCCGTCTTTTTGCTAGCGGGGTAGGCCGGAGTGGTTGTCACCCGGTTTCATGTGGCGGTATTTTGGTCTTCGTGCTGACAAAGGCCCGCGCCAGCCCTGTTGCTTCCGATTCCGGCTGTGTTCGTGCGTACCGTTCAAGCCAGTCCGTATCTTTTCCTAGCTCGACTACCTGAGCGATGGCGGCTTTCACCGATAGCACCTCGCCCTCGGCTCGCCATGCGTCCCTCTCTGATTCGTCTTTCAGCCGGTAGCCGGCGGATCGATGCCGGGCCGCGATACGGTCGGCCTCTGTGAGTCGATACGAATACTCGCAGTCGTCGCGGCGCCCCGGAATCTCCAAGTCCGCGATGTGTTGGATGGCTTGAAGGACAGGCCACGGCCCGACGCCGTCCGGTTTTCCTGCGTGCTCCGCATACCGCGTCGGCGGCAGATAGGGCGATAGTTTCCGCTTGTCTCGGAATCGTTGCGCCCATGTTTCGACTACATCAGCCGCTGGCGCCAGAGTCCCGAAGGTTTCGAGTATCGCGGCGAACTCGCACAGCGCAATGAACGCTGTGACTCTGCCCTCGATCCAAAATTCATCCTCCACTTGGTCTATCCAGCGGTCGCCATTCTTCTCAAGCAACAAGCGGGCATCGGCTTCGGTAACGGGTTGCTCAGGATGCTCCGCAAGGCGCTTTATTGTCGCGTTGAGGGCTGCGGCGATGGCAGGCGAGCAAGTGGGCAGGGGCGTGCCGTATGTTGCCTCCAAAGAGGCCACACGGCGGGCGATGTCTTTACTCATTGGTTCGCGCCTCCAACGCGGTGATGCGGTCCTCTAGGTCGGTCTGGACGGTCAGGTCGGCAATCTGGCGCAAAAGGTAGGCGAGACGCGTCGCGTCCTGCGGCTCAAGTTTCCCGGCGCGGGCCTCCCGATACACCTTGCCAAGTTCCGTCTTGATGTCGCGCAGCGTGTGCAGTTTGATCGGTGGCACTCTGCGCTTGGCCGGCGTACTTTCAGGAGGTATCGAATCGACGATTTCGCCAACTGCCACGGAAGTTACGGGGGCTGTATTTTTCACGCTCACGCGCCATCCTTTGCCTTTGCGCGGGCTTTTCGGACTGCCAGCGTTTTCTCAACAGAGGCAAGCGTTTGGGCCGCTCTGGCGTTGATCTCGCGGTGTTCCTCGGGAGTGAATTTTTCGGGGTTCAGCGCAGCGTCGCAACTGCGAACAGCCACCTCCCATAGTCTTTGACTGGCCTTGCCTGCGGCGACTCGTGCTTGGGCGTGACGCCGGTATTCCTTGAGTTTTGCAATTTCGTTGTCTGTCATTTTCTGTCCTTCGAGGTGATGCCCGGCAAGGTCGGAGACCAATCCCCCCGCCGGGCGGTGCTGCGAGTTACGCAAGGCCGATTTCGTCGGCGATGCGCTGTTTGTTTTGGAAGATGCGGTGCGGCCTATCTCCGCGAATCGTTGAATTGAAATAGCGCCGCGCGTCCTCGCAGCCTTGAAGGGCGAATTTCTGGTCGGCCAGCACTGCGGCGCACGCCATGACTTCAACGGCGGCGGCTTCGGCGGCCTCGGTCAGTTCAATGTGCTTTTGGTTGGCGGCTTTTGCGAGATTTCCCACCGCCTCAAGTTGGGCTTCGCGCCTGTCGTCCTGAAGGCGTTGCAGGTGCTCCGCCGCGCTGCGGTGGTTGTCAGTCAGCTTTTCGCACATGGCGTTCAGTACCGCGATGCGCTGGCGCTTGGCGGGCAGGTCGGCTGCGGTGGTCTCAAGCTCATCAAAATGCGCCTGTGCGGCGCTCACGTCCTCTGCACTGGCTTCGCCAAGCTCGACGCCTGCCTGCGCTGTCACAAGCGCGTTTTCGGCCTCCTTGCGCGCGATTTCGGCGGCCTCGGTATCGGCAATCAGTTGGTCGCGTTCAGCAGTGACAGTCCGCAGTCGCTCGATCAGGCTGTTGGCGTTGTCCTGGCCTTTGGCGATGGCGCGGTCAAGGGCGCCGGTGGTGTCTGTTTGTTTGTTCATGCTGCCTCCAAATTCTGTGGATAGATGGCTACTTTAGATAGGTGACCCGCTGCGGAACGGAGCTATGGGCCAAAACAGGGGGTTTCGTACCGTGGCGGAACGAAAAGCCGCCTACGGGCCTTGAGCAAGGGCGGGTTTGTTCCGTGGCGGAACAAAGTTCTGGATTTCGTTCCGCAGCGGGTCATCAGAATTTTTTTTCTGGCCCCGCTTCGTCGCGTCATTCATGGCCTTTCTTGCTTGTTCGTCGATCTTGAGGCGGGCGCGGCGCCACACGGCCGGGCTTGCCTCGGTAGGCGGCTGGAGGTGTTCGCGCTCCGACCCTTTCCAATCATTTTGCGTGTAGGCGCTCGGCGTCACTTCCAACTTCCGCAAGTCGCAATCCAGCGGATAGAGGGTGCAAGCCCAGAGAGTGCAATCTAGTCGTGTGCCTTTGCGGGTTTTGCACAACAGGCCGGCGCTTTCCAATTCGCAAACCGCTGCGTGCAGCGTGGCGCGAGAATTCCAGCCTCGGACCGCCATTGCCTTGGGGGCGAGGCTGATATCTCCGTTTCGGCCCGCATTCGGTCCAAGCGCCACCCACACAGTCAGCAACAGCTTTGCCGCGTGCGGACTCAGTTCGGCACAGGCGCGGCTGCGCAGGAATTCGATGGGAACGGGAAGCCACGGCCCCTCGCAAGCGATGCCGTGTTTCTTGCGGTCGCGGCCCACGCTACTGGCGCTCGCTGAGGGTGTATTCGGCCACGACCGCAGGGCGTCCATCACGACAGCGAACAGTCACGCGGCGGCTGTTGATCTGCCAGCCTTGGCCTCGCAGGGTGTAGACCACAGCAGCCAGCCGGGACGTTCCGAAGCGCGCCCACGCATCGCCGGGGGTCAGTTGTTCGCCGGCGCGCAGCGCGCTCAACACAAGTGCGCGAACAGACGACGAACGCGGGTTAAAATCGGGGGTGTGTTTGAAGTTGCTCGGCTCTTTCTTGAGGGCCGGGCTATTTTTTTGTGCCATGTCGCCGCCCCTTATCCCTTGGCGGCAAGGCGTTCTGCTTGCCAGCGGGCAATCTCGTCGGCATCCCAAGCGACGCTATTGGGGCCGATTCGGTGGGCCTTCGGAAAAGTGCCGGCTGCCATGTCGCGGTAGATAGTGCTGCGACTCTTGGCCGTAGCTTCTGCGACGGAAGGCAACCGAAGGAAGCGGCGTACGCGCTGTTCGGTGTTTTCTGCTTGGGACACGTTTCACCCCCTTGGGTGTTGTTGGGACGTGAGCCAAGTATTGCCGTTGCCGCAGCGTCAATGCCGACGCATCATCGGGGTTTAATTCAGTCGAGTAGGCCGGCTTTTTTCAGGTGGCGGCGGATGTTGTCGCGGTGGGGCGCGTTCTCATATTTCCTGTCGAGCTCCTCCTCCACCTTTCGGGCAAGGTCGCGCTTTGGAGTTGTTGGGCGTAGTTGGCGCCCGACGCCCACAATAATATTTGACGGAACGTCGCCCGAGTTCAGGCGATGTGTCGGGAGATTCACCAGACGTTGATACGGCCCCTTCCTGCGATCAAGGGCATCGTCATACTGCGTGCGGGTTGGGCGGCGCCCACGGCCCCTGTACGGCGCCGTTTTGGGGTGCCCAAGGTAGATCGGCTTCGTGATGAACTCGATAGCATCTTGCTTGCTTAGTAGCCTGCCGCCGTTCGTATGGGTCGCGTTAATAGCGGCGAGTGCGTCCGCGAGGCCTTCATCGTCCGGGTCGGTCATTTCGCCTCCAGCGAAAGAAAAAGCGGGTATTTATGTGGGTATCTTTTTGGGAGCTTGCTCACAACTGCCGCTAACAGCGTGACTTTCGGCCCCTGATGCTGCTTATCGACCATAAGCAGCATGGGGTTTTGGCCTCGCTTGCAGTAGCGCATGGGCCGTTTCGCAGTCAGCTTCCAGACTCTCGGAGCACTCGCGCGCCAGTTGCTCGATTTGATCGGCAAGCACCTTGACTGCCGCGCTGCGTGTTTGCTGGCGAATCGCGTGGGCCAATTGCGAAATGGTTGCCATGTCCTCCACAGCGCACACCTCCAGCCCGTCGAGAACTCCACCAATTGACGGCGGAGAGGCTTCGCGCGCAAGCGTTACGCCCGCTTGAATGTTGGTGAGTGCGTGCTTCGCCATCCACTCAGCGGCAACAGCGCGCGGGTCACTCGAGCGACGCATGGCCTGTTCAAGCTGTTCTCGCTGTTCAGGCGAAAGGCTCATTACAAAAGCCACCAGCGCGGCCTCTGCGGGGTTTTCAGGGGTTGTGTTCATGGCGTTGCCTCCAGATGTCCGCCAGTGACAACAAAAACCCACCCGTCGCGTCCTGTGCGCTTTTGAATAGTGACTGACGCCTCTTTTTCGCTGTGGGCGAGGGCGCACAGCGCGGCGTCGATTGCGACGCGAGCGGCCCCGCTGATGGGGTGGTGTTGCGTGCGCTTGGCGATGAATTCTTCGTCGATCATGCGGCACCCTTTTTGCGTCGAAGTGGGACCACGTCGCCCCCCGTTGCCTTCTTGGCGCAAAACCGCGCCCAGTCATCCATTAGGCGGCGGCGTTTCTGCAATAGGGTTCCGCGTGCATAGGCGGCTTCGGCCTTGTCGGGCAGTTGGTGCGCTAGGGCGTGCTCAATGACCTCGCGCGGGTGTCCGGTCGTCTCTCCCGCCCAGTCGCGGAAGGTGCTGCGGAAGCCGTGCGGGACGCACTCTGCATTCATTCGCTTGGTGACGGCCAGCAGAGTTGCATCGCTCAGCGGCTTGCCTCTCAGGCCTACAAAAACTAGATTGGATTCAGCGAACCGAGGCAGGGCGCGTAACAGTTGAACAGCGGCATCCGACAGCGGAATTGCGTGCTCTTTGCCGGCCTTCATGCGCGATGATGGAACTGTCCAGATGCGGCGCTCAAGGTCGATTTCGTCCCATGTGGCGCCCCGAATCTCGTTTGACCGCGCGGCGGTCAGGATGGCGAACTCAAGTGCGCGGGCGCCCATTCCTTCGCGGGCGCGCAGGTCCGCCATGAAGGCGGTGATGTCGTGATACGGGAGGGCGGGGTGGTGCCGCACTGCTTTGACCTTCGCCGGTTTGGCTAGCAGGCAGTCGAGATTGCCGCGCCACACAGCGGGGTTTTCCCCTGTTCGAAATTTCTTTGCCTTGGCCCAACTCATAACAAGCTCAATGCGCGAACGCACCCGGCTTGCTGTTTCGGTTTTGATGGGCCAGATGGGCGTGAGGATTTTTAGAACATCGTCTGTGGTGATGTCCTGAACTGGCATGCGGCCAATGACCGGGCTGGCGTACGTGTTCAGGGTGTTGCGCCATTGCTGCGCGTGCTTCGCGTTGCGCCAGCCGGCGGCGTGGGCCTCAATGTACTGTGATGCGCACCAGTCGAAGGTCTTGCGGCGTGCCTTCTCCGCTTTGTCTGCGGCTCGCTCGGCGGCGCGTTTATCCACCGGGTCGATACCCTTTGCGATGTTTCCGCGCTGTTCTTTGGCGCGGTCTCGTGCGTCCTTTAGCAAAACGGCGGGGTAGCCGCCTAGACCCATCTCCCGACGCTTTCCGCCGATTGAATACCTGAGCACCCATGTTCTGCGACCGGAAGGCAGTACTTGCAAATACAGCCCCGGTTCTCCGCCGACTGCATGCATTCCGGGGGCGGAAATCTTTCTGACCTCTCTGTCAGCGAGCGGACCCACCTTTTTCGGCATTTTTCACCTCCACTGCTGGCTGCACCCGCCAACACACCCGCCATAAAAATTGAGCTTTAATGATACGTGGTGGCACGGTGCGAAGCAATTGTCGAGGCTAAGCTACTGATTTGGTAGCATAAAAATGAATGTAGTGGAATGTGATGATTCTATAGTTCGGCGGACTGAGCTTCCGCCAATATTCTTGTATAACGCGGCCTTGAGCCGCGTTTTGCGTCAACAGGCACGGCTTCGGTCTTATTCAGCATGGGGGCGTCATGCATCGGGCGTGGCTGATGGCGCGCTAATTTGGCGGTGGAAAGTTCTGCTGCACGCGGCCGACGATGCGATTGAGCACATCCAGCCCCGCCAGAGCGCCGGGGCTTTGCCCGCCCGGCGGATGGAAGAGGATATGTACGGGATGCCCCGGTTCCTCCACTAATTGATAAAGCGCGATGGTGAGCGGGCAGTAGGCAATGCGTTCGGGCGCTTCGCTGACCAGTAGCGCGGCAACTTGAATGCTGCAGAACGCGAAGACTTCGGCGTGGCGATAGGGGGTGGCGCCATGGTGCAGGTCGGCGTCGGTGCGTGCGAGCATCTCGCCAAAGTTGCTGACTGACGCAACGCGCAGGCCTTCGTCGATGATGGCGTCGGTGACGGCGATGCGCGCCGTAGTGTAGTCGCTGGTGTTGAGGCGTTGATGGACGATATCGTCGGCGTGGGCGACCGGCATCAGGTTCAGGGCCAGTGCGATGGCGAGGGCGGTGACGAATCGGGGCATGGGCGCCTCCCGGGGGATGTGACCGGATTCTACCGTTAAAAAAAACGGCGCCCGAAGGCGCCGCGCAAGTCGAGGGAGACTGTCTTTTTCGTGCTCCTAGAAAAAGACGATGCCCCCGAGGGAGATGGTGCGGGTCTTCAGGTCGCCGTTGCCGCCCGAGTTGATGGCGTCGGGGCCGCTGGACTTTTCCTGGTTGATTTCGCCAACCAGGGTGATGTACTTGTTGAGCGTGTGATAGATGCCCAGCGTGGTGCCGCGGAACTTGTTACTGCCGGTCAGCGTGCCGCCCTTGTCCTTGTTCTCGCCGTAGTTCAGACCGACCTTGGTGGCGCCGAACTTGTAGGTGCCTTGCAGGAAGTAGCCCGAGCTGTCGGTTTCACCGTAGGGCGAATGGAACAGTGCGCCGACGGTCGACAGGCCGAGGCCCTTGCCGTTGAAGCCATAAGCCAGTGCTTCGAATTGGCCAAAGGCCATCTTGGCGCCCAGTTCGAAACCACGGGCACTGAAGGTGTTGGTGTTGCTCAAACCTTCATCGGTGTCCTGATGGATCAGGCCGCCCCAGACCGAGCCCGGGTTGCTGCCGGTCCAGTCGTAGCTGGCGATGGCTTGCAGACCCGGTGTGGAGGTCTCACCGCTGCCGATGAAATCGCTCGGCTGGAAGATGCCGACCGAGGCCGAGAAGCCGCTCATGTTCGGCGTGGTGTAGGTGATCTGCGGCTGGAAGCCGGTGTACATGTAGCCGTGGGCGATCATGCCGAAGGTGGTGTTGTACGGGATCGACGCGCCGGTGGTGCCGCCCAGGCCAAGCAGGGTCATGTCGGACAGAATGACTTTCTGCGCGAACAGACCGATGTCGCGACCGATCTTGACCGTACCCATGTTCTCGTTGCCGAACTGGAAGTACAGGTTGCGGGTGTCGATCTGCGAGTACGGGTCCTGGCGGCCGCTTCCGCTCTTGCTGATCGGCAGACCGACCACGCTGGAGTCGTTGTTCAGGCCCGGGGCAAAGCCCACGTGCGCCTTGATGTCCAGTCCTTCAGCCTTGGTGGTGAACACGAAGTTGATCCAGCCCGGCAGCAGGCCGTTGGTGATGCCCGAGTTGTTGACCTTGCCGCGGTCGTCTTCAGTGGTGCGGAAGGCGTAGAAACCGTTGACCGTGGTGTTGATGTCCAGCGTCTTGTCGCCGTCGGTAAAGCTGACGGCGCCGGCACCGCCTGACGCGGCGATGAGGGCCACGCCGATGGCGCGGGCGATGAGCGTTTTTTGCATGTGTTTGTCTCCAATGCATGGTCTTTATGGAATGTCCGCGCCAGATGCGCAGTCGCCTCCCTGTGACGGATGTGCTCCACCGTCGTCACGGCGCAAGTCATAGGTCGCGATCTTCGTGCCCGCGGGGCGCACAAGGCCTTCAAGGCGAGGCGGAGTGGGCGCAAAGCGCGCTCCGATGCGGCTTCCGGCCAAGCGCGCATGCCGGCGGGATTCGGGGCGGCGATGCGTGGGCTGTACAGCGAATGGACAGTGTTGTTGCGCGATGGGGCAGGTGCCCGGTGCCCAAGGTGGTCTGTGCCATCACGGCCGACCGTCTGCATCGACCGGACCCTCCCGCGTGTTGCGTGGCCGTGTCGCGGCGGGGGTGACTTGCCCGGCCTTGTGCGCCGGCGGTAAGGTGGGTCACCCAAGGCCACCCTCCGGAGACGACATGGCACAGACGCCCGGACTGGAACACCCGCACGATGCCGACCGGCTTCTGCAGCTGGTCGACTCGGTGCTTGGCGAGTTGCGCCCCGGCGCCCGGCTTCATGCCGGACTCGACAGCCAGCTGGACCGGGATCTGGGGCTCGACAGCCTGGCGCGGGTTGAGTTGCTGGCGCGGGTCGAGCGCGAGTTTGCGGTTCAGCTGCCGTCCGACGTGCTGGGCAACGCCCGCACGCCGCGCGATGTGCTCGCGGCCATGGCGGTTGCGGGCTATACGCCCTCGCCAACCGCCCATGACGATGCCCGGCTGGCGGTGCCGGCGCATGTGGCAGGCTTGCCCGACGCGGCGAGGGGTCTGGTCGACGTGCTCGATTGGCATGTGAGGCGTCATCCCGAGCGTACCCATGTCACCTTCTATCGCCAGCCCGATGCCACCGAGACCCTGAGCTACGCACAGCTGGCCGAGGCGGCCCGCGGTATTGCTGGCGTCCTGAGCGGCGCCGGCGTTCAGGCCGGCGCCTGTGTGGCGCTGATGCTGCCGTCGGGGCCGGACTTCTTTCGGTGTTTTTTCGGCATCCTGATGGCAGGTTCCGTGCCGGTGCCGATGTATCCGCCGTCACGCCCGGCCCAGCTGGAGGATCACCTGAATCGTCAGGCCGGCATCTTGCGCAACTGCGAAGCCCGGGTGCTGATCACCTTCGATACGGTCCGCCCGCTGGCGCGGATGCTGATCGGCTTGTCGCCAAGCCTGCGCACCGTCCTGACGCTGGCCGATCTCGATGGCCCGTCCATGACGCCGACCCCGACCGCGGACGACGCGCTCGCCCTGATCCAGTACACCTCGGGTTCGACCGGCGACCCCAAGGGCGTCATGCTCAGCCACCGCAACCTGCTCGCCAACATCCGGGCCTGGGGGCGGGCGACCGGGCTGGGGTCCACCGATGTGGCCGTCAGCTGGCTGCCGCTGTATCACGACATGGGGCTGATCGGCGCCTGGCTCGGCAGCCTCTACCATGGATGCCCGCTGGTGCTGATGTCGCCGCTGGACTTTCTCGCCCGGCCCGAACGCTGGCTGTGGGCGATCCACCGCCATCGCGGCACGGTCACCGCGGCGCCAAATTTCGCCTTCGAGCTGTGCGTCAAGCGGCTGGCTGATCAGACGCTTGACGGGCTGGACCTGTCCTCGTGGCGGCTGGCGGCCAATGGCGCCGAGCCGGTCAGCCCCGACACCCTGGCACGCTTCGCCCAGACCTTCGCCTGCTACGGCTTGCGACCGGAAGCGCTGGCCCCCGTGTATGGCCTGGCCGAAGCGACGGTGGGGCTGTGCGTGCCGCCGCCGGGGCGCGGGGTACGTGTCGACCACGTGGCGCCCGAGGCGATGCGCAGTCGGGGCCTGGCCGACCCCGTTGCCGAGGGCGCAGATGCGCTGCGCTTCGTCGCCTGCGGTCCGCCCTTGCCCGAGCACCGCGTGCGCGTGGTCGACAGCGCGGGTCGCGCGCTGCCCGAGCGGCGCGTCGGCCGGCTCGAGTTCAGCGGTCCGTCGGCCACCCGCGGCTACTACCGCAACCCGGCGGCCAGCGCCAGATTGTTCGACGGCGACTGGCTGGTGACCGGCGACTACGCCTATCTGGCCGATGGCGAGGTGTACATCACCGGCCGCGAGAAAGACCTGATCATCCGCGGCGGGCGCAACTTCTATCCCTACGACCTGGAGCAACTCGTCGGCGAACTGGACGGTGTGCGCAAGGGTTGCGTAGCGGTGTTCGGCGTGGTCGATAAGCAGGCGGTGGACGAGCGGCTGGTGGTGGTGGCCGAGACGCGGGAGGCCGACGCCGGGCGCCGCGCCGCGCTGGAGCAACGCATTGCCGGTGCCGCCGTCGAGCAGATCGGCATCCCCCCCGATGTGGTGGTGCTGGCGCCGCCGCATGCCGTGCTCAAGACCTCCAGCGGCAAGCTGCGGCGCGCCGCGGTGCGTGAGGCCTACCTGAACGGCACACTGGGCGTCTCGACTCGACCCACCTGGGTGCAGGTGGCGCGGCTGCAGCTCGCCAGTGCGGCGGGACGGCTTGCCGGTGCGATCGGGCGGGCGCGTGAGCTGGGCTATGGTGCCTGGGTGTGGGCGGTGTTCTGGTTGCTGGCGCCGCTGGCCGCGCTGGCCATCTTCACCTTGCCCAGCCTCGGCGCACGATGGCGGGTGACGCATTGGCTGGCGCGCGCGTTTCAATGGCTCAGCGCCTGCCCGATGACTGTCTCCGGTCTTGAGCACCTGCCCGCCGGCCCGGTGCTGTTCGTCGCCAACCATGCCAGCTACGCCGATGGCCTGGTGCTGGGCGCGGCACTGCCGGCGCCGGTGGCTTTCGTGGCCAAGGGGGAGTTCAAGCACAACCGCGTGATGCGCCCCTTGTTCGAGCGCATGGGCGCGCATTTTGTGGCGCGCTTCGATTCACGCCAAGGCGTGGAGGACGTCAAGACCATGGGCGAGATCGCCCGCCAGCCGCCGCCCTTATTGTTCTTTGCCGAGGGCACCTTCGGCAGCAGTCCGGGGTTGCGCGGGTTCCGGCTCGGGGCCTTTCAGATTGCCACGCAGCAGGGCCTGCCGGTGGTGCCGGTGGCCATCGCCGGCTCGCGCCGGATTCTGCCGTCCGGTTCGTGGCGCCCGCGGCGCGGCCCGCTGTCGGTCACGATCGGTGCGCCCATCGAGCCGCAGGGCGAGGGCTGGCACGACATGCTCCAGCTGCGCGATGCGGTGCGACAGGCCATCCTGGCGCACTGCGGCGAGCCGGATGCGGGTGATGGATAGCAGCGGTGCCCGCCGACATGGCAAAGGCCCGCCGAAGCGAGCCTTGTACCGCAATCGCGCCGCCGATGATCAGTCGAAGGCGTAGCGCGCCGACACGCCGGCGAACCAGCCAAAGCCGCTGCCCGGTTCGTAGTAGCGGCCATTGCCGTCGCCGACGATGACTGAGCCAACGTATGTGCGGTCGAACAGGTTGTCGAGGCGGACCATCTCGGTCAGCTTCCATGCGCCCATCTTCTGTTCGGCGCTCAGGCGCAGGTTGAAGAGGGTGTAGGCCGGCGCGGCGCGTTCGGTGTTGGTGTCTTCCACATACACCTTGCTGCGGTACTGGGCCTCCAGCGCGGCCGACAGGTCCTGGCGCGGCTGCCACACGATCTCGCCAAAGGCGCTGGTGGCCGGAATGCCCGGCATGCGCGCGCCGTCGGCCACGCTGTTGCTGCCGTTGGTGAAGGCGCCGTCATAGATGGCGCGCAGCCAGGTCACGGCCAGGCGGGCGCGCCACTGTTCCGAGAACTCCGAATCCAGCGCCACTTCCATGCCTTGGCGCAGGGTTTTGGCGGCGTTGGCGTACACGGTGCGACCGCCCGAGGAACTGGCGACCACCAACTCATCGTCGGTGCGGATCTGGAAAATCGCTGCGTTGAGGCGGGTGTCGTCGCTCAGGAAGGCCTTGGCGCCCAGTTCGTACTGAATGCTGCGCGCCGGCTTGAGATCAAAGTTGAAACCGCCGCCCGCACTGGCGTAGGACATCTCGGTGACGGTCGGCGTCTCGAAGCCGCGCGCCGCACTGGCGTAGAGGTTGAGCGCCGGGGTGACCGCCCACAGCACGCCCACCGCCGGGGTGGTTTTGCGATAGCTCACCTCGCCGCTGCCGTCGCCGTTCGACATATACGCGTCGTCGACCTCGTATTCCACATGGCTGTGACGCAGACCGGCTTGCAGCGTCACGTCGCCCAGCTTCCAGCTCGCCTGTGCGTAGGGGTCGAGGCTGGTGACGGTATTGATCTCGTCGCGGCGCAGATTGCCTTTGACGCCCAGCGTGGTGCCGATGAAGTTCTCGTAGCCCTTGCGGTCGTCTTCGGCGCGGTCGTAATCGAGGCCGCCAGTCAGGGTCAGCTCGCCGGGGCCGGCGTCGAGCGTGTGAATCCAGCGCGCGCCAAAGCCATGGAAGCTGCGGTCAAAATCAACCACGCCACCCGAGTGCGACGCCGCCGCCTGCACAAAGCTGGGGATCGACAGATATTGCGTCACGCTGCGCGTGCCGGCGTAGGCGTTGAACTCCAGTCGCCCGGCGCCGATCTGGCGGGCGTACTGCAGGCCGCCTTGCATGTGGTCGATATTTTTACGGGTGTTGAAGGTGGTGGCGTTGCTCTCGACCGCGCTCGGGTCGGCCTTGAAGGTGGCCCACTTGAGGCCGAGCGGGTCTTGCGTGCCGGTCTGCTTGAGCGAACTGACGGTGAATTTGAGCGTGCTGTCGGCATCGGGCACAAAGCTTAGTTTGCCGAAGACCTGGTCGCGCGTCACCGCGCTGTGGTCGCGGAAGCCGTTGCTGTCAAAGCGCGAGGTGTTGAGGATGTAGCCCGTGTCGCCCACCGCGCCCTCGGCGCCGAGTTCGATCTTGCTGGTGCCCCACGAGCCCGCCGTCACGCCAGCCTTGAGGCTGGGCTTGCCCTTGCCATCGCGCGAGAAGAGCTGAATCACGCCGCCGGAGCTCGCGCCATACACGCTGGAGAAGGGCCCGCGCAACACCTCGATGCGCTCGGCCGTGTCGAGGTTGAAGGTCGCCGCCTGGCCCTGGCCGTCCGGCGTGCTGGCCGGGATGCCGTCGGTGATCAGCTTGATGCCGCGTACGCCGAAGGCCGCGCGTGTACCGAAGCCGCGCGACGAAATCTGCAGGTCTTGCGCGTAGTTGTTGCGGTTTTGAATCACCAGCCCGGGCACGCCCGCCAAAGCCTCGGAGGCATTTACGCCCAGCTTGCCCTCGCCAATCGTGCGGCTGTCGACCACGTCGATCGAATAGGGCAGATCAAAGCTCGCCGCCTCGGCGCGGCTGCCGGTCACCACCACCGGGTTGAGCAGTGTGGCTGTGTCGGCGGCCATCGCGCTGCCGGCAAAGATGGGCAACAGGGCGAGGAGCAGGGGGCGGGGGGTGAAAGCGGGTTGGCGCATGGCGTGGGTCCGTGAGGGTTTCTGTCAGTATCCTCAGTGTGCCGACGCTGCGGCGCTGCCGCGTCCGTGTGGGGGCCGTGCGCGGCTCATGAAAATCATGATTCGCGCGCCCCGGTGGAACGTCAGCCGCCCGCGCGCTTGACCGTGAAGCCGTCCTTCTTCAGCGCCTCGATCACCCGGTCGCAATGGTCGCCCTGCACCTCGATCACGCCGTCCTTGACCGTGCCGCCGGTGCCGCAACCGGCGCGCAGCTTCTTGCCCAGCACCGCCAGCTCAATCGCGTTCAACGCCACGCCGCGCACCACGGTCACCGCCTTGCCGCCGCGCCCCTTGGTCTCGCGGCTCACCCGCACAATGCCGTCGCCCGCGGGCGCGGCAGACGCGCTTTTGCAGCGGCAGTCGGCCATCGGTTCGCGGCAAGTCGGGCACATGCGCCCGGTTTCGGTGGAATAGACGAGCCCGCCCGCGCCGGATTTACGCATGGTGTGTTTCCTCCCTATCAACAATGCCGGCGCAGTCTATTACGTGGCGCGGCACGATTCCAGTGCCGTGGACTTGCCCACAGAATGTGTGGATAAGTGCCTGAGCAAGTCGGACAAGCCCGGCACGCATTGGCGATGGCGGCGGCGCTACAAAATGAGGCAGTGCGACGGCGATGGTCTATGATCCTGAAAACGGCTGTTGACCGCTGGTGCGTGTAAGCAAAGATTGGCGCAAACGAGCGATTCCGGCGTCGAGCCCGATCATTTGGTGGGCGCAGACGCTACGCACCCGATTGCACGTCTGGCGATCACGCTGGCTGCGTTGCTCCTCCTTACAGCGGGCAGGCTGTGCGTCGTCGCGCCTTGTCAGCCTGCCCGCCAGACGCACACTCGGGTGCGTTCAACTACCGTTTCCAGGATGATTCAAACGAACCGTTTTGAGTGCCCATATGAAGACGCCCGACCCCAGCAAACTCGACCGCATCGTCGCCGATGCCCGCCGCGCCGCCGACACCCGCAGCCAGGGCTACCGCGAGCGCGCGCTCAAGATCTACCCCTGGATCTGTGGCCGCTGCGCCCGCACATTCACCCACGTCAACCTGCGTGAGCTGACCGTGCACCACCGCGACCACAACCACGACAACAACCCCACCGACGGCAGCAACTGGGAGCTGCTCTGCGTGTACTGCCACGACAACGAACATCAGCGCCAGGCCGAAGCCCAGGCCGGCACCAGCATGCAAACTGACCGCGGCCCGGTCGCCACGCACTCACCGTTTGCGAATTTGAAAGGGTTGTTGGGTAAGGGGGAGTGAGAATCCCCGGCCGGCGGCTACGAAGCGGGTTCGGGGAAGGCGCTTGTTTGACTATGCGAGCTTTCGACCCAATCTGATCGTGACGGCGTCATGTAGGTTGGGTTGAGCGCAGCGAAGCCCAACATCAGCCGTGCAATTGTGGAACGCCGAGCGTTGGGCTTCCTTCGTCAGCCCAACCTACGCCCGCTATGCGAGCTTTCGACCCAATTCGACCGTGGCAACGTCATGTAGGTTGGGTTGAGCGCAGCGAAGCCCAACATCAGCGGAGCAATCGTGCAACACCGACTGTTGGGCCAACCTGCGCTTGCGGATGTAACATGCCTAACACATTTTATTTTGGCTGTTGCAAGAACCTTATGTCATGGGATTCGTATTTCTACTTTTAGTGGTTTTTCTCTTTGTGGGTGTCCCACTGCTCATCATTTATGGCTGTTATCGTTCGGATTCCAAGCGGCACGATCGATTGGTCAACGAAGCGGGACAGAGCACGGAAGACCGAGAGCGCGAAGGCGGCACACCACAGCCTGAAGGTCCATTGTTTCGCCGAAGCAGCGTTTTATTCGGCGTATCCGTTCTTACGCTTGCCCTCGCCGTCGAAGGCTGGCTTCACCCAATCCCGCCGTCGACGCATCGCACCCTTTTGGGCTTTGCTCACATGCTCCTTGTCCCGATTTTCGGGAACCACGCTGACGCAGCCTTCATGCTTCTGGGGTCGGCATTTTTCTTTGTGATAGCGCAGCGCGGCCGTGCAGCAGGTAAGTAGCAGCGGGCCCGTCTAGGGCGGAAAAGCGAAGCGCCTTCCGCCGCATTCGGTGATTGGCGCGGAGGCGTTCGGCGGATGACGCTTCGCTGATCCGCCCTACCTGCGTCCGGGGGCTTCTGTTCGATTGCGATGTTTGAGAACAGGTGTTCACGCCTTCTCGAATCACCCCGCGCAGGTCTATTGAGCATCGCCCCGAATGCTCAGCACAATCTTCCCGACATGCTTCTTCTCCAGAAACACGTGCTGTGCCTCGGCGATCTGTTCGAGCGGAAAGCGGTGCGCGACCACCGGGGCGATTTGGCCTTGCTCGATCCGTTGGATCAGGGCGGCGAACACGTCGGGGCCGAGCACGGTGCAGCCGAACAGGCTGAGGTCTTTGAGGTAGAGGGTGCGCACATCGAGTTCGACGATGGGGCCGGCGATGGCGCCGGAGACGGCGTAGCGGCCGCCGGGGCGCAGTACGTCCAGATATTGCGGCCAGTGCGGGCCGGCGACAAGGTCGATGACGACGTCGATGCTGTTGGTGTCGACAACCTCGGTCAGCACCGCGTCGCGGGGGATGACTTGGTTGGCGCCCAGGTCGCGCAGGGCTGGGGCTTTGCTTTCGGTGGAGACGGCGATGACATGGGCGCCGCGGGCTTTGGCGAGCTGGATGGCGGCGGAGCCGACGCCGCCGGAGGCGCCGGTGATGAGCACGCGCTCACCGGGCGCGACCTGGCTCCGGGTGAGCATGTTCTCGGCAGTGGAGTAGGAGCAGGGGAAGGAGGCGAGTTCGACGTCGGACAGCGCGCTGTCGATGGCGTGGGCGTGGCGGCTGGCGACCACGGTGAACTCGGCAAAGCCGCCGTCGCATTCCGAGCCGAGGTACCAGGGCTGGTCGCGCACTTCGCCGCCGGCTTCGCGAAGGCAGGGTTCGACGAGTACGCGCTGGCCGATACGTGCGGTGTCGGCACCGTCGCCAACTGCTGCAATATGACCGCACACGTCGGCCCCCTGAATGCGCGGGAGCTTGAGCGCTTCGCCGGTCCAGCCGGCGTCGTCGGCGGCGTTGTCATGTTTGGAGTACCAGCCGATGCGGGTGTTGATGTCGGTGTTGTTGACGCCGGCGGCGCTGACGCGGATCAGCACCTCGCCGGGGCCGGGTGTGGGCACGGGCAGGTCGGTGCTGAATTTCAGCATGTCCATGTCGCCGTGGCCGATGAGTTGGATGCCGCGCATGGTGGTGGCGTGGGAGGTCATGAGGGATTTCCTTCGGTGAGTTGAAGTGCGGCGTGTTCTGCCGCGTGAATGGCTTGCTCGCCCAGCAAGGGCCAGGCGGCCGAGGCGCCTTCGTGGAGCAGGAAGAGGGCTTGCGCTAGATCGGGCCGGCCGCTGAGTTCGGCCAGGAGCTGGATCATGTCGCGCTTGTGCTGGCTGACCGCATCGACGATGTCGGGATGGCCGGGGAACGCGACAAAGGCGCTCATCGACAGGCAGCCGTGGGGCGCGTCGTTTTTCATCCACTGCCCGAGGCGCTGAAAAAGGTGCACGAGCGCGGCCTTGCCGGGAGCGGGCAGGCCCTCGCGCAGGAAGTCGAGATAGCGCGCATGCCGGTGGGCCAGCGCGCCGATGACCATCGATTCCTTTGAGGGGAAGTGACGGTACAGGGTGCGCAGGCTGACCTCGGCGGCCGTTTTGAGCTCGGCCACGCTGGGCTCGGCAAAGCCGCGATGGCTGAAGGCCTGTTCGAGGCGCGAGGCGATGTCTTGCTGGAGGCTCATGGCGATGTCGCAGGTAGAATGATTGATCTACTTTTAGGGTAGAGCAAACGTTCTACTTCGGTCAACGCCGTGCTGGTTGTGGGTGTCGTCGCTGCATCGCATCAAAATGATTGCGCTCATCGTGTGCAACCGCCGGTCGGCCTGATTGACGGCAGTTGCCGTGGGCGGGGATACTTCCGCCCTTGCCGTCCGGACGCTCGCCCGGCACGCTTCTTTTTCCGTCTTGCTGCACGCTGTTGCCAGACCCCGCTGGAGTTTCACCCGCATGATCATTCTCAAAGGCGTCACCCTGCGCCGTAGCGCCAAGGTGGTGCTGGACAACGCTTCGGCGACTTTGAATCCCGGCGAGAAGGTCGGTCTGGTGGGACGCAACGGGGCGGGCAAGTCGACGCTGTTTGCGCTGCTCAATGGCACGCTGCAAGAAGATGGCGGCGATTTCAGCGTGCCCGCGCAATGGCGTATGGGCCAGGTGGCGCAGGACATGCCGGAGACCGATCAGTCGGCGACCGATTTCGTGATCGAGGGCGACACCGCGCTGGTGGCGGCGCAGGCCGAGGTGCATGCGGCCGAAGCGGCCGACGACGGCGAGCGCATGGCCTATGCCTACATGGCGCTGCACGACGCCGGTGCACATGACGCGCAAGCCCGCGCACAGGCGCTGATTCTCGGCCTCGGCTTTAAGACCACCGAACTGTGCAACCCGGTGAATAGTTTCTCGGGCGGTTGGCGGATGCGTCTGCAGCTGGCGCGGGCGCTGATGTGCCCGTCCGACCTGCTGCTGCTCGATGAGCCGACCAACCACCTCGACCTCGACGCCCTGGTGTGGCTCGAAGCCTGGCTCAAACGCTATGCCGGCACGCTGCTGGTGATCAGCCACGACCGCGAATTCCTCGACGCGATCACCGATGTGACGCTGCATATTGATCACGCCAAGCTCACGCGATACGGCGGCAACTACAGCACCTTTGAAGACACGCTCGCGTTGCAGATGGAATTGCAGCAGAACGCCTACGCCAAGCAGCAGGACAAGATCGCCCACCTGCAAAAATTTATCGCCCGCTTCAAGGCCAAGGCCAGCAAGGCCAAGCAGGCGCAGAGCCGGGTCAAGGCGCTGGACCGCATGGACCGCCTCGCGCCGGTGCTGGCCAATGCGGACTTCACGTTTGAATTCAAGGAGCCGGCCAACCTGCCCAACCCGATGCTGGCGATGGACTCGGCCTGCTTTGGCTATCCGCCCGCCGAGGATGCGCCGGCCGGCACGCCCTCGACGGTGATTGTCAGCGGCGTGAGCAAGTCGGTGATGGCCGGTGAGCGTATCGGCATTCTCGGTGCCAACGGCCAGGGCAAGTCGACGCTGGTGAAAACCATCGCGCGCGCGCTCAAGCCGATCAGCGGCGATGTGATCGAGGGCAAGGGCCTGAACATCGGCTATTTTGCCCAGCAGGAACTCGACGTGCTGCGCCCGCTCGACAACCCGCTCGAACACATGGTGCGCATGGCCAAGGAAGGCGTGCCGGCCGGCCAGAGTGGTCGCGAGCAGGATTTGCGCACTTTCCTCGGTACCTTCAATTTCAGCGGCGACATGGTCAAGCAGCCGGTGGGCACCATGAGCGGCGGCGAGAAAGCCCGCCTCGTGTTGTGCATGCTGGTGTGGCAGCGCCCGAACCTGCTGCTGCTCGACGAACCGACCAACCACCTCGACCTCGCCACCCGCGAGGCGCTGTCGATGGCGCTCAACGAATTCGAAGGCACGGTGATGCTGGTCAGCCACGACCGCTCGCTGCTGCGCTCGGTGTGCGACGAGTTCTGGCTGGTGTCGCGCGGCGGCATCGAACCCTTCGATGGCGACTTGGACGACTACCAGCGCTATCTGCTCGACGAAGCCAAGCGCGTGCGCGAGAGCGTGAAAGAATCCGTGAAAGCGGCCAAGCAGGCTGCGCCGGTCGCTGCCGCGCCCGCGCCCGTCAAGAAGGACAGCGCCGAGCTCAAGGGGCTCAAGCGCGATCTGGGCAAACTCGAGCAGACCATTCTCGACCTGCAGACCAAAAAGCACGGTCTTGAGGCGCGCCTGGCCTCGCCCTTGTCAGCGCAGCAAATTGGCGAGATTGGGGTCGAGGTGCAAAAGCTGACCGACGAGCTGGCCGCGCATGAAGACCGCTGGCTGGAGATGTCGGAGCAGATCGAAGCCGCGTCGGCCTGAGGCCGGGCGATCAGTCGCGGGCGGCCTTGCGCGCCCGTTTGTCTTCGAACATGGCCTGGTCGGCGGCTTCGCAGGTGGCTTCGAGCCCGGTGACATGGCCGCGCATGGCCAGGCCAAGCGACAATTCGATACCTGCGTCTTGCGCGGCCGCACGAACGCGCTCGAACAGGCCATCGGCGCCAGCGCGATCACATTCCACACTCAGGATGCCGAATTCGTCGCCGCCCAGTCGCGCGACGATGTCGTTGCTGCGAATGCAACGACGCAGAACGTCGGCGGTTTGCGCGATCAGGGCGTCGCCTGCGGCATGGCCACGTGTGTCGTTGATGGTCTTGAGACCGTCCAGATCGGCAACAAGGATTGCCGCCTTGTGACCGTAGCGACGGCACCGGGCCTCTTCCTGGCGCACCAGCACATCCCAGCCACGACGGTTGTAGAGCCCCGTTTGCGCGTCGGTCATGGCCTCGGCGGCGAGGCGCTCGGCGCGTCTTTTTTCGTCGGTCGCGTTCAGTTCGGAGTGCAGGATGGTGCTCAGCAGCGCGCCGAGCAGTTCGATCTGCGGGAGCTCTTCGGTGATTGATTCGGGTTGATACGCCGGGTCGATGGCGCAAAGCGTACCAAACAGGCTGCCATCGGCGCGGGTCAGCGGCAGTCCGATATAGGCTTTGATTTCGACTTGCTGGCCGATCGGTGCGGTGGCGTAGGCGGGGATTGTGTCTGACTGCGGCGCGATGCGAGGGCCGTTGCCCTTGACCATCTCGGAGCAAAAAGAGTCGGCCCAGCGAAACACCGTGCCGGCTTCGACGCCATAGCCGTGGTCTTCGGCATCGAGCACGATCCAGTCCTCACCCTCGGTGCGGGTGACCATCCACAGTTTGAAGCCAAGTTTGCGATGCAGGTAACTGAGCACCGCGCGGCTGGCCGATGCGAAATCGGTGAAGCTGAGTGAATCCATGGCGGGCCTCGGCGAGTGGCGTTCTTTTCAGTCTAGCGATGAACGCTGCGCACAGATATTGGGGTTCGCCTCAGCATGCCAGCGCGACGGCCTCCGGCTGCGTGGTGTCCAGGCGGGCGAGGGCGACTTTGAGCGCGTCGAAACAGCGTGCGTCGATGGCCGTGCCGACGTTCTCGGCCATGATCTCCAACGTTTTCGGAATCGGGATGGCGCCGCGGTAGGGCCGCTCGGCGGTGATCGCGTCAAAGATGTCGGCGGTGGTGATGATGCGCGTCTCGGTGCTGATGTGCTCAGCCTTCAGGCCGCGCGGGTAGCCGCCGCCGTCGAGCCGCTCATGATGCGCCGCCGAGACACGCGCCAGTTCATCAAAGGCGGGGATGCGCCGGAGGATGGTTTCGGTGTGGGCTGCGTGAAGCTTGACCGCGGCCCACTCGGCGTCGTCGAGCTTGCCGGGTTTGTCGAGGATGGCGTTGGACACCCCCAGTTTGCCCACGTCGTGCAACAGCGCGCCGCGCTTGAGCCAGCGCCGGCGCTCGGCCGACAGGCCGAGCGACTCGGCGATCATGTCGGTGTACAGCGCCACCCGGGCGCTGTGGCCTGAGGTGTAGGGGCTCTTGGCGTCGACCACCTGGCCGAAGGCGGCGGCGATTTCGTCGAGGTAGTCATCGTCGAGCGCCACTTCGGTGCGCCCGGGTTCGAGGGCAAACACCGCGGCGTCGAGCTGCGGGTCGTTCAGCATGGCCCAGAAGGCGGGGTCCGCCGCCGCGCGTTTGAGCGCGGCGACCAGCGACGGATCGAACCAGCTACCGGCACGTTCTTCCGCCTCGGCCAGCGCGGCGTCGGCGCCGTCGGCGGTGTGAAACACATCGACCACCTGCGCCAGCAGCGCGATGCGCGCAACCAGCGGAATGTTGTCGCCCGCCAGGCGATCGGGCCGGCCGTTGCCGTTCCAGTGCTCGTCGAGCGAATGCACGCCCATCGCCACCCGCTCGCCAAAGCGCAGCTGACGGGCGATATCGGCACCGCGCTGGCAGCGGGTCTGGATCAGCTCCTGGGCGATCTGCTCGCCATCGCGGAAGATTGTCATCATGGCGCGAAAGCGCTCGGCCAGCCCGGTTTTCAGGCCGGTGTGACGCAGCACGAAGTTGAGCACCTGCGGCAGGCTGCCGTCGATCAGCTTGAAGTCGCGCTTGAACTGACGGTCGTCGGCCAGATAGAGCTCGCAGATGCGCGCGGCATTGCTGCTGCAACCCAGATCCTTGAGCAGCAGCGTGTAATACAGCTCCCACAGATCGGCGTCGTTCATCCCGATCTCGCGGCCAATGTGCGTGCCGATCCAGCAGCAGCGCACGCAGTGGCCGGGGGGCTGGCCTTCGGTCATGTCGAGCGCGTGACTGAGCGCGCCGATGAGTTCGGACAGTTTGAGTGAATCGGGCATCCGCTGCCGCTCCTGCATGGCTTGAGGCGATGGGCCTCCATGCAATGCTTAACGGCGGCGACTAGGATGACTTGATCGTGCCAACCCGTCGGCCCTTGCGCCGATACAGCAAGAGCGGCGCGCAGCGGGCCTCGTCGTGATAGATGCCGACGCAGTCCAGGCACTGGAAGCAGTCGTTGTAGCGAATGCTGCCGTTTCGGTCGATGGCGTCGTAGGCGCAGCGGTGGCGGCAGGTTTGGCAGGGCTGGCCGCATTCGGCGCGGCGCGGCAGCCAGTCGAGCACGCGCAGCTTGCCGCCAATGACCATCGCTGCACCCAACGGACACAGGTAGCGGCAGAAAAATTTGTAATACACCGCGCCCAGCGCCAGCAGGCCGAGTGCGTAGAGCACGAAAGGCCAGGCGCGGTCGAAGCCGACAGTGATGGCGGTCTTGAAGGGCTCCACCTCGACAAGACGCTCCGCCATGGCCGGCGCCAGCGCGGCACTGAGCACCAGTGCGAGCAGAATGCCGTAGCGGCCGCGGTCGAGCGCGAGCGCCACGCGCGGCGGGAGGCGGCGTGCTCGCAGGCCCAGGCGGGCGCCCAGCTCGGCGGCGAATTCCTGCAGCGCGCCAAAGGGGCACAGCCAGCCGCAGAAGCTGCCGCGCCCCCAGATGAAAAAGCTCAGCAATGTGAAAGCCATGATCAGCAGCGACACCGGGTCGTACAGAAAACTGGTGAGCGCGTGCCCGGCGGCCAGTGTCTTGATGGCGCCGGTGATCTGCACGATGGACAACTGACCTTGTGCAATCCAGCCGATATAGATCAGCGTGAAGGCCAGAAACCCGAGGCGGAAGATACGCAAGCGGCGCGCCGACCGGCTCAGCCAGCGCGGCCGTGTCAGCGCGATGCTGAGCATGAGCAGGGCGAGGCCAATGGTCGACAGCTCCACCACGCGCTCGCGCCAGGCGATCAGCCACTCGGGCAGGGGGGCGGGGGGCAGGCGGAAGTAGTCTGCCGGCGGAGTGTAGGCCAGCGTGGCGCTGCGGTGGATGCGTTGCGGCAGGATCTGCCCGCGCTGACGGGTAAAGCTCAGCTCGAAAGTCTGTTCGGCCGCCGGGTCCAACCCCGACAAGGGCGAAGTGCGCAGCACCAGCGCGGCATTGAGCGCCGGCGCGCCGGGCGGTGGGGCCGGGGCGGTGTCGAAATCTCGCAGCTCGAAGGGCGTGCCGTGTTGCTGCAGGCTCAAGCGCTCGGGGGACGTGCCGCGCACAAAGTGCGTGTCGATGAGGCTGTCGGGCCCGGCGGTGGCGACCCACCAGGCGTGCTGACCGGGTTCGAGAAAGCCGCGCAGATGCGTGTAGCCCGCGTCGCCCAGAATCGCCCGGCCGAGGGTTGGTGCGTTCAGATAGGCGACATAGAGTTCGGTGACGAGGGCGTCGGGGCTCGCGTCCGAGCTGTCCAGCCCGGCGCCGTCGGTGCCGGCAAACAAGGCTTCGACATCGGCGTGGGTGAGGCGAAGTCGCGCGATGCTGCCGTCGGCGAGTAGTTGCGCGAAGCTGCGCACCTCGAAGCGGTCTTCACGCACCTCGGCCGGTGGTGTGTGCTGCGCCGGGCCGGCGAAGCCGAGCTGGGCGCGGGCCACGGCGAGCGCGGCGGTGAGCACGGTCTGGTTGGCGATGCGCACCGAGGCGGTGGCCTTGGTGACGCCGTCGAGCACGACGCGGTCGGACTGGCTTTGCCGCGTGTTGCTGCGATCCGAGTAGGCGGTGGACACGGTGATCGACTGGCTCAGGTTCAGCCCCGCGTATTGGGCAAGAAAGTCGCGCAGTGGGGCTTCGCCCAGACCGCTGAGAAACACCGGTTCGTGTTGGCGCAGCAGTTCGACGTCGAGCAGTTGGCCGGTGGTGTCGATCTGGATGAGCAGGTTGTAGGGCGTGCCTTCAAAGCCCGGGATGGGGGCGAGGTCGATCGATTCGAACACCCAGCCGACGGGGCCGGCGTCGGGCGTCAGCTCACTGCTAATTGGCCAGGCCGGGGTGTCGGCCGGTTTTTCGCCGACGACCAGCGGCGGCGAAATGCGCCGTGCGATATCGGCCCGGCTCAGTTGCCCGGCCGTGGTCGACGCGGCGACGAACAGCCCGACACACAGGGCCAGCGCGCGCCGTGCGTCGTGTCGGATCACACCTCGATCAGCCCGCTGCGCACGGCGATCAGCGCCAGTTCGGCGGCGTTGCTGGCATTGAGTTTTTGCTTGATGCGATACAAATGCGTGCCCACCGTGCTGGGGGCGAGGTGGTGGGTGTCGGCCACTTCGGCCACCGAGCGGCCGAGGGCGAGCTGCTTGAAGACAGTGAATTCCTTGTCCGACAACTGCGCGACCGGGTCGCTGTCGCTGAACTGTGCCAGCGCCAGGCGCGGCGCCAGATCCGGGTCGATGTAGCGTTCGCCGCGCGCCACACAGCCCACGGCGCGCACCAGCTCGTCGGGTCGCGCGCGTTTGCACAGGTAGCCGGTAGCGCCGCCCTTGAGCGCGCGGGCCGGGATCTGCATGTCGTCATGGGCCGAGAGCATCAGCACCCGTGCGCCGCGGTGGTGGGCGGTCAGGCGTTCCAGCGTGGCCAGCCCGCCCTGACCGGGCATGGACACATCCATCACCAGCGCGTCGGGTCGGTGCTCGGCAAACAGCGCGATGGCCTGCTCACCACTTTCCGCTTCCGCAAGCACGGAGGCGCCGGCGCCTTCGAGCAGGAGTCGAAAACCCATGCGTACGACGGCATGGTCGTCGGCAATGACAAGGCGCAGTCCGGTCAGCGGTTGGGGGCTCATGAGGCTTCTCCTGGGGTGTAGGCGTGCTGCGGTGTGTGCGTGCCCGTGGCGGTGCTCGGCCAGGGGAGTTGGATGCTGAGCGTGGTGCCGGCACCGGGCGTGGCGGCGATGTGAAGCCGGCCATGGCGGGCGGCGAGGCGCTCGCGCATGCCGGTGAGACCGAGGCGGCCGGTGGGCGTGGCGGGGTCAAAGCCGCGGCCGTCGTCGGCAATCGTGAGCGCGAGGCCGGCGTCGTTGGCGTCGAGCCGCACGCTGACATGATGCGCGTTGGCGTGGCGCGCCACATTGGTGAGCGCCTCTTGGACCAAGCGCAGCACGGTGAGGCTGAAGCTGGCGTCGAGCGTGGCAGGCAGCGGTGCGAGGCCGAGTTGAATATCCACCGCCGGGTAGCAGTTGCGCCAGTGGGCGCAGTAGGCGGCGAGCGCGTCGTCGAGCCGGGCGGGCGTGTCGGCACCGGGCTGGCGCAGGCGTTCGAGAATGGCGCGCACGCCGTCCTGCATCTGGCCGGTCATGGCCAGAATGGCTTGGGCGTTGCCGTGCAGGCCGGCGTCGTCGCGGCTTTTCTGGGCGATGGCGCCGGTGATGGCGCGTACGGCAGTGATGCCCTGACCGAACTCGTCGTGCAGCTCACGGGCGAGCTGGCGGCGCTCTTCTTCGAGCCGGGCGGTGACGGCGCGGGCAAAGGCCTGGTCTTCTTCGAGGCGGGCGTTCTGGTCGAGCGAGGCGGCCAGCTGGCTCGCCATCTGGTTGTAGCGCTCGGCGAGGCGATCGAGTTCCAGGCTGCGCTGGCGGGGCAGGCGAATGTCGAAGCGGCCGTCGCCCGTGTGTGCGAGCGCGGTTTCGAATTCGGTGAGCGGGGCCAGCGCGCGGTCGATGGCACGACGCACGGCCACGCCGAGCAGCACAAGGATCGCCAGCGCCCAGCCGGCCGCGGCGATGGCGTTGTCCCAGGCGTCGAGCACCGAGCGCGAGGCATCGGGCAGCAGGCGGATGTGCAAGTTCGGGCCGGTGATCACGCGCGGCGCGAAGTCGGGGGTGAGCAGGGCGGCGAACCACGCCGGGGCGTCGCGCCCGGCTTTGTAGGTCGGCGCGGGGGAGCGGTAGCGCAGCGCGCCACTGGCCTCGTGCACCTCTAGCGTATTGGCGCGTACCCGGCCCACCGCTGCCAGCTGCTGCACGATGTGTTCGGGGTCGGCCGCAGCGTCTTGCGAGAGCACGGCAACCCATTGTTCGGCCACCCGCGTCGCCGCCTCGATTTCCTCATGAATGGCGTCGCGCGTGGCGGCCAGCCACAGCGTGCCGCCAAACAGCATCAGCGCCGCGGCGGCCAGTGTGACCACCAGGCTGACGCGGGTATCGAGGCGGGCGCGGGGGTGCATCAGCGACCGCCCCAGGCGTAGCGCACGCCGATCCAGCCGGCGCGCGGGGTGCCCGGCGCTTCGAAACGCTCGCGACGCCAGTCGTCCGGGTCGGCCTGGAAGCTGCCATTGTCGAAGGGGTTTTCGGCCAGCGCGGCGGCGGTGGCGTAGCGCTGGTCGAAGACGTTGTCGATGCGGCCGAACAGCGTCCAGCCGCGGCCGAGCGCGTAGTCGGCGGAGAGGTTGAGGATGGCGTAGCCGGGCAGCTTGCCGTCGTCGTCGAAGGTACGGGTCTCGCCGAAGCGGTCGGTGGCGTTGCCGGTGCGGTGCTGGTTGTTCTCGTTGCCGCGCGCATATTGGCCACTGTAGGCGAGCACGCTGGCGCCGAGGGTGAGGTGCTCGGTGGCGCGCCAGTCCACACCGAGCTTGAGGCTGTGGCGCGGCAGACCCGGCAGTTGGTCGCCGCGCGAGATGAGGATCTCGTCGTCCTGGCCGTCGGCGGTGCACTCGGCGCTCTGGCCGCGGCTGGCATTGTTCTCGGCCAGCAGGCAGGCGCTGCTGCGGAAGGTGGCGTCGAGCAGGGTGTAGTCGATGCGCCAGTTGAAGGTGCCGGCATTGCCGCTGGCGCCCAGTTCCAGCCCCTGGCGGCGGGTCTGGCCAAAGTTGGTGAAGTAGCCGGCGCTGGTGGAGGTGCCGACAAACAGGATGTCGTCGTGGTTGGTGGCGCGGAACAGCCCGGCGTGCCAGCGCAGGCCCTCGCCGCTTTGGCCGCGCAGGCCGAGCTCCAGGCTGCGGGTGACCACCTGCTCAAGGAAGGGGTCGGCGGCCAGGGCGTTGGGCAGGGTGCAGGGGTTGGCCGGGTCGGCACAGCCCAGTTCGATGGGGCTGGGGGCGCGGTTGCTCTGGCTGATGCCGCCATACACGGTGAGCGCCGGGCTGGCTTGCCAGGTGAGGCCGAGCGCGGGGTTGAGCTTGTTGTAGGTGAAGTCGCCGTCGAGGTTGGGAGAGACGCGATTGAGCTTGTCGCGGTTGATGACATGGGTGTGGTTGAAGCGGGCGGCGGCGGTCAGTTGCACCGTGGGCGCCAGGGCGAAGGTGTCGGTCACATACACGCTGGTGGTGAGGGTGCGGCCCGAGAGTTTGTTTTCCAGCTCGCTGGCTTCGTCGGTGTCCACGCCGCGGTTGTCGGTCAGTTCGCCTTCCTGCGCGGTCTGCGAGAAGCGGGCGTGGCCGCGGTCGTGGCTCACGCCGAGGGCAAACTGGTGGCGTTCGGCATAGTGGGTCCATTGCAGCCCGAGGCCGGCGCTGTTCTGGTCGGTGGCGGTGCGGTTGAGCACGCCGGTTTCGTCCGGGGCCGGGCCGATCATGCCGCCGGTGACCCAGTTTTCGTAGGCGTCTTCGTAGTCGTCGTTGGCGTCGCCGTTGAGGGTGCGCGAGCGGGTGCGGCGCAGGTAGGCGTTGGCGGCGAGGCGGTCGCTGTCGCCGAGCCAGTGGCTGGCCGACAGCGCCAGCAGGGTGCTGCGGTTCCGGGTCTGGTCGGGGTGGGTGAATATGGTGTTGCGGTCGTCGCTCAGCAAGCTGGTGGGGGTCAGGCCGTTGCCGATGAGGTCGGTGTTGGCTTGGGCCAGGGTGAGGGCGATGTCGGTGGTGGCGGTGGTCCAGGCCAGTTTGCCGAAGAGCTGGCCGGCCTCGGAGGGCGAGCGCTCGCGCCAGCCGTCGTCGCGCAGGGCGTCGCCGGCAACGAACCACGACAGTTCGTCTTTGGAACCGCCGTGCGACAGGCTGGCCCGCGTTCGGCCGAATGACCCGCTCGACAGGCTGGCTTCGCCGCCGGGGTGGGTGTCGCCGCGCTTGGTGTGCAGGCCGATGGCGCCGCCCTGGGTGTTGAGGCCGTAGAGCGGGTTGGCGCCGGGGGCGAGGGTGAGGTCGGCGATGGCCGACTGGGGGATCAGATCCCAGCTGACCACGTCGCCAAAGGTTTCGTTGAGGCGCACGCCGTCCATGAATACTGACAGGCCCTGCGGTGTGCCGAGGAGCGGGCTGGCGGTGAAGCCGCGGTAGTTGAGGTCGGCTTGCAGCGGGTTGCCGGTGACTTCGTTGATCGACACGCCGGGCAGGCGGCGCTGGAGATTCTCGGCCAGCGAGGCGCCGCCGGCATGGCGCAGCGCGCGGTCGTCGAGTGTGCGGATGGCCGAGGGGATGTGGTCGCGCGGCACATCAAGGCCGGGCAGCGGGGCCGTGCCGATCACTTCGAGGGTGCCGAGGGTGGCGGGGTCGGCCGCATGGGCCGCGGCGCCGAGGGCAGCGATCAGGAGGGTGATGGGGGTGTGCTTGATCATGGGTCAGTGCTTGGCCGGATGGCTGGATACGTGGAGCGCGGCTTCTTCGGCCGCGGGGTACAGATGGCTGACCGAGCGTGGAAACTCGGCGTCGATCACCGCCATCTGGCGGAACAGCTTGGGCAGGGGCAGGCGCATGACCTCGGTCATGTCGAGTCCGGCGGCGGCGCTCTGGGTGAGGAGGCCGTCCAGCCATTTGAGGTAGTCGCGGGTCTGGCGGATGGGGCCAGCGTCGGCGGCGACCGGGCCGTGGCCGGGTACGACGTGCTTGAAGGGGAGCGCTTCGAGCACGTCGAGGCTGTTGAGCCAGCGGGCGATGGTGGCGTGCGGGGTGGTGGGGGTGCGGTCATGGAAGACCAGGTCGCCGGCGAAGAGCACGCCGGTGCTGTGGTCGAGCACGGCCAGGTCGCCGGCGGTGTGGCCGTCGAGCGCGAGCAGTTCGAAGCGGTGGCCGCCGATGTCGACGATGCCGGCCACCAGCGCCTCGGTCGGCACCACCACCTCGGTGTCGCGCATGGCGTCGCCAACCAGGCGGTACATGTTTTCGTTGAAGGCTTTGCCTTCGGTCTCGATGTCGGTGAGGGTGCGCGCCAGGGCGCCCAGCGTTTTGGGCGCAAAGGCCTGGTTGCCGAGGAAGTGGTCGGGGTGGTGGTGGGTGATCCACACCTTGACGATGGGCTGGTCGGTGATGCGCGCGATGGCGGCGACGGTCTGTTCGCCGTACTGGCGCGAGGGACCGCTGTCGATCACCACCACGCCGGCCGGGGTGACGACGAAGGCGGTATTGACGATGCGACCGCCGTTTGCGAAGGAGAAGTCTTCTTGCGCGCCTTCGAGCACCCAGGTGTCAGGCGCGATCTGGCGCGGCGCGAGCGCGTAGTCGAAGCCGGCCGCGGTGGCGTGTACGGCAATGAGGGCGAGGAGGGCGAGCAGGCGCTTCATCGTTCCACCTGCGCGTTGACCTTGTTGCCGTTGTTGTCGCGGCCGGTGATCTGCACCGAGACGAGGTCGGTCACCGTGGGCGGCAGGTCGAGCGTGAACAGCGGGTTCTCGCTGACCGGCTCGAAAGCGTCGATTTCCATCAGCACGCGCTGCTGGCCGTCGGTGATGGCCAGTTGCTCGATGTAGAAGGCCGGGATGCTGGCGGCCAGGCCGGTGTCCATGGGGTGGATGATGCGCAGGCGCACCCGGTTGCCCTCGGGGCGCGACCAGATACGCCCGCTCACTTCATTGAGCCGGCGCTGCCACTCGGGCGAGGCCGAGCCGGTGGAGGGCACGGTGCAGCCGCCGCCGGTGGTGATGACCCAGGTGCCGCCCACATGCCACACGCCATCGGCGGTGCGGGCCGCGGCGCGCACGGGCGACGACTGCTGCAGCTTGATACGAAAGGCCAGCTCGGCCCGCGCTGCCTTGGGGCGGAAGGCCAGCACCTTGGTGATCGGGTTGAAGTCGGCAAACACCAGCACCTCGACCACCTCGGGCAGCGCGGTGGCGTCGACCGCGATGGGCACGTTCATCGCGTCTTCGGCGGTGAGCGGGCCGGTGACGCTCACGCGTGGGTCGAACACCACGGTGGCCTCGGCGGCAAAGAGCTGCGCACGCATGTCGCCCCAGCGGGCGGAGTCGAGCGGATCGGGCTCGGCAATCGCCAGCGCGGACCACAAGGCGAGTCCAAGCACGGCAAGGCGCGGCAGTGCGGGCATTCATGTCTCCTGATCGGCGTGGTGTGCACGCTCTGTTTGATAGCGCTGATAACCGCAAGCGGCGTGCCAGCTCGGCGCGGTCGGGGTCGATGCCGCGCAATCGCTGCCACCCGCCGGGGTTTGGCGTGCATGTGCGTCGGCGCTGTGTTGGTGCATGGCGTGTCATGCCCGCACAGGTGTTTCACTTTGGAACACGTGACGTGTTTCGAAGCAGCCCGTGCGTCCGCGGCTGATCAGATCGCGGGGCGCGGTGGGCGGCGCGATACGTGTTCAGGACTCGTTGACGGTGCTGATAGCGAGTGTTGGCGCGCGCTTGATGGGTGATCGCTCTGCCCAGGTGCGACAGGTGTCGCTCAATGGCATGCCTCTTGCGGAAGACCCCTGCCATGTCCTGGTTTTGCCCGCCTGGGTGAGCACAGGGCAGGACAAGAAAACTCAAGGAGGTTACTCAATGGAAGGCAGGAGCAAATCCAACAAGCACTGGGCCGCCGCAGTCTCGCTGATCGCCGCTTCGGTGATGGGCATGGGCAGCATCCAGGCAAAAGGCGTGAGCGACGCCGACATCGTGCAGGACGCGGCTACCGCGAACGATGTGGTGTCTTTCGGCATGGGCACGCAGGGGCAGCGTTATTCGGCGCTGGACAAGATCAACACCGAGTCGGTGAAAGATCTGGTGCCGGTGTGGTCGATGTCTTTTGGCGGGGAGAAGCAGCGCGGGCAGGAATCGCAGCCGCTGATTCACGACGGCGTGATGTTCGTCACCGCCTCCTACAGCCGCATCTTCGCGCTGGATGTGAAGACCGGCAAGAAGCTGTGGAAATACGAGCATCGCCTGCCCGACGGCATCATGCCGTGTTGCGACGTGGTCAACCGCGGCGCCGCACTGTTTGGTGATCTGGTGATCTTCGGCACGCTCGACGCGCAACTGGTGGCGCTGAACCGTGAAACCGGCAAGGTGGTGTGGAAAGAGAAGGTCGACGACTACCACGCCGGCTACTCGATGACCGCCGCACCGATCATCGTCAAAGGCATGGTCATCTCCGGCGTGTCCGGCGGTGAGTTCGGCGTGATCGGCCGTGTCGAGGCGCGAGACGCCCTGACCGGCAAGATGAAGTGGGTGCGTCCGGTGGTCGAAGGCCACATGGGCTACACCTACGGCGCCGACGGCAAAGCGAAGGACAACGGCATCTCCGGCACCACCAACGCCACCTGGCCGGGCGACCTGTGGAAGACCGGCGGCGCAGCCACCTGGGCCGGCGCCACCTACGATCCGGAAACCAACCTGATCTTCGCCGGCACCGGCAACCCGGCCCCGTGGAACAGCCACCTGCGCCCGGGCGACAACCTGTTCTCGTCCTCCACCGTGGCGATCAACCCGGAAAACGGCAAGATCGTTTGGCACTATCAGACCACGCCGCACGACGGCTGGGACTACGACGGGGTGAACGAGTTTGTCTCCTTCGACTACGTCAAGGACGGCAAGACCATCAAGGCCGGTGGCAAGGCCGACCGCAACGGCTTCTTCTTCGTGCTCGACCGCACCAACGGCAAGCTGCTCAACGCTTTCCCGTTCGTGAACAAGATCACCTGGGCCAAGAGCATCGACCTGAAGACCGGCCGCCCGGTGTATGACGACGCCAATCGCCCCGGCGACCCGACCAAGGGCGCTGACGGCAAGAAAGGCGAAGTGGTTACCTCCGCACCGTCCTTCCTCGGCGGCAAGAACCAGCAGCAGATCGCCTACAACCCGAAGACCGGCTACTTCTACGTGCCGGCCAACGAGTGGGCGATGGACATCTGGAACGAGCCCGTGTCGTACAAGAAAGGCGCCGCCTACCTGGGCGCTGGCTTCACCATCAAGGCCTTGAACGAGGACTACATCGGCGCGCTGCGCGCGGTCGATCCGGTCACCGGCAAGATCGTGTGGGAAAACAAGAACTACGCCCCGCTGTGGGGTGGTGTGCTCACCACCGCCGGCAACCTCGCCTTCTATGGCACGCCTGAGGGCTACCTGAAGGCGCTGGACGCTACCACCGGCAAGGAAGTGTGGAGCTTCCAGACCGGCTCCGGCGTGGTCGCACCTCCGGTCACCTGGGAGCAGGACGGCGAGCAGTACATCGCCGTGGTCTCCGGCTGGGGTGGCGCGGTGCCGCTGTGGGGCGGTGATGTCGCCAAGCGGGTGAACTTCCTCGAGCAGGGCGGTTCGGTGTGGGTGTTCAAGCTCCACAAGAGCTGATCCACCGCGTTTGACCTTCGCCGGCGGGGCGGCATGCGCGAAACGCTGCGCATGCCGCTCCGTTTGCGTGGACGCTGCGACGGGGTGCGTCATAGGCGCTGGCCCTGAGCGGTTTCGACGAAGCTGCGGATTGCCCAGATCAGCTCTGTCGGAAGAATGTCTTTCCATGGCGGCATGTGTTCGATGCCGAGTTTGATCTTGCCTTTTTCGACCGTGCTGCGGAAATACACATCTGCGTCGGCCAGGCAGCGGCGCTTGAGATCCGGTTCGGGCACGCGAGCACAGAGACGGCCGATGCGGCGCAGGTCAGGCGCAGGCGAGCGACTTGCGTCGGCATCGACGCCATGGCAGCTGGCGCAACTTTGATTGAAGGCGTCGCGGCCGATGGCGATCGCGCGCGGGTCGTTTCGATAGGGGTTGGTCTCGCCGTCTGGGTTGGCGAGCGGAGCGAGTGCCGAGCTGTCGACTTCCGGCGCACGCGGTGTCGTGGCATGTGCGGGTGCCATCAGCGCGCTGGCGCAGAGCAGACCGATGGCGGCGAGGCGGCTTGGTGTGTGTGGCATGAGATAGTCTCTTGTCGGCGTGCGCTACCAGCCGGTTGGGCAACCCTGGCAGTTTTCAAAATCAGCGTCGGGGAAGATGGTGAAACGCGTCACACAGCCCTCCATTCGAGCGCCGCGTAGATTGACCGTCGCAAATTTCGCCTCCTGCAAATTGGCCGAGACCAGTTGAGCGCCTGCGAGCCAAGCGAAGTTCAGCCGCGCGAACTCCAGGCTGGCCCCCGTCAGATCGGCGCCGGACAAATCGCTGCGCATCAGTCGTGCGGCTTCCAGATCGGCGCCCACCAGTGTGGCGTGGCGGAAATTGGCGGCCGGTGCGTTGGCTTTTTGCAGGCGTGCGGCGGTGAGGTTGGCCCCCTCCAGGTTGGCGCCGGCGAGGTTGGCGGCACGCAGGTCGGCCCGCGTCAGATTGGCGCCGCGCAGGTCGGCACCCGCGAGGTTCTTGCCGAGCAGATCGGCGTGGCGCAGATCGGCGCCGGGGCAACGGGTATAGGGCCAGATTGGGCAACCGTTGATGACCAGCGTTTCCTCCGCATCGGTCGATGCGGTATCGGCGGCGCTGGCCTGGTTGATCAACGCCGTGGCGATCAGGGGGATGAGTAATGCAGATCGGGACATGGTGTGGGTTCCGGGGTGCGCCGGGGCAGCCTGTGGGCCGCCCCGGACTTGTCGCCTTAGTTGGCAGCCAGTTGCTTGGGCAGTTTGAACACCCAGAACGAACCGCCTTGGGTGACCTGGCGGGTCAGCTCTGCCAGATCGCCACCCCACAGCGGTACCGCTCCACCGTAGCCGGACTGGATGCCGACATACTGCTCACCGTCCATTTCCCAGGTGATCGGTACCGAGACCACCCCCGAGCCGGTCTGGAACTTCCATAGTTCGTCACCCGTGTTCGCGTCAAATGCCTTGACGTAACCATCGGAGGTGCCCGAGAACATCAGGCCGCCCGCGGTGGTGAGCGTACCGGCCCACAGCGGGAAGGCTTCCTTGTGTTCCCAGACGATTTTGCCGGTCTTGGGGTCGATGGCGCGGAACACGCCGACGTGGTCGTCGAACAGCTTCTTGATGCGGAAGCCCTGGCCGAGATAGGCCGATCCGGCCTTGTAGGTCAGGTGCTCGGTCCAGTAGTCCATGGCCCAGTGGTTGGCCGGCACGTAGAACAGACCGGTCTCGGGGCTGTACGACATGGGCATCCAGTTGGTGCCGCCGAGGAAGGGCGGTGAAACATAGACCGAGTCACCCTTGTCGGCGCCGTTCTTGGGCTGTGGTGGGCGGTTGTTGTTCTCGATCGGCTTGCCGGTCTTCAGGTCGAAACCGGTCGCCCAGGTGATGCCATCAACAAATGGCCATGCGCCGATCAGCGATGTGGGCTTGTTGGGGTAGCCCGCCCCTTTGGCCAGCTTCTCGCGGTCGGTGACGAAGAAGAAACCGTTGCGGTCGGCGTGTGCCGAGGCCTTGACCTGCTTGCCGGTCTTCGGATCCTTGTACTCGAAGAGCACCACCGAGTTGTTGCCCGAGAAATCCCAGGCGTCGTTCGGGGTGTGCTGGTAGAAGCCCTTGAGCTCGCCGGTGCTGGCGTCGACATAGGCCTGGCCGGAGGTGAACAGGCTGTCCCAGTTGCGCGGATCGTCGCCGGGGGCGGTGCGCTTCCAGGTGTTCCACGGCGCCGGGTTGCCGGCACCGATGACCACCATGTTGTTCTCGATGTCGAAGCTGGCGGTCTGCCAGGGCGCGCCGCCGCCGTGGCTCCAGGCCTCGACCTTGCCGGTGGGCGACTTCGGGTCATTCGGCCAGCTCGGCGCCTTGGCGTCGCCGGTGGGCGTGCTGTCTTTGCCATTGAGGCGGCCCATGTGGCCCTCGACCATCGGCCGTGCCCACACTTCCTCGCCGGTGTCCGGGTCGCGCGCAAACAGCCAGCCGACCACGCCGAATTCGTCACCCGACGAGCCGTGCACCAGCAGCACTTTGCCGCTCTTCTGGTCTTTCACCACAAACGGTGCGCCGGTCATCGTGTAGCCCACCTTGTGGTCGGCAAACTTCTTCTTCCACACGACTTTGCCGGTGTCCTTGTTGAGCGCCACCATGGCGGCGTCGAGCGTGCCGAAGAACACCTTGTCACCGTAGATGGCCGGACCCCGGTTAACCACGTCGCAACACGGGCGGATGTCATCGGGCAGACGATGCTCGTATTCCCACAGGCGCTTGCCGCTCTTGGCATCAATGGCGAAGAAGCGCGAGTACGACGCCGTCACATAGATGACGCCTTCGTGCACCAGCGCCTGGGCTTCCTGGCCGCGCTGCTTTTCGCCACCAAAGGAAAAGCTCCAGGCCGGCGCCAGTGCGGCGACCGTTTTTGTGTTGATCTGCTTGAGCGGGCTGTGACGCTGAGCCTTGAGGCCCAGACCGTAGGACAGAACATCGGTGGTCGTCTGGTGGTCGTTCTGGATGTCTTCCCAGCTGACCAGTTTGGCCGCAGCGGCGGGCATGGCAATGCAGGCCGCGATGGCCAGCACGAGGGGGCGCAGTTGAGGCCGAAATGGCAGGGGGCGTGGTGTCATGGTGGTTCCTTGTCTCCGGGGGTGAATGGTGTTGATGTGTCCGCCGGCTCGGGTGTTTGCGGCGCAGCGTTGAGTGACGCACTCAGTATCGGGTCCGGTCCTGGCGACGGCGCGGGATGCTTTCCCGCGCGAACCGGGAAATTTTCCCGGCGACCATGCCGGTGCAGGCACGTCGCTTGCGAAGGAGTCATCCAGAAACGGAGGCGATCCATGGACTTGCGACACAAACTCGTGCTGTACCTCGGCGCTGCGCTGATGGCCTTGCTGGCGGTCGCCTGTACGCTGGTGCTGACGTCCTTGCGCGAGGATGTGGCCGAGGAAATGGCGGCGTCCTCCCATCTGGCGACCCTGTTGCTGGCGGTAGCCGAGCGCGGTCCGCAGGCCCTGGGCGCGATCGGAACGCATGAACTGCGCCATCTGGCGGTGGAGCAGGAGCGTCCCGATATGGAGCGACCGCTCCAGAATGAATCACTGGCGCTGGTCGATGCCATTGCGGCGTGGTTGCCGGGAGACGACGCCGAGCCCGTCGCCGAGCAGCGTTTTTCCCTCGGCGCCGACACCTTCGTGATTCGTGCCGATCCGCGCAGCGAAATTGACGAGATCGTTCACGACGCCTCGCGTCTGCTCGCCGCGCTGGCGGCCTTCGGCGTGCTGTCGCTGCTTTCGGTATGGTGGGCGGTCGGACGCGCGTTGTCGCCTGTTCGTGATCTGGAGCGTCGTCTCGAAGCGATTGGCGAGGGGTGTTTCAGCCACGGCGCTGCCAGTTTCGAGCTGCCTGAGTTCGCCCGAATCTCGCGGGCGATCGATCAACTCGCGGCCAAGTTGGCTGCGGCGCAGGCGCGCGAAGGCGATCTGACGCGCCGTCTGATCACCGTGCAAGAGGAAGAGCGTCGAGATATCGCCCGTGAGCTGCACGACGAACTGGGTCAGTCGCTGGTGGCTATCGCCGCGTCGGCCAGCTATATCGAGCGCAACGCCATGCGCGCTGAACCGTCGGCGCTGGCCGAGTCAGCCGCCACGATTCGCGGCGAAGCCGTTCGGGTTCAGGCCCATGTGCGTGAGTTGCTCGCCCGCCTCAAGCCCCACGGGCTCGAACACATGGGCGTGCTCGCTGCCGTGCGTGAGCATGCCCATGGCTGGGCGGCGCGTGCCGGTGGTATCACGACGACCATCGATCTCCCCGGCGCCTTGCCGCGGCTGTCGGCCCCCGCTGCGCTGGCGCTCTACCGGACCTTGCAGGAAGCCTTGACCAATGTGCTTAAACACAGCGGCGCGACGCAGGTGCGCATCGCACTGGAGGCCGTCGGCCAGCATCTGCGCATGTGCGTGATCGACAACGGTCGGGGCCGTGCCGCGGCGGTCGCGCGAGATGCCGGCAACGGCATTCGCGGCATGCGTGAGCGCGCCGCCATGGTCGGTGGCCACCTGCGCATTGAAGACGCACAAGCCGCTGGCGTGATGATTGCTTGGGAACTCCCACTCGACGCCACAAAAAGGGAGGGCGCATGATCCGCATTCTTCTGCTCGACGACCACAACATCGTGCGGTCCGGTTATCGACGCCTGATCGATGCCGAGCCGGACATGTGCGTGGCCGCCGAAGCCGCCACCGTTGATGACGCTTACGCCGCCGCGCGCGATACCGCGCTCGATGTCGCCGTTGTCGACCTCAGTCTGCGCGGTGCGAGCGGTATCGAGGCTACGCGGCGCATCCTGGCCCGATCGTCCGGCATTCGGGTGCTGGTGCTCACCATGCATGACAGCCCTGGTTTCGTGACCCAGGCCTTCCGTGCCGGTGCCATGGGCTATCTCACCAAGAGCAGCGATCCGGGCGAGCTGATCGGCGGCATCCGGCAGGTTGCGGCAGGTCGCCGGGTGCTGTCGGCGGATGTTGCGCAAGGGGTGGCCAACGCGGCGCTTGAAGAGGACGACCTGCTCTCGCGACTGACTCCGCGCGAGTTCGAAGTGCTGCGCATGGCCGCCAGCGGCGAGTCGCCCCCGCGCATCGCGCTGCACATGCACCTGAGTCACAAAACCATCCTCAACCATCTCTCGGCGGTCCGCCAGAAGCTGGACACCGAAACAGATTTCTCGCTTCTCCGACTGGCGGCACGTCACGGTCTCGTCGAGCTTCCGACCCCGTCGTCCGTGCCGTGCTGATCCAGACGTCATTCAACCAAAAAACAGGAAACTGAAAACCATGACCCGCCGTCACTCTTTGAACTGCACTGCTGCCGCGATCCTTGGCCTGGGCCTGATGACCGGCGCCTTCGCCGCCGACCGTGGCACTCCGCGCGAAGCGCGCGCCCTGTTCGACCAGGCCGTCAAATACATGCAGGCCAACGGCCCCGAGCGTTCCTTTGCCGCCTTCAACAATCAGAAAGGCAAGTTCGTCAGCAAGGACCTCTATGTCTTCGTGATTGACAACAAAGGCACCTATCACGCCAGCGGCGCTGCGCCCGAAACCCTGGTCGGCCTCAACGTGCTCGGCACCACCGACGCCGCCGGCAACCCGCTCTTCCGCGACATGATCGACACCACCGCCCGCAATGGCGAAGGCCAGGTGCGCTACATGTGGCTCAACCGCCAAACCAACCACGTCGAGCCCAAGGTGAGCTATGTGAGCAAGGTCAATGACTACGTGCTCGGCGTCGGCTACTTCGCCCCGCGCTCCACTGCCGCCGATGCGCAAAAAATGCTTACTCGCGCCATCGCCTATGCCAAGACCGAAGGTCTGGACAAAGCCAACGCTGCCTTCAACGACCGCCATGGCGTGTTTGTGCAGAACGACCTCTACGTCTTCGCCGTCGACCTCGGCAGCGGCAACTTCAGCGCCATGGGCATGAACCCCACGCTCACCGGCAAAGACGCCGTCGGCCTCACCGACGCCGAAGGCCACGCCATCGTCAAGGAAATGATCGACAAGACGGCCTCGGGTGAAGAGGCCGTGGTGGACTACGTGTGGCGCAACCCGGTGACCAATGCCGTCGAGAAAAAGCGCTCGTATGTGCGCCGCGAAGGTGGGGCGCTGATCGGGGTGGGGTACTACCAGGAGTGATCGTGGCCGGTGTCGGCCGCCGATGATGGCAAAACCTGGCGCACTAACCGACTTAATCTACTAACATGATTCGCCTCGGTCCGGACAAAATGGCATTTCGATGCGTCCGGGCTATCGATATCCGGAACGAGGTGATGAATGATGGTTCGGTGGCTCTATGCATGTGGATTCATGTTGGCTTTGACCGCGTGCGACAACGGTAGTGTGCCTGCGGTCCGTACGGTGGCACAGGCGCCGGACAACGTCATGGCGGACCCGGCACCTGCGCCGGTCAGGAAGCGTGTTGCGCTGGTCATGAAAACACTGACCAACCCGTTCTTTGTGCAGATGGAGCAGGGCGCGCGTCGTGCAGAACGGGCACTCGATGTCGACCTCCTGGTCAGGACAGCGGCTCAGGAGACGTCCATCGAGCAGCAAATCCAGATCGTCGACGACATGATCGCCGCGAAGGTGGACGCCATTGTCATTGCGCCCGGTGATTCACAGCGCCTGGTGCCGGTATTGAAGACGGCAATCGACGCGGGCATCAAGGTCGTCAATATCGACAATCGGCTCGATCCGGAGGCCATCCGTCAAGCCGGCATGGCGCCGGTGCCCTTCATCAGTGTCGATAACGAGAAGGGTGCCTATGCGGCAGTGCGTTATCTCGTCAAGGACCTCACCCAGCCCGCCGAGGCCGTCATTCTGGAAGGCATCCGCAGCGCTGACAACGCTAAACAACGCTTGATGGGCGCTCAGCGTGCACTGGCAGAGAATCCGCAGGTGACGCTGGTCGCCTCGGAGAGTGCCAACTGGAAGATCGACGAAGGCTACACCGTGTCCGAGGCGCTGTTTGCCCGGCATCCCGGGGTCACGCTGATCTTTGCTTCCAATGACATGATGGGCCTGGGGGCGCTGAAATATCTCCAGGACACAGGCAAGACGGGCGTGCGCGTCGGCGCATTCGACGCCTTGGACGAAGCTGTGGTCGAGGTCGAGGCGGGGCGGTTGGCGGTGACGGTGGACCAGCAGGCGGCGGAACAGGGCTTTCAGGGCGTCGCCATGGCCATGCGGCTGATCAATGAGGAACCTACTCCGGATGTGGTATTAGTCGATACACGATTGGTGACCGCCGACAGTCTTAAAAAATAGCGCGGCACTTACGGGAGGGCTCTAGTGAAGCGCAAGCGGCGGATCGGTATTGCCGTCAGTCTTTTGGGGTATTTGCTGCTGGCCGGCATCGTGCCGCTCACGCTGCTGGCCGTGTCGTCGTTCGACATCTCGCGTCGCATCATCATTGAGCAGGCGGGCGAGTTCCACCACCAGCGCATGACCGATCTGAGCGCCTATCTCACCCTGTATGCCGACCAGATCGAAAACCTTGCCGCCGACGTGGCGGGCAACGAGGCGCTGAGCGAGGCGCTGGACGAACATACCCCGCCAGCCGGGACCGATTCTTTTTCGGTCCTGAAGACCCAGGCGCAGATTGGCTACATTCTGAACAGCTATGTGGGCATCAAGGGGCTGGTGTCGATCGACCTGTTCTCGCCGGAAGGCAAGCACTTTCATGTCGGCGATACGCTCGACGCCCGCGATGTCGATCAGGCGCGCGTGCCGGAGATGCTGCGCGAAGCGCACCGGAGCGCGACGTCAATCCACTGGCGCGGTATCGAGGAGAACCTCAATCGCGCGTCGACCCAGAAGAAAGTGCTGATGGCAACACGGGTCGTGCGGCATTTCAAACCGGAGACCGGCACCACGGAGGTGGTCGGCCTGTTGGTCATCAACATCGACACCCGCGTCATCATGAACGAGTTCCTCGCGGCGGTGAAAACGCCCGAGCGGCTCACGCTCATGCTGCTCGACCAGAAAGGACTTTTCGTCTATCACAGCGATGCAGGATTGCTCGGCCTGCCGGCTGCGACCGGCTTTGCCGATGTGCTGCGAGCGGACGCCCCTGTTCGCGAACTGAGGCTTGACGATGAAGACGTGATTCTGGCCGCCGTGCCGGTAGCGCGCACCGGGCTGCTGCTGGCGGGGGCGCTGCCGCGCAGCGTGCTGGTCGCGCCGACCAATGCGCTGATCTACGCCGGCGTGGTGCTCTTGCTCATAGGTATTGTCGTAATTGGCCTGATTGCCTGGCGTTTCGTGCGCCGCGTGGTGGCGCCGGTGCGAGATGTATCGGAGGGGTTCGGTCGCCTCAAGGACCATCCCGACGACATTCCGGCGCCCTTGGCGCTGGCCGATACCGAGGACGAGATCAGCGATATGGTGACCGGCTTCAACCGTCACCTCGAGGTGCTCGCGGCACAGCGAGTTGTGGCCCACGAGCTGTATGAAGCGCAGCAGGCTGCCGAGTCTGCCAATCTGGCCAAGAGCCGCTTTCTGGCCACCATGTCGCACGAACTACGCACCCCGATGAATGCGGTACTGGGCATGGCGCAGCTGTTGCAGTTGCCCGAATTGACTGAAGCCGAGCGCAAGGAATACGCGGGCACCATTCTGAGTTCCGGTCAGTCGCTGCTGAGCTTGCTCAACGATATCCTCGATTTGTCCAAGATCGAGGCCGGGCGGATGGCGCTGGAGTCTGGTGAGTTCGAACCGGCCCTGTTGCTCGACGAGGTTGAAACCCTGTTCAGCCGAACTGCCAAGGCCAAGGCCCTTCAATTGACTGTGCAGTGGAACGGGCGCACCGGGCGGCGCTATTTGGGCGACGCGAATCGGGTGCGTCAGATGCTGGTCAATCTGATCGGCAATGCCATTAAATTTACCGCCAAGGGCAGTGTTCGCATCGAAGCCGGTGAAGTGGGAGCTGAGGGCACAAAGGCGGTGCTCGAATTTGCGGTCATCGATACCGGCATCGGCATCCCGGATGCATCGAAGAAAATGGTCTTTGAGGCCTTCTCACAGGCAGACGACTCCGTTACGCGCAAGTACGGTGGCTCCGGTCTGGGTTTGTCGATCGTGCGTCGATTCGCCCGTTTGATGGGGGGGGATGTCGGTGTCGATAGCCGTTCAGGGGTGGGTTCGCGGTTCTGGTTTCGTATTCAGGTCCAGCGAGTTGATGCGTGTGATGAGATCGGCGTCGCCACTCGGTTGGTCACGGACGTGGGCAGGGTGGGCAGCCTGAGCGGCCATGTGTTGGTGGTGGAGGACCAGCCGAGCAATCAGAAGGTCATCAAGGCCTTGCTCGGCCAGCTAGGCGTGTCTGTCACCTTGCTGGGTGACGGCCAACAGGCGGTGGCGGCGCTCGAAGGCGGCATGGCTGTCGATCTGGTGCTGATGGACCTCCAGATGCCGGTGATGAATGGCGACGATGCCACCGCCCGAATCCGACAGTGGGAGACACAGTGCGGCCGACCCAGGTTGCCGGTGGTCGCCCTCACCGCCAATGCTTACGAAGGCGACCGGCAGCGTGCGCTGGCGGCAGGTATGGATGATTTCCTGGTCAAGCCGGTGTCGATCAGTCTCCTGCGAACCAGCCTCGCCCGCTGGCTGCCCGCCAGTCTCCCGGAACCCGCTGCAACGGCGTCATCGATGCTTGCGCCGGACGCCACAAGGGCGCCGCTGGCGGCTCAGGCGCCCGAATGCGACCCTCGCATCGAGACAATTCTGGCTCGCCTGTTCCCCCTGCTGGCCGAGCGAAAATTCGATGCGCTCGCGGTGTTTCGCGACTTGCAGGCGGCCGTGGTTGGCAGCCCACAGGCCGACGGAGTGGCCGAGGCCGGAAAATCACTGTCGGTGTTTCAATTCGCTGACGCTATGCAGCAATTGCACGAAACCTTTGCTGCGACGGACACACCGGACGATCCATGCGCATGATGAACAAACCTGCCGTTCTGGTGATCGACGATACCCCGAGCAATTTGCACACGCTGTGCGCCGCGCTGGCCAACGAGTTCGACGTGCGGGTGGCGTTGAGCGGGCCGGAGGGGCTTGCGTTGGCGGAGGCCGCGCCGCCAGACATCATTTTGCTGGACGTGATGATGCCTCAGATGGACGGCTACGAAGTGTGTCAGCGCCTCAAGGCGCTCCCGTCGCTGGTGCATGTGCCAGTCGTGTTCGTGACCGCCCTGGACGACCTCGGTGCCGAAGTCCGCGGCCTGCATCTGGGCGCGTCCGACTATTTGAGCAAGCCCGTCAATGTCGACATCGCCCGCTTGCGCATCCGCAATCTGGTGGAGCGTGAGCAGTTGCGCAAGGAAGTCGATGCCCAGCGCGAAGCGCTGATGCAGCATCGCGATCACCTGGAGGCGATGGTCGAGGCACGCACCGCGGACTTGTCGATAGCGCGCGAGGCGGCCGAAGCCGCCAGCCGGGCCAAGAGCATCTTTCTGTCCAACATGAGCCACGAGCTGCGCACCCCAATGAACGCCATCATGGGCATGACGGCCGTGGCCCAGCGCCGCACCGACGATCCGGCGCTGCGTGGTTGCCTGTCTCATGTCGATCGTGCCGCCCGCGATTTGCTGGCACTGCTCAATAACATCCTCGACATCGCCAACATCGAGGCCGATCGGCTGACACTGGCGTGGGCCGATTTCACCCTCGGCGAGGTGCTCGACACGCTCCGTGCTCAGGTGCAGCACCTCGCGGCACAAAAGCAACTGGCGCTGCACTTTGAAGTGGCGCCGACGCTGGCCGCGCTACCGCTTCGCGGCGACCCGGTGCGCCTTGGCCAGATACTCCTCAACCTGGCCGGCAACGCCATCAAGTTTACCGGCGCCGGTCAGGTGGTCGTGCGGGCGGCGCTGTGCACACAGAATTCCGATGAGGTGAATGTGCGCTTCGAGGTGCAGGACACCGGCCCCGGGATGACGGCGGCGGAACGGGATCGCTTGTTTGTCCTGTTCGAACAACTCGATGGTTCGACCACCCGTAGCCATGGAGGCACCGGCCTTGGGCTGGCGCTCAGCCAGCGCCTTGCGAGGATGATGGATGGTCAGATCGGCGCGAGTAGCACGCCAGGCGTCGGCAGCACGTTCTGGCTTACCGTCCGGCTCGCGCGGGCGGCGAAACACACGCCGCCCGCACCGCCGAATGACCCGGTCGATTTAGCGCAAGTCCGCCTCCAGGCCGACTTTGGCGGTGCGCGCATATTGCTGGCCAGCGATGAGCCGCTCAGTCAGGAATTGTCGCGCGTGCTGCTGGAGGACGTCGGTCTGGTGGTGGCGGTGGCCGAGACCCGGAGCGAGGCGCTGGCGATGGCCGGCCGTGCCGGCTACGACTTGATCCTGGTGGATCTGCATCGATCCCGGAGAGACGGTGTGGATACCGCCACCGCGATCCGCGCCTTGCCCGAGCACCGGCAGACCCCGATTCTCGCGCTGACCGCCGACACCGACGCGTCGGATGCCGAGGCCCGTCGCGCCGCCGGGGTGAGCGCGCAGATCCACAAACCCGTCCACCCCGAACAACTTTACGACGCCGTGGTGACGTTGTTGGCACAGTCGCGCCCGCCTGCCGCGGCCAGCTGAACAGCCGGGCGGCGTGTCACCGCGTGTGGGCGTCGCACTCGCCGCCGGGGGGCTCATTCTGCCGATACTTCCGCGGCGGATGACCTCAGCCGAAAGCCCACAGCGCGGTCGGTGCGACGCGAAGCAGGCATGCTGATCGGGGTCGGGTACGACCAGGAGTAAGGGCGATCCACGCCGCCTGACTCGCCAAGCGGACCAGCCGTGGTCTAACTTTAACCAGCTGGCCTCCATCAAACCCGGGGCGATTCAAAGCGTCGAACGTCGGATTCTTCATCATAAATACCATGCCGGTGATGGCGCGGGCATCAAAGTAATCGACACTATCCGGTGCGCGTATGCCGGGCGTAGAATTCCCACCGTCATCCTTCGGGTGGTCGGTGTTCTGTTGGAGCGCGCCATCCTGAGTCCGCACACGGCACGCGGTGCTGCCGTCGGGTCATCGTTTCGCGGCGTGCTCGGCGATGTCGTACCAATATTCTGAGGCGAGCATGAGTACACCAAGCCAGCCCGGCAATCGATTGGTTGCGCATTTGTCGGATATGTCACCTGCCTATTTTGGCATGGCGATGGCGACCGGGATCGTTGCTCTTGCGGCCCATCACCGTGGTATGCCAAGCGTTGCTGCGGCCCTTTTTTATCTCAATATTGCGATCTACGGCGTGCTTTGGGTGTTGACCGTGTTGCGCGTGATTCATTACCCGCGTCCGTTCTTTGCGGACATGATCGATCACCTGCGCGGACCCGGATTCTTCACGATGGTGGCCGCTTCCAGCATTCTGGGAAGCGAGTTTGTGGTGCTGACCGGCAGCTATCGGGTGGGGGTGGCGTTTTGGGGTGTGGCGATTGTGCTCTGGATCGGGCTGACCTACACCATTTTCACTGCCTTCACCGTCAAGCAGGAAAAGCCCTCGCTGGACAAGGGGATCAGCGGTGGCTGGTTGCTCGCGGTGGTGGCCACACAGTCAATGGCGGTGCTCAGCGCGTTGCTGGCGGTGCACCTCGGGCAGCCCTACAAGCTGGAGCTGAATTTTTTTGCGCTGTCCATGTGGTTGTGGGGCGGCATGCTGTACATCTGGATGATGTCGCTCATTTTTTACCGCTATACGTTTTTCCGCTTCTCCCCCGGCGACCTGTCGCCACCGTACTGGATCAATATGGGGGCCATGGCGATTTCCACGCTGGCCGGCGCCTTGTTGATTATCAATGCGCCCGAGGCGCCATTTCTGTTGTCGATTCTGCCGTTTTTGAAGGGCTTCACCATCTTCTACTGGGCGACCGGAACCTGGTGGATTCCGATGTTGCTGATCCTCGGCTTGTGGCGTCACCTCTATAAACGCTTTCCGCTGAAATACGACCCACTCTATTGGGGGGCGGTGTTCCCTCTCGGCATGTATACCGTCAGCACCCATGAAATGATTGAGGCGCTGGCCTTCGATTTTCTTGATTTCCTGCCGCCGATCTTTTTGTACGCCGCATACATCGCATGGTCTGCCGCCTTTTACGGATTTGTTTTCGACTTGCTGCGCCGTTGGCAAAGCACGCGCCTGCCGGTAAATTAGAACGCTTGCGGGCATCCGGGTGTGACGCTCTGTTGTTTTCTGCAGGGCACTTGAGTCACGCGCTTCGACGGCGTTTTCATTGATTCATTCACCAAGGCGTGTGCCCTGATCGTCAAGGAGCCAACATGACCGACCATATGCCAGACGACTTGTCCGCCGCCGGGCGGGACCTGCGCGCTTACACCGATGAGTTGCGTCCCAAGCATCCCGTTGTCAGAAACGTTGCCGATGAATGGGTGCTGCTTCGACATGCCGATGTTGCCGCTGCGGCCCTGGACCATGAGCGATTCTCCAGCGCAGTCTCACGGTATTTGCAGGTACCCAACGGCCTGGATGGCGACGAGCATGCCCGCTACCGGGAAGTGATCGAGCGCTACCTGACTCATGACGCACTGGTGCCGTTCGTGCCGGTCTTCAAACGCGTCGCAGCGCAACTGGTGGTGGATTTGCCAAGAGGTGTTGTGCTGGATGCGGTCAGCGACATCGGCGCGGTTTTCGCCGTGCGTGCGCAGTGTGAGTGGCTGGGTTGGCCTGCCGAGCTGGAGCCGCGCTTGCTGACGTGGATGCAGGAGAACCACGCGGCCACCCGTTCCGGGGATCGCGCCTGGACGAGCGATGTGGCCGAACAGTTCGACGAAATCATCCGCTCGGTCATCCAGCCCCGGCGTGCGGCGCAGGTCGATGCACCCGATGATGTGACGACCCGGCTGTGTCGCGAGACGGTGGACGGTCGCCTGCTGACCGAGACGGAACTGGTGTCGATCCTGCGCAACTGGACTGGCGGTGATCTGGGTTCCATCGCGCTGTGTGTCGGTGTCATCGTGGCCCAGGTTGCCGAGCAACCGGGCCTGGCAGCGCGGCTGCGCACCGCCTCGGACGCCGAGGTGGATGCGATCATCGATGAGATGTTGCGCATTGATGATCCGTTTGTGTCGAATCGGCGCGTCACCACCTGCCCGGTACGGATCGGCGGTGTGGAGATCCCGAGCGGCGCGCGGGTCAAGCTGAACTGGACGTCGGCCAATCGTGACGAAACCGTCTTCGACAACAACCGTTTCGATCCGCAGCGGAATGCGGCAGCGAACCTCGTCTACGGCATCGGCAAACACGTTTGTCCGGGACGCTTGCTGGCGACCTGGGAACTGCGAATTGCGCTGCAGGCGTTGCTGGCGTCGGTGAACACCATCGAACCGGCGCCTGACCAATCGCCGGAACGAGAGGTGGCACCGGTGGGGGGCTACCACCGGGTGCCGGTGGTGTTAACTTAGCCGAACCGGCTGGTCTGCCGTCGTGGAAAACATGGCGGCCGACGTGCGGGCAGGCTCGCGGCCGCGCCGGTGAACGGCAATGCGGCGGTCCGCTCAGTCGCGTGCCGCCGCATTGCTGATGGTGGCGCTGGCGGTGGTGTTATCCGCGTTCGACCGCAACTTCGCTGATCTGCAGGATGGGTGCCAGGTCGGTGTAGTTGGGGATATCGGCCATGATTGCGTCGGCGTGGGGGCCGAAGGCGTTCTGGAAGGTCTCGACGGAGTCGCAGAAGATGTGGCACATGCCGACATAGGTGGCGGGCTGGTCAGGCGCGCCGCCGGCGAGCCCTTTGTCGACGGTGTAGTAGCGGCAAGCCGCGCCGAGGCGGGACTTGACCATGGGCATGTGGGTGTCGCGGTAATAGTCGTGGTCGAAGCGGGCGCCCGGGGTGTTGGGGTACATGACGCTTACTTTGATCATGGGGTGTCTCCTGTTTTTTGGTGGGGTGGGTTGAGCAAAGCGAAGCCCAACGCGGTGTTTCGAACGTTTTCGACGTGGCGAGGTGGTGATTGTTGGGCTTCGCTTTGCTCAACCCAATCTACGCTCCGATTTACGTTGGTTCGTCGGGGGCGTGGCTCTTTGCGGCATTGTCATCTTGACGCAATTTCCGGTACAGCGTGGTCCGCGTGATGCCGAGCTCCCGCGCGGCGGCGGAGACGTTGCCGCCGTGGCGTTGCAGGCAGGCGCGGACGAGGCGTTGTTCGCAGCTGCGCAGGTCTTCGGCGGCGGGGGTGTGGGCCGGGGTGTTGGCGATGGCGGTGACGAGGTCTTCGGGCAGGTGCTTGAGGTCGATGACGGTGTCGGTGTCGTCGAGCAGGGCGACCATGACGCGCAGGGCGTTCTTGAGCTGGCGGACGTTGCCGGGCCAGGGGTAGGCGCGCAGTTGGCTGCGCACGGCACTGGCGAGGCGGACGGGGCGGCCGTCGGCGGCGTCGGCGAGCAAGGTGTCGAGGAAGCGGTCGAAGTCGGCGCGCTCGCGCAAGGCGGGCAGGGTGACGGAGAGGCCGTTGAGCCGGAAGAGCAGGTCGGCACGGAAGGCGCCTTCGGTGACCAGTGTGTGCAGCGGCCGGTGGCTGGCGCAGACGAGGGCGATGTCGATGGGGGTTTCGTCGCTGCTGCCGAGCGGGGTGACGCGGCGTGTTTCGAGCACGCGCAGCAGCACGGCTTGCAGGGTGAGCGGCATGTCGCCGATTTCGTCGAGAAACAAGGTGCCGCCGTCGGCGTCTTGCAGGCGGCCGGGGGCACCTTTGGCTTTGGCGCCGGTGAAGGCGCCGGCGGCGTAGCCGAAGAGTTCGGATTCGATCAGCGTGGCGGGGATGGCTGCGCAATTGACGGCGACAAAAGCGGCGTCGCGGCGCGGGCCGTCGGCGTGGTAGGCGCGGGCGAAGAGTTCTTTGCCCGAGCCGGTTTCGCCCTGGATGAGCAGCGGGATGTTGTGCCCGGCGATGCGTCGGGCGCGTCGGATGGCCAGTTGCATGCGCGCATCGCCATGGTCGAGCGCGTCGAAGCCGCTTTTGAGCCCGGTGGTTTTATGTCGCACCGGGGGTGCCGCTTGGCGGTAGTGCGGGGTGGACGGCGGCGGATTGCGCCATTGCAGGCGGGCCGACAGCGCGGGCGGTGGTGAGGTGCGCAGTACGATGGGGCCGGCGGCGCAGGCCTCGACCAGATGCGGCAGGCGCTGCCAGTCGCGTTGGAAACAGGTGGTGAAGTCGGGCAGCGCGGTGGGGTCGGTGAGGCCGAGCAGGGCGCGGGCGCGGCGGTTGCAGCCGATCATGCGGCCGGCGTCGTCAAACAGGGCGATGCCTTCGATGGGCGTGCCGAGCATTTCGGCGTGGGGGCTGAAACGCACGATGACTTTGCCGGTGTCGAGCGATTCGATCAGCCGGTGTTCGATCATCTCGGCGGTGGAGGTGAGCAGCGCCTGGGCGTGGGGCAGGGTGACGCGGGTGTCGCTCGATAGATCAAGGATGCCGAGCATGCCGCCGGTGGGGGCGTGGATGGGCGTGGCGATGCAGGTGAGGAAGCGGTTGCGCTCCAGAAAGTGTTGCTCGCCGCACACGGCAATGGTGCGTGATTCATGCGCGACGGTGCCGATAGCGTTGGTGCCCATCACCGCTTCGCGCCAGTGGGCGCCGGGGGCGAGGGCGACACGCTGGGCACGGTCGACAAAATCGCCGTCGCCCACGGTGCGCAGCACCAGCCCGTCACGGTCGGCCAGCAAGACCATGGATGAGGACTGGGTGAGCTGACGATGCAGGTATTCCATGACCGGCTGGGCAAAGCTCATCAGCCGGGCGTTGGCTTCGAGCCGCTCGGCGAGCAGCGAGCGGCTGGCGATGTCCAGATGCAGCGGATGCTCGGGGCTGAGGCCGTAGTCGGTCGAGCGCTGCCAGGAGGCGTCGATGTGTGGGGTGTTGGCAGCGGCGGGTTTGGGCGGCGACATGGGTGTCATGTCAGCAGGATTCGTGCCGCTCGAAGACGGGCGTGATCCGGTGCTTTTCAGGTGTGCCATCTGCTCGCAAGCGCTCCATGATGGAACAGTTGCGCTTTTTCGAAGCATCCCGCGCGGTGTGCACCTGCCCGGCTGGGCAGTGGGCGTGGCGCCGTGCCCGGCGCGTCACGCCTTGTGTGGCGTGGGATTCGATTGGAATTCCGGGTGGTGGGTGCGGCTTGGCACGGTGCCTGCGATGGTGTTCTGCGACGGACGAGTGTCCGCACCCGAATAGTTCAGACCACTGGAGACACCATGATCTACGCGATGCCTGGCCAAGCTGGCGCCAAAGTCCAATACAAATCCCGTTATGACAACTTTATCGGTGGCAAGTGGGTTGCGCCGGTCAAGGGGCAATACTTTGATGTGGTGACGCCGATCACCGGCAAGCCCTATACGCAGGTGGCGCGCTCCACCGCCGAGGATATCGAGCTGGCGCTCGACGCCGCTCATGCCGCCTTCCCGAAATGGGGCAAGGCCGACGCGACGACTCGCTCCAACACGCTGCTGAAGATCGCCGATCGCCTCGAAGCCAACCTGGAACTGCTGGCCTACGCCGAGACCGTCGATAACGGCAAGGCGATCCGCGAGACGCTGAACGCCGACATTCCGCTGGCGATCGACCACTTCCGCTACTTTGCCGGTTGCCTGCGTTCGCAGGAAGGCGGTATCTCGGAAATCGACGAAAACACCATGGCGTATCACATCCACGAGCCGCTGGGCGTGGTGGGTCAGATCATTCCGTGGAACTTCCCGATCCTGATGGCCGCCTGGAAACTGGCGCCCGCCATTGGCGCCGGCAACTGCGTCGTGCTCAAGCCGGCCGAGTCGACCCCGATCTCGATCCTGCTCATGATGGAACTGATCGCTGACATTCTGCCGCCGGGCGTGCTCAACATCGTCAACGGTTTTGGTCGCGAAGCCGGTATGCCGCTGGCCACCAGCAAGCGTATCGCCAAGATCGCCTTTACCGGCTCGACCTCGACCGGCCGCGTGATCGCCCAGGCCGCTGCCAACAACCTGATCCCGGCCACGCTGGAGCTCGGTGGCAAGTCGCCCAACGTGTTCTTTGCCGACGTGATGGACAAGGACGACGGCTTCCTCGACAAGGCCATCGAAGGTCTGGTGCTGTTTGCCTTCAACCAGGGTGAAGTGTGCACCTGCCCGAGCCGCGCGCTGATTCAGGAATCGATCTATGACGAATTCATGGATCGCTGCCTGGCCCGCGTGAAAGCCATCAAGCAGGGCAACCCGCTCGACACCGAAACCATGATGGGCGCGCAGGCCTCTGCCGAGCAGATGACCAAGATCGGCTCCTATCTGGATCTGGGCCGTCAGGAAGGCGCGAGCCTGCTGTGCGGCGGCAGCCCGGCGCAGTTCGATGGCGAACTGGCAGAGGGCTATTACATTCAGCCGACGCTGTTCAAGGGTCACAACAAGATGCGCATCTTCCAGGAGGAGATCTTCGGGCCGGTGCTGGCCGTGACCACCTTCAAGGACGAAGCCGAAGCCCTGGCGATTGCCAACGACACGCTCTACGGCCTGGGTGCCGGCGTGTGGAGTCGCAACGGCAACGTCGCTTACCGCATGGGCCGCGCCATTCAGGCCGGGCGCGTGTGGACCAACTGCTACCACGCCTACCCGGCGCACGCCGCCTTCGGTGGCTACAAGGAGTCGGGCATCGGTCGCGAAACGCACAAGGTCATGCTCGACCATTACCAGCAGACCAAGAACCTGCTGGTCAGCTATGCGGAAGAGAAGCTGGGTTTCTTCTAAACAACTTCCAAGCCATACGCGGCCGGGCGCGGATGCCCCGGGGTCGGCCGCACACTGTGTTCTCCCTCCTCGCAGTCAGGAGTCTTTTCGGGGCGGCTTCGGTCGCCCCGTTTTTCTTGTCTGGCGGCGTGTTCTAGGAGTGTTTCATGATCGACCGAGTGATAGCCACCGACGCGGCACTGGCGCTGATCGACCGGCTCAAGGCCAAGCACGGCCCCGATCTGTTGTTTCATCAGTCGGGCGGGTGCTGTGACGGCAGCGCGGCCAATTGCTACCTGAAGGGCGAGATCACTGTCGACAACGACGTGTTTCTCGGCGAGATCGGCGGCACGCCGTTTTACATCAGCAGCTCGCAGTACGAGTACTGGAAGCACACCCAATTGATCATCGACGTGATCGAGGCGCGAGGCGGCGGCACCTTCTCGCTCGAAGGGCCGGAAGGCGTGTCCTTTCATACGCGATCCCGTCTGTTTACCGATGCTGAGTGGGCCGAGCTAGCAGCCTCCGGCCTGGTGAAATAATTTATTCAAGGAAATTTTCATGCGTACAAAAGTGTTGCTCGTCGTCGCGCTTGCGCTCGGATTCATTCAGCCTGCGTCGGCCTCGTACGACGTGGTGAAAAAAGCGCGCTGCATCAGCTGTCACGCGCTCGACAAGAAAATGGTGGGCCCGTCTTTTCGCGATATCGCGGCCAAGTATGCGGGTCAGGCCGATGTGCAGAGCGCCTTGTTTGCCAAGGTGCGTGAGGGTGGCGCCGGGGTCTGGGGGCAGATTCCGATGACCCCGAATGACGAGGCCAAGATCAGCAACGACAACCTGAACGCGGCGATTGCCTGGATTCTGGCGGGCGCCGAAAAGTAGCTCGCGTATCGTCATCGCGCAGTGGGCCGGCCCGCCGGACTGATGTGAATCAGTGCCGGCGGTGCCGGCCGCTTGCGTGGACGCCGCGGCGCGGCTTTTCTATGCTGAAGCGGTAGAGGAGAGCGCGGTGAACATGCTGACAGCCGAGGCGGTGATCGAGTTTGAAACGGAACGTTTGCGTCTGCGCCAGTGGCGGACGACCGACCGCGGGCCGTTCGCGGCGCTCAATGCCGATCCGGAGGTGATGGCGTTTTTTCCCTCGACACTGAGCCATGAGGCCAGCGACGCCTTGGCAGCACGCTGTGCGGCGCTGATCGAGGCGCGCGGCTGGGGCTTCTGGGCCTGCGAGCTGAAACGCACCGGCGAGTTCATCGGTTTTGTGGGTTTGCACGAGCCCCCCGCTGCCTTGCCGTTTTCACCTTGCGTGGAGATTGGCTGGCGGCTGGCGCTGCCGTTCTGGGGGCAGGGTTATGCCAGCGAGGCGGCGCGCGGCGCGTTGGCGGTGGGCTTTGAGCAGCTGGCGCTGTCCGAGATCGTGTCGTTTACCGCCACCATCAATACTCGCTCCCGCGCGGTCATGTCGCGCCTCGGGATGCGCCAGACGGGGCAGTTCATGCATCCGTTGCTGGCCGATGGCAGCCCCTTGCGTGCGCACTGCTGGTACCGTTTGCCTGTCGCGCAGTGGCATGCGCAGGGGCTTACACGACGGAGGAAATGACATGAAGCCGCGTATCAGCATGATCACCCTGGGGGTGCGCGATCTGGCCGCATCCATCCATTTTTACGAAGAAGGCCTGGATTTTCCGCGTATGGAATCGCCGCCGGGGGTCGCGTTCTTCACGCTCAATGGCACGTGGCTCGGGCTGTATGGCCGCGATGCGCTGGCCGAGGACGCACAGGTGAGCAAGGAGGGCGAAGGCTTTCCCGGTTTTTCGCTGGCCCACAATCTGGCCTCTGAAGCCGAGGTGGACCGGGTGATGGCGCAGGCGCTGGCGGCGGGTGCGACGCTGGCCAAAGCGCCGCAAAAAGTGTTCTGGGGTGGCTACAGCGGTTACTTCAAAGACCCGGACGGATATTTGTGGGAACTGGCCCACAACCCGTTTGCCTGGATTGGTCCGCGCGACGACTGATCGTGAGGAGTGTCTGCCGGGCGCGATGCTGCCGAGCCGCGCATTCAATTTTTTGATCGTACTTCGGCCGTCGCTGGCAGGCGGTTGACGTAGCGGCCACAAGACTTGCACGGCACACCTGTTCCGAAATGGAGCAGATGTGCCGTTTCGATGCACATGTGTATCGCGAGGTGTTCAGCGCCTGGCCGGCAGCATCCGTTGCAAAGTGCCGTCCCGACGTACGGTGTGACGAATGGCAGCAGCCACATGCAGCACGATCAGCGCGATCAGCGTCCAGGCCAGATATTTGTGGGTGGTGCTGAACAGCGCGTTGAGTGATTCATCGGGCCAGCCGGCCTTGGGTATTTCGACACCAAAGAACTTGAGCGGGTACTTGGTGAAATTGACCGAGGTCAGCCCCATGCACGGCACCACCACCAGCAGCACATACAGCAGGTGATGCGCGGCGTTGGCCAGGCGTGTTTCGATGGCGGTCAGCACCGGGTTTGGCGGCGGGCGGTGGCCGATGCGCCAGCCCAGACGCACAAAAACAAGCATCAAGGCCAGCATCCCGAAGGATTTGTGAATGCCGATCGCCCAGCCGCGCTCCGGCCCCTTGGGCAGATCCGCCATCCAGAGCCCCCAGCCAATCAGCCCGGTCACAAGCACCGCCATGAGCCAGTGCAGGCCCATGGCAACGCGGCTGTAGCGCGGGCTCATCGGATCACCACACCCCAGGGGAAGCTGCCGACCGGAACGTCCTTGATCGCCTTGAGGCTGGCGGTGTCGATCACGGTGACGGTGTCGGAGCGGCCGTTGGCCACGTAAAGCTTGGCGCCGTCGGGCGTGATCGCCATGTTCCACGGGCGCTTGCCGACCGGGACCGTGCCCACCACGGTGTTGGTCGCGGTGTCGATGGCCATGACCGTGGCGTCCTTGCCATTGGAGACGTACACCCGCTTGCCGTCGGGGCTGATGGCGATGCCGTTGGAGAACTTGCCGGCCGGGATGCTGGCGATCACGGAGTGGGTGGCGACGTCGATGGCGAACACCGTGTTGCCGATCTCGCAGGCCACATAGGCGCGGCTGCCGTCGGGCGTAAAGCCGATGCCGCGCGGACGTTTGGCGACCGGAATCTGCGCAACCTGCTTCATAGCGGCGACGTCAATCACGTCGACCTGTTCGGCGTCTTCGGCGCTGGCGTAGAGCCATTTTCCGTCGGGGCTGAAGACGGCGTGCTCGGGGTTTTCGCCCTTCACCTTGATGTGCGCCAGCGTCTTGCCGGTGGCCGCTTCGAGCAGGGCGACGCTGTTGTCTTCTTCAACCGCCGCGGCCAGCAGCTTGCCGTCGCGAGAGATGTACAGGCCCTCGGGCGAGTCGCCGAGTTTCCAGCTGGCAACGGGTTTGCCGCTGGCCAGATCGACCACGACGAGCGATTCGGTCGGCGAGTCGGTGAGGTACAGCCGGCTGCCGTCGGGTGCGATGGCGATGCCGCGCGGCCGCTCGCTGATCTTCAGCGTGGTGGTGACGGTGTCGGTGGCGGTGTCGATGACGCTGACGGTGCCCGATTTTTCGTTGGGTACGTAGGCCAGTGGCGCGGCCAGAACGGCGCCGGCAAAGCCGCAGAGCGCCAGGGTCAGTGCTGATTTCAGTGTTGTTTTACGCATGGGTGTCTCCTCGCCGATGGTCATGCCATCGATTCTGTGGTCAGGGGGTTTGGTGAGTGATGCCGTGTTCTTTGAAGATGCGCGCGAGTGTGCCGTCACGCTGGATGTCGATCATGGCCTGTGAGAGCGCCTCGGCCAGCACCGTGCTGTCTGCCTTGACGGCCATGCCCAGCGACCAGCCCTTGATGCGCAGTTCCGGCATCGAGACGGGGCCGACATCAATGTTCCCCGGCGCGCCCAGCGCACCCTCGATCTCGGCGCGAGAGGCCATCACCGCGGCAATGCTGCCAGCCTTGAGCGCGGCGACGGCGTCATTGACGGTCTTGAAGTGCACCACGTTGTCGCGCAGCCGGCCATTGAGCACGCCGAGCAGGAAGTCGTCGGCGAGGCTGGCAGTTTCGACGCCAACCTTTTCGCGCGTGAACACCTCCAGCGCCGTGGCGGCCGAGCCTTTGACCGGCGGTACACGTGCCGGATCGCGCGCCACGGCAAGCGATTCGAGGTGGTAGGGTGCGAAGATTCGCACTTTGTCGTTGAGTTCAGCCAGGCGCTGATCCACCGGTACATGCAGCATCACGTCGCCGGGGCGGGTGCCCAGGTAGTGACCTTTCCAGACCATGTTGCGCAGGTCGTCGTTCATGTCCTCGTCGGCGGTGACTTCAACCACATCGGCGGTCAGGCCCATGCGCTTGGCCAGCTCGCGGCCGATGGCGATGTCGACGCCCTTGCCTTTGGCGGAATAGGGCGGAAAGTCGGCATACACGGCAACGCGCAGGCGGCCCGGCTGCTGGATTTCCAGCGCGTCGGCGGCGGTGGCGTGGCTCAGGCTGGCCGCCAGGCAGGCGACAGCGGCGAGCGATCCGAGAGCGATGCGGCGCAGATTATTCTTCATGGACAGTCTCCAACCAGGCACGAATCGACCACATGGCTTCTTGTTGCAGAATACCTTCGAACGGGGGCATGTAGACTTTGCCGTTGCGGGTGGCGCCATTGCGAATGCGCTGCATGAAGATCTCATCGCCTTCCATGCCCTCGGGCAGCATGCGGAGGTCAGGCGCGATACCGCCGGAGATGCCGCCCAGGCCGTGGCAGCGCGCACAGTTCTGGTTGTAGGCGGAGTCGCCAATGCGGATGGCTTCCTTGTCGCCCCGGTAGGGGTTCTCGGGCAGCCAGTCGGCGCCGAGCGACTTCAATGTGCTGGTATCGACGGCTTGCGGTGTCACGTCGCCGTGTGCAAGGGCTTGGCCCGAGACGCCGAGGGCGAGGATCACCGCAGCGTGGCGCAAGGGACGGAGAGTGGGCAGGTAAGGCATGACGGGTTCCTCTATCTTGGTTGAGTTCGATCCACTGCTCGAGGGCAGGGGGTGAGCTCTCCCCCGCAAAGGCTGTGCCAGTTGCTTTCACGGCGCGCTCATCCCAAGCGGAAGCGGCTGATAGCGCCGAAGCGACGGATGGTCAGCCTTTTGTCAGTGTTCGCTGGCACACTAGTTGCGTGATAGGTGACACATGGATCTGCCCAGCGTGCTCCAGCTTGGAGCAGTTGCTACGTTGAGGAACAGGTCCGCATAACTATCAGAAAAATAATAATAAATAGCTGGATGGAGGAGACGATGGAGAATCCGCTGCAATCAGTGGAGCACCGCGATGTCCGCGTTCGCGACGCTCGCACGGCTTTTTTTGAACAAGGTGCGCCGGCCGACGCGCTGGTGCCAGTGGTGGGGCCGGTGGCCAATTCCTGGTCGCGCTGCATACAGGTCGGGCTGGAGGCGTCGGCGCATTCTGCTGGCGTGGATCCGGTGTCCGACAGCCAACTGCGCGAGACGCGCGATCGCAATGCGTTCTTGCTCTCCCATGCCCGCGGCGTGCTCAGTCATCTGTATGAACAAATCCGATCGACTGGCAGTGTGGTGATTTTGTCCGACGGCAACGGACTCGTGCTCGAAGGCATGGGCGATGCCGACTTTGTCAGCCGCGCCGATCAGGTGGCGCTGAAGGCTGGCGCCCAGTGGGCCGAGGGGCTGCGCGGCACCAATGCCATCGGCACCGCGATTGCCGAGCAACGCCCTGTCGAGGTGGTGGGCGCCGAACACTTCTTCGATTGCAACGCCTTCCTCACCTGCAGTGCGTCGCCCATTTTTGATGCCGGTGGTCAGTTGATGGGGGTGCTCGATATCTCCGGCGACTCCCGCTCACACGAACGGCACACGCTTGGCTTGGTCCGCATGTCCGCTCAGTTGCTCGAAAAGCGGCTGTTCGAGGCGGAGTTCGGGCGCGAGATTCTGGTGTTTTTCCATCCGCGCATGGAATACGTCGGTTCCTTGCAAGAGGGGGTGCTGGCCTTCAACCAGGGCGGCGAGTTGCTGGGGGCCAACCGCTGCGCACTCGAGCTGCTCAAGCTCACACGCAACATGCTGCGCCAGCTCGATTTCGGCCTGTTGTTCGATCAGAATTTCGGCGTTTTTGTGGATCGGAGCATGCGTGATCCGCATGCCTTGTCGTCCCTGCCGCGCCGCCATGGCGAGCGTGTGTATGCCCGCATGAACATGCCTGCGGCGCTGATGCCTGCCGCCCGTTCCGCGCCGCCGCCCGCCCCCGCGAAGATTGCCGCGGCACCCGTGCGAACGCGCAAATCGGCCTGCAGCGATGGCCGTGTCAGCTTTGACTGTCTCGATACCGGTGACGCGCGCATGGGCGCAGCGATTCAACGCGCCACCCGCATGGTCGGCAAAGACATTCCGCTGTTGATTCTCGGTGAGTCCGGTGTGGGCAAGGAGATGTTCGCCAAGGCCTTTCATGATGTCGGCCCGCGGCGCAGCGCGCCTTTCGTGGCGCTCAATTGCGCGGCCATCCCCGAGAACCTGATCGAGTCCGAGTTGTTTGGCTACCTCGGTGGCGCATTTACCGGCGCACGCAAGGAAGGCTATACCGGCAAGATCCAGCAAGCCTGCGGCGGCACCTTGTTTCTCGACGAAATCGGCGATATGCCGCTCAACCTGCAGGCGCGTTTGCTGCGTGTGCTGCAGGACCGGGTCGTGACGCCGCTCGGTGGCGCCAAGCCGGTGCCGGTGGATGTGTCGCTGGTGTGCGCGACCCACCGAAATCTGGTCGACGCGGTCAAGACAGGCGCCTTCCGTCAAGACTTGTACTACCGGGTCAACGGGCTCACGGTCACCTTGCCGTCGTTGCGAGAGCGCACGGACATCCGCGCCATCGTCGCCAACATCATCGCGATTGAAACCGACGGCATGCGCGATATTGCGGTGTCGGAAGAGGTGCTGACCTTCTTCGAGCGCTATCGCTGGCCGGGCAATATCCGCCAGATGCACAACGCGCTGCGGGTGGCGGTGGCCTTGCTCGATGACGATGAAGATCTGATCGACTCCACCCATTTGCCTGAAGAGCTTTTCGCCATGGAAAGCGATTCCGACGAACCCGTTGAGCGGGCCGAGCCACGGCCGCGGCGCATTGATGTGGCGCCTCTGCAGGGGGCCGAGTCGCTCGAAACAATCGAAAAACGGGCGATCGAGCAGGTGCTCGAAGAGGAGGGCGGCAATGTATCCGCCGCCGCGCGGCGGCTGGGGATCAGCCGCAATACCTTGTACCGGAAGCTGGGCCGGATGTAAGGCCTTGCCGTGTGGCTTTGATCGTGTCGCTATGCGCCTATCAAGCCGCCTGATCGCGCCTTGTTGAGTGTTTCTGACGGAAGTTCGCCGAACATCGCCTTGTAGTCTGCCGCGAAGTGCGACAGATGCCAGAACCCCCACCGGGCGGCGATGTCGGCGACGGATTCCTGTTCCGGACGGCGTCGCAGTTCGCGCCGGGCGCCGTTAAGTCGCATGGCGCGCAAAAAGCTGACCGGGTTGAGGTCCAGCACATCCTGAAAGCTGTACTGCAAGGTGCGCCGCGACACATTCAATTCCTGGCACAGATCGGCCACGGTGATCGGATCTTCGATGTGGGCGCGCATGTACTCGCGTGCCCGCTCGACGATCTGAACCCGGGATGTCGAGGTGGTGCTCGGACGCGTGGCGTCACTTTCATTGGCGATCGACGCCAGAAGGCTGCTGTAGATGGCTTGTTCGATGGCTTTTCGCATCTGCGCGTGATTGGCCATGGCCGGCGCGGCATTGATCGACGCCAGCACGGTGAGCAGGAAACTGCGCAATTCGGCGACTTGCTCAGGCGTGTTGGGCAGAATCCGGCGTGAGCCCAGCAGCGCCTCCAGATCCAGGTGTTCAACCTGCATGGCGTACTGGTTCAGGGCGTCGGAGTCCGCCGTGACGGCGACGATGTCGAGCATGTTCGGCGTGCGGAAATTGAGTTCGGCGCCGCCGCGCAAGGTGAGGATGGAGTTCTGATCGAACACCTCGCCGCAGTACCAGCCCAGTCCGTCCATTTCGACCGGAATTCCGAACGTTCGTGAGCCTTCCCAGGCGACGCCGCCCTCGTGCACAGACTGATTGGTGCGCTCGCGAAACACCTGCACATTGCCGAACCAGGCTTCCTCCAGCCGGCCTTCGAAACGGCCCGCCGACAGTTGCACGTAATGCTGTTTCCAGTGTTGCAGGTTTGAGGCGTGATCGTCCGCGTCGAAGCTGGTGACTTCGCTCACGGTGCAATGCGGGGGCAGGGCGCCGGCAAGTGCCGCTTCCCTAAGGTCCGTCATGGACTATCTCCTTTGGCTGGCTCGGGCGTTCTGCGACGCCTCTTTTTTAAGCTAAGTCAATTTCGATGTGTCGTGCAAGATTTTTCGATGTCCCCCTTTGTTTTCCTGCAAATGCTGCAGTGCACTAGTAAAAATCCTTTTAGTACAGACAGTTGCGGAACTTGCGCATTGCCGAATTGGGATAACGGCCTGCGCCCTCCCGGTCACAAGATGCGTCCAACCCGCCGCCAGAGCGCCTGCTCCGGACGGCAGGGATGCCCCGACGATTGCGCGTCGGGGACACCAGGACAACGGGCCCCGACACACAGAGCGATCGCCGGGCGCCCCATCGACAAGGAGGTTTAACGTGGTTCGACACACCCTGAGTGGACTCGGCCTCTCGCTGTTGCTGGCGCTGTCCAGCACAGCGGCGGTCGCCGAGATCGCACCCGAAATCATTTCGGTCAAGCCGCTGGCGCCAGCCAATCCCTACCGGATCTATCTGTCCGATGTATCGATTGACCACATCGTGGATGGCCGCCTGCATGTCATCGATGGCGAGCGCAATGCCTACCTTGGCATGATCGCCACCGGTTTTGCCGGGCAGTCGATTCTGTCGCCCGATCGCAAGACGATCTACGTGGCGACGACCTACTACTCGCGCCTCAACCACGGCGAGCGTACCGACGTGGTCGATATTCACGACACCGAGACGCTGGCGAAGACGGGCGAGATCGTGATCCCGCCGCGCCATGCGCAGGCACTCAACTACAAGGGCATCATCCGACCGTCCAGCGATGGTCGTTGGCTGTATGTGCAAAACGCGACGCCTGCGACCTCGGTGACCATCGTTGATCTTCAGGCCGGAAAGCCGGTGGCCGAGGTGGCCACGCCGGGGTGCTGGATCGTGTTGCCCGCGCAAACCGTGCCCACCCGCTTCTCGACGGTGTGTGGTGACGGCACGCTGCTGACCATCTCGCTCGACGCCGAGGGGCGGCCGACCACGCAGAAACGCAGCGAGAAGTTCTTTGACGCCGACCGCGATCCGATCTTCATCCACGGCGAGCAGGACGGCGATACCTACCGCTTCGTGTCCTATCTGGGCGATGTCTATACCGCACACCTGGGCGGCGAAGAGGCCCGCTTTGACGCGCCCTGGCCGCTGGTGAGTGCGGCCGAGCGCAAGGCTGGCTGGCGTCCCGGTGGCTACCAGGTGATCGCCCAGCACAACGAGAGCGGGCGGCTGTTTGTCGGCATGCATGCCGGCGGTAAGGACGGCAGCCACAAGTGGCCGGCCAAGGAAATCTGGGCCTTTGATCTCGCGGCCAAAAAGCGGGTGGCCAAGGCACCCGGCAGTGATGCCATCGCCATCGGTGTCAGCCGCGGTGCGGCGCCCAAGCTGTTTGCTTACGACGGTGTGAAAGGCGGCATCGCCACCTACGACGCCGACGGCAAGCTCAAGCTGTCCGGACGCATGGAAGGTGTTGGCGAGACGCCGACGCTGATGGAGCTGCAGTGATGGACGCGCTGCTGATTGACCCGGTGCTGGCGCGGGCTTGTGGTTCGGCGCTGGCGGTGATCCTGCTCCTTGGTGCGTGGCAGAAGCTGCGCGACATGGCGGTGTTCGAAGCGGCGGTCGAGCTGTACCGATTGCTGCCCGACCGGATGGTGCCGCTGTTTGCCCGTGCGCTTCCGATGCTGGAGGCAGCGGCCGGTGCGGCGCTGCTGCTCGAATCCACCCGCGGCATCGGTCTGGTGCTGGCGCTGGTGGTGCTCGGCATCTCGACCGGCGGGGTGCTCATCAACTTGCTGCGTGGCCATACCGACATCGACTGCGGTTGTGGCGGGGCGGACGGCAACACCCGTTTGTCCTGGGCGCTGCCGGTGCGCAATGCGGTGCTGATGCTGCTGGCCGTGGCCGGTGCGCAAGCCGGCCTGGCCCGACCGCTGGTGTGGGTCGATTTCATCACTGTCGCCGGCGGCACCCTCGCGCTGCTCGGCATCTATGCCGCGGGCAACCAACTGCTCGCCAACCATCCCCGACTGATGCAATTGAGGAACGGATCATGAACGAAGCCCTGATGATTTCCAACGCGCTGCTGTGGGTCGCCGTACTGGCCGCACTGATCGGGCTGTTTGCCCTGGCCCGTCAGATCGGTGTGCTGTACGAACGCGTCGCGCCGATGGGCGCGCTGATGATCGACACCGGGCCGAAGGTCGGCGAGCCGGCCCCGAGTTTCGAGCTGCCGACGCTGACCGGCAACGCCCGGGTGCGCATCGGCGGCGCGGCCGACAAGAGCACGCTGCTGTTCTTCCTGTCGCCGACCTGCCCGGTGTGCAAAAAACTGCTGCCCATCCTGCGCTCGGTGAATGAGACCGAACGCAGCTGGCTGCGCGTGGTGCTCGCCTCCGATGGCGAGCAACCCGAACACCTGGCCTTCTACGAAAAAGCGGATCTCAAGCCGTTTCCGTATCTGCTCTCGCAGGACCTGGGCATCGGCTTCCATGTGGGCAAGCTGCCCTACGCCGTGCTGATGGATGAGCAGGGACGGATCACCGCCAAGGGCCTGGTTAATTCCCGCGAGCAGCTCGAGAGCCTCTTTACCGCCAAGGAACTGGGCGTGGCCTCGGTGCAGGACTTTATCGACCACCAGCACGACCATCAGCGCGCCTGAGCCCGGTCAATCCCAAGGAGACATGACAATGAAATGGTTTGACGACCTCTTTGAGCGCAAGACCCGGACGGTCGCCCAGCGCTCGTCACGGCGCGGCGCGCTCATCCGCATCGGCAAGCTGATGGTGGGCACGGCCTTTGTGCTGCCGGTGCTGCCTTTCGACCGGACCGCGCAGGCCGCGGCCGGCCAGGCCCACAAGGCCAAGGGCGCGGCCGCCGGTGAGACCGATTGCGACTACTGGCGTTTCTGCGCGCTCGATGGCTTCCTGTGCGCCTGCTGCGGCGGCAGTGCCTCGACCTGCCCGCCGGGCACCGAACCATCCAAAGTGGCCTGGGTCGGCACCTGCCACAACCCGGAGGACGGCAAGGACTACCTCATCAGCTACAACGACTGCTGCGGCAAGACCGCCTGCGGACGCTGCCTGTGCAACACCAACGAGCGCGAAATGCCGGGCTACCGGATGGGTCTGCACAACGACATCAACTGGTGCATGGCCAACGATTCGTCGATGTTCCACTGCACCACCGGTGTCGTGGTCGGCATGGCGGACGGGAGCTGAGGCGGCCATGAAAACCCGCCTTGCCGCCACCGTCCTCGCTGCCCTGCTGGGTGCTGTTCCGGCGCTGGCGCATGCCGGCCCGGACGGCAAGGCGCGGGCGCAATACATCCTCGGCTGCGCGGGCTGCCATCAGGTGGACGGCAGTGGCGTCTCGCGCAGCGGGATCCCGACCATGCGCAATCAGCTGGGCCACTTTCTGAGCCTGCCCGATGGACGTGCCTTTCTGGTGAAGGTGCCGGGCACGTCCAACTCGGCGTTTTCCAATGCCGACGTCGCGCGGATGCTGAACTGGATGGCGCACGAGTTCTCCGAAGCCACCTTGCCGGCCGACTTCACGCCTTACACCGAAGCCGAAGTGGCGGCCTACCGAAATGCACCGCTGGACGACGTGCCAGGCGCACGTGCGGCCATCGTCGCGCAGCTCGCCGCGCGCGGTGTCGTCGTCGAATAACACAACCAACCTTTAAAAAAGGGGAGACAAGTCCATGAAGCAATCCATCAAGAGGACGCCGCGCTGGAAGCATCTCGGTCTCGGCGTATTGGCATCGATGACCTTTTCGGCCTACGCCGCGGTGAGCGAGCAGGACGCCGCTCGCCTGGGCGCCGAACTGACGCCCTCCGGCGCCGAGAAAGCCGCCAGCAAGGACGGCACGATTCCGGAATGGAAGGGCGGCATGAGCACCGCGCCCGCCGGCTGGAAGCCCGGCCATGTCGACCCCTTTGCCGCCGACAAACCGCTGTACTCCATCGATGCCAGCAACGTCGATCAATACAAAGACAAATTGCCCGAAGGGCAGGTGGCGCTGATCAAGGCCTACAAGGGCTACCGGATGGATGTGTACCCCACTCGGCGCAGCTGTACCTTCCCCGGTTGGTTCCAGGACCAGACCCGCAAGAACGCCACGCATGCCGAAACCACCGAAGACGGCTGGAAGCTGGCCAAGGCGTTTGGTGGCGGGCTGGCCTTCCCGATTCCGAAGACGGGTTACGAGGCGATGTGGAACTTCAAGACCCGCTACGTCGGCTATGCGCGTCGCCAGCAGATCTCGGCCGTGCTGCCCGAAAAGGACGGCAGCTACACCGAGAACAAGCAGTGGTTCTACGACTGGTATCCGTTTGCCGACCCCAAGATGCAGAGCCCGCAGGAGGTCAGCTCGGTGGAGTCCAAGCAGATTTATGAGCTGCTGACGCCGGCCTCGCGGGCGGGTGAGGTGTATCTGATCCACACCTTCCACGACCAGCCTTCGGATGCGTGGATCTACTTCCCCGGCCAGCGCCGGGTGCGCCGCGCGCCGGCCTTTGCCTATGACAACCCGATCGCCGGTTTCGACAACCTGTACTTCGTCGACCAGATCAACATGTTTTCGGGCGCGCTCGACCGCTACGACCTGAAGCTGATCGGTAAGAAGGAGATGGTCGTCCCGTACAACTCCTACAAGCTGATCGACAAGAAAAACAAGATCAAGGATCTGATCAAGCCGGACTTCATCGACCGCGACAAGATGCGCTACGAAGTGCACCGCGTGTGGGAGGTGGAGGCCACCGTCAAGTCCGACAAGCGTCACTCCTTCGCCAAGCGCAAGTTCTACTTCGATGAAGACTCCTGGGCGCTGCTGCATGTGGATATGTACGACGCCAAGGGCAACCTCTGGCGTGTGCAGGAAGGCAGCCTGTGGGCCTCGCCGGACATCCAGGCCTGCGTGACCTTTGAGCAGCAGATGTACGACCTGGTGGCCCGTCGCTACGCGATGGACAACTGGACGCAGGAAGGCGACGTGATCGAGCTCGAAGCCGCCAACCGCGAGAAGTACAACGACAGCTTCTTCAGTGCCGGTGCGATTCGTCGCATGGGCGAGCGCTAAGTCGGAGGTCATCAGATGAACACTCAACAACACAAGCCTGTGTCCGCGACCGGGCGCGTCTCAACCGTCACCGCGGCGGTCGCGCTGGCCTGCCTGAGCTTTGCCGGCAGCGCGCATGCCTTCCGCTTTGGCGAGACCGATGGCCTGCGCGGCAGCTTCGATACGACCTTGTCTTTCGGCGTCATCAGTCGGGCCTCCAACGCCGACTGCCGCATGATCGGCAACGACAACGGTGGCTGCAACAACGGCACCAATAACGAGTTGCAACGCAAGCAGGGCAGCAACGGTTACGCCAACGCCGACTTCAATTACCTGAACTTCGACGACGGCAACCTCAACTACAGCAAGGGCGACATGGTGTCCGCCGCGCTCAAGGGCACGCACGACATCTCGCTGCGCTACCCCGGCGGCTGGAGTGCGCTGGGCCGGGTCACCTGGTTCCACGACTTCCAGGCTGACCAGACCCGTCGCACCGGGGTGACCGAATCCTCGGCCACCGGCCAGGCGTCGCTGCTCGATGCGTGGATCGCCAAGGAGTTCGACCTCGGTGGCGAAACCGCCAAGGTGAAGCTGGGCAATCAGGTGCTGTCATGGGGCGAGGACATCTTCATCCTCGGCGGGGTGAACCAGATGAACGCGCTGGACATCCAGAAATTCCATGTGCCGGGCACCCAGCTCAAGGAGATCTTCATCCCTGCGCCCATGCTCTCGCTGGCCGCCGGATTGGGCAATGGCTTCAGCATGGAGGCCTATTACCAGTTTCGCTGGAACAGCTTCAAGTTCGACCCGGTCGGCACCTTCTTTTCGGGCGCCGACGTGGTGGGCAAGGGCAACCGCATGGCCTACCTGCCGACCTCGGTGTGTAACGACTTCGGCCTGACCGGCCCCTGCGGTGACCAGACCGGGCTGACCGACGCGGCGCGCATTGCCAACGGTAGCGGTATTCCCTACCTCGGTCAGCGCGAGCCGAAGAACAGCGGTCAGTACGGGGTGAATTTGCGCTACTTCGCGGAGGAGATCGATACCGAATTCTCCTTTGTCTATCAGCGCTACCACGACAAACTGCCCTTCCTGGGCTTCACCGGCACCAGCGCCGGTTCGGTGACCGGCTACTTCCTGGCCTATGGCGAAGACCGCGATCTGTACGCCGTGGCCCTGAACACCAAGGCCGGCCCGGTGGCGGTGGGGGCGGAGTTGTCCTACCGTCCGCGCGACAGCGTGGGCGTCGATCCGACCGTGCCTTTCGGCGCGGCGCTGGGCGGCGGTGCCTTCGACAAGAACAGCGTGTACGACGTGGGCTCGCACCCCGGCTATGTCGAAGAAGAGAAGTGGCAGTTCCACCTGACCGGCTTCTACACCTTCGGCCACAACGACCCGCTGGGCGGGCTGGCCAAGGCGCTGGGCGCGGCGGACGGCTTCATCCTGGCCGAGGCGGCGGTGGCGCATTACCCGGGGCTCGACCGTAGCGGCAAGATTCCGTACTTCCTGCCCAACTACGCGCTGCCCGATCGCACCTCCTGGGGCTATGTGACCGAGATCGGTATCAACTACCCGAATGCCTTCGGTTCGGGCATCACGCTGACGCCGCAGATCGACTGGTATCACGACGTGTCGGGCACCAGCCCGAACACCATTCCCTTCGTGGCCGGGCGTCGGGCGGCTGCACTGTCGCTGTTGTTCAACTACCGCGACAGCGTCAAGGGCTCGATTCAGTACGTGAATTTCTCGGGCGGCGGCGCGAACAACCTGGCGCGTGACAAAGACTTCTTCGGCGCCAGCATTTCCTACTCGTTCTGATGCAGCAAGCCGGGCACCGCCAAGGTGCCCGGCGACCGGGACTTTCAACATGATCGAACAACTCGTTCTTCGCCTGCAGCGCGCCTTCTTCGCGCATCGCCTGGCCACCTTGCTGTCGCTGCTTGCTTTCACCGTGGTGATGGGCGGCTTTGCCGCACAGCTGAGCATGTCGGCCGGCTTCGACAAGCAACTGCCGCAGAACCATGAATACGTCAAAACCTTCAACCAGTATCGCGACGTGCTGTTTGGCGCGAACCGCATCATTGCGGTGGTGCACCCGAAAACCGGCGATGTCTGGAACGAAAAGGCGCTGACCCGGCTGTACGACGTGACCCAGGCGCTGTTCTTCATGCCCGGTGTCGATCGGCGCACCGTGACCTCGCTGTGGACGCCGAACACCCGTGCGGTGCAGATCACCGAAGAGGGCATGAAGGCCGAGGATGTCGTCGGCGGTGATGTCACCGTCAATGCGCTCACCCCCGAGGCGATCTCCGGCATCCGCGAGCGCACCGTGATCGGTGGTTTCATCGGTTCGCTGGTGGCCAATGATTCGACCAGCGCGATGGTGGTGGCCGAGCTGGCCGACCCCGACCCCAAAACCGGCGAGCGGCTCAACTATCTCGACTTCAGCCGTCGGCTGGAAACCGACCTGCGCGACAAATACGCCGACGCCGAGATCGAGATCCAGATCATCGGTTTCGCCAAACAGATGGGCGACATCTCCGAAGGCGCGACCTCGGTGATCGAATTTTTCGCGCTGGCCTTCGTCCTCACCGCGCTGGCCGTCTATTGGTATACGCGCTCGCTGGTGCTCACCTTCCTGCCGCTGGCCTGCTCGCTGGTGTCGGTGGTGTGGCAGTTCGGCACCATCACGCTGCTCGGCTTCGGCCTCGATCCGCTGGCCGTGCTGGTGCCCTTCCTGGTGTTCGCCATCGGCGTGTCGCACGGCATCCAGCAGGTGAACTACATCGCCAAGGAAGTCATCAACGGCGCCGATGGCTACACCGCGGCCGTGCGCAGCTTCACCGGCCTGCTGGTGCCGGGCACGCTGGCGCTGATCACCGCCTTTGTCGGGTTCGCCACGCTGGCGCTGGTACCGATCCCGATGATCCGCGAACTGGCCATCACTGCTTCGGTGGGCGTCGCCTACAAGATCATCACCAACCTGATCATGCTGCCGGTGCTGGCCAGCTACTTCCGTTTCGACGAAGGCTTTGTGCTGCGTGCCGGCAAGATGGAGAGCCTGCGCAACCGCTTGATGGTGCGCCTCGGCGTGCACATCGCCACCCCGCGCAACGCGGCCATCGGCACGCTGGTGGGCGTGCTGCTGTTTGGTGTGGCGGTGTGGCAGAGCCAGGGGCGACATGTGGGCCATGTGCTGCCCGGCGCGCCCGAGCTGCACGACGACTCGCGTTACAACAAGGATGTGGAGAGCGTGGTCAGCCGCTTCGCGCTCGGCCTCGATCTGCTCACCGTGGTGGTCGAGACGCCCAAGGATGGCTGCTTCATCTACGAGAACATGGCCTATGTGGATCGCCTGAGCTGGCATCTGGCCAATGTGCCGGGCGTGCTCTCGGCGCAGTCGTTGCCGGTCATGGCCAAGCTTGCCAACGCTGGCGTGAATGAAGGCAACCCCAAATGGGCGGCGCTGCCGCGCGAGGAACTGACCCTCGGCGAGGTGGTGCGGCAAGTGCCCGAAGGCATGCGCCTTTACAACGCCGACTGCACGGTGATGCCGATCAACCTGTATCTGGCTGACCACAAGGCGAGCACCATCAAGGGCGTGGTCGATGCGGTCAAACGCTATCGCGAGCAGCACACGTTGCCGTCGGTGACGGTTCGCCTGGCCAGCGGCAACGCCGGCGTGCAGGCCGCGACCAACGAGATCGTCGAGCACTCCGAGCTGCCGATGATGCTCTATGTCTACGCCACCATCCTGGTACTGGTGTTCCTGGTCTATCGCGACTGGCGCGCCATGGTCGCCTGCTGCGTGCCACTCACGGTGGCCACCTTCCTCGGCTACTGGTTCATGAAGTCGCTCGACATCGGCCTGACCGTCGCCACGCTGCCGGTGATGGTGCTGGCCGTGGGTATCGGCGTCGATTACGCCTTCTATATCTATAACCGCATCCAGATGCACCTGGCCCATGGCGAGGACATCGTCACCGCTTTTAAGCAGGCCCTGCGCGAAGTCGGCGTGGCGACGGTGTTCACCGCCATCACGCTGTCGGTGGGCGTGGCCACCTGGTCATTCTCGGCGCTCAAGTTTCAGGCCGACATGGGCATGCTGCTGACCTTCATGTTCATGATGAACATGATCATGGCCATCACCTTACTGCCCGCCATTGCGGTCACGCTCGATCTGCTCATTCCCCGTCGTCGTCCGGTGGCCGCGCCGCTGATGGCGCATTGAACAAGGTGTTTGCGATGCGATTCTTCACGCTCTTGATGGTGGCGCTGACGCTGGGTGGCACAGCCGCGCAAGCGGCGACCGAGCCGGTCACGCCGGCGATGTCGGCCCGGCTGGCGGCGCAGGTGCCGCTCACCGCCATGGCCCGCGCGGGCGACCGGTTGGTGGCGGTGGGCGACTACGGCACCGTGGTGCTCTCGCGCGACAACGGTCAGCACTGGAAACAGGCGCACTCGGTGCCGGTGTCCAGCCTGCTCACCGGCGTCAGTTTCATCAATGCCACGCATGGCTGGGCGGTCGGTCACGGCGGGGTGATTCTCAGCACCATCGACGGTGGCGAAAACTGGCGCCTCGCGTATCGCGTGGGCGGCGATCCGGTGCTGCTGTCGGTGCGATTCCTGAACGCGGCGACCGGCTTTGTCGTCGGCGGCTACGGCACGGCGCTGGTCACCCATGACGGCGGCGCCACCTGGACCCGCCTGAGCGTGGGCGAGGGCGATACCGCCGACATGCATTTGAACAAGCTGTTTGTCGGCCGGCATGGCGACTTGTTCATCGCCGCCGAGATGGGCGCGGCCTTCCGCTCCACCGATGGTGGTGCGCACTGGACCTTGCTCGACACCGGCGCCAGCGGATCGCTGTGGGGCGGCCTGCAGCGCCGCGATGGCAGCCTGATGCTCTACGGCATGAGCGGTCGGGTGCTGCTCAGTCGTGACGATGGCGCGAACTGGACCAGCGTGCCGGGCGAGTTGAGCCAGGCGCTGGCCGATGCGATTGAAACCCCCGATGGCGAGTTGGTGCTGGTGGGCAGCGGCGGGGTGATGGCCCATCTGTCGCCAGGGAGCACTCGCCTGGCGGTGAGTGTTCGCGACGACCGGCAGAACCTCGCCGCGATCGCCGTGGCCGCCGATGGCACGGTGTTCGTCGCCGGTCAGTCCGGCGTGCTTCCGCCCCTTGTGAACAAGCCCTGAGGTGCGCCCATGCTGAAACGATTCATTCAACTGCTCAAAGGCGATCTCGAAGCCGAAGGCTCGGAGCACGGTCCCTTCGAGCGCCGCATCATCGCCGTCGCCGCGCTGCTGATCGAGGCCATGCATGTTGATCAGAACGCCAGCCCCATGGAGGCCGAAGCCATCGCGCGCTTGCTGCGCAGGCACTTCGGCTTGCGCGAGGCGCGGGTGGCCGAGCTGATTGCCGTGGCCGAACAGCGTTACGCCGAAGTGCTCGACGACTGGGAGTTTGTGCAGGCGGTGCGGCGTGGCTTCACCCCAGGTGAGCAGCGCGAGATTCTCACCATGCTGTGGGAGGTGGCCTATGCCGACGGCCGCCTGCTCAAGCTGGAAGACCGTCTGATCGAACGCCTGGCCAAGCAACTCCGCTTGCCGGCGGACGTCGCCGAGACGGCCCGGATCGAAGCCGTGTCTCGCGCCGGCTTGATGCCGCTGCGCGAGGGCGGGCAGTAAATGGTTTTCCAAAACAACACGCAAGGAGACAGCACGATGCAGCTTTACCCCGACTTTCCCATGGGCGACGGAACACGCGCCTTTCTGGCCCGCGCCGGTCGCATGCTGATTGGTGCCAACTGGGTCGATGCCCTGAGCGGTGAGACCTTGTCGGTGACCGATCCGGCCAGCGGCGAGGCCTTTTGCCGCGTGCCGGCCGCTGATGCCGCCGATGTGGACCGTGCGGTCGCCGCGGCCCGCCATGCGTTTGAACAGGGCGAGTGGTCGAAGATGCGCCCGGTCGACCGTGAGCGCCTGCTGCTCAAGCTGGCCGATCTGCTGGAGGTCAACGCCCAGGAGCTGGCGGAAATCGAAGCGCTGGACAACGGCAAGCCGGTGACCATGGCACGCCATGTCGACGTCGCGCTGGCGATCGACTTCCTGCGCTACATGGCCGGCTGGGCCACCAAGATTGAAGGCAGCACCATGGACGTGTCGGTGCCGCTGGTGCGCGACCGCGAATTCTTCGGCTTTACCCGGCGCGAAGCGGTCGGCGTGGTCGGCGCGATCATTCCGTGGAACTTCCCGCTGCTGATGGCGGCCTGGAAGGTCGGCCCCGCGCTGGCCACGGGCTGCACCATGGTGCTCAAACCGGCGGAAGAAACACCGCTGTCGGCCCTGCGTTTTGCCGAGCTGGCGCTCGAAGCCGGTTACCCGCCGGGTGTGCTGAACGTGGTCACCGGTCTCGGCCACACCGCCGGCGCGGCGCTGGCCTCGCACCCCGGTATCGAGAAGGTGGCTTTCACCGGTTCGACCGAAGTCGGCAAGCTGGTGGGGCAGGCCGCGATCAAGAACATGACGCGCTTCTCGCTGGAGTTGGGCGGCAAGAGCCCGGTGATCGTGCTCGACGATGCCGACCCGGCAATTGCGGCGGCCGGCGCCGCGCAGGCGATCTTCTTCAACCAGGGCCAGGTGTGCACCGCCGGTTCGCGCCTGTTCATTCACAAAAGCCGCTTTGAGCAGGTGGTCGAGGGGCTGAGCGAGATTGCCGCGGCCATGCAAATGGGGCCGGGCATCGACCCGGCCACGCAGATCGGTCCGCTGGTGTCGGCCGTGCAGCAGCAGCGCGTGATGGGCTATATCAACAGCGGTTTTGAAGAGGGCGCCCGTGCGGCCGTTGGCGGCGAGCGCGATGCGCGCCAGGGCTATTTCGTGAAACCGACCGTGCTGGTCGATGTGCGCGACGACATGAAAGTGGTGCGCGAGGAGATCTTCGGACCGGTGGTGGTGGCCTTGCCCTATGACGATCTCGATGAGGTCGCCCGCCGGGCCAACGACACGCCTTACGGGCTGGCCGCCTCGATCTGGTCGAACGACCTCGGCCGGGTGCATCGCCTGATCCCCAAGATCAAGGCCGGCACGGTGTGGGTCAACTGCCACAACATGCTCGACAGCGCCATGCCCTTCGGTGGCTACAAGCAGTCCGGCATCGGGCGGGAGATGGGGCGCGCGGTGCTTGATCTGTACACCGAGAGCAAGTCCGTGGTGATGATGCTCTGAGCGCACGCCCCGCGATCCGCCGCTACAGTAGAAGCTTTGCGGCGGATCGCGCTTTATTCACGGAGAACACATGACACACGCCAGCTATGTTCACGGGGCCGCTGCCCAGCCCCTGATCGGCGAGACCATCGGGCGATATTTTGACGCGGCCTGCGCGCGCTACGCCGCGCATGACGCACTGGTGGTGCGCCATCAGAACGTGCGCTTGAGCTATACCGAACTCAAACTCAAGGTCGATGCCCTGGCCTGTTCGCTGATCCGGCTCGGCCTCAAACCCGGTGAGCGCATCGGCATCTGGTCGCAGAACAATCTGGAATGGACGCTGACCCAGTTCGCCACCGCCAAGGCGGGTCTGGTGTTGGTCAACATCAACCCGGCCTACCGCCGCGCCGAGCTGGAGTACGCGCTCAACAAGGTCGGCTGCCGCGCGCTGATTCTCTCGCCCGCGTTTAAGAGCAGCGACTATCTCGAGATGCTCACCGATCTGGCGCCCGAGTTGGCGACCTGCACGCCCGGCGCGCTGCGCAGCGAGCGCTTGCCGGCGCTGGAGACGGTGATTCGTATGGGCGAGGTGCAAAGCCACGGCATGTTGAATTTCGACACGCTGCTGAGTGCGCCCAGTCTGCCCGAATTGCAGGCGCTGGAAGCCCTGGGCGAGACCCTGCAATTCGACGATCCGATCAACATCCAGTTCACCTCCGGTACCACCGGCAACCCCAAGGGCGCCACGCTCTCGCACCACAATATTCTGAACAACGGATTCTTCGTGGCCGAAGCGATCGGCCTGAGTGAGGCCGACCGGCTGTGCATTCCGGTGCCGCTCTATCACTGCTTCGGCATGGTGATGGGCAACCTCGGCTGCCTCACGCATGGCGCGACCATGGTGTATCCGTCCGAAGCCTTCGAGCCGCTGGCCGCGCTCGAAACCCTGGCCGAAGAGCACTGCACCGCCATGTACGGCGTGCCGACCATGTTCATCGCCGTGCTCGATCACCCGCGTTTCGGTGAGTTCGATGTGTCGACGCTGCGCACCGGCATCATGGCCGGTAGCCCGTGCCCGACCGAGGTGATGAAGCGCGTGGTCGACAAGATGAATATGGGCGAGGTGACCATCGCCTACGGCATGACCGAGACCTCGCCGGTGAGCTTTCAGAGTGGCCGGGATGATCCGCTCGATCGGCGCGTGTCGACCGTGGGGCGGGTTCAGCCGCATTGCGAAGTGAAGATCGTCGACACCGACGGGCGCATCGTGCCGCGCGGCACCCCCGGCGAGTTGTGCACCCGTGGCTACTCGGTGATGCTCGGCTACTGGGGCGACGAGGCCAAGACCCGCGAGGCCATCGACGCGGCCGGCTGGATGCACACCGGTGACATCGCCACCATCGATGATGAGGGCTACTGCAATATCGTCGGGCGGATCAAGGACATGGTGATTCGCGGCGGCGAGAACATCTACCCGCGCGAGATCGAGGAATTCCTCTATCGCCACCCCAAGATCGTCGACGTGCAGGTGGTCGGCGTGCCCGACCAGAAATACGGCGAAGCCCTGTGCGCCTGGATCATCCTGCGCGAAGGCGAGTCGATGACCGAAGACGAGGTGCGCCGCTTCTGCCAGGGGCAGATCGCGCACTACAAGATCCCGGCCTACATCCGCTTTACCGACAGCTTCCCGATGACGGTGACCGGCAAGATTCAGAAGTTCCAGATCCGCGAACGCATGAAGCAGGAGCTGGGGCTGAACGACGCTGCGACCGCTTGAAGAAAAAGGCCTGCTCACCAATGAAGTGAGCAGGCCCTGAGGATCCTCCCTCGCTGGCGCCCTCGGGCGCCTGTTCGCACCCGGACTGGCTTGAGAAAGCGCAGTCCGGTTTTTTTATGCGCTAGCTGCGGCGCAAATCGAGGGTGAAGGGGAACTCCGGATTGGTGTTCACCGGCGCCGGGGTGATCTTGCCGGGGGTGTGACCAAAGGCGAAGAAGCGCGCCAGCCGGCGGCTTTCGGCCTCAAACGCGTTGACCGGGAAGGTGTCGAAGCTGCGACCGCCCGGGTGCGCCACATGGTACTGGCAGCCACCGAGCGAGCGTTGCGTCCAGGTGTCGACCAGGTCGAACACCAGCGGCGCATGCACCGGAATCAGCGGGTGCAGGCACCATGGCGGCTGCCACGCACGGTAGCGAACGCCAGCCACGTATTCGCCGACGGTGCCGGTGTTTTGCAGCGGCACGGTTTCGCCGTTGCAGGTGAGGCGGTAGCGATCCGGCGCCATGCCGGTGAGCTTGACCTGCAGGCGTTCGACCGAGGAGTCCACATAGCGCACCGCGCCGCCGGCCGCGCCTTCTTCACCCATCACGTGCCAGGGTTCGAGGGCGTGGCGCACTTCGAGGGTCATGCCGCGCACGGTGACATCGCCGTGACGCGGGAAGCGGAACTCGAGGTGCGGGGCGAACCACTCGAATTCGAGCGGGAAGCCGGCATCGCGGGTCTCTTCGATCACGTCCTTCAAGTCTTGCGCGATGAAGTGCGGGAGCATGAAGCGGTCGTGCAGCTCGGTGCCCCAGCGGGCGAGGCGATCCGGCTGGTAAGGCGTTTTCCAGAAACGGGCGACCAGGGCGCGCAGCAGCAATTGCTGGGCGAGACTCATCTGCGCGTGCGGCGGCATTTCGAAAGCGCGCAACTCGAGCAGGCCGAGGCGGCCGGTGGCGCCGTCGGGTGAGTAGAGCTTGTCGATGCAGAACTCGGCCCGGTGGGTGTTGCCGGTGACGTCGATCAGCAGGTTGCGCAGCAGTCGGTCCACCTGCCAGGGCAGGGATTCCTTGCCGGCGTCAGGCATCTGCTTGAAGGCCAGTTCGAGTTCGTAGAGGCTGTCGTTGCGCGCCTCATCCACCCGCGGCGCCTGGCTGCTCGGGCCGATGAACAGGCCGGAGAACAGATAGGACAGGCTCGGGTGGTTGTGCCAATAGGCGATCAGACTGGCGAGCAGGTCGGGGCGGCGCAGGAAGGGCGAGTCGGCCGGTGTGGCGCCGCCGAGCACAAAGTGATTGCCTCCGCCGGTGCCGGTGTGGCGGCCGTCGACCATGAACTTTTCGGTGCTGAGGCGGCTGATGCGGGCGGCTTCATAGAGGTGCACGCTGCGATCGACCAGCTCGTCCCAGGATTTGGCCGGGTGCACGTTGACTTCGATGACGCCGGGGTCGGGGGTGACGCGGAACACCGTGACGCGCGGATCTTTCGGCGGCTCGTAGCCCTCGAGAATGACCGGCAGCGACATGGCGTCGGCGGCGTCTTCAATGGCAACCAGCAGTTCGACGTAGTCCTCAAGGCTGCGGGTCGGCGGCATGAAGATATACAGTCGGCCGTCGCGCGGCTCGGCGCACATGGCCAGACGGCTGATTTCGTCGGCCGATTCGCCGTGCGCGGGTGCGACCCTGGTCTGCGTCTGCGCGGCCGGTGCACTGGCAGCGGCGGAGGCGGCCTGGCGTCGGCGACTCAGTTGCGCGGCGATGTGCGCGCGCGCCGGCAGTGGCGCGACGGGCTGCATCGGGTCGGGCGGCAGGACGTGCGGGTAATCGCTTTCCTTGATCCAGGGCTGCGAGTCGATCGGCAGGCGATAGCCGATGGGCGAGTCGCCGGGCACCAGGTGGCAGCGGCCGGTGCGCATGTACCAGTCGCTGCTCTTCCAGTGTTCGGTCGCGTCCTTGTCGATCGGCAGCACATGGCCGACGGCGGCGTCGAGGCCTTTGTCGAAGACCTTGCGGAGGCGCTCTCGCTCCAATGGATCTTTGAGGCGTGCATCGAAGGGGTCGACGTTGACTGGCAGCGTGCGCTCGCGCCACAGGTAATAGTAGACATCCTCAAAGACCGGGAAGACATGCTTTGGCGCGAGCCCCAGGTTTTCAGCGACCTTGCGCAGGAATTGCTCGGTCGTTTTGGTGGTGACGCCGTAGTCTTTCTTTTCATCGGCGAGCAGGGCCGGGTTGTGCCACAAGGGCTCGCCGTCTTCGCGCCAGTAGCAGTTCAGGCTCCAGCGTGGCAGTTGCTCGCCGGGGTACCACTTGCCCTGGCCAAAGTGGGTCAGGCCCTTGGGGGCGTATTTTTCACGCATGTGCTGGAACACTTCGGCCGCCAGCAGGCGCTTGGTGGGCCCGAGCGCGGCGGTGTTCCATTCGTCGCCATCGGGGTCGTCGATGGATACAAAGGTGGGCTCGCCACCCATGGTCAGGCGGACATCCTGCGCGACCAGGGCTTCGTCGATGCGGTGGCCGAGCGATTCGATGGCTGACCACTGTTCGTCGGTGTAGGGCTTGGTGACGCGCGGCGCTTCGTGTACCCGGGTGACTTCCATCGAGTGGGAGAATTCAACCTCGCTCTTGGTGACGGCGCCGGTGATGGGCGCAGCTGAGGAGGGCTCGGGCGTGCAGGACAGGGGAATGTGCCCCTCGCCGGCGAACAGGCCCGAGGTCGGGTCGAGGCCGATCCAGCCCGCGCCGGGGAGGTAAACCTCGCACCATGCGTGCAGGTCGGTGAAGTCGACTTCGGTGCCTTGCGGGCCGTCCAGGCTTTTGACGTCGGGCGTGAGCTGAATCAGATAGCCTGAGACAAAACGGGCGGCCAGACCGAGGTGGCGCAACACCTGCACCAGCAACCAGGCCGAGTCGCGGCAGGAGCCGAGTCGCTTCTCGAGGGTTTCTTCCGGCGTCTGGACGCCAGGCTCCATGCGAATCGTGTAGTCGATGTCGTTCTGGATGCGCGTGTTGATGGCGACGAGAAAGTCGACACTGCGCAGGGGGGTGAGATCGACGTCGGCGACGTACTGGGCGAACAAGGGCGCGTTGTCTTTGTTCAGGTCCAGGCAGTACAGATAGGGCGCGAGCTCATGGCGTTGCCACGGCTCGTACTTGAACGGGATCTCCTCCGCGTGGGGCTCAAGGAAGAAGTCGAAGGGGTTGATGACCGACATTTCGGCGACCAGATCGACCTCAACGCGAAAGCTCGTGGTCGGCTCGGGGAAGACCAGCCGGGCCAGCCAGTTGGCTTGCGGGTCTTGCTGCCAGTTGATGAAGTAGTTGTCGGGCGTGACTTTCAGGCTATAGGCGTGAATCGGCGTACGCGAGTGAGCGCAGGGGCGCAGGCGAATGACTTGCGGACCGAGCTCGACCGGGCGGTCATAGTGGTACTCGGTCACATGGTTCAGGGCAACGTGAATCGACACAGGCAAACTCCTGTAGACGGAAAATCGAGAATCGCCACGGCAGGCAGTGCAGGTGCGCGGGAATCACCTGAGTGCTTTGCAAACCAGCATAACAAGGATTTCTGCATGTCGGTATGTGGTCGCGCGGACGTGCTGTACCGGGGTGGAAACGGATGCCAGGGCGCGGGGTCGGCTGCGGGGTGCGATGGATGCATGCGTGACACGCGCTTTGTTCGAGTGGCTACGGTGCAGTGTGTGCACACTTCGTGCCAAGCGTATTCCGGGTTAAACACGGCGGACGGCGCAGATTCCGCCCGCTGGCGTGGCGTGAGATGTTAGTGGCGCACCGTTGTGGTGCATTTTGAGGTCAGGCAGACGCGGTAGCGACTAGGCCTGAACCATGTCGCGCGTGGCGTCGGCCCAACAGTTGGGGGTTTCGTATAGGCGCACGCGCTCGAGGCGGAGGTGGTTGCCGAAGCTGTCCTTGTACTGCGCGTCAAGAATACGGAAGGCAATGACGACGAGGTTCTCGGCGGTCGGAACGGCGTCCAGCAATACGGTCTTGTGATCGGGCAGACTGGCGAGGAAGTCGACGATGGGCGCGTCGCCACGGTAGGCCAGGAAAGCATGGTCCCACTGATCGACCAGATGCGTTTTTGCGATGCGTTTGATGTCGCCGAAGTCCATCACCATGCCGTTGGCGGGGTTGCCATCGGCCTGGATGATGTCGCCGGTGAGGGTGATCTCGATGACGTAACGATGCCCGTGCAGGTGTTTGCACTGGCTGGCGTGGTCAGGAATTCGGTGGCCGGCGTCGAACTCAAGTCGGCGAGTGATGCGCATGCGTTTCCCCTTGGTCAGGGGCGCAATTCTATATCATTGAGGCTCCCCATCGCGCTTTTCAGCAGGCAAGGACCACCGTCATGACGCTTTTGAACGTCTCAGATCACAGCCGCGATTTTGCGGGTATGACCTATGTCTATCCGGTGTTGTCACGTCGCGCGGGCGGCGTGTCGGTTGGCATCAACCTGAATCCGAACAACGCGTGCAATTGGCATTGTGTGTATTGCCAGGTGCCAAACCTCGTGCGCGGGGCCGCGCCGGTGATCGACCGTGCGCAGTTGCGCCAGGAGTTGTCGGGTTTTCTGACCGCTTTGGTCGAAGGTGACTACATGCAGCAGCATGTGCCGGAGGGCTTGCGAACGATCAAGGACATCGCATTTTCGGGCAACGGCGAGCCCACCAGCGCGGGCGACTTCGCCGACATCGTCAGTGACGTGCTGGCGATACGCGATGCGGCAGGATTGACGGCGGTGCCCGTGCGGCTCATCACCAACGGCTCTTTGGTCAGGCGACGCGCGGTGCAGGACGGGTTGCGCCGGTTGGCGGCGGGCGGTGGTGAGGTGTGGTTCAAGGTCGACGGCGGGCGTCGTGAGGATATTGCGCGTATCAACGGCGTGGATCTGGACCCGGCGTCGGTCTCGCGTGCGCTGGCAAAGTCTGCCGAATTGTGTCCGACCTGGGTGCAGACCTGCATGTTTGCCTGGGATGGCGAGGTGCCCAGTGAGGCGGCGCTGGCAGGCTATCTGAATACGCTTGAGGTGGCCGGGCTGGATGCGCTCGAAGGTGTTCTTCTCTATGGCGTGGTGCGCGCGTCGATGCAGCCGGAGGCCGTGCGGGTGAGCGCGCTGGATGAAGCGGGCCTGATGCTGATTGCCGAGCGCATCAAAGAAAAAGGGCTGACGGTTCGCGTCAGCCCTTGATGTCCGGCGTAAGGCCGGTCACGCCTTCTTTGGTTTGCGTGCCGCGCGGGCTTCTTTCTTGAGCGTCTTGTACAGCTCGGGGTTGGATTTTTTCAGGTAGTCGGCCATTTCCATGTCGTCACGTCGCACCTTCTCGATGTCGACCTGTTCGATGTGGACCAGACGCAGCAGCGCTTGAACCGGGCGGGGGATGTTACGGCCGCTTTCATAGCGCGAGCCACCGCTCTGGGTGACGCCAATGCGCGACCAGAACTGGGACTGGTTGAGACCGAGCTTGCGACGTACTTCGCGGACGTCAATCTTGTCGTTGGCTTTCATGATCTTTGCTCTCCATCAATATTGCGTATTTTGTAGGGGTATGACCAAGTTCTTGAACAAGAGTTCACGTTACTACTTTGGTCATACGATGGTTGGAGTATAGAAAACTCTCTGGAAACCACACAAGCATTATTTTCGACTTTGTGCGTAGTTCTTTTGAATATCTATCGAGGGTTTGTGTGGTCGTGGGTATGGGTTGCCCTTGAGATTGTTGCTACCCGGAACGGGCGAAACCGGCGTGGTTGCTGGCTGTCAGGTTTTTTTGGGAGGCCTGGCGATGCGGATTGGGCGTGCCGGGGGGGGCGTGAATTTCGGATGGCATTCTGATTTTGCCGTTCGTCGGCGAAATCGGCGGCGTGGAATAAATCACACGCATGCGCGTCGGTGATGCCCGATGCATCGTGGATCGGTGCGTGATTTCGTGCCTATCCCATTAGGTGAGATGCCTTGTCATTGATCAAAAAATGAAAAGATCGCTCGCCATAAAATATCGACCGAACGGTCGATTCAGCAATGTTTTTCTATAAGACTGGAAGCAGAGCGTTTCAATCGGTAACATCGTGGCGTTTTGCTCTGGGGTTGCGATGTCCCATGACGGGATGGCGTGGCTCTGTTGCTCACTCTCTATTGATAGGCACGTTTTCATGCATTTCAGGCTACAGAAAGGCTTGGATCTACCCATCAGCGGGGTGCCGGAGCAGCGCATCCATGATGCGGCACCGGTACAGCATGTCGCGGTCGTTGGTGTTGACTACAACGACCTGAAAGCGACCATGCGGGTTGCCGAGGGAGATCGCGTCAAGCGCGGTCAAGCGTTGTTCGAGCACAAGAAACTACCCGGCGTCTGTTACACCGCCCCGGGGGCGGGCGAAATCGTCGCCATTCATCGAGGCGCACGCCGCGCCTTGTTGTCGATCGTGATCCGGGTGGATGAGGTCGAGGAAGCCGTTACATTCGATACTCATGACGCAGCAAGTCTCGCGACGCTGGATACGGACCGCGCGGTGGAACAACTCTGCGCGTCAGGTCTGTGGACCAGCTTGCGAACCCGCCCGTTCAGTAAGGTGCCCGATCCTCAGACGCGACCCAGCGCCATCCTTGTCACGGCGATGGACACCCATCCGCTGGCGGCGGATGTGTCCCTGCTGATTGCTCAGCACCCGGATGATTTCCAGAACGGCTTGAAAGTGCTCTCTCGTCTGACCGAGGGCAAGGTCTGGGTATGCGCTGCGCCGGGTGCGAAGATTGCACTGCCCGATGGCGCTGCGCAGATTGCGCGCGCCGATTTTGAAGGCCCGCATCCGGCCGGTTTGCCGGGGACGCATATTCACTTCCTGTCGCCGGTGAGCGAAAGCCGCACAGCATGGTACGTCGGTGCGCAGGACGTGATCGCGATCGGCAAGCTGTTTACGACCGGTCAGCTTGATGTGAGCCGGGTGGTGTCGCTGGCAGGGCCCGTGGTCAAGCAGCCGCGTCTGGTGCGCACCCGTGTTGGTGCCAGTTTGGTCGAACTGACCGAAGGGCAGTTGAACGCGGGAAAGAACCGTCTGATCTCCGGCTCGGTGTTCGGCGGGCGTACCGGGCGCGAAGCGCTGGCCTATCTCGGGCCATACCACCAGCAGGTGTCTTGCCTGAAAGAAGGCAATGACCGCGAGTTCATGCACTTCATGCGTGCGGGCGTGAACAAGCACTCGGTACTCAATATCTTCATCTCCAGGCTGCTGGGCGAAAAACGCCTGGATATGACCACCACCACCAACGGGAGCCCGCGGGCCATGGTGCCGGTGGGCAACTACGAGCTGGTCATGCCGCTGGACATCCTGCCAACGCAGCTGCTGCGTTATCTGGTGGTCGGCGATACCGAAATGGCGCAGAAGCTCGGTGCGCTGGAACTGGACGAAGACGATCTGGCGCTGTGCACGTATGTCTGTGCCGGTAAATATGAATACGGTCCTATCCTGAGGGATATCCTGGCCCGCATCGAGAAGGAAGGCTGATTATGGGGCTTCGTCAATACCTCGATTCGATCGAGCATCATTTCGAAAAGGGTGGCAGGTACGAGAAGTGGTACGCATTGTTTGAAGCGGCCGATACCTTCTTCTACCGCCCCGGCAGCGTGACCCGAACGACATCACATGTCCGCGATGGCCTAGACCTCAAGCGGATGATGATCACGGTCTGGTTGTGTACCTTTCCGGCCATGTTCTTCGGCATGTGGAACGTCGGCTATCAAGCCAACACGGCACTGGCTGCAAATGCTGAGCTGATGGCCCTCCAGGAGGGCTGGCGCATCGGGCTGATTCAGTCGATGGCGGGTTTCGATCCCGGCAGCGTCTGGGACAACTTCATTCACGGTGCGGCCTACTTTCTGCCCATTTATCTGGTGACCTTCGTGGTCGGTGGATTCTGGGAGGTGTTGTTCGCCACGATTCGTCGCCACGAGGTGAACGAAGGCTTCTTTGTGACCGGCGTGCTGTTCGCGCTGACGCTGCCGCCGTCAATTCCCTTGTGGCAGGTGGCGCTGGGTATCAGCTTCGGCGTGGTGATCGGCAAGGAAGTGTTTGGTGGCACGGGCAAGAACTTCCTCAACCCGGCGCTGGCGGGGCGGGCGTTCTTGTTCTTTGCCTACCCGGCGCAATTGTCCGGCGATGCGGTGTGGACCTCGGTTGACGGCTATACCAGCGCAACGGCGCTGGCCAATGGTGCGGCCGGCGGTGTGGATGCGATCGTGATGGCCGGTCTGACCTGGACCGACGCCTTCCTGGGCCTCATGCAAGGCTCGATCGGTGAAACCAGCACGCTGGCCATTTTGATCGGCGGCATCGCGTTGCTGATCATGCGGATCGCCGCCTGGCGAATCGTGGCGGGCGTCATGCTGGGCATGATCGTGATCAGCCTGCTGTTCAACGCTATCGGTTCCGATACCAACCCGATGCTCGCGATGCCGTGGTACTGGCATCTGGTGCTTGGCGGTTTTGCCTTTGGCATGATGTTCATGGCCACCGACCCGGTGTCGGCATCCATGACCAATACCGGCAAGTGGATCTTCGGCGCCATCATTGGTGGCATGGCGGTGATGATCCGCGTGGTCAACCCGGCCTTCCCCGAGGGCATGATGCTGGCCATCCTGTTCGGCAACCTGTGTGCGCCGCTGATCGACCATTTTGTGGTGCAGGCAAACATCAAGCGGAGGCTGGCCCGTAATGTCTAATAAGGAAACGACCTCCCGCACGCTGATGGTCGCGTTGGCGGTCAGTCTGGTGAGCTCAATCTTCGTGGCCGGCGCAGCGGTATCGCTCAAGCCGATCCAGGTTGAGAATCGCCAACTCGACAAGCAGCGCAGCATTCTGGCCATTGCCGGCCTGGGTGAGGCCAAGCTCAGTGGCGCCGAGGTGAAAAAGCTGTTCGGTGAGCGGATTTCCGCCAAAGTGGTGGATCTGAACTCCGGCGACTATGTCGATCAATTCGACCCCACGACCTTCGATCCGCTCAAGGCGGCGCGCGATCCGAAGCTGTCCGCCGAACTGGCGGGCAACGAAGATATTGCCCTGATCAAACGGCGCGAGCGGTACACGACCGTTTATACCGTCGAGCAGGACGGCAGGCTCGAATCACTGATCCTGCCGATTCGCGGCTATGGCTTGTGGTCGACGCTGCACGGCTTCATCGCCGTCAAGGCCGACCTGAACACCGTCGTTGGCCTCGGTTTTTATCAGCATGCCGAAACACCGGGCCTCGGTGGCGAAGTCGACAACCCGAAGTGGAAGGGCATCTGGCCGGGCAAGCAGCTCTTTGACGACGCCGGCAAGCCGGTCATTCGCATCGTCAAGGGCGGCGTCGATCCTGCCAGTGCATCGGCCGTGCATCAGGTTGATGCGCTGGCCGGTGCCACGCTGACCAGCAATGGTGTCGATCGTTTGCTGCAATTCTGGCTGGGTGAGCAGGGCTTTGGCCCGTATCTGGCAAAACTGCGCGCAGAGGGGGTCTGATCATGGCGAAGCAAACCATCAAGGAAGTACTGCTCAACCCGATTTTCAACAACAACCCGATCGGCCTGCAGATCCTCGGTATCTGTTCGGCGCTGGCGGTGACGTCGAACCTCAAGACCGCATTGGTCATGTCGATTGCGCTCACGCTGGTAACGGCGTTCTCGAACCTGTTCATCTCGATGATCCGCAAGCAGATCCCCAGCTCGATCCGCATGATCGTGCAGATGGTGATCATCGCCTCGCTGGTGATCGTGGTTGACCAGATCCTGCGTGCCTACGCCTTCGGGCTGGCCAAGCAGTTGTCGGTGTTCGTCGGCCTGATCATCACCAACTGTATCGTGATGGGCCGCGCCGAAGCCTTTGCCATGCAGAACCCGCCGCTGCTGTCCTTCATGGACGGCATCGGCAACGGCCTCGGCTATAGCGTGATGCTGATCGTGCTCGGCGTGATCCGCGAACTCTTCGGCGCCGGCAAGCTGCTGGGCTTCGAAGTGCTGGCGCTGGCCAAAGATGGCGGCTGGTATGTGCCCAACGGCCTGCTGCTGCTGCCGCCCTCAGCCTTCTTCCTGATCGGTCTGATCATCTGGGGCTTGCGCACCTGGAAGAAGAATCAAGTCGAAGCGCCGGCATTCACGCTGGCGCCCCAAGTCGCCAATCAGGAGGTGCATTGATATGGAGCATCTCATCAGTCTGTTTGTTCGGGCGGTGTTCATTGAGAACATGGCACTGGCCTTCTTCCTCGGGATGTGCACCTTCATTGCCATCTCGAAGAAGGTTGAAACCGCGATCGGTCTGGGTGTGGCGGTGGTTGTGGTGCAGACCATCACCGTGCCGGCCAACTACCTGATCTTCAATCTGCTGTTGCGCGAAGGCGCGCTGGGCTGGGCCGGCTTCCCTGACGTCGATCTGTCCTATCTCGGCCTGCTGTCTTACATCGGCGTGATCGCCGCGATCGTGCAGATTCTGGAGATGCTGCTCGATAAATACGTCCCCAGCCTGTACAACGCGCTGGGCGTGTTCCTGCCGCTGATCACCGTGAACTGCGCCATCCTCGGCGGTACGCTGTTCATGGTCGAGCGCGACTACAACATGTCCGAAAGCGTTGTGTATGGCCTCGGCTCCGGGTTCTCCTGGGCGCTGGCCATTGCGCTGCTGGCAGGTATTCGCGAGAAGCTCAAGTACAGCGATGTGCCCGAGGGCCTGCAAGGCCTGGGCATTACTTTCATCACCATCGGGCTGATGTCGCTTGGCTTCATGTCTTTCTCCGGTGTTCAGCTGTAAGGACGGACAGACCCAATGAACAATCTGGAAATCATCCTCGCAATCGGGATGTTCACCGCGATCGTGCTGGCCCTCGTCGTCTTCATTCTGATGGCGCGCGCACGGCTGGTCTCAAGCGGTGATGTCACGATCGATATCAACGGTGAGCACAAACTGACGGTGCCGGCGGGCGGCAAGCTGCTGCAAACCCTTGCCAATCACAACATTTTCCTGTCGTCCGCCTGTGGCGGCGGTGGCACCTGCGCGCAATGCAAGTGCATCGTCGAAGAGGGCGGCGGCGAAATGCTGCCCACCGAAGAGTCGCACTTCACCAAGCGTCAGCGTGGCGAAGGCTGGCGCCTGTCCTGCCAGACCCCGGTCAAGCAGGATATGAAGGTCGAAGTGCCGGAAGAGGTCTTCGGCGTCAAGAAATGGGAGTGCACCGTCGAGTCCAATCCCAACGTGGCGACCTTCATCAAGGAACTCACGCTGCGCCTGCCGGACGGCGAGAGTGTCGACTTTCGCGCTGGCGGCTATGTGCAACTCGAATGCCCGCCGCACGTCGTGAATTACAAGGATTTCGACATCGAAGAGCGCTTCCACGGCGATTGGGACAAGTTCAACCTGTGGCGCTTTGTCTCCAAGGTGGACGAAACCGTCATTCGCGCCTACTCGATGGCCAACTATCCGGAAGAAGAGGGCGTGGTGAAGTTCAACATTCGTGTGGCCTCGCCGCCGCCGAATCGTGATGACATTCCGCCGGGGCAGATGTCGTCGTGGGTGTTCGGCTTGAAGCCGGGCGACAAGGTCACCGTGTACGGCCCGTTCGGTGAGTTCTTCGCCCGCGAGACCGACAATGAGATGGTGTTTGTGGGTGGTGGTGCCGGCATGGCGCCGATGCGCTCGCATATCTTCGACCAGCTCAAGCGTCTCAAGAGCACGCGCAAGATCACCTTCTGGTACGGCGCGCGCTCCCTGCGCGAGACCTTCTATGTCGATGAGTTCAACAAGCTGCAGGAAGAGAACCCGAACTTCACCTGGCATCTGGCGCTCTCCGATCCGCTACCCGAAGACAACTGGACGGGCTACACCGGCTTCATCCATAACGTGCTCTACGAGAACTATCTCAAGGATCACCCGGCGCCGGAAGACTGCGAGTTCTACATGTGCGGACCCCCGATGATGAACTCGGCGGTGATCAATATGCTGGTCGATCTCGGTGTCGAGCGCGAAAACATCATGCTCGACGACTTCGGTGGTTGATCGAGGCGGCAGACGGACGAGGAGCGCGAGATGAGTATTTTCGTTGTGACCTTTGCGGTCATTCTCTTTGTGGTGCTGGCGATGGCGATCGGTGTCATCGCCGGTCGCAAGCCGATTGGTGGAAGTTGTGGCGGGATGGGTGCGGTGGGACTCGAATGTGAGGCCGGCTGTGCGAAACCCTGTCCGAAGCGACGCGCTCGCATGAAAGCGCAGGCGGAAGGAAAGGAATAAAGCATGCTGCGTTCGTTGAAAGTCAAAGATTACATGACGCGGGATCCGCTGTCGTTTTCACCCCAGATGGAAGTGCTGAAGGCCGTTCATCAATTGCTGACCCATCACCTGAGTGGTGCGCCAGTGGTTGATGAGGCGGGCAAAGTGGTGGGTTTTCTGTCTGAAAAGGACTGCCTCAAGGCCGCGCTCAACGCGACCTATTACGAGGAGTTTGGCGGTCAGGTAAGTCAGTTCATGTCGTCACCGGCGATCACCATCGACGTCGAGTCCACTTTGACCGATGCCGCCGAGATGTTTGTGTCCAAAGCCCATCGCTGCTATCCGGTGATGGATGATGGTCGTCTGGTTGGGCAATTGTCGCGTCACAACACCTTGGCCGCGCTTGAGCGGCTTTGGTAGGCCTCGCTTGATCCCTTCCGGGCGTACGCCCGGAAGGGTGTTTTCCTGATACTCGCCCGCCGCCTGTGTGGTCCGCTTAAAGGCCATTCGCAGTCTTGGGCGAGTTTTTCATTGCTCATCCGGTGGCGGCGGTGCCAGCTGCGGTTCCGGCTCGATATGGCCGCCATGGCCCGTGCGCTTGGCTGGCTTGTCGCGACGAACGCGCTGACCTTCTGGTGAGGCAGGTCGTCACTGCGCCGGCGTGCCGCTTGCTGCGGCGCAGCCCCTCCGAATGACCCCTCTGAAGCGTGAGTCGAGCGGGGATGGCGCGATGATTTCGACCGCCTGAATCGGGATCTCGGTGGGAATTGGCGAGAAGTCTCGCCCGCTGGTCGCGCACGCACAATGCAAGCGATTTCGCAGTAACGCAATTGCAGCAAAAGCGGTTTGACCGCAGGGCCTGAAACCGATATTATCGCGGCCCTGTGGTGAGGAGACGTGGCCGAGAGGTCGAAGGCACTCCCCTGCTAAGGGAGCATACCGTCAAAAGCGGTATCGAGGGTTCGAATCCCTCCGTCTCCGCCACTCACAGTGCTTTACGGCGTTTATTCTTCATCGTATAATCGCTGGCTTCGCGGTTGCGCTCGTAGCTCAGTTGGATAGAGTACCTGGCTACGAACCAGGGGGTCGTGGGTTCGAATCCTGCCGAGCGCGCCACATCGAACAAGTAATAAAAAAGCGAAAAGGCCGCGTCCAGCGCGGCTTTTTTAGTCCGGAATGAAGGTCATCACCTGAAACCGGCAACGCGCTCGTAGCTCAGTTGGATAGAGTACCTGGCTACGAACCAGGGGGTCGTGGGTTCGAATCCTGCCGAGCGCGCCAGTTTTAATAAAGGGCATCTCCTAGAGATGCCCTTTATTGTTTCTGTGGTCCGTATTCCTACGTTTCCTTTCGATTTTTCGCGCGCGCGCTTTAGTCGCGGTAGCCGCCGGGTGCCCGTTAAAAGACGGATGCCGTCGCTGGGTGTGCTTGCACGGGCGATCCATTCTGCCGGGTGTGTACGTTGGCTGACTGAGCGATTAGGATCGTCGGAACGCGTCTGACGCGAGCTGGGGTGTATCGCCACGTCAGCCGAGTGGCACCCAGGGCACAACCAAAGCGGAAACCGATCTCATGACGCAACCGACTGCCGCCCCACTGCGGCGCAAGTCACGTACAGGCCCGCGCGGTCGCGCGGTGGCGCCCCAGGCGCTCGCTGCCGTCGAGGCGCTGCTTGGCCAGCGCTCGCGCAGCCGCGATCAGCTCATCGAGCATCTGCATTGCCTGCAAGACCACTTCGGGCATATCTCGATGGCGCATCTGCGTGCGCTGGCCGAGTGGATGAACCTGCCCATGGCCGCGGTGTACGAAACCGCGAGCTTCTACGCGCATTTCGATCTGATTCGTGAGGATGATGCGCCGCCGCCGGCGCAGACGGTGCGCGTGTGCGACTCGCTGTCATGTCAGCTTGCCGGCGCGCAGGCGCTGCACAGCGCGCTGTCGAGCGGCCTGGATGCGGCCGACGTTCGGGTGATTCGTGCGCCCTGCATGGGACGTTGTGACGTGGCGCCGGTGCTTGAGGTGGGGCACCGGCACCTTGGCCAGGCCAGTGTCGCGGCGGTTCAGGCGCTGCTCGACTCGGGTGAGCTCCACCCTGAGCCCATTGTCTGGCCGCGTCTGGCGGACTATCAGGCGGAGGGGGGCTATGCGCTGCTGGCCGCGCTCCGTGCGGGTGAGGTGTCGGTCGATGCGCTCAGCGATCTGCTTGAGCGTGCGGGCCTGCGTGGTTTGGGCGGCGCGGGTTTCCCGACCGGCAAAAAATGGCAGTTCGTCCGCGCCGAGCCGGCGCCGCGCTACATGGTCATCAATGCCGATGAAGGCGAGCCGGGCACGTTCAAGGATCGTTATCACCTCGAACAGGCGCCCCATCAGTTTCTCGAAGGTGCGTTGATCAGCGCGACGGCGATTGAAGCCTGCGCGCTCTATATCTACTTGCGTGACGAGTATCCGGGCCTGCGCGGCGTGTTGCGCGAGGCGATTGCCGAGCTGGAAGGCGCTGGCTTGGTGGCGCCGGGCTTCATCGTGCTGCGGCGCGGCGCGGGTGCCTACATATGCGGTGAAGAGTCGGCGCTGATCGAGTCGCTGGAAGGCAAACCCGGTAAGCCGCGGCACCGCCCGCCCTTTGTGGCACAGATCGGTTTGTTTGGTCGGCCGACGCTGGTGAACAACGTCGAGACGGTCTTCTGGATTCCGGCGCTGCATGCAAAGGGCGCGACGTGGTTTGCCAGCCAGGGGCGGCGTGGTAGGCAAGGCCTGCGCAGTTTTTCGGTGTCGGGTCGGGTCAAGCAGCCGGGGGTGCATCTGGCGCCGGCGGGTATCTCTCTGAACGAGCTGGTGAATGAATACTGCGGTGGCATGGCCGACGGGCACAGCTTGCTGGCCTATCTGCCCGGGGGCGCGTCGGGCGGTATTTTGCCCGCGTCGAAAGCCGATCTCCCGTTGGACTTTGATACCTTGCAGCCGCACGGCTGTTTCATTGGCTCGGCGGCGGTCATCGTGGTGTCGGATCAGGATGATCTGCGTGCCGTGGCTAAAAACCTGATGGCCTTTTTTGCGGATGAGTCCTGTGGCCAGTGCACGCCCTGCCGGGTGGGCACTGAGAAGATGCTGGCCTTGCTGGAAGCTGAGGCCTGGGATGCAGCGGTGCTGCGCCGGCTCGCTCAGGTGATGCAGGATTCATCCATCTGTGGCCTCGGACAGGCGGCGCCTAACCCGGTCCTCAGCTTGCTGAGGTATTTTCCGGTGGACCTGGCGCGGCAAGGTGTGCAGATCCGCGACGGGGGAGACGCCTGATGCGCCAGCCTACACAAGACGATACGGCGTCCGCTGCCTTTGAACTGAGCCTCGACGGCGTGATGATCGAGGCCTCACCCGGTGAGACCTTGTGGCAAGTCGCCAAACGCGCCGGCGAGCGCATTCCGCACCTGTGCTTCAAGGACGCGCCGGGTTATCGTGCCGACGGCAATTGCCGCGCCTGCATGGTGGAGATCGAGGGCGAGCGCACGCTGGCGGCCAGCTGCATCCGCGAAGCCAGGCCCGGCATGGTGGTGAAAAGTGCCACCTCGTCCCGCGCCCAGGTGTCGCGCGAGGGGGTGATGGCGTTGCTGCTGGCCGATCAGCCCGACCGTGAGCACAGCCCCGATCGCGCCAGTCATTTCTGGAAGACGGTCGATCAGCTCGACATGGACGCCGCCTCGGTGCGCGCCCGTTTGCCACAGCGTGCCCCCGACGCCGCGCGGCAAGACGCCACCCATGCCGCCATGCGCGTCAATCTGGACGCCTGCATCGATTGCAATCTGTGCGTGCGTGCCTGCCGCGAAGTGCAGGTCAATGACGTGATCGGCCTGGCCTATCGCGGTGCGGCGTCCAAGGTGGTGTTCGATTTTGACGACGCCATGGGCGTCAGCACTTGCGTGGCCTGCGGTGAGTGCGTGCAGGCTTGCCCGACGGGCGCCCTGATGCCGGCCACGCTGATCGACGCCGAGGGGCGCGGCGACTCGGCCTCGGCGGATCGGCAGGTGGACTCGGTGTGCCCGTATTGCGGGGTCGGCTGTCAGCTGACATACCACGTCAAGAATGAGCGGATTCTGTTTGTCGAAGGCCGCAACGGCCCGGCCAACGCCGGGCGCTTGTGCGTGAAGGGGCGTTTCGGCTTCGACTACCCGAATCACCGCGCGCGGCTCACACGCCCGTTGATCCGCCGCGCGGGCGTTGCCAAGGGCATGGACCCGGACTTCGACCCGGCCAATCCGCTCACCCATTTTCGGGAAGCCAGCTGGAACGAAGCGCTCGATGTCGCCGCCAACGGCCTGATCGCGCTGCGCGATGCGCACGGTCCGGATGCACTGGCCGGCTTTGGCAGCGCCAAGTGCTCCAATGAAGAGGCGTGGCTGTTCCAGAAGCTGGTGCGCACCGGCTTTGGCTCAAATCATGTCGACCACTGCACGCGCCTGTGTCATGCCAGTTCCGTCGCGGCGCTGATCGAATGCATTGGCTCGGGCGCGGTCACCGCGTCCTTCATGCAGGCGCTTGAGGCCGATGTGGTGGTGCTGATCGGCTGCAACCCCGAGGCTAACCACCCCGTCGCCGCCACTTATTTCAAGCAAGCTGCCAAGCGCGGCACCAAGATCATCAGTCTCAACCCGCGCGGCCAGACGCTCGGCGGCTACGCCCATCGCGCGGTGCGCTTCACGCTCGGCTCGGATGTCTCCTTGCTCAACGCGATGCTCAATGTGATCGTCGCCGAACAGTTGGTCGACACCGACTACATCGCCCAGCACACCGAAGGCTTCGAAGCGCTCAAGGCGCATGTCGCGCCGATGACGCCCGAGGCCATGTCCGCCGCCTGTGGTGTCGCACCCGACGAGATTCGCGAGATCGCCCGCCTGTACGCCACGGCCGAACGGGCGATGATCTTCTGGGGCATGGGCGTGTCGCAACACACCCACGGCACCGACAATGTGCGCTGCCTGATTTCGCTGGCGCTGGCCTGCGGGCAGGTCGGCAAGCCGGGCACCGGCCTGCACCCGCTGCGTGGTCAGAACAACGTGCAGGGCGCCTCCGACGCGGGCCTGATCCCGATGATGCTGCCTGACTACCAGCGCGTCGGCGACGCGCAATTGCGCGCCGCATTCGAAGAACTGTGGAACACCCCGCTGGCCGACAAGCCTGGTCTGACGGTGGTCGAGATCATGGACGCGATTCTCGCCGGCACCATCCGCGGCATGTACATCATGGGCGAAAACCCGGCCATGTCTGACCCCGATCTCGATCACGCGCGCGCCGCGCTCGCCACGCTCGAACACCTCGTGGTGCAGGACATCTTCGTCACCGAAACCGCACAGTTTGCTGACGTGATCCTGCCGGCCTCGGCCTGGTCCGAAAAGGACGGCACGGTCACCAACACCAACCGCCAGGTGCAGATGGGCCGCGCCGCCGTGCCGCTGCCCGGCGAGGCAAAAGCCGACTGGTGGATCACCCAGGAGATTGCGCGTCGCTTCGGACTGGATTGGCGCTACACCCACCCGCGCGAGGTGTTTGCCGAAATGCAGCGCGGCATGCGCTCGCTCTCGCATATTGACTGGGACCGGCTCGAGCGTGAGGGCTCGGTAACCTACCCATGCCCGGCCGATGACGCGCCGGGGCTGGACGTCGTGTTTGGTGACCGTTTTCCGACCGCCAGCGGCCGCGCCCGCTTCTCTCTGGCCGCGCCGCTGCCGCCCGATGAACCGGTGGATGATGGCTACCCCACGATACTCACCACCGGACGCCAGCTCGAGCACTGGCATACCGGCTCGATGACGCGCCGCTCAAGCGTGCTCGATGCACTGGAGCCTTCGGCCGTGGCCATGCTCGCGCCAGGCGAACTACAGCGGCTGGGCTTGCGCGAAGGCGAGATGCTGACCATCACCACGCGCCGAGGCCATATTTCGCTGGCCACGCGGATGGATACGGCGCTACCTGACGGGATGGTGTTTGTGCCGTTCTGCTACAGCGAGGCCGCGGCCAATGTACTGACCAACCCGGCGCTCGACCCCTTTGGCAAGATTCCCGAATTCAAATACGCCGCCTGTCGCCTGAGCGTGCCGCCCCCGCCCGCGCCGGACTGACCCGTCGCGCGCATTGCAGACCCGCGCATCGGACGGATTGTGGCCGTTTGCCGTCTTGTACTGCCGGACGTGGATAGCATGGGCGACGGTCTTGTGCGCCAGTCGCGGGGCGGTGCTGTCGAGTGCTTGGTCGACGAGGCAGACCGCTCGCGGGCCCCCGGTGGCGGCGTTGAACTGCGACCGGCCACCAATGACTAATGGACCACTGAGAGACGATGATCTCGCTCCGGTCCGCGTCCGGCATGGACTTGCCCGCGGGTCTGGCGCGGGCCGCCAAAAGGGAGAGCCATGATCGATTTCGATGCGCTGCCGCTCGCCATCAATGTCGCGGTGTTTCTGGCCATGGGGGTATTGATCGGCATCGGCGGCTGGCGGCTGGCGAATGTGGCGGCGCGCATTGCCCGATGCACCGGTCTTGGCGAGGCCGTGACCGGAGCGCTCTTCCTCGGCGCCGCCACGTCGCTGCCCGGCTCGGTCACGTCGATGACCGCGGCTGCCGGCGGGCACGCCGAGGTGGCGGTGGCCAATGCGCTCGGCGGCATCGCCGCGCAGACGGCATTCCTGGCCATTGCCGATCTGGCCTATCCGCGCGCCAACCTCGAACATGCCGCCGCCTCGGCAGCCAACATCATGCAGGCCGCAATGCTGGTGAGCCTGCTTGCACTGATCCTGGTGGCGATGACCACGCCCGAGATCTCGCTATGGGGTGTGCACCCGGTATCGGTGCTGTTGCCGATGGCCTATGTCTATGGGCTGCGGCTGGTGTCCTCGGCCCACCAGCGGCCGATGTGGTTGCCCGAGCAGACCGAGGAGACGCGCTGCGAGACGCCGGGGCGGCGCCTGCGCTTTGCCGGCATGTCACGCCTGTGGGCCGAGTTCGCGCTCCTCGCTGGCCTGGTCGGCACCGCGGGCTGGGCGCTGGCGGGCAGCGCCATCGCGCTTGGGCGACAGACCGGCATCAACGAGTCTGCGATCGGTGGCGTGTTCACCGCGGTGACCACGTCCTTGCCTGAGCTCGTCACGGCGATTGCCGCCGTGCGACAGGGGGCACTCACGCTGGCGGTCGGGGACATCATCGGCGGGAATGTCTTCGACACCTTGTTTGTGGCCGTCTCTGACCTGTTCTACCGCTCCGGGTCTATCTTGCATGCGGTCAGCGACCGACAGGTTTTTCTGGTCAGCGTGGCGATCCTGCAGGCCGGCGTGTTGTTGATGGGCCTGTTGTATCGCGAGAAGCGTGGTCTGGCGAACATCGGCTTCGAGAGCGTGTTCGTGCTGGTGGCCTATGTCGCCACCGTGGTGTTCATGTTCAGCATGTAGGCGTCGTCGGGGCGCATGTCGGAGGCAACGGGCGCCGACGCTCGATCCTGCCGGTCGGCGGGGCTCAATCGTCCAGACGTACCGCGATCACGCCCCGCAAGGCATTGCCGACCCACAGCCGGGTGGCGCGGGCAAGGTCGCCCCGGGTCAGGTGGCGCTCGCGGGCGAAGCCCTCGCGCAACGCCCGTTGCCGGCAGACGCCGGCCAGCAGGCCGGCGGCCAGTGGCGGCGTAACAATCTGGCCGTCGATTTCCACGAACACACTGCTGCGCGCACCTTCTGCCAGCTGGCCGTGCTCATTGAAGAACAGTGCATCGAAATGGCCGCGGGCGATCGCCGCCTTGAGCTGCCGGTCGTAGATCGCGCGGGCGGTGGTCTTGTGTGTCAGCAACGGGTTGCCGCTGTCGAGCGTTTCGTCGGCCAGGCAGACGGTCTGAGGGCCCGCCAGCGGTGCCAGCGGTTCGGCGGCAAGGTCGAGGTCGCCGGCGTGGCCGAGGCTCAGGCGCAAGCGGTGTTCGCCGCTAAGCGGCGAAGTGGCGGCGTCGAGCGCGGTGCGCACCGTGTCGAGCTCGCAGGGCATGCCGAGGGCGGCCGCCGAGCGGGCGAGGCGGGCGAGGTGATCGTCGCGCCAAGGGATGGTCTGGCCATCGAAGCGCAGGGTTTCGATCAGGCGCAGGTCGACGGGGAGGCGGTCGAGGAAGGCCAGCTTGAGGCGGCATTCGGCCCACTCGTCGCGGGCCACGGAGTCGTCGACGACGCCGCTGCCAGTGTGACTGCGCAGCGCGCCGTCGACAGCGATGTCGAGGGTACGGATCGGCACGTTGAACTGGAAGTCACCGTGCGGGGCGATCCAGCCCATCGCGCCGCAGTACACGCCGCGTGGGCTACGTTCGAGCTCCCGGATGATCTGCATGGCGCGGATCTTCGGCGCACCGGTCACCGACCCGCAGGGGAAGAGGGCCCGGAAGATCTCGGCGAGGCCCGCCTGCACCGGTGCGGCGGTGACGGTGGAGGTCATCTGCCAGACGGTGCGGTAGGCCTCGGCTTCGAACAGCGCCGGCACGCTCACGCCGCCCGGCGGGGCGAGCCGCCCGAGGTCGTTGCGCAGCAGGTCGACGATCATCAGGTTTTCGGCGCGGTTCTTTTCGCTCGCAGTTAGCGCGCTCGCCGGCGCATCGATCGGCGCCGTGCCTTTCATGGGCTTGCAGGTGAGCGTGTCGCCGCGGCGGGCGACGAACAGTTCCGGCGAGCGGCTCATGAGCGCGCCGTCGGCATGGAGGATCAGCGCGCCATAGCGCACCGGCTGCGCCTGGCGCAGCTTGCGGTAGAGTCGCCAGGGGTTGCCGTAGGCGCGGCCGTGGCTTGGGAAGGTGAAGTTGGTCTGGTAGCAGTCGCCGTCGAGGATGTAGTGCTTGATGCGGTCGACCGCGCGCAGGTAGTCGGCCTCTGCGAGCCCGAGCTGGCGGTCCATGAGGCCGGTGGCCTGGCCGTCGTCGTGGGTCGCGAGCCAGGCGTCGCAGGCGTTGTCGTCGAGTTCGGCACACTGGGCAAACACCCAGGCGCGCAGCAGCGGCGTGGGGCTGGCCGGGCGTAGCGGCGCAAGCCGGGGTTCGAGCGCGTAGCCAAGCTCGTACGCTGCGGCGAGCGCGACCCAGTGGCCGGCCGCAGTGGCGGATTCGATGCGGGCAAAGGCAGCGTTGAGTCCTTCCGGGGCGTCGCAGACGATGGTGTCGATCAGGCCGTGCAGCCGGCGGGCGCGTTGTTCGACAAGGTTGTCGTCGAACAACGCGACCGGCTCACGGGAGGCGAAGGAAAGCATCCGGACCGGGCGGGGTCAGGCGAACAGCTTGAGGACCGCGTCCAGACCGCTGTGATTGAGGCTGCAGTCGGCGTGGGCGCGCAGCACCGGTTTGGCCTTGTAGGCCACACCAAAGCCGGCCGCGCGGAACATGGGCAGGTCGTTGGCGCCATCGCCGGCAGCCATCACGCGCTCGGCGCTCAAGTCGAGCTGATTGCGGATGCGGATGAGGTGATCGGCCTTGGCCTGGGCGTCGACCACCGGGCCACACACGCGACCGGTGAGCTTGCCGTCGGCGCGTTCGAGCGTGTTGGCGTAGGCGTGGTCAAAGCCGAGCTCGGCCTTGAGGCGCTCGGTAAAATAGGTGAAACCGCCCGACACCAGCACGGTGACAATACCGGCTGCCTTGAGCGCGCTGATCAGCTCGCGCGCACCGGGGTTGAGGCGTAGCCGCTCGCGATACACCGTGTCGAGTGCACTGGCCTCCAGGCCTTCGAGCAGGGCGACACGGCGAGTCAGCGATTCGCGAAAATCGATCTCGCCGCGCATGGCCGCTTCGGTGATCTCGGCGACCTGGTCTTTCTTGCCGCACTGGTCGGCGATCTCGTCGATGCATTCGATGTCGATCAGCGTCGAATCCATGTCGGTGACGAACAGACCGAAGTCGGTCAGGCGCCGACCGGCCGGCACAAAGGCAAAGTCCACGCCGGCCGCGTCACAGAGTTCAGCAACGCCGTCGCGGCGCTGCGCGTCGACCAGGCGGAAGGCGCTGGCGTCGATTTGTTCGATGGCCCGCGCACCACTGTGGCGGGCCAGGTTTTTCAGCACCGGCGTTTCGATGTCGGTGCCAAGCACAACAAGATTCATCAAGGCGAGGTCCGGGTCGGCAAGGTGGTGCGCAGAATGTCGCGGGCGTGGCGCAGCATGTCGACCGTGGTCTCCCAGCTCACGCAGGCGTCGGTCACCGAGCAGCCGTATTTGAGCTGCGACAGATCGGTCGGGATCGACTGGTTGCCGGCTTCGATGAAGCTCTCGATCATCGCGCCAACCACCGAGCGGTTGCCTTCGCGGATCTGATGCACCACGTCGCGCAGCACCAGCGGCTGGTATTCGGGGTTCTTCCACGAGTTGGCGTGCGAGCAGTCGACCACCACGTTTTGCGCCAGCTTGGCTTTGGCCAGCGCCTTCTCGGCCAGGTTGACCGACACGGTGTCGTAGTTCGGCCGGCCACCGCCACCGCGTAGCACCACATGCCCGTAGGGGTTGCCGCGGGTGCGCAGGATGGCCGAGCGACCCTGGCCGTTGATGCCGAGGAAACTGTGGCGGTTGGCGGCCGAGACGATGCCGTTGATGGCCGCGTCGAGCGAGCCGTCGGTGCCGTTCTTGAAGCCCACCGGCGTCGACAGACCTGAGGCCATTTCGCGGTGAGTCTGCGATTCGGCGGTGCGGGCGCCGATGGCGGTCCAGGCGATCAGGTCGCCGTAGTACTGCGGGGCGATCGGGTCGAGCGCTTCGGTGGCGCAGGGCAGGCCGACTTCGTTCACATCGAGCAGAAACTGGCGGGCTTTCTGCATGCCTTCGTCGATGCGGAAAGAGTCGTTCATGTAGGGGTCGTTGATATACCCCTTCCAGCCCGTGGCGGTGCGCGGTTTCTCGAAATACACGCGCATCACCAGCATCAGCGTGTCGGACAGCTCGTCGGCCAGCGCCTTGAGGCGGCGGGCGTAATCCAGGCCGGCGACGGGGTCGTGAATCGAGCAGGGGCCGACCACCACAAACAGGCGGGGGTCTTCGCGATCCAGGATGGCCTGCAGGGCGCGGCGGCCTTCGAGTACCGTCGCGGTAGCCGCGTCGGTCATCGGCACCTGGGCCTTCACCTCTTCGGGCGAGGGCATGTGGTCTTGCGCGATGATATTAAGGTTTTCTGTCTGGGCGACGGTCATGGTGCGCTCTTTTCAGGCGGCGAAAAACGCGTAGTTTACTGCGTTTGCGGGCGATTCGTCAGATGGGAAAACCTCAAGGCGTTTGTCATCCGACAAAGGGCTCGCCGGCGGCGGTCAAAAAATCGCTCCGTGAACGTAAAAGACCGTCTTTCGACGGCCCGTTTCGAACGACGCAGCAGGGGCAGATTCAGACGTCGCCGACGAACTCGCCGCGCGCCGGGTAGTTGTTCTTGAGCACGAAATCCATCGCGCCCAGCAACTCGGAAAACAGCGGCCGGGCGAAGGGCATGGTCTGCACGGCGCCGTAGTACAGCGTGCCGTCCGGGCGCACAAAGAACAGGCCGGGCTCGCTGAACAGGCTGGGCTCTTCGATGCCGATGGAGGTCTTGCCGCGGCTGGCCGAGATGTACAGACCCCAATCGCGGGCGACGGCCAGCGGCAGGTCGTAGCCAAAGCGCAGGTGCTTGGCCTGAACCTTGTCGGCCATGGCTTGGGCGCGCTCCTGGTTGTCGCTCGAAATGGCGATGGTCTTCACGCCACGCTCGGCAAACTCGGGGGCCAGACGCTCCAGCTCCATCAGGTATTTGGCGCAGATCGGGCAGTGCAGCCCACGATAGAAGGCCACCATGGTGAAGGTGTCGGCGTTGTCGGTGGCCAGATCGAAGGGCACGCCGGCGAGCGTGGCAACTTTCAGTTCGGGGACGGCCTGGCGGGGTACGAGCATTTTTTGGACTCCAGCGAGAGATTCGATGCTTGGAGTATTGCGTACGATGTGCAACACTTTGTCCGTAAATGTTTGCAGCGAGTACAAAATTATGCCAACAGCACCACGCCTCGATCGCCTGACTTCGCTCCTGACCGGCTTGATGCCGCGCATGCAGATCCGTCATATGGGCGATCTGACCGATGCCGCCACAGTGGCCAGCGACGCCGCCGATTGCCTGCACTTGCGTCTGGTGGTGGCCGGCAGCGTGGCGTTCGATAGCCCAAAGGGCACGCAAACGCTGACCGCGCCGGCGATTGCGGTGTTTCGCAATGATCAGGCGCATGATCTGCGGCCGGTGGATGATGTGACCTGCCGGGTGTTTTGCGCCGAGGCGTTTTTCGACGGGCCGGCCGCGCCGCTGCTGCTCGAAGCCTTCGACGCACCGCTGTTTTTGCCGATGACGGCGGCGATGCCGGGGCTCACCCAAACCATTGGGCTCATCGCGCTGGAAGTCGAGTCGCCGCGTTGTGGTGGGGGCGTGTTGCTGAGCCGCGCCGGCGAGATTTTGCTGATCGGTCTGCTGCGCCATTTGCTGTCCAATCAGATTCTGCCGCGCGGCGTGCTCGCTGGCTTGGCTGATCCGGGCCTGGCGCGGGCGCTGGTGGCGGTGCATTCGCAGCCGGCCGCGCCGTGGTCACTAGAGGCCATGGCCGAGACTGCAGGGGTATCGCGAACCACCTTTGCCGAGCGCTTTCGCGACAACCTCGGCATCACCCCGCGGCGCTATCTGAACGCCTTCCGGCTGACCATCGCGCGGCGCGAGATTGCCGCCGGGCGCGGCCTCAAGCGGGCGGCGCAGGCGGCGGGGTACGAGAGCCCGGCGGCCTTGTCGCGGGCCTTGTCGCGCGTGGCCAACGAGTCGGGAACGCCGTCCGCCGCCTGATCAGGTGATCAGCTTCAGCAGTTCTTTGACCGCGGCGGCGCGCTGTTTGACCGTTGGTGCGAGGATCTTGCAGATCAGGCGATCCTGCCCGGCCATGCGCATGTTGCGGTCTTTCTGGATGAGCCCGATGACCTTCATCGGGTCGATCGGCGCGGCTACGCCAAACTGAATGCTCAGCTGGCTTTCCGACACATCCAGCTTCACCACGTCCATGTCTTTGAGCATCACGCGCAGGCGGTGGGTTTCGAGCAGTGCCAAGGTTTGCGGCGGCATTTCGCCGAAGCGGTCGATCAGCTCTTCTTGCAGCTCGCGCAGCTCGTCTTCGGTGTCGGTGTTGGCGAGGCGCTTGTAGAGCGTGAGGCGCTCCTGCACGTCGGCGCAGTAGGCGCTGGGCAGCAGGGCGGGGCTGTGCAGGTTGATTTCCGACACCACGTCCAGCGGCTTGGTCAGGTCCGGCTCGCGGCCGGCCTGCAGGTCGCGCACCGCGCGCTTGAGCATCTCGGTGTAAAGCGAAAAGCCGATCTGCTGGATCTCGCCCGACTGGTTCTCCCCCAGCACCTCGCCCGCGCCGCGAATCTCCAGATCGTGCATGGCAAGGAAAAAGCCCGAGCCCAGGTCTTCCATTTGCGTGATGGCTTCGAGCCGCTTTTGCGCCAGCGCGGTCGGCTTGGCGTGGGCGTCGGTCAGCAGATAGGCGTAGGCCTGATGGTGCGAGCGCCCGACCCGGCCGCGCAACTGGTGCAACTGCGCCAGACCGAAGCGGTCAGCGCGGTTCATGATGATGGTGTTGGCGGTCGGGATGTTGATGCCGGTTTCAATAATGGTGGTGCATAGCAGCAGGTTGGCGCGCTGCTGGGTGAAGTCGCGCATCACGCGCTCCAGCTCGCGCTCGGGCAGCTGGCCGTGGCCGACCACGATGCGCGCCTCGGGCAGCAGCTCGGTGAGCGACTCGCGCACGTTCTCGATGGTGTCCACTTCGTTGTGCAGGAAGTACACCTGCCCGCCACGCTTGAACTCGCGCAGCACCGCCTCGCGGATGATGCCCTTGCTCCAGCGCTGCACAAAGGTCTTGATCGACAGCCGCTTCTGCGGCGCCGTGGCGATCACCGAAAACTCGCGCAGCCCCTCCAGCGCGAGGCCGAGCGTGCGCGGGATCGGCGTGGCGGTGAGGGTGAGGATGTCCACCTCGGCGCGCAATTGCTTGAGCGACTCTTTCTGGCGCACGCCAAAGCGGTGCTCTTCGTCGATGATCACCAGCCCCAGGCGCTTGTACTGCACGTCTTTTTGCAGCAGACGATGGGTGCCGATGATGATGTCCACCTTGCCTTCGTCCAGCTCCTTGAGCGCCTGCGCTTGCTCCTTGGCGCTCTTGAAGCGCGACAACTCGGCGATCTTGATCGGCCAGTCGGCAAAGCGGTCGGCAAAGGTCTGGTAATGCTGCTCGGCCAGCAGCGTGGTCGGGCACAGCACCACCACCTGCTTGCCATCCGCCACGGCAATGAAGGCGGCGCGCAGGGCGACTTCGGTTTTGCCAAAGCCCACATCGCCGCACACCAGCCGGTCCATCGGCCGGCCGGACTGCATGTCCTTGATGACGGCGTCGATGGCGGCTTGCTGGTCGGCCGTTTCTTCAAAGCCGAAGGCCTCGGCAAAGGCGTCGAGGTCATGCGTCTTGAAGCTGAACTGGTGGCCGGTGCGCGCCGCGCGCTGGGCATACAGCGCCAGTAGCTCGGCGGCGGTGTCGCGCACCTGCTGGGCGGCCTTCTTCTTGGCCTTGTCCCACTGGCCGGAACCCAGCCGGTGCAGATCGACCGCCTCGGGGTCGGCCCCCGCGTAGCGGGTGATCACATGCAGCTGCGACACCGGCACATAGAGTTTGTCGCTGCCCGAATATTCCAGATGCAGAAACTCGGTATCGCCTTCGCCCAGGTCCATGTGCACCAGGCCGAGGTAGCGCCCCACGCCGTGCGACACATGCACCACCGGGTCGCCGATCTTCAGCTCCGACAAATCCCGCAGCCAACCCTCGACGGTGGCCTTGCGCCCGCCATCGCGGCGGCGCTGGGTGCGTGCGGTGTTGGCGTAAAGCTCGGTCTCGGTGAGGATCGCCAGCTTCGCCTCGGGCAGGATAAAGCCGCGCGTCAGCGGCCCGGCCGACAGGCACAGCGGCGCGTCGCCGCTCAGGAAGCTGGCCAGGTCGTCGCAGGGCGTGTAGGCCAGGTCGTACTCGGCAAAATACTCCGCCATGGTCTCGCGCCGTCCGGCCGATTCGGCCAGCACCAGCACCCGGCCGTCAAAGCCCTCCCGCCAGCGCTTGAGCGCCTGCAGCGGATCATTCGCCTTGCGCTCGACCGCCACCGTCGGCACCTGTAGCGACGCCACCTCGCCCTCGCGCGGTGCGCCAATCTGCAAGCGCGGGTGGTCGGCCAGCCGCGAGAAGAAGGCCTCCTGATCCAGAAACAGCGCGCGCGGCGCCATCACCGGCCGGCTGCGGTCGCCATCGAGCAAGTCGTAGCGCGACTGCGTATCGCGCCAGAAGTCGGCAATCGCCGTCGGCACATCGCCATGCAGCAACACCCGGCACGCCGTCGGCAGGTAATCAAACAGCGTGGCTGTGTCTTCGAAAAACAGCGGCAGAAAATATTCCACACCGGCTGAGGCGATGCCGTTCGACACGTCTTTGTAAATGGAGGCCCGGCTCGGGTCGCCCTCAAACGTCTCGCGGAACGTGCTGCGAAATCGCGTGCGGCCCGCCTCGTCGAGCGGAAACTCCCGCGCCGGCAGCAGGCGAATCTGGTCCACTGGATACACCGTGCGTTGCGTGTCCGGGTCGAAGGTGCGGATGGTGTCAACATCGTCGTCGAACAGATCAATGCGGTAAGGCAGCGTCGAACCCATCGGAAACAGATCGATGATGCCCCCGCGCACGCTGTACTCCCCCGGGCTTACCACCTGCGTCACATGCGCATAACCCGCCAGCGTCATTTGCTCGCGAAACGCATCCCCATCCATCCGCTCGCCGCGCTTCACAAAAAAGGTATGCGCCGCCAGAAAACTCGGCGGCGCCATGCGATACAACGCCGTCGACGCCGGCACCAACACCACATCCGCCTCGCCGCGCGTCACCGTATACAAGGTCGCCAGCCGCTCCGATACCAGATCCTGGTGCGGCGACAGCGCGTCGTAGGGCAGCGTCTCCCAGTCCGGCAGCACGCAAACCCGCAAGTCCGGCGCGAACCACAAAATCTCGTCCCGCAGCCGCTGCGCATCAATCGGATTCGCCACCACTACAACCTGCATCGTGCCCGTGCCCAATGCCGAAATCGCCAGCGCGTCGGACGAACCGGCCAGCGCCGGCAGGTCGACGCGTTGGCCGGGTTTGGCTGTGGGGAGGGCGGTGAGCGAGGGGAGCAGGGGGTGAGGGGCGGGCATGCGGGGCGAAGACGTCTGGAGGCGGGGCGTTGATTATACGGGAGCCGATGCCCAGCGATTGCCGGGACGATGGCGTTGACCGAGCTCAATCGAGAACGGTATGCGCGTGGCCACGGTAGCGGCTAACTCTGGTCGGCTGGACGTGGTTAGCGTGGCAGGGGATGTCGGGAGATTTTACGGAGGTAGATGCAGGTATGTTTTGTCGAAAGGGTAACCGTATGTAGTAAATAGACATTTTTCTTTGGGCATCTTTCTTGCATAATGCGATCGGTTTTCAAGGGGCCGATCGAAGCATAGACGTGCCGTCTGGAGAAATTAATGCATCGCAAAAAATTTGGAAGTGTTCGCCGATCTTTGCCGGCTATTGGCTTGTTTGTGGCCAGCTTTGGCATATCGCCTTTACCTACCTACGCAGTGACAATGGATGTGTTGGGTGTAGATGGTAGCGACGGTGTCAATGGTAGTGGAGGCACGAACGGTGGTAGCGCAACCGCCACGCTTCCGCTTAACAATGACAACACCAGTAGTGCGAAAGCAACTGGTGGTCAAGGCGGGTGGGCCGGTGACAAGTATCTGGGCGTTGGGGTGATCAATGGTCAGCCGAGTGTTCTTGGAAGTGGTGGCGATGGCGGTTCGGCGACTGCAGACGGGAGCTCCAACGTATTGTCGGGCAGTGCCTCGGTTCTTGGCCAGGCGACAGGTGGCGCGGGTGGCGTGGCGGCAGGGGTCGGGTACGACGGCGGCGAGGGCGGAGATGCCAGCGCGAAGGCGCGGGGTATGTCTGGTGGAAACGGGTCGTACTACGGTGTGACCGCCCGCGCGGTTGGCGGTTCGGGGGGCAGCAGCTACTTTGGCGATGGCGGAAACGGCGGGAGTGCCGTTGGTGCGTCGTCGGGGCATTTCGTTGGCTTTGGGAATGCCAGCCTTATCAACGAGGTTGTCGGCGGTGCTGGCGGTACTGCGAGCTATGGAAGCGGTCGAGGGGGCGATGGCGGGGTCGCCTCGATTGGCTCAACCTATGGGCAACAAGGTTCCGGACACCTCAGCGTCAGGACTGATGCTATCGGTGGTAACGGTGGATCCGGCTATTCGGGTGCATCGGGCGGAAATGGCGCGGACACAAGCATTGTTGATGGTGCGCGAGGGTCATCTAATAACTCGCTGTCGTTGTCGCAGTTTGCCAAAGGTGGCGACGGCGGCTACTCCGAGAACGCGTTCGCAGGAAATGGTGGTAATGCGCTATCCCGGCTGGTTCAGACCTTCTGGCCCTATAGTGAGCGTAGCGTTTCAGGGGTTGTTACGGCATCGGGTGGGCGAGGCGGAACCACGAGTACGGGGGCTGCCGGCAACAGCGGAAACGCAACCGCCTATATATCCATCGGCACAGATCACTTCGGTTCGACTGCGCGGGCAACCGCCCGGGCCATCTCACCAAGCACCCCGTGGGTCCTAGGTGGTAAGGCCAATGCCGATGCTTCTGCCAGCTCGCGCGGTGTTGGCTTTGCAGAGGCCAGCGCATATGCGGCAGGGAATGGTGGCCACGCCAATGCGTCGAGTATGACCAATCACTCCTTCGAGGTTGGCAGCGGCACCGCACGCAGATATATCCACCCGGTGATCAAGGCAGGAGCAAGCGCGCAGGTTGGCGAGAATACGGCGAATGCCTCTGATGTGGCGCAGCAGGTCAATAGTGTTGCCATGACCGGATTTTCCGGAGGTGCCTCGAAAGTGCTGCCAAATCTGTCCGGCGGCAGCAACGGCATTGAAGCGTTTTCTTATGCTGACGGGTTGCTGTCCAGCGGCCAGTTCGACAGCCTGGTCAATGGCCATAATGCAATCAAGGCGTCGTTTGTCGCGGGCGCGGAGCGCCGCATGATTGGCACTGGTGTAATCGGCGCGAACTACAGCGAGTTTGCAGCTGGGCAACGTACCTACACTGGGAGTGCGCAGTATTCGTACACTCTCGATCAGGCGACCGATGTACTGCTTGGGCTGATGGATTTTTCTGGTTATGACGCGTTAAATCCGATGGCTCTGGATTTTTCGATAGCGAACGCCGGCCAAACAATGTTTTCTCGTAGTTTCATCACTTTGTCCGATGCCCGTGGCTTCTTCGTCAACAATGCGATCAACCTTGGCTCGTTTGTGGGGCAAGTTGATCTGGCCATCAACTTTTCGCTCACCGCAGATGTATCGCAGGGTGCCGCGTTCAGCTACCTGCTTGCTGCCGGATCTGCGACGATTGCGCCGGTGCCGGAGCCAAGCCAGTTCGCGATGTTGCTCGCGGGTCTGGCCGTTGTTTCCTTGACGGTTCATCGGCGCGTGCGCAGGCCTTGAAGGATTCGGAGGCCGGGCGCCGCCGTGTTTGGCTCGGCCTGTTATAGAAGGCGCCCTCGACTGAGGGCGTTTTCGTTTGAGTACCTCGAATTTGTGGTGCCTGCGCTGGGCGTTGACCAGGGTTCAGACAAACTGGGCGAGACCGCCAAATTGATGTGTGGCGGGCGGTGCCCGGCGTTCAGGTGCGTAGCGCCGGTAGTGTGTCGCCGCGCACCACGAACTGTAGCGCGAGCCCGTTGTTGCAGTAGCGCTTGCCGGTAGGCTGCGGGCCGTCGTCGAACACATGGCCCTGGTGCCCGCCGCAGCGCGAGCAGTGGTACTCGATGCGCGGCCAGAGCAGCTTGAAGTCGCGCTCGGTGCCGACCGCGCCGGCCAGCGGTTGCCAGAAGCTGGGCCAGCCGGTGCCGCTGTCGTATTTGGTGGCGCTGTCGAACAGAGGCAGATAGCACGCCGCGCAGAGGTAGGTGCCGTCGCGCTTCTCATTGTTCAGCGGGCTGCTGCCGGGGGGTTCGGTGTCTTCCTCGAACAGTACGGCGTAGGCCGGACGGGGCAGCAGCTTGGCCCATTCGTCTTTGGATTTCATCAAGGTGGGGCCGGCCGCCCCGGCGACGCGATGCCCGCCGATCGAGAGCAGGGCGGCTCCCATCAGGGTCTGGAGTGATTGGCGTCGGTTCATGGCTGACCTCCTGTGAGTGGTGTGCCGTCGCGTTGCGTGCTCTGCCCGTGGCTGGGCTGGGCGAGCGCTTGTGGCGTTTTTACCGTCTGCATCTTCGACAACGCCAGTCGTTACAAAATTCGCCAGACGCCGGCATGGGGGCTTGTGTACAGCCCTGGCCGGCGGTTCGACTCACCGTTCGACGGACGCCGCTTGCCGCCCGACCGCGCCGGGCCTAAATTGGAATCTCCCAATCGAAGGGAGAAGGCATGAATCGATTCCTTACCGCGTTGCTCACCGCGCTCTTCGCCTTCGGCAGCCTATCGGCAGTCGCTTGCACAGGAGACAAGGCCAAGGACGACACTGGCGGTATGAGTACGCCATCGCAGCCGAAGAAGTAGGCTCCGCCGGAGCCGAATCGACAGGGGCCGGTCATGCCGGCCCTTTCCTTTTTTTGAATCCACCTCGGTGTCGGTGATGAAATACGACGCCCCTGCGCGATAAATTCTTGGTGTCGCTGCCCGCCGGCCAAGGCCGGTGAGGGTGTATCGGATGCGACGATGGTGGGCGTGCGACTCTCCTGCCGGCGACCCACGCGTCAGTCGGCCCGCGCTGCAGCCCGTCGTGCCCGTCCCCGCTGCAGCATGACCACGAGCGCCAGCACCAGTAGCGTCGGCACGAAAATCCATTCTTTTGCGGGGCGTTCGGCGGGCAGTTCGATGTGGGTCACGTTAAAGCCTTGTTCGATACCGAGCTTGTCGGCGCGGCTGCCGAAATCGACCATCATGACCTGGGTGGTGTCGCCGAACGCCATCACGGTCAGGCCCGACTGCTTGAGGCGCGCTCGGGCGTTTTGCGCGGTGTCGCCGAGCGGTAGCAGCACGCCTTTGGAGACTTCGTCGCCTTCGAGTGTGATGCCCTCGATCCACACGCGCAGGTTGCCGTTTGCGGGGGTGGCTTCGACCAGTTCGTTGAGGCGTGTTGCCGGCACCGTGTTGTAGGGCGGATAGATCTGGTCCATCCAGAAGCCGGGCCGGAACAGGCTGAAGGTGACGAGCAGCAGCAGTGCAGTCTCGTAAAAGCGGCTGCGGGTGAGGAACCAGCCCTGGGTGGCGGCGGCGAAGATCAGATTGGCGAGTATTGCGCTGCTCACCGTGAGGAAGAAGGCCCACAGGTTGTCGATGCCGATCATCAGCAGCTGGGTGTTGAAGATGAACATGAAGGGCAGGATTGCGGTGCGGATCGAGTAGATGAAGGCCTGCACGCCGGTGGCGATGGGGTCGCAGCGGGCGATGCCGGCGGCGGCATACGAAGCGAGGCCGACCGGCGGCGTGACGTCGGCCATCAGGCCGAAATAGAAGACGAACAGGTGCACCGCGATCAGCGGCACGAGCAGGCCGCTCTGTGCGCCGAGCTCGACCACCACGGGTGCCATCAGTGTCGACACCACGATGTAATTGGCGGTGGTCGGCAGGCCCATGCCGAGGATCAGGCAGATCACCGCGACCATGAACAGCATGGCCATCAGGTTGCCGCCCGAGACCGCCTCGACGAATTCGGTGAGCACCAGGCCGATGCCGGTCAGCGTGACGGTGCCGACGATGATGCCGGCGGCGGCGGTGGCGATGCCGATGGCGATCATGTTGCGCGCGCCGATCGACAGGCCGTCGTAGAGGTCACGGAAGCCCTGATGCAATTCGGCCAGGGTGTCGCCCTTGCCGCGCATCAGCGCGAGGATGGGGCGCTGGGTGACGAGAATGAAGATCATGAAGCTCGTCGCCCAGAAGGCCGACAGGCCGGGCGAGAGTTCCTCGACCATGAGGTTCCAGATCAGGGAAATGACCGGCAGCAGGAAGTGCAGACCGGACTTGAGCGTCGGGCCGACCTCGGGCAGTACGGTGATTTCGTCGTTCGGGTCTTCGATGTGCAGCTCGGGCTGCTGCGCCGAAAACCACAGCAGCGCGAGATAGGCGAAGAACATCAGCACCGCGACGACGATGAACGAGGCGTCGCCTGCGACATCCTTGATCCAGCCCATGCCCCAATAGACGATGCCGGCGAGGACGATCACGCCGCTGATCGTCATGATCGTGCGCATCAGCCGTGTCTGCCAGCTGTGCGGGCTGGGCGGCCGTGGCAGGCCGCGGATGTCGGCCTTCATGGCTTCGAGATGCACCAGATAGAACAGCGCGATGTACGAGATCAGTGCCGGCAGGATGGCGTGCTTGAGCACCTGCACATAGGGGATGCCGACATACTCGACCATCAGGAAGGCGGCCGCGCCCATCACCGGCGGCATGATCTGGCCATCCACCGACGCCGCCACCTCGACCGCGCCGGCCTTTTTCGGCGCGTAGCCGACGCGCTTCATCAGCGGGATGGTGAAGGTGCCGGTGGTCACCACGTTGGCGATCGACGAGCCAGAGATCATGCCGGTCGAGGCCGAGGCCACCACCGCGGCCTTGGCCGGCCCGCCGCGGAAGTGCCCCAGCATCGACATCGCCGACATGATGAAGTAGTTGCCCGCGCCGGCCGTCTCGAGCAGCGCGCCGAACAGCACGAAGAGGAAGATGAAGCTCGTCGACACGCCCAGCGCGACCCCGAATACCCCTTCGGTCGACAGCCACAGGTGGTTCATGCCCTTGCTGATCGAGGCGCCGCGGTGCGCGATCACGTCCGGCATGTAGGCACCGAGGAAGATGTAGGCGATGAAGACCAGCGCGAGGATGACCATCGGCAGCCCCAGCGCGCGACGCGCCGCTTCGAGCAGCAGCGTCAGGCCGATGACGGCGGCGACCAGATCCATGGTGATCGGCAGGCCGGGGCGCTCGGCCAGTTGGGCATAGAAGAGGAAGAGGTAGCCGGCCACGAAGGCGCCGGTGAGTGCCAGCGCCCAGTCGAGTACCGGCACATGAGCGCGCGGCGAGCGCTTGAAGGCCGGGTAGGCCATGAAGGCGAGGAAGACCGCGAAGGCCAGGTGGATCGAGCGCGCCTCGGTGTCGTTGAGGATGCCGATGTTGAACACGAAGGGCAGCGGGGAGGCGAACCACAACTGGAACAGCGACCACGCGATGCCGGTGGCAGCAATGATCGCGGCGGTGACGCCGGTCGGCTTGCGCCCGCCGGTGTCCGCCTCGGCAACGATCTGCTTCAGTTCTTCTTCGCTCAGTTCATGGTGTCGAGCTTGTGCCTTGGCCATTCGCCCGGTCTCCTCGTGTTCGCCGGTGCGGTCGCGGACGGGTCGTCGAACGCGAACGTTCTTATGCCGGCGATGTGCCTGAGGGTGCAGGAATGAACCCCCACCTTATTCTTTGTAGTACGTGGCGTGGCGGCCGGGCAGGTCGGTGAAGGCGTCGCGGTCAGAATTGGACGGGGGCGCGGGGCGAGCCGCAGGCGTCGATTGGCCCTGTTGCAACGGGGCGGCGAATGAGTGACGGGCGAGCCCGGCGCGTCATGAGGGCGGGTTCAGGGCGACTCGAGATGGTGCGAGGCCTCGGGCGCGCAGCCGCTCGATCCCCCCGGCGGCAGGGCACCAATGTTCGCGATGGCGGTGCGCTTCATTCGATTCTGAGTTGCGCGATGAGGGCCTTCATGTGCTGCCAGTGCGAACCCTCCCAGAACACGCGCCGGCAGTGGTCGCAGGTGCTGAAATTGTGGTGTCGGCGGGCCACGTCGGGCGGTACGCGGTTGATCGCCTCGTCGCGGTCGAGCGGGCGCAGCGGCGCGTTGCAGTCGAGGCACAGGGTGAATGGGCGTGCGCTGTGCGCCAGATCGAGGCGCGTGAAAACTTCTTCGACTTGTTTCGACGGCTTTCTCGCGTGGATGTAGCAGCCGTGGGTGATGCTGCGGCGTTTGAGCAGATCGCGGTCTCGGGTGAGCACGATGCGATGGTCCCGCGCGGCCAGCCGTTCGATCTGGCGGTCTTCATAGGCGTTGTCGTACAGCGTGTCGAAGCCCGTCATGCGCAGCAGCCGGGCAAGACCGCCCATGTGCGCATCGGCGACGAAGCGGGTGTGCCGCAGCGGCGCGCTGCGCACACGCAACAGCGATGAGACGTCGAAGGCCTCGAAGACCGGATAGACCGCGACCCGATCGCCCTCGGCCAGCTGGCGGTCGAAGCCGACAGACTCGCCATTGATCAGCACCAGCTCAACCTCGGTGTGAGGCACACCGAGGGCTTCGATGACATGCTTGACCGAGGCGGTCTCCGGGCTGCTCGTGGCGAACTCCCGGTGCCGTCGGTCCGGCGCCAGGAAGTCGTTCAGTTCGGCATAGAAGCGGAAGCGGCTGGTGGTCATGCCGCTTGGAGTTTGTGAGCGGGCCCTGGGTTCGTGGTGGTGTGCGGTTTTGCGATCGCGATGCCGCGATCTGGCCGGCGGCACGCCGGATTCAAGTCATTGATGGGATGGGGGCATCCGGTCGGTCATTCAAGGTCGGTACTCGGATAGAGGGAGGATTTTGGCGCACGGTCGCGCTGCGACAGCCACGCATTCGCCAGCGTGCCGTCCGCCCGCTGGCCGAGCCGAGGTGCCAGACTCGCCCGCCGAACGGGCGATACACACCCGGCTCAGCCCGCCGCCATCACCGCCACCTGTCGGCCGATGGCCAGCGCCGCGGTGAGGCCGGGCGATTCGATGCCGAACAGATGGATGAGCCCGGGCGTGCCATGCTGGGTCGGGCCGTCGATGCGGAAATCGGCATCGGCCATGCCAGCGGCGACAATCTTGGGGCGCACGCCCGCGTAGCCGGGCTCCAGGCGGCCGTCCTCGAGTTGCGGCCACCAGGCACGGATGGCCTGGTAGAAGCGCTCGGCGCGGGCGGGGTCGACATGGTAGTCGGGGGTGTCTATCCACTCGACGTCGGGACCAAACTTGGCCTGACCTCCGAGGTCGAGCGTGAGGTGCACGCCGAGGCCGCCGGGCTCGGGCAAGGGGTAGATCAGCCGCGAGAAGGGGGCTTTGCCGGTGAGGGTGAAGTACACGCCGCGGGCAAACCAGGCTTGGGGCAGCGCGGCTTGGGCGGGGCCGGTGATGCGCTGGCCGAGGGCGACGGCGTCGAGCCCGGCGGCGTTGATGACCCAGTTTGCGCGCAGTTCCAGTTCCTGCTCGCCACCCACACGCAAGACCAACGTGCCATTGTCGGCGTAGCCATCGATGACCGGGCTGCCGAGGGCGAGCATGGCGCCGTGGGCTTCAGCGTCGCCGAGCAGCGAGAGCATGAGGCCGTGGCTGTCGATGATGCCGGTGGAAGGCGAGAGCAGCGCGGCGTGGGCGTCGAGGGCGGGTTCGAGTTCGGCGATTTGGGCGCGGTCGAGTCGTTGCAGGTCGTGCACGTCGTTGGCGGTGGCTTTGGCGCGGATCTGGTCGAGCGCGCCGGCGTGTTCGGCGCGGGGGGCAACGACAAGCTTGCCGCAGCGCGCGTGGCCGATGCCGCGCTCAGCGCAGTAGGCGTAGAGCAGATCGCGGCCTTCAACGCACAGACGGGCCTTGAGCGACCCGGTCGGGTAGTACAGGCCGGCGTGGATGACTTCGCTGTTGCGCGAGCTGATGCCGGTGCCGAAGGCGGATTCGCGCTCGAGCACGATGACCTCGCGGCCGGACTCAGCGAGCGCTTTCGCGCAGGCCAGCCCGACGACGCCGGCGCCGATGATGACGCAGTCGACAGTGTCCATGGTGTCTCGATAGGTTTGAGTTCGGGTAGGGCGGAAAAGCGTAGCGCCTTCCGCCATCGGTGCCACATGGAAGGGAAGACCGGCGGATGCGCCTGCGGCTGATCCGCCCTACGAAAGTATTGCGGTGTTCGCTTGCGCGGGTTTTACCAGATTGGTGTCGGGGATGGTAGGGCCGGCGAGGTGCCGGGGCTGTGGCGATTTCAGGCGGAGTTGTCGGGGGACTTTACAGTTGCGAGCGTTCTGTTAAGTGGTGACTTTTTAGTGGCTTGTTTTTATTGTGAAAAATAACTGCGGTACAACTTATGCTTGCTATCAACTGACGGTGTTTAAACCGTTTTTGGCATAGGAGACAAGTCATGTTCAAGACTACATTTCCCCGCCGAGCCTTGGTTGGTGTCTTGCTTGCACCGGGCCTTCTGATCGCTGGAAGCGCTCAGGCTGCAGTCGCTACTTGGGGCTACGACATTCTGTCGGGCTTCACTCAGTCGATCATCGGTCCCACAACGACCAATTACCCCGTTCCGGGAACGACATCCTTGTCGTGGGGGACGTCCACTGGCTCCGGCCAGAGTTCGTTGGTGATCAATAACCCAAGCATTATTGGAAGTTCGGTCGATACCTACATTGGCGGTGCCCCCCCGGCTGTGGCGCCGTATCTTGGTTTCAGTACGTCTCTGACTCACAATAACAACCCGATCACCGGGAATTCATTGACGTCGGCGACCTTGCGCAATGCCGTCACGCTGACGCCGACGGTACCGGCTGGTGCTGCGTTGCCGGATCAAGTGGTCAATTTTGATATTGCATTTGCTGAGACGCCTAACTCTGGCACCTGTGCGGTACTCGGTAGCCCAACGCCGTGTAACGATATTTTTGTGCTGACGAGTGGTCTGCTCAATCAATCATTCATGTATGACGCGGGCGACGGAGACGGTCTGCTGACGTATTTCGTGAATATTTTCCCGACCACGGGCGGGGTGTTGTCGACCCTGGATAACGGGGTTTGCGCTGCGGCAAGCCAACCTTTCGGTTGTATTGGTTTTACAACGGCCGAAAATGCGTCAACCACGCTGGCATTCGGGTTCACGATTTCGACAAACCCGCTGTCGGTGCCAGAGCCAGGCGTGCTTGCTCTGCTCGGCCTTGGATTGTTGGGCATGGGTTTGTCCAAGCGCGGGGCTTGAGTTAAATGCAAGTTTGACTCTCGTTACGAGAAGCCCGCATCTCAGACAAGCCCCCGATTCGTCGGGGGCTTTTTTATTGTCATAGGAATGTGTTCAGAACGTCACGCTGACGCCTTCGTCGGGCAGGTCTTTGGGTTCGTAGGCGACCTGGTCGACGATCTGTTCGCTGGGGTCGAGCACGGTGATGGTGTCGCGGTCGTTGTTGAGTTTGACGGCGCTGGTGAGTGCGATGCGCAGCGTCTCTCCGCGGGCGATTTGGCCGCTGATGGTCTGGCTGCCTTTGGCGTCGGCGACTTGCCAGCCGGTGAGGTCGACGTCTTGATTGCTGGCGTTGAGCAGGGTGACGGTTTCGTTGCCGTGTTCGGGGCGCTCGATGGGGTTGACCAGCGCGCAGATGATGCGCACGCCGCTGGGATGGCGCGGGCGGGAGGGCAGCACGCCGCCAACGGTGGCGGGGAGGATGTAGTCGTCGGGCACGATCACGACGTCTTCGGGGGCAAACATGAGGCGCAGCGTGGTGCCTTGGGCGCGGATCATGTCATGCAGGTTGCCGACTTCCATGGTGGGCAGCAGCAGGCGGTCGTCGCGGTTGCGAGTGTCCTGGCGCAGCCAGGCGTCGAAGGCGTCGAAGTTGGTGTGGCCGGCCTGGAAGTAGGGCGCGATGCGGCGAAACAGTTTGGGCCAGAGGATGCCGTTTTGCAGGGCGTCGACGCCATCCAGCGTGATGCCGGTGCTCATGGACGGCGCTTGCGCCCAGAAGCCGAGCCGGTTGTCGCGCGCGTGGCGCACGCTGCGGCGCAGGTGTTCGCGCAGCTCGGGCGGCAGGCCGAGGTAGAAGGCGCCGTAGGCGTGGCCCTGGTGCAGCATGAAGGCGTTGAGGCTGGTGTCGAGCATGTGCGGCTGCATGAAGATGCGCGAGCCGTCGATGGAGGGGTGCTCGCCGGTATACACAAAGGCCACGCTGCGGCCGTAGGTGTCGAGCCCCATCGACAGGATGTAGCCGCGCACCGGGTGGGTCTCGACGGTTTCGACCTTGTAGGGGTGGCTGTCGAAGTACTTGATGGCACCGAAGCCGATGCGCGTCATGAGCGCGTCACGCGCGGCGAGCGCCAGTGGCAGGTGCTGGTGGAACTCGGTGTCTTCGACGTCAAAGTGGGTTTCGAGCGCGTCGACGCCTTCGAAGCGGATGCTGGTGATGCCAGCCTGGTTGAAGCCGGGCATGCGGTTGGGGCGGGGCAGGCGCTCGACCAGCTGCGGGTTGTCGGGCTGAAACTTTATGGTGTCGCCATCGGGCTCGGGGCCGCTGAGCGGGATGTGCGGGTAGTGGATGTGAAAGCTGCCTTTGATGAGCGTGTAGGCCATGTGCGCAGGTTCCCTGGGGTTGATCGACGCGAAGAGGCGCCGTTCTTTCAGGGTAGTTGGCCTGCGTGCGAATGGCATTGTTGATATTGGCGCCGATGCCCCCACTTGGTGGATGCGCCGCGCATCGATGTTCGATCGGTGTTAGCGTTGTGCATTGCACCCATGTCGTAAACAGGAAGCACCATGCGTATCGATCCGAACCAACAACGCGTTTTTGAGGCCTTTGCACGCCGCAATGGCCGTCCGCTCAGCCCGTGGCAGAAGATTGTCGGCTCGGTGGCGGCGATCGGTCTGTTTGGGCTGGCGCTGGTGTTTTCGGTGGTGGTGTTTGCGGTGGTGCTCACCGTGGGCGCTGCGGTGTGGGGCTGGTTCTGGTGGAAGACGCGCAATTTGCGTAAGCAGATGCGCGAGACGCAGGCGCAGCAGCAGGCTCAGGAAGGTTTGGTGATCGAGGGTGAGGTGATCCGCGAGGTGAATGAACCCGGCGAGACCGACGACCGCCGTTAAGCGCGCGACTGCCTAAGCGCGTCAGGCGAAAATATTGACCTGTTCGCCCGAGGCCGGATTGGGCTCGATCTGCGACAAGGCCGTCTGCAACTGACGGCTGGCGCCATCGGCGCCGACGGTTGGCTCGTTCTGAGTCGCCAGTTCCCGTTGGGCTTGTTGAATCAGTTGGGCGGCAATGGCTGCGACCCGGTAGTCCTGCGATGACGGATCTGCCGGGGCCAGCGCTGCGCGCTGGATCTGTTGCGCCTTGGCGATGGTTTCGTCCGGTGTGCGGCCGGGGGACACATCAATGCCGACCTCGCCACCCACCGCGTACATCTGCCCGTCCGGGCCGCGTACGGTGGAGAAGCTGGCACCGCCTTGCGCGAGGCCGCCGGCGGCAGCCAAATGTGCTGCCTCGTGCGAACGGACTTTGCGATCGGTGCTGGCGAGCGCAGCGACTTCGGCGGCAATGGCAGCCGCTTCGTGGGAGTCTGTTTGCTTGGCGTCCGTTTTGCTGGCAGCAATGTTTGCGTTGTCGGTTTCTGCTTTGGGTTGTGCGGTGGTTGTCGACGCGGCGTCGCCTGCCGGCGCGCGTTGAAGCGCGGCAAAGTAGCTTGGCGAAGCGGCGGACACGGACATCATGAGATATCCCCTAAAACAGTCAACGCCCCCACTTTAGTGCTTTTCTCAAGCATGCAAAAGGGTTAGATGGGCTTTGTTGCAGGGGGTGTTTTCCTTGCATGGCAAGGGTTTAAGTGCCGTCAGGCGTGTCTTCGGTGGTGCTGGGCAGCTGGTGTTCGAACCAGCGGACGAGCGTCGGGATAATGCGTGCCAGCGCGGCTGGCGAACTGAGGCCGGTGTCGTCGATATCTTGCCAGGCGGTGTCGGCGTGAATCAGCTCGAAGGCCTTGCGCATCATGGCGCGGCTCGGGTCAGCATGGCTGACGGCGACGCATAGCGGCAGCGCCAGCGCGCCGAGTGGGCCGGCGCCGGCGAGGTCGATGCGGCCGCCGAGACAGAACAGCGCGCTCAATCGATCGGCCGAGCGACTGCCCGCGCGAATGGCGGCGCCACTGGCGGTGCCGCCTGCCACGAGGCCGCGCGCCAGGCCGTGCAGCGGGGGTTGGTGGTCGATCCAGGCGAGCGCGGCTTCGACGCGGTTGGCGAGCAGCGGCGTGTTGAAGCGCAGGTCGGGGTCGCGTTCGTCTTCGTGCGGGGTGGCCAGATCGAGCCCGAGCGTGGCGAAGCCGGCGCGGTTCAGCGCGTCGCTGATGGCGCGTTCGCGGGCCGTTTCTTCGTCATCGAGCGTGCTGCGGGCGATGATGACGAGGCCGCGAACATCCGGCGCATGCGCGAGCCGGGCGGCCAGCCAGACGGGACCGGCGGGCAGGCTGAGGGTGGAGTGACGGAGCGTGAGCGACATGGCGTGAGCATCGCACGGCTATTCGGCCGCTGTCGAGCCAATGGCGACCGGAATGCGCCGATTGCCGAAGGGGTGTTCGAAGGGCCCGAAGTGGCCGGGGAGGCGTTCGCCGCAGTGCTGGCACTGGCCGCGCACGTCGAGCCGGTAGTCGAGAATGTCGTAGCCGACGCGGACAATGACCGGGGCGTTGCAGCCGGGGCAGTAGGTGCTGGCGCCGTCGCGGTCGGCGATATTGCCGAGATACACATGGCGCAGGCCGGCGTCGCGCGCGCAGCGGCGCAGGCGGGTGAGCGTGGCGTGCGGCGTGCCGTGGCGGTCGGTGAGCTTGAAATCGGGGTGGAAGGCGGTCAGGTGCAGCGGCACGTCGTCGCCCAGCTCGCGGTGAATCCACTCGGCCATGGCGGTGATTTCGGCGTCGGAGTCGTTCTCGCCGGGGATGATCAAGGTGGTGATCTCGAACCACACCTGACTCTCGTGGCGCAGCCAGATCAGGGTGTCGAGCACGGGCGCCAGCTCGGCACCGCACAGCTTGCGGTAGAAGTCATTGGTGAAGGCCTTGAGGTCGACGTTGGCCGCGTCCATGTGCGCAAAAAAGTCTGCGCGCCCCTGGCCGTGGATGTAGCCGGCGGTGACGGCCACGGTCTTGAGCCCGCGCGCATGGCAGGCGATGGCGGTATCGATGGCGTACTCGGCGAAGATCACCGGGTCGTTATAGGTGAAGGCGATGCTCTTGCAGCCCCAGCGCTCGGCCGCGGCGGCGATGGCCTCGGGCGTGGCGGTGTCCATCAGGCGGTCCATGTCGCGCGACTTGCTGATGTCCCAGTTCTGGCAGAACTTGCAGGCCAGGTTGCAGCCGGCGGTGCCAAAGGACAGCACGCTGTTGCCGGGGTAGAAATGGTTGAGCGGCTTCTTTTCGATGGGGTCGATGCAAAAGCCGGAGCTGCGCCCCCAGGTGGTGAGCTCCATGTGGTCGCCGACCCGCTGGCGCACAAAACAGGCGGCGCGCTGGCCTTCGTGCAGGCGGCAGGTGCGCGGGCACAGGTCGCATTCGATGCGGCCGTCGTCCAGCGTGTGCCAGTAACGGGCGGGAACTCGGGATGCTGCGTCGTGCATGTTCGCCTCCTGTCGGTTTAGGCGTCGTCCTCCTGCCATTTCTGGACCGGATAGGTGGCGACCATCACTGCCGAACTCCAGTAGTCGGCGCTGAGGCCGGCTTTCTTTTTGAGTTCGGTGAGGAAGTCGCGCGGATCGGGCAGCTGCGCCCACACTTGCGGCAAAAATGTGGCCTGCTGGCAGCCGTTGAAGAAGATCACGCCGTCTTTGCCGGGCTGCAGTTGCGCCAGCACCTCGGCTTCGGATTTGGCGTCGAGAAATTCAGCGCGGCCGAGCAGCGAGACTTCGACGCGGATTTCGGGCCACTCGTCGGCCGTCATCGGCGTGAAGCGCGGGTCGTGCAGCGCGGCGGACAGCGCATTGGCGACCACGTCGTCGCCCAGCGCACGCTGCGGCTTGAGACTGCCGATGCAGCCGCGCAACTGGCCATTGCGGGTGAGGGTGACGAAGGTGGCGCCGCGCTCGGCCAGGTCCGGGTCGTCGGCGGGCGCGGGGCCGAGATCGAGTGCGTGCTCAATCGCCGCGCGGGCGCGGGCGAGGAGTCGGGTGCCGAGTTCGGATTCAGTGAGCGACATGGCGTTGGGCCGGGGTAAAGGCGATGCTGGTGTAGCCCACCACACGATTGCGGTCGCCGGCGGTGTCGCCGGAGTTGCGTAAATCGAGCACGGTGGGTGCGAGATGGTGGCGCTGGGCGGCGAGCAGCATGCCTTCGATGGGCAGCGCGCCGCAGGCCTGATCGAACGCGAGGCCGCCTTGCAGGCGCTCGATCTGCTCCACCGTCGAGCGGTCGCGCCAGCGCGCCTGGTGATAGGGCAGGTAGTGCGACAGGTCGGAGGAGATGACGATGAGCGTTTCGTCGTCGCCCCACAGGCGGTCGAGCAGATGGGCGACGCGCTCGGGTGTGGTGTCGCCGACGACGATGGGCACGACGGTGAAGTGGTCGAGCACGGTTTGCAGGAAGGGCAGCTGAACTTCGAGCGCGTGTTCGAGGGCATGCGGGGCGTCGTCGACGACCACGTCGGGCTCGTCCTGAATCGCCAGCCAGCCGGGCCGGTCGACCGCCACCTCGCCTAGCGGCGTGGCCAGCGATTGCGCGGCGGGCAGGGCGAAGCCTTGCACCGGCACCCGGTGGCAGGGGCCGAGCAAGATCACGCGCCGGTAGAAGGCCTGCGTGCTGCGCAGCCCGGCGTAGGCGGATGCCGCGATCGGGCCGGAATACACATAGCCGGCGTGCGGCACGATCAGCGCCTTGGGCCAGTGCACGGTTTCCAGCGGCATGGCGGCGTTCAGCATGTCGCCAATCATGATCTGCAGGGCGCGTGGGTCGGCAGGGTAAAACGCGCCGGCAACAGCGGCGGGTCGGATGGAGGCGTTGGCCATGTCAGTCTCCGGGAGACCGTAAGGTTGTTGTGGGTATTATAGGCCGAGCCCGATGCGCTTGAACGCGATGCGCCTGGCCGGAGGCTGGCCGTGAGGCTTTGCAGTCGTTAAGGTATGGCGGAACAAACCCAGTTGAGGATGGGCCGGGCTTTCGACATGACCGCACGACACCGACTACGCAACTTCTTTTTCAATCTTTGGAACGAGCAGCCGCTCTGGCATTTCCTCGTGCTCATCGTGTGTCTCACGGCGACCGTGGTGTTCGGGTTTGCCATGCTCTACCACGCGGCCGGCCCACTGGATCAACTGAGTTGGCGCAACCTGCCGGGGGTATCCGACAAGCCGTTTTTGCCTTGTGTTGAGCGGGCGTTTCTTGAGTTTGTGACCCTGTCGGGCGGTAACACTCAGTGCGTGGTGCCGGTGCCTTGGCTGGACAAGGCGATTGCTGCGGTGCAGATTTTGTGCGGCTTGTTTTTTTTTGCCGCCATTGTTGCCTTTGTGACGGCGGTGGTGCTGCGTCCCAAGTCGGTGTTTGAATTCAAGCCGTGTCTCAATCTGCATCGTGCTGAAGGTCGATACGATCTGATCTTCAGCGTCTACAACGCCTCGCCGGTGACGCTCAGCCAGCTGCATGTGCGCCTCATCGCGCGCGCGCGCATCGACGGCACCACGCTTCGCAACGTGGTGTTGCGCGACGAAGCGCCGCGCCAGCCGCTGGCCGAGCCATATATTCCGCTGCGCATTCGGGCGCCGCTGGATGATCTTGGCATTGCCATCAACGGCGTGGATGCGCAGGGCTTTGTGAGCGCGGCGAGCGTGCGGAGCGAGCGTGATCCGCAGCCGTTGCCGATTGAAGAGATCTATGCCGAAATCCGCGGTGTGATGCTGGGCATCGAGCAGCCGGTGCAGGGCGCCTTGCGGTACTGCCTGGCTGAAAAGGCGTTGTTTCATGGCCGCCACCGGTCGGTCGATTCCGACTACCCGTATGCGCGGCGCAAGGGTTTGTTCCGACGACTCACGCCGCCGGGCGACATCGTTCGGGCGTGTCACCTCAACGCGCCACCCTGGGCGACGCAGGCCGACAAAATCTATGTGTTCGGGTTTGGTTCCTTGGTCGACCCGGCGTCGTTCAGTCGCACCATTGGCCGGGATGCGTGGCTTCTGGAAGACTTTCCGCTGGCCACCTTGAAGGGCCACAAACGGGTATGGGGCGTGGCAATGGACAATCGCGTCAGCCTGCCCGGCTACAAGCACTATGTTCGCGCCGACATGCCCGACAGCGTGCCGGCGGTGTATGTCTGCTTTCTGGATGTGGCGCCGGACGCATCGCAGCAGGTCGTGGGGGTTCTTGTGGCGGTCAGCGAGGAGGAGTTCGCGCGGCTCAAGCAACGGGAGCGCAACTACGAGGCCGTCGATGTCACCGCCGCCATGGCGCATCCGCCACTCGATGGGCGGGTGTTCACCTTCAAGGGACTGGCCGAGGCCAAAGCGCGCTTCGACGCCGGGCGGGCTGCCGGCACGCTGGTGATCAACACGGCGTATCAAACACAGGTCGAATGCGCCTACCGGTCGCGGGGGAAAGCCGCGTTCGACAACTACCGGGCGGCCACCGAGATGCCCGACGGCGCCGCGTTGGTGGCATTGAAAGTGGTGCGTATTCCCGAGGTCGGCGCCAGCTGAGGCTGCCGCCCGGCGTTTGTTCTGATTACCCCGCGACACCACCCGCACCCCAGCCCACCCAGGCCAGGCCGCCGCCCAGCCCCAGACCCACTGCCAGCATGGCGGCCAGCACCCGTTTGGCCACGCTGGGCCCGCCCACGCTGATCGCGAGGGTGGTCTTGAAGGCCAGATTGGACAGCATGGCCAGACCGATGGCGGTGACGGTGGGGATGGATTCGAGGCGGTCCAGCGAAAACAGGCGCAGGCTCGACAAGGTGATGGCGTCCACATCGGTCAGCCCCGATACCAGCGCGACCAGATACAGCCCCGCGCTGCCGGCGACCTCGGACAACCACGCGGCGCCCAGCAGGACTGCGGCGTAGAGCGCGCCGAAGGTGAGCGCGGAGCGCAGTTCGGTCGGGTTCTTGGTGTCGGGCACCGGGCTGCCTTCGTGCGTCATCAAGGTTTTCCACTGCACGCCCAGCGCGACAAGGCCCAAGGCCAGACCGGGCGCCGCGATGCTGAGCACCTGCCACAGCAGGCCGGGCGCCAGCACGGCGCACACCACCGCCACGCGCGCCAGCATGACCAGATTGGCGATGACGATCACCAGCGCCGACACCGGCGCGAACTCAGGGCGCTTGCGTGCATCGCGGGCAAACACCAGCGTGGTGGCCGTGCTCGACACCAGACCGCCAAACAGGCCGACCAGTGGCGCGCCGTAGCGCCCGCCCACCAGTTGCAAGGCGGCGTAGCCGGCCAGGCTGACGCCCGAGATGAGCACCACCATCAACCAGACCTGGTAGGGGTTGAGCGCGTCGAAGGGGCCGAAATTCTGATTTGGCAGCACCGGCAGGATCACCAGCGAGATCACGCTGAACTGCAGAATCGAGTTCCAGTCGCGCGCGGTGAGTCGGGTGGCCCAGCCGCGCAAGGTGGTCTTGAAGTAGAGCAGGGCGGTGGTGCCGACCGCGATCATGATCGACAGTCGCACCTCGCCTTCCCACACCATGAAACCGAGCACATGACAGAGCAACAGTGCCGCCACCGAGGTGGTGCCGGCGTCCTGCGGGTCGGGGTTTTGCAGGTAGGCGGCGATGATCATGATGCCGATCAGCGCGAGGCTGATGAGGAAGGGCCACAGGCTGTCGAAGCGCTCGCCCAGCAGTCCGGCGAGTGCGCCGAGCAGCCCGACCAAGCCGAAGGTGCGCAGCCCGGCGCGCGGTGCCGATTGGCGTTCGCGCTCCAGCCCCAGCATGAGTCCGATGCCGAGGGCGACCAGGATGGCCTGGAGTTGTTGCGTATCGAGAGGCAGGTCAGGGGCCATTCGTTTGGACTGTGAGGTGGGCCTGAGCGCCCATTCTACGCCGCATTGCCGGTGGTTCAGAGTGTGCCGCGGCGGCCGCTCGCAGGTAGAATCGCGCCATGCAAAAAATTGCCCATCGCCATTTCGCCCTGGTGCCTGCCGCCGGCGGCGGCACCCGCATGGGGCGGGAAACCCCCAAGCAATACCTGAATCTGATGGGCGAACCGCTGCTGCGCCACACGCTGCGTGTGCTGTGTGCGGTACCGCAGATCGAGCGCGTGTATGTGGTGCTGTCGGTCGGCGACCAGACCTGGAACGGCTTCGACTGGTCCGACCTGGGCGACAAGCTCAAGCCGATTTACGTGGGTGGCCCCTCGCGTGCCGACAGCGTGCTCAACGGCCTGCGTGCCATCCGGCCGGATGTGCGCGATGGCGACTGGGTGCTGGTGCACGACGCCGCGCGTCCGTGCCTGGCGCCCTGGCATGTGGATGCGCTGATCGATACGCTGGACGACGATGAAGTCGGCGGCTTGCTGGCGGTGCCGGTGGCCGATACGCTCAAGCGCGCCGACCCGCAAGGCCGCGCCGTGGCCACCGTGCCGCGTGACAGCCTGTGGCAGGCGCAAACGCCGCAGATGTTTCGCTACATGATGCTGCGCCGCGCGCTCGAATCGGCGCGCGACGTCACCGACGAAGCCAGCGCCATTGAGGCGGCCGGCCTGCGCCCGCGTCTGGTGCGCGGCGATCCGACCAATCTGAAAGTCACGTATCCGCTCGACCTGCATCTGGCCGAGTGGATTCTGAAAAACCGGGAGAGTTGAGATGACGGTGCCTTTTCGCATCGGCCAGGGCTTTGATGTGCATGCGCTGGTCGCTGGCCGGCCGTTGATCATCGGCGGCGTGACGATTCCCTTCGCCAGCGGCTTGCTTGGCCATTCGGATGCCGACGTGTTGTTGCATGCGATCACCGATGCGCTGCTCGGCGCGGCGGGGCTGGGCGACATCGGCCGGCATTTTCCCGACACCGATCCGGCGCATGCCGGCGCCGATAGCCGTGTGCTGCTGCGCGAAGCGATGGCGGCGGTGCGGTCGGCCGGTTACACGGTGGGCAACGTCGACGCCACGGTGATCGCCCGCGCGCCCAGGCTGCTGCCGCATGTGCCGGCCATGGTCGCCAACATCGCCGCCGATCTGGGCGTGGCGGCCGATTGCATCAACATCAAGGGCAAGACCACCGAGAAGCTCGGTTTCACCGGCCGCGGTGAAGGCATTGCCGCGCAGGCGGTGGCGCTGCTGTTCCGGGCGGATGCCGGCTGACGCACCGCGCCCGGGCGACGATGCGCCGGTCGCGGCGCCGACCACCCGTGTGTTTTTCGCCCTCTGGCCGAGCCCGGCCATCGCAAATCGGCTGCATCAACTCGCGCGCAAGGCGGCTGCAACCGACGCGCGCCTCATGCGCGTCGACACCCTGCATCTGACGCTCGCCTTCATCGGCGATGTGGCGCTTGATTGCCTCCCAGCGATTGAAGCCATCGGCGACCGCTTGGTCTGGCCGCGTTGCACACTCCATCTCGATCAGCTTGGCCATTGGCCACACAACCAGATCCTGTGGGCGGGCAGCCAGTCGCCGCCGGACGCATTGGCGAATTTGGCCGGCGAACTGTCCTCGGGTTTGCAGACCATCGGAATTACGCTGGCGGCACGCCCGTTTGTTCCGCATGTCACGTTGGCCCGTCGATGCCGGCAGGCAAGCGCGACAGTGATCGAACCCGTTGAATGGGCGGTCGAAGGCGGTGTGCTGGCGGTCTCGCACCGGGACGCCAGCGGCGCGCGTTATGAGATTCGCCGGCGCTGGACGGCGGCGTGAGGACAGGAGGCAGCATGAAGACCATCGGCTTGCTCGGCGGCATGAGTTGGGAATCCACCGTGAGCTATTACCAGGCCATCAACCGTGGCGTGAATGCCGCGCTCGGCGGGCTGCACTCGGCCAGGGTGATGCTCGCCAGCGTGGACTTCGCCCCCATCGAAGCCGCCCAGCATCGCGGCGACTGGGATGCCACGGCGCAAATGCTGGTTGAGTCGGCGCGGTCGGTTGAAGCCGGCGGGGCGGACTTTCTGCTGATCTGCACCAACACCATGCACAAGCTCGCGCCGCAGATCGAAGCGGCGCTGTCGATTCCGTTGCTGCATATCGCCGATGCCACCGCCGAGGTCTTGCAGGCCGACGGCGTGCATCGCGTCGGCCTGCTCGGCACGCGTTTTACGATGGAGCAGGATTTCTACGTCGGCCGTCTGCGCGAGCGTTTCGGCATGGACGTGGTGGTGCCGGAGGCGTCAGATCGCGACGTCGTGCATGCGGTAATCTATGACGAGTTGTGCCGTGGCGTGGTCTCGGACGTCTCACGTGCGCGCTATGTCGAGATCATCGCCGGTTTGCAGGCACAGGGCGCCCAGGCGGTGATTCTGGGTTGCACCGAGATTGCGCTGCTGGTGCAGGCCGAACACACGGCTGTGCCGCTATACGACACCACGGCCATTCATGCGGCGGCAGCCGTCAGGCACGCGCTGAGCTGAGGCCTATTTGCGGATCAGCCGCAGATCGGTGACGAAGTCCTGCGGTGCGCCGATCTCGATCTTGGCAAAGTCGGGGTGCAGCGGATTGATCAGGTAATTGGTCTCGGCCGGAATCACCGCGCTCGGCACCGCCAGCACCGCGCTGCTGCCGCGTCGCACCCAATCGCTGCCGAGGCTTTGCAGGTGCGCACGATTGGCTGGGGCATTCCATTGGTCCGGCAAGTCGGCGAGGGCGATGGTCTCGATCTTGAAGCGCTTCGGCAGCGTGGCCGGGATCATCACGTAGCGTGCCCGCAGCGGTTCGTCCTGTACCAGGATTTCGAGCATCGCCAGTGACTGGCTGGCGGCGGTATAGACCATCGGCACGCCCTTGCGATTCCAGCGCCCGCCATACAAACGCGCGCCTTCGCCGCTGAAGGCGGTGTCGGCGAAGCGGGCAGTGACGAGGCGCCAGAGGGGGGTCATGGTTTGCCGCCTTGGCGGCGGGGGGCTGATGCTTCGACGGTTCGTTGGCCGGGTCTCGCCCCGGCGGGCGACCTACTTTCTTGCTTGTGCAAGAAAGCTAGGCAAAGAAGCATACCCCGCTGTCGTGGCCCTTCGGGCTTCCCTCCCTCCGCAAGGGCGTGGCGGGCAGCTTCGCAAACTCGCCCTGCGGGCTCAAACAGCGAAGCCGCTTGTTCCGCCCCGTACTCGCTGCGCTCGGCACGACAGAGGGGAACGGGGTGCCTGCCTGCAACAGCGGAGGGCATTCTCGCAGGGCGGATAGGCCGCAGGCGCATCCGCCGTTCGAGCCTAACGGATACGCCATGCGGCGGATGCGCTTCGCTTATCCGCCCTACGAGGTGCCCATCAAGCGGGCGAGGGCGAAGTTTTGTAGGGTGGGTGGCTTGCCGCCCACCAACGTGGTGTAGTGGTCAAGTATTAACGGACACCGTGATAGGTTGCTTTTCAGCCATTTGTCGCTCGTAGTTGGTGGGCGACAAATAGCCCAGTTTCGAATGAAGACGCACGTTGTTGTAGAAACCAACGATGTAGTCGCCAACGTCGCGTATTGCTTCGGCCTGGTTGGCGTAGTCTCGCTGCCAGACGCGCTCCATCTTCAGATTCAGAAAGAAGCGCTCCATCACCGCGTTGTCCCAGCAATTGCCCCTACGGCTCATGCTCGGGCATAAGCGGTGGCGCGCCAGCAAGGCGCGGTGGGCGTTGCTGGCATACTGACTGCCGCGATCGGAGTGCACGATCAGCCCCGGAGCCGGTTGGCGCTGGGCGATCGCCATGTGCAGGGCGGAACAAGCGAGCTCGGCGGGCATGTTCGGCGCCATGGCCCAGCCGACAATCTTGCGTGAGAACAGGTCCATCACTGCGGCCAAATACAGCCAACCACTGCGTGTGCGAATGTAGGTGATGTCCGAGACCCAGGCGGTGTTGGCTGTGGGTGGATCGAATTGTCGATTCAACAGATTGTCGGCTGTGGGCAGGGTGTGACGGCTGTCTGTGGTGTGGATAAACTTGCGCCTCCAAACCGGTCGTAAGCCATGACGCCGCATGAGTGTTCGGACTCGGTGGCGCCCCACGTTGATGCCTCGGGCACGAAGCCCGGCCCGCAGGCGCCGGCTGGCGTAGCTACGTCCGGATGCATTAAAAGTGGCCTGAAGCTCAACACTAAACGGGCAAAGCTTCGGCGCACTGGCCACACGACGGCGTGCGCTGTAATAGCCCGATCGGCTCACGTCCAACAACCGGCACAGTGATGTCACGCTTGTCGAGGCCTTCTTCTGCAACTGATCTACGCACTGATAAATCACTTCAGTTCCCGTGCGAAGAAGGCCGACGCTTTTTTTAGCAGCTCGTTGTCCTGCTTGAGCTGCCGGTTCTCAGCCTCGAGCTGACGAATGCGCTGCTGCTCGGCCGTCAGCGGTTTGCCGATCCCCCTGCGACCCAACTGCTCGGCTGCGTACTGTGCAAGCCAACGCCGCACCGCAGTCTCCCCCAAATCCATATCGCGGCAGACCTGTCCGACGCTCAGTCCCTGGTCTTTGATCATCTGCACAACTTGAAGTTTGAAGTGCGTATCGAACGTCCTGCGTTTCTGAACCATCTATTCCTCCTCAACAGGTGAATGATCCACCTATCAAGGTGTCCGCGGAAATTGGACCACTACATGGCTTACGACCGGTGTTGAATGGTGGGCAGTGAAGCTGACCACCTTACGGAGCCACCGTAGCCGTTCAGTCGGGCACAGCTGACCCGCCCGCTGCCGCGCCAACCGGAGGAGGGGGCGGGCGGAAATAGGGGCTGCGCGTGTTTGGCTTCGTCGGGTGGGCAACGCGTTGCCCACCATCGTTTGTCCCGAGATAGACCACTTGGTGGGCAGCGAGCTGACCACCCTACGGGGTGGCGCGATCGCGGGTTGAAGTATTGAAAACGGGATCGCGTCTGTTGCCGAGCGGGTCACGAAATGTATCCGCTCAGGCGAACACACCATGCTCGATCCGCCCCAGCGTATCCATCACGCTCTGCGTGCCGATGTCGGTGTCGATCAGCGACAGCGGGGTGTCGCCACCGAGGGCAGCGTTGTCGGATTTGAGCCAGTCGAGGGCGGCGCCGAGGTCTTCGAAGACTTCTTCGGCGCGCTCGACCACACGGGCCAGGCGCACGACCTTGGCGGACTCTTCGCTGCTGAGCGTGCCTTCCTTTTTACGCCGCGCCAGCGTGCGCTCGGGGATGGCGAGGGCGGCCGCCAGTTCGCTCTGGGTGAGGCGCAGCGTTTTGGACAGCGCGTCGATGGCGGTGGAGGAGATGCCGTGGCGGATCAGGCCGACCCAGTCCAGCGGTGTGCGCGGCTGGCTGTGCAGGACTTTACGCCCGCCCAGCAGGCGGTCGACCGAGAGCGGTTCGGGTGCGATTGCAGCAGCGGTGCTCATACGGACTCCTTGTGTGCCATGTGGCAGTTATTCTATGCAATATTGGCGTAAGTTGCCAGTGGCTGCGTGGAAGCCAATTTGCCGGGGCAACAAAAAGGGCGCCAGCGGCGCCCGTTGTGGTGGGGAGTCAAATGTTCAGAGGCAGATGCTGCCACCCAGTCGCATGGCCAGATCGGGTTCGGTGGTTTTGGTGTAGTCCTTCTCGACCCGATCGGTGATGAGTTGGGCGGTGGGGCCGTCCATGACGGCATTGAGCATGCCCATGAAAGCCGGTGGTGCAACGAGAATGGCACGGCCGAAGGCGTGCTTGTTGCGGCCTCGGTAGAACTCCTGCGCCAGTTCCTGTGCAAAGGCGCGTGCGGCTTGGGTTTTTGGGGGGGTGTGAGACTCGTAGCCACTGCCGTGGGTCGATTGAATGCTGCCGGCTCGGTCGGTGACGAGGTCTTGGTTTTTCTGTCGGCTTTCCGGGTGGATCAACTCTTTGACCAGTTTGAGGCCTTTGTTGGGGCCATAGTTGGCGTAGAGTTTTGCAAGGCTGGCGTTAGCGACCAGGATCCAGGTGATAGCCATAGAACATCCTCCGAAAGAGTGGTGGGTCTTCCGCGTCCAGCCGATCCGTCCAGACGGTGGACGCAGAACTCTCAGCGTAGAAGGCGCACGCGAACACTTCAAAAGCGTTTGATGCAGAATTTTGTGGCGCGCCGTTGGTCGTGACCGCGAAAGCCGTGCCATGCGTGGCTCGGGCGGCGATCAACCGTTCGTCAGACACTTTGGGTTGTGACAATTCACCGCAGTGCTCAGAAAATGCCCATCGCCAGCCCCTCGGCCATGGCGGCGCCGAGCGCGTGGCAGGCGTCGAGATCGGCTGGCTGCACCTCACCGCGGGCGATGTGGGCTTCGGACACTTCGCGCCAGCCGTAGCCGGTGGCGATGCGGCGGATTTCGCGCACGGCGTTGGTCCCGTCGTTGCCGGCGCTGATGAAGATGGCGAAGGGCAGGCCAGTGAGCTGGCCTTCGAGCGGGTAGTAGGTGCGGTCGAAGAAGTCCTTGAGCGCGCCGGACATATAACCGAAGTTCTCCGGCGTGCCGAGCAGCAGGGCGTCGCAGTGGGCGAGGTCGTCTACGCCGGCGTCGAAGGCTTTGAGGCAACGTACTTCGATGCCGTCGGCGGTGTCGGCGCCGGCCTTGACCGCGTCGGCCAGTTGCGCGGTGTGGCCGGACTGGCTGTGATAGACGATCAACAGGCGTTTCATGGGCAAACCTCGCGCGCTTCAGTGTTCCTGCGGGTTGGAGTCGTGAGTGGGGTGGGGGTTCGCGCCGGCGGCGGGGTCGAGGCCATATAGACGCTTGAGTTGAGCGTAGGCGGCGGGGTAGGCGGCACGCAGTCTGAGCGGTACTTCGAAGAAGGCTTCGCTCATCACGGCAAAGAATTCGGCCGGATTTTCGGCGGCGTAGGCGTCGATGGCATGGGGTAGATCGTGATCGACCCGGTGACAGAAATCGTCATAGGCCGCGGTGAAAATGCGCGCCCAGTCGGCGCGGCGCATGTCGGCCGGTAGCGGCGGGAAGCCGTCGGCCTGACCATTGCACATGTCGAGTTTGTGGGCGAATTCATGGATGACGACGTTCAGGCCGTCAGTGCGTTGCTGTGGCTGCCAGGAGACGACCACCGGGCCGTCGGGCCAGGCTTCGCCGAGGACTGGCTCGTCGTATTCGTGCACCACACCGTCTTCGTCCATCTCTTCGCGCGGGATGACAAAGTCGCCGGCATAGACCACCACGCCAACCCATTGGCGATAGGCGTCGAGCCCGGTGTGGTAGATGGGCAGGCAGGCTTGCAGGGCGATGGATAGCAGGATGTCGTCGGTCAGCACCAGATCGTGGGCGCCGTGGAAGGTCTTCTGATCGAGGAATTCGAGCGCGAGTGTACGCAGGCGCGAACGGGCGTCTGCGGGTAGATAGGCGAGAAACGGCAGGCCGGCTTCGACGCGTGCCCATTGTTCTTCGGTCACGGCGGGGCGGTCTGCCTGGCCAAACAGCCAGCGTTGCAAGCGGCGCAGCATGTCAGCGGATTTCAGGCTGGCGCGTGGTCAGCCAGATGCCCGACAGGATGAGCGCGATGCCGGCGCCGTGGTAGAGGGCGGGCAATTCGTCGAGGAAAATCACTGACAGCACCGTGCCAAACACCGGCATCAAGTGAATGAACAGCGCGGCGCGACTGGGGCCGACCATGGCCACGCCGCGGTTGTAGAACACGTAACCCAGAAAGCCGGGAAAAATGGCGGTATAGACGATGGCGGTGAGACTGCCGGTGTGCAGCACGATGTGCCGGCCTTGCGACAACTCCCACGCCCAAGCCGGTGCGAGCACGGTGATGCCGACCACCGTCATGGCGGCGAGCAGCACCATCGGGTGCATACCGCCGGGGCGCCAGTGCAGGCCGACGGTGTACAGCCCCCAGACCGTCACCGCGACCAGCATCCAGAAGTCGCCCGGGTTGAATTGCCAGTCGAGGATCATGGCCGGGTTGCCATGGGTGACGATCACGCTCACGCCGATGAGCGACAACACCACGCCGAAAACTTCAAAGCGTTGCAAGCGCCGCCGCAGCAGCAACACAGCCAGCAATAACGTGGCGACCGGGATCAGCGAGTTGATCATGGTGGCGTTGATCGCCGTGGTGTATTGCAGGGCCAGGTAGGCAAAGGTGTTGTAGCCGCCCACCCCGAGCGCGCCGAGCAGCACGATGGGCCGCCAGTGGCGTTTGACCAGCGGCCATTGCGTGCGCAAATGCGGCCAGGCGAACGGCAGGATCAGGCACAGCGCCAGCGTCCAGCGCCAGAAGGCCAGACCGAAGGGCGGCACGTCGGCGCGGATACCGCGACCGATGACCATGTTGCCCGACCAGAACAGCGTGGTCAGGGTCAGCAGCAGGTAGGGCAGATCAAACAGGCGGCGCATAGGGAGAGGTCGGTGTAAGGCAGTCGGAAGGCGGCGCGATTATCATCGGGGCATCCAATCTGCTCAATGAGAGATAATTGCAGTCATGGTATCCGTCACTCACGCTATTTCCTACGCCGACTCGGAAACGCCACCGGTCGATCGTATCTGCGAAGGCTTGCCCGAGGCCGACCGGCCGCGCATTGAAGCGGCCCTGTCGCTGATCACCGAGCTCTACAGCCAGCAGCCGCTGGGCACCGGCGAGCCGACCTTGCGCCATGCGCTGGGGATGGCGCTGATCTGCGTGTCGCTCAAGATGGATGGCGATGCGCGCTTGGCAGCCTTGCTGTTTGCGCTGCACAGCCACATGGATAACGCCACCGAGTATCTCGAGAAGCACTTCGGCGCGCGGGTGGCCAAGCTGGTGGGCGGGCTGTACCGGCTGAATGGCTTGCGGGTAATCACGCGCAAGACGGCCACCAATCGCGCGCCCGAAATGCGTCAGCAGTCCGAAACCCTGCGCAAGATGCTGCTGGCCATGGTCGAGGACATCCGCGTGGTGTTGCTGCGCCTGGCCTCGCGTACCCAGACCTTGCGCTACTACGCCGAACATCCGGACGAGGATGAGCAGCAAGACGCCGCACGCGAAAGCCTGGACATCTATGCGCCGCTGGCCAATCGGCTGGGGGTGTGGCAACTCAAGTGGGAGCTGGAGGACCTGTCCTTCCGCTTTCTGGAGCCGGCCACTTACAAGCGGATCGCCAAGATGCTCGATGAGCGTCGGGTCGAGCGCGAGCAGTTCATTACCGACGCGGTGACCCGTTTGCGCCAGGAGATGGCCGACGCGGGCATCAAGGGCGAGGTCTATGGCCGACCCAAGCACATCTACAGCATCTACAACAAGATGCAGTCGAAGGATCTGGACTTTGAGCAGGTGTACGACGTGCGGGCGCTGCGCGTGCTGGTCAAGCAGGTGCGCGACTGTTACGCCGTGCTCGGCATCGTGCATCAGTTGTGGACGCCGATCCCGAGGGAATACGACGACTACATCCTGAAGCCCAAGGGCAATAACTACCAGTCGCTGCACACCGCCGTGCGCGCGGCCGATGGCCGTGCGCTCGAAGTGCAGATCCGCACCGAGGACATGCACCAGCACGCCGAATTTGGCGTGGCTGCGCACTGGCGTTACAAAGAAGGCAGCGGTGGCAGTGGCGGCACTTACGACGAAAAAATTGCCTTGTTGCGTGACCTGCTGTCCTGGCGCGATGAGGTGACCGATGCCGACCATTGGGAAGAAAAATACCGCGACGCTTCGCTCGACGACACGCTGTATGTGATGACGCCGCAGGGACGGGTGGTCGACTTGCCGCGCGGCGCGACGGCGGTGGATTTCGCCTATGCGCTGCACTCCGACCTGGGGCATCGTTGCCGTGGCGCCAAGATCGATGGCCATCTGATTCCGCTGAACAAGCCGCTGGAGAGCGGGCAGACGGTAGAAATCACCGCCGCCAAGGAGGGCGGCCCGTCGCGGGACTGGCTCAATCCGCAGCAAAACTACGTCACCACCGGAAAGGCGCGGCGCAAGATCAAGCAATACTTCGCGCAGCAGGAGCAGGGCGAATTGCTCGATCGCGGTCGGGCCGTGATTCACCGTGAGTTGCAGCGCGAAGGGCAGACCCAGTTCAACAACGACACGCTGGCGCAGCGCCTGGGCTTCAAGAATGCCGAAGCCATGTTTGTGGCGGCCGGCCGTGGCGAGGTGGGGCCGCGCGCGGTGCAGTTGGCCACACACGCACAAGAGGCGGCGCCCCCCGTCGCTGACGACGTGGTCATTGGGCGCAGCCACCAGCGCAGCAACGATGACGATATTCTGGTGGTCGGCGTTGGCAAGCTGATGACCTCGCTGGCGCGCTGTTGCAAGCCGGCGCCGCCGGACGCGGTGGAAGGCTTCGTCACCCGCGGGCGCGGCGTGTCGGTGCACCGGGTCGATTGCCCCGATTTCCAGGCCTTGCTCAAGCGCCATCCCGAGCGCGCCATTCCGGCCACCTGGGGGGACGGGGTGGATGCGCCGGGCAGCCGCTATCCGGTGGATGTGATTGTCGATGCCAGCGACCGTCAAGGTCTCCTGCGTGACCTGTCGGATGTGCTCTCGCGAGAAAAGCTCAATGTCATTGCCGTCAACACCCTCACCCGAAAAGGCAAGGCGCGCATGCGCTTCACCATCGAGGTCAATGGCTCGCAGCAGATCCAGCGCGCGCTCTTGCTGATGGGGGATGTCGTCGGTGTCGATCAGGCCCGCCGCACGTGAGCGCAATCGGCCCTCGCGGCATAGCGCGGGCGACCTAGTTCTTTTGGGCTAGATCGCCTCGGTCATTCGGGGGGTGGTCGTCCGGCCGATTGTCGTGCTCAGCGTGTCTTCGTATTGTGTCCCCCGTAGAGGCTCCGGCCGTGCGCGCTGTTGTCGCCGCCGATGTGCCTCCCTGGCGGCGCGACGAGGTACGTATGGACATGAGGATCAGTCAGGCACGACGGCATTTGGCTGCTGGCCACGCAGAGGGTCAGGCCGAGGTCATCTCCGTGCTCCGGTCGATGCCCTTGCTCAAAGGTCTGCAGGCTCGCACGCTCGAGTTGCTGGCGCAGGAGGCAACCCGACTGCGCTATGAGCGTGAGGAGATCGTGTTTCGTCGTGGCTCGGTGCCGACGGGCTTGTTTTTTGTGCTCGAAGGCAGCATCAAGCTGCTCGCCCTGGAGCCCGACGGGCGCGAAAAAGTGATCGAACTCTTCACCGAAAAGCGTTTTTTCGGTGAGATTGGCGTTTTTCGGTTGTCGCGCTATCGGGCGTGGACGCAGGCAGTGCGATCGACCGAGCTGCTGCATGTGCCCTCCGATGCCTTGCGCCAGGCCGTACGCGAAGACCACGAACTGTCCTTGCGCATGTTGTCCGAAGTGTCCGGCCGAGTGCAGGCCTTGATCGAGTCGATCAGCCAGACCGCCCCCTTGCTTGCCTACAAGCGGGTTGCGGCCTACCTCATTGAGCAGGATGGGATCGGCGATGTTCAGCCGGGATGGGTGCACCTGGCGGCGCCGAAATACACCATTGCCTCCATGCTCAACATGAGCAGCGAGGCGCTGTCCCGCGCGCTGCGCAAGCTGCGCGATGCCGGCATGATCGAAGGCGGTGGGCGCACCATCCGCATTCTCGACTACAAGGGGCTGAGCGCGCTGCTCAACACCTGATCCACATCCGTGGTTTTTTTGTCCGGCACGGCCGACCCGCCGCGCCGGCATGTCGCGGTTGACGCGCGCCGTGCCGGATGCGCCGTCGCCTAGTCCTTTCTGACTAGTCCTTGTGCACCGCTCAACTCCTGCGGACGACCAATGTTGCGCTTGCCTGTTGGCCGATACGCTGCATGGCAATGAAACATCCGTGCGCGGCAGGAGGAAAAACGGCAATGGCGACACTGCGTTATCAGCAGATTTCGGTGCTCTCGTCGAGTACGGTGGCCTTCACGGTGTGCTTTGCGGTGTGGATGATCTTCGCGGTCATCGGCGTGCCCATCAAGGCCCAGCTCAACCTTAACGAAACCCAGTTTGGCCTGCTGGCCTCGATGCCGGTGCTCACCGGTGCGCTGGTGCGTCTGCCGCTCGGTCTGTGGGGCGACAAGTACGGCGGCCGGCTGGTCTTCTTCGTGTTGATGCTTAGCACGGTGCTGCCGATCTATCTCATCGGCCACGCCACCGAGTACTGGCAATTTCTGGTGATCGGCTTGTTCGTCGGCCTGGCCGGCGGTTCGTTCTCGGTCGGCATTGCCTACTGCGCCCGCTGGTTCGAACGCAGTCGCCAAGGCCTGGCAATGGGCATCTTCGGCGCCGGCAACTCGGGTGCGGCGCTGACCAAGTTCGTGGCGCCTGCGATTGTCGCCGGTTGGGGCTGGGAGATGGTGCCGACGGTGTATGCCATCGCGATGTTGGTGACTGCGCTTGCGTTCTGGGTCTTCAGCTATGACAACCCCACTCATCGCGTCGCCTCGCATGTGAGCTTTGCTGAACAGCTGCGCGCCTTGAAAGACCCGCGCGTATGGAAGTACTGCCAGTACTACTCCATCGTGTTTGGCGGTTATGTGGCGCTCGCCTTGTGGATGACCAAGTACTACGTCACCGAGTACGGCTTTTCGCTGCAGATGGCGGCCTTGCTGGCGGCGGCGTTTTCGTTGCCGGGCGGCATCCTGCGTGCTTTCGGTGGCTGGTTTTCCGACCGCTTCGGCGCGCACAAGGTCACCTGGTGGGTGATGTGGGTGTCGTGGATCTGCCTGTTCCTGCTCTCTTACCCGCAGACGCATCTCACCGTTCAGACAGTCAGCGGTCCCAAGACCTTCGATATTGGACTCAATCCGTGGATGTTTACGGTGTTGTTGTTCGCCGTGGGCGTGGCCTTTGCGTTCGGCAAGGCCTCTGTCTTCAAGTACATCTCCGACGAGTTCCCGCATGACATCGGCGCGGTGTCCGGCATCGTCGGTCTCGTCGGTGGCCTGGGTGGCTTCCTGCTGCCGATCCTGTTTGGCGCAATGGTCGATCTGACCGGCGTGCGCTCCAGCTGCTTCATGTTGCTCTATGGCGTGACCTGGGTATCGCTCATCTGGATGTACTGGACCGAGGTGCGCGCGACCGACGTGATGCACTCGGCGGCGACAAAGTCTTGATTCAAAAAACGAGGGGGTGAATGTGAATTCCAGCCGTGTCGAGCGCGTGCCGCTCGCAACACAGAACAAAGGTGGTGCGGACGTAGCGCACTGGGATCCCGAGGACGAGAAGTTCTGGGAGAGTACCGGCAAGCGCATCGCCAACCGCAACCTGTGGATCTCGATCCCGGCGTTGTACTGCGGATTCGCGGTGTGGGCGATGTGGGGAATCATCTCGGTGCAGATGCTGAACCTCGGCTTCCCCTTCTCCAAGGAGCAGCTGTTTACGCTGACCGCGATCTCCGGTCTGTCGGGCGCGACGATGCGTATCCCCTCGTCGTTCTTCATTCGACTCGCCGGTGGGCGCAACACCATCTTCCTGACCACGGCGATGCTGCTGACGCCGGTCGTCGGTACCGGTATCGCGCTGCAACACCAGGATCTTCCGCTGTGGGTATTTCAGCTGCTGGCGCTGTGGTCCGGTGTGGGCGGTGGCAACTTCGCCAGCTCCATGTCAAACATCAACCCCTTCTTTCCCAAGCGGCTGCAGGGTACCGCCCTGGGGCTGAATGCCGGTCTGGGCAACTTCGGTGTGACCGCGACCCAGATTTTCATTCCGCTGTTCATGACCGTTGGCCTGTTTGGCGCCATCGGCGGCGAGCCGATGACACTCGTCAAGGACTCGGGCTGGTTGTTTGGCAAGATTCCGGCGGGCGCGCCCACCTACATCCAGAACGCCGGTTTCGTGGGCATTCTGATTCTCGTGCCGGTGTCGATTGCCGCCTGGTTTGGCATGAACAATCTGCGTTCGGTCTCACCGCAGACGGGCGTCGTCGCCAGCTTCTCCAAGATCACCTGGCTCTACACGCTGGCCTTCATTCCCGCGATTGTCGGTCTTTACCTTTACCTGCCGGCACCGACCGGCCTGGGCCTGATCAACGCGTGGTTTCTGGTGCCATTCGACATCGTGATGGCGCTGTTGATCATGAAGCTTGCGGCGTTCGGCCCAATGAAGGAGAACGTTGCGAAGCAGTTCGCGATCTTCTCGAACAAGCACACCTGGGCCATGACCGCGCTCTATGTCGTGACCTTCGGCTCCTTCATTGGCTTCTCGCTGGCGCTGCCGCTGGCGATCACAGTGATCTTTGGTGACAAGCACATTCTGGATGCGGCGACGGGAGTGTGGACTCACGTCAAGAACCCGGCCGCGCCCTCCGCGCTGACCTACGCCTGGATCGGCCCCTTTGTGGGCGCGGCGGCACGTCCGTTTGGCGGCTGGATCTCCGACAAGCTTGGCGGCTCCATCGTGACGCAGGCGGTATCAGCAGTGATGGCGGTGGCCTCGGTCGCCACGGGCTACGTGATGTTCCTGGCCTTTCACTCCGAGACGCCGGAGCAGTACTTCCTGGTCTTCATGCTGCTCTTTTCGTCGCTTTTCCTCGCGTCGGGCGTTGGTAACGGCTCGACCTTCCGCTCGGTGGGCCACATCTTCAACCGCGAACAGGCCGGCCCCGTGTTGGGTTGGACGTCCGCGGTGGCGGCCTACGGGTCTTTTGTTGCCCCGACCATGATTGGCGGACAAATCCACGCCGGTACGCCGGAGAACGCCATGTATGGCTTCGCGGTGTTTTACGCGGTGTGCCTGGTTATTAACTGGTGGTTCTACCTGCGTCCCAACGCTTACGTAAAAAACCCCTGAGCATGCAGCCCCACGGCAGCGCGGCGGCGTCGCCCTGTACCTCACAAGTTAGAAGGAGCATCAAGTGAGTCACTTTCTGGATCGACTGAAGTTCTTAGAACGGATTAAAGAAACGTTCTCCAATGGTCACGGCATCGTCACCGACGAAGACCGCAACTGGGAAGACGCTTACCGCAACCGCTGGCGTCATGACAAGGTGGTGCGTTCCACCCACGGCGTGAACTGTACCGGTGGCTGCTCGTGGCGGATCTTCGTCAAGAACGGGCTGGTGTCGTTCGAAATGCAGCAGACCGACTACCCGCGTACCCGCGAGGATCTGCCCAACCATGAGCCGCGCGGCTGCCAGCGGGGCGCCTCGTTCTCGTGGTATCTGTACTCGCCGCACCGCATCAAGCACCCGATGATCCGCGGCCGCCTGCTCGAGCTGTATCGCGCCGAGCGTCAGAGCGGCAAGGACCCCGTCGAAGCCTGGGAAGCGATCCAGAAAGACCAGAAGAAGCGCGACAAATACGTGCGTGTGCGCGGCCTGGGCGGCTTTGTCCGCACGAGCTGGAACGAGGTGAGCGAGATCGTCGCCGCCGCCAACGTCTACACCATCAAGAAGTGGGGCCCGGATCGCATCTACGGTTTCTCGCCGATCCCCGCGATGTCGATGATTTCCTATGCCGCCGGTTCGCGTTACCTGTCGCTGATCGGTGCTGCCTGCGGTTCGTTCTACGACTGGTATTGCGACCTGCCGGCTGCCAGCCCGCAGACCTGGGGTGAGCAGACCGACGTGCCCGAAGCGGCCGACTGGTACAACTCGACCTACCTGATCATCACCGGCGCCAACCTGCCGATGACCCGCACGCCGGATGCCCACTTCGCTACCGAGGTGCGCTACAAGGGCACCAAGATCGTCTCCATGGCGCCGGATTACGCCGAGTACGTGAAATTTGCCGATCTTTGGATGCCGGTCAAGCAGGGTACCGACGGCGCAGCCTTCCTGGCCATGGGCCATGTCGCGCTCAAAGAGTTCTACATCGACAAGCAAGACCCGTACTTCCAGGAATACGCCCGCAAGTACACCGACCTGCCGATGCAGGTCATTCTGCGCGCCCATGAAGATGGCTTCGTGAGCGACCGCAACCTGCGCGCCTCCGACTTCGATGGCGGCCTGGGTGAAGCGAACAACCCCGAATGGAAAACCATTGTTTTCGACAGCAAGGGCAAGCGCTTCATCGCGCCGAACGGTTCGATCGGTTTCCGCTGGGGCGAAGAGGGCAAGTGGAACCTGCTCGAGAAATCCGGTGCCGATCAAGCCGAGACCGAAGCGGAGCTGACCTGCATCGACAACCGCGACGCCGTGGTGTCGGTCGGTTTCCCGCACTTCACGCCGGGTGAAGACGAACTGCTGTACCGCAATGTGCCGGTGCGTCAGCTGACGCTGGCCTCGGGCGAGACGGTGTATGTCGCCTCGGTGTTCGACCTGCAAGTGGCGCAATACGGTATCGATCGTGGCCTCGGTGGCGGCAATGTGGCCTCGTCCTACGACGACGCTGATGTGGCCTACACGCCGGCCTGGGCGGCCAAGTACACCGGCGTCAAAGCCGCTGACATGGAGCGCACCGGTCGCGAGTTTGCCGACAACGCCTCGCGTACCAAGGGCAAGTCCATGATCATCATGGGCGCGGCCATCAACCACTGGTACCACAACGATCTGGCCTACCGCTCGATCATGAACCTGCTGCACATGTGCGGCTGTGTGGGTCAGACTGGCGGTGGCTGGGCGCACTACGTGGGCCAGGAAAAACTGCGCCCGCAAGCCGGCTGGGCACCGATCGCCTTCGCGCTTGACTGGCAGCGTCCGCCGCGCCACATGAACTCCACGTCCTACTGGTATTTCCACACCGACCAGTGGCGCTACGAGACCATCGACGCCGACGCGCTGATGTCGCCGGCCGGCAAGAACCGCAACAAGGGCTTGACCCTGGCCGACTACAACGTCAAGGCCACCCGCATGGGCTGGCTGCCGTCGATGCCGCACTTCAACCGTAATCCGGTCGAACTGGTCGCCGAAGCCGAAAACGCCGGTGCCACTGATGAAGCCGGCGTGTCGAAGTACGTGGTTGAGCAGCTCAAGAGCGGCAAGCTGGACATGGCCTTTGCCGATCCGGATGCCGAAGAGAACTGGCCGCGTAACCTGATCGTCTGGCGCGCCAACCTGATCGGTTCGTCCGCCAAGGGCCACGAGTACTTCCTCAAGCACTTGCTCGGCGCGCAAAACGGCGTGATGAGCGAAGGCGGCGCCGGCAACGGCTGCAAGGAAGTGAAGTGGCGTGAAGAAGGCCCGACCGGCAAGCTGGACCTGATGGTGGACATCAACTTCCGCCTCAACTCCACCGGTGCCTACTCGGACATCATTCTGCCGACGGCTACCTGGTACGAGAAGAACGACCTCAACACCACCGACATGCACCCCTTCATCCACCCGCTGGGTGAAGCCGTCACGCCGGGCTGGGAGTCCAAGTCCGACTGGCAGATCTTCAAGCGACTGTCCAAGGAGTTCTCCAAGCTCGCCGCCAAGCACCTGCCCGACGCCAAGGATCTGGTCGCGCTGCCCATGCAGCACGACTCGGCCATGGAACTGGCGCAGCCGCTGGGTGAAGCGCGTGACTGGAAACTGGGCGAGTGCGAGCCGATTCCGGGCAAGACCATGCCGATCCTGAAGGTCGTCGAGCGCGATTACGTCAGCACCTACAACAAGTACATCGCGCTGGGCCCCTTGATGGTCGAGCTGGGCAACAACGTCAAGGGCATCGACTGGAATACCGAAGCCGAGTACGAAGAGCTCAAGAAGTGTAACTACACGGTCACGGAAGAGGGTGTGTCGAAAGGCATGCCGTCGCTCGAAGAAGACATCTACGTGTGCGATGCAATCATGCGCATGGCACCGGAGACCAACGGCGAGGTGGCACACAAGTCGTGGAGCGCGCTGTCGAAGAAGACTGGTATCGATCACCACCATCTGTATGCCGGTCGTCACGAAGACAAGATCACCTTCCGCGACATCGTCGCCCAGCCGCGCAAGATCATCACCGCGCCGACCTGGTCGGGGATCGAGTCCGAGACCGTGTCCTACACCGCGGGCTACACCAACGTGCATGAACACATCCCGTTCCGCACGCTGACCGGCCGCGCCCACTTCTATCAGGATCACGAGTGGTTCCTCGATTTCGGCGAAGGCTTCTGCACCTTCAAGCCGCCGGTCGACCTCAAGGCCCACAACAATGTGCCGGCCAGCGTCCGCGCCAAGCCGCACCTGACGCTGTCGTGGATCACCCCGCACTCCAAGTGGGGCATCCACTCGAGCTACCAGGACAACCTGCGCATGCTCAACCTGTTCCGCGGCGGCCCCTACATCTGGCTGTCCGAAGAAGAGGCGGCGACGGTCGGCATCCGCGATAACGACTGGGTCGAGGCGATCAACAGCAACGGCGCCACGGTGGCCCGGGCGGTGGTGTCGCAGCGCGTGCCGCGAGGCATGGCGCTGATGTACCACGCCCAGGAAAAGAACATCAACGTGCCCGGCTCGAACACCACCGGCAAGCGCGGCGGCATCCTCAACTCGGTGACCCGGGTGGTAGTCAAGCCGACCAACATGGTCGGCGGCTACGCCCAGCTGTCTTACAGCTTCAACTACTACGGCACGGTGGGTTGCCAGCGTGACGAGATGGTGGTGCTGCACAAGATCGAGGACCAGGACATCGACTGGCTCGAGCGACCGCTGACGGATGAACGCGAAGCCCAGCGCAACCCCGAGGGCATCGGCTCGAAATAAGACGACAACGTAGGGCGGACAAGCCGCAACGCGGCGTCATCCGCCGTATGCAACACGGCGGAAGGCGCTGCGCTTTTCCGCCCTACGACGACACAGGAACTGGAGAATCACATGAAAATCCGCGCGCAATTCGCGATGGTATTCAACCTCGACAAGTGCATTGGTTGCCACACCTGCTCGGTGACCTGCAAGAACGTGTGGACCAACCGCAAAGGCATGGAATACGCCTGGTTCAACAACGTCGAGTCCAAGCCCGGCATCGGCTATCCGAAGCAGTGGGAAGACCAGGAAAAATGGAAGGGCGGCTGGGAGAAGATCAACGGCAAGCTCGAACTCAAGGCCGGTGGCCGGGTGAAGAAGATCGTTCAGATCTTTGCCAACCCCAACCTGCCCGAGATCGACGACTACTACGAGCCGTTCTCCTTCGACTACGCCCGTTTGCAGAACGCACCGCTGTCCGAGGCCGCGCCGACCGCGCGCCCGATCTCGCAGATCACCGGCGAGAAGATGGACAAGGTCACCTGGGGCCCGAACTGGGAAGACGATCTGGCCGGCGAATTTGCTTCGCGCTCGCGCGACGCCAACTTCGCCAACATGCAGAAGGAGATGTACAAGCAGTTCGAAAACACCTTCCACATGTATCTGCCGCGCATCTGCAACCACTGTATCAACCCGGCTTGCGTTGCCTCGTGCCCGTCGGGCGCGCTGTACAAGCGTGAAGAAGACGGCATCGTGCTGTCCGACCAGGACCGCTGCCGCGGCTGGCGGATGTGCATCTCCGGCTGCCCGTACAAGAAGGTGTTCTTCAACTGGGAGTCGTCCAAGGCCGAGAAGTGCATCGGCTGCTACCCGCGCGTCGAGAACGGTTTGCCGACCGTGTGCTCGGAAACCTGCGTCGGCCGCATCCGCTACAACGGCATCATCCTGTACGACGCCGACAAGATCGAATCCGCCGCCAGCGCCGATGACACTCAGGATCTGTACCAGAACCACCTGGACATGTTCGTCGATCCCTTCGATCCGAAGATCATCGCCCAGGCCAAGAAAGACGGCATCACCGACGACTGGATTCTCGCCGCGCAGAAGTCGCCCATCTACAAGATGGCTGTGGAGTGGAAGATCGCTTTCCCGCTGCACCCCGAGTACCGCACGCTGCCGATGATCTGGTACGTGCCGCCGCTCTCGCCGGTGCAGTCGCAGATCGACCAGAAGAACCTGCCGACCGAAGCCGACGGCGTGCTGCCCAAAGCCGAAGCCATGCGTCTGCCGGTGCAGTATCTGGCCAACCTGCTCACCGCCGGCAAGGAAGCGCCGATCGTCAGTGCGCTCAACCGCATGATCGCCATGCGCTCCTACCAGCGCTCGATCCATGTCGATGGCAAGCCCGACACCCGCGCGCTCGACGCCACCGGCATGACCGAGGACATGGCCAAGGAGATGTACCGCTACCTGGCCATCGCCAACTACGAAGACCGTTTCGTCATCCCGAGCTCGAAAGAAGAAGAGCGTCTGGACGACTACTACGGCTTCCAGGGCCAGACCGGCTTCACCTTCGGCAACGCCTCGTCGCTGGGGATGACCAACAACGCCTTGTTCCCGGCACGCCGGAAAGAAACGGTGGAGTCGCGTGAAGAAGCGCCGCTGGCCGAGCCGACGCGTGACGCGTCCGGCGAACAGTACTGAGGAGGGAAACCCATGCAGACCTACAAACTATTGGCCGAATTGCTGGACTACCCGAACCGGGAACTGGTCAGCGAGCTGGACAACGCGGTGACCGCCCACGGCACGGCGCTTGTCTGGCTGGCCGAGATCGACCGTGACGACGTGTTTTCGCCGGCCGACCGCCAGGCCATCGCGGCCTTTATCGATGCGCTGGTCGCGCAGGACGCGACCGAACGCGAAGCGGCCTACGTGGCCACCTTCGACATGGTGCCCGACCACAGCCTGCACCTGACGCACCACCTGTTCGGTGACGACAAGAACCGCGGGCCGGCACTGATCGACTTGTCCGAGTACTACAAGTCCTTCGGTTTCACGCATGAAGAAACCGAGATTCCGGATTTTCTGCCGCTGATGCTGGAGTTCGTCTCACAACTCGACGTGCAGGGCGCCAAGGTCTTCCTCGCCGATGTGGCGAAGATCTTCACTGTGCTGGCACAAAACCTGGAAAAGGCGGGCAGTCCGTACGCGCCGCTGATCCGCATTCTCGAAACCCACGGCACGCTGACCCGTCTGGCAGCGTGAGGAGAGTGACATGTCTCTGATGAAATTTCTGTTTGCGGTCTATCCGTACATCTGTCTGACCGTCTTTGTGGTGGCCAGCTGGATTCGCTATGACTATCAGCAATACACCTGGAAGACCGACTCTTCCATGCTGCTCTCCAAAAAGAGCATGGTCGTCGCCAGCAACCTGTTTCACATCGGCATCCTGTCGATCTTCGGCGGCCATTTCGCAGGCCTGGTGTTGCCGCACGGCCTGTGGCTGGGCCTGGGCATCTCCGACATGACTCACCAGTGGATCGCCATCATCGCCGGCATCATCTTTGGCGTGATGTGTCTGATCGGTGGCGCCATGCTGTGGTCGCGTCGCATGTTCAATCCGCGTATCCGGGCCACCGGTCGCAAGAACGACATGTTCGTGATCAGCTGGTTGATGGTGACGCTGCTGCTGGGCTTGTCCACCGTGCCGTTCTCGATCGGGCATGCCAACCATAACGATCCGTCGGTGATGCTGGCGCTGGCGGACTGGGTGAAGAGCATCCTGCTGCTCAACCCGCAGCCCGAGCTGCTCGAGAAGGTGGACGCCGTCTTCCGTGCCCATATCTTCTTCGGCATGACGGTGTTCCTGATTTTCCCCTTTACGCGTCTGGTGCACATCCTCACCGCGCCACTGAGCTATGTGGGCCGCGCCTACCAGATCGTGCGGACCAAGCGTCGGACAGTCTGACGCATTGCGCAGCACTTCGGGGCGACCGCCGTTTTGGGCGGTCGCCCATTTCCGTTGACCCGGCTCAATGACTTCGAGCGCCGAGGAGAGCATGTTGCCAGCCAATAGCGAACACCCCGTTCGGACGGAATTTGATCTGTTGAACATGCTGTTTGGCCAGAAACTTGCCACCCGGATCATCGGCGTGCTGGTGGCCTTCTTCCTGCTCGCGCTGGTGGCCATCGGGCTCACCCTGTATTCGTCGTGGAAGCTCGAAGGCGTGGCCGCGGCGATCAACGATGCCGGCAGCCTGCGCATGCGCTCCTGGAAAGTCGTGCATCACACCGCCGTATTGCCGCTCGAGGGTGCCACCCGCAATGCCCGCCTGGCGGTCTTGCACAAGGACATCGCCGACATCGAGCGCGTGCAGTCCGGCCTCGCGCTGGGTGACCCGGCCCGCCCGTTGTTCATACCGCGCGACGACGGAATCCCTGACGATGTGGCCACGATTGCCCGGATCTGGCATTCGGAGATGCGTCCACTGGTTGAACGTGTGGTCGGCGCGCAAACGGCGGCGGCTGCTGCGCAGGCCTCGGTGTCGCTGGAGGGGGCGACGCATACCTACGTCACCCGCATCGACACCGTGGTGAAGAAGATGGAGCGTAGCTTTACCGCGCACACCAATGTGTTGCGCAGCTACCAGGTGTTGCTGGTGGCGCTGGCGGTGATTGGCACGGTGGTGCTGATGCGGTTCTTCTTTGTCGCCGTGATCCGCCCGCTCGATACCCTGCAAAGCGGCATGCAACGGATGGAGCGCGAAGATTTCAGCGCCCGCGTGCCGGTGCTCACCAACGATGAGTTCGGTGAAGTGTCGCGCGGCTTCAACCGCATGGCCGGCCACCTCGAAGGGCTATACGGCACACTCGAAGAGCGGGTGGCCAACAAAACCCGCTCCCTGGCCGAGAAGAATCGCGAGCTGTCCATTCTCTACAACATCGCGCGGCTGTTGCGGCGGCCGATGAGTATCGAAGAGCTGTCGCGCAGCTTTCTCGAAGAGGTCCGTCACACCTTCGAGGCGGACGCGGCCTCGGTGCGGCTCTTCGACGCCGAGGCCGATAACCTCTACATCACCACCCACCAGGGGCTGGCCACCGAATTCATCGACGAAGAGGCGATTCTCGATTGCGGCAACTGTCTGTGCGGGCAAGCGGTGCTGGGCGATATTCCGATTGTCAGCAGCACGTCTGATCCGGACGGCGCACGCACCCGGGACACCTGCCTGCGCGCCGGTTTCGTGACCGTGAGCGCGGTACCCGTCAATCACAACAATCGCGCGCTGGGCATTTTCAATCTGTATTTCCGGCGCAAGGTCGAGGTGTCGGAGGGTGATCGCGAGGTGCTGCAAAGTCTCGGTCAGCATCTGGGCATGGCCATCGACAACGTTCGGCTGCAGTCGCGTGAGAAGGAAATGGCGGTCTCCGAAGAGCGCAATCTGATCGCCCGTGAACTGCACGACTCCATCGCCCAAGGCCTGGCTTTCCTGAATTTGCAGGTGCAGATGCTCGACGATGCGTTGGCCAATGATCGCCAGGAAGACATCGGCGAAGTGCTCGAAATGATCCGCCAGGGCATCCAGGAGAGCTACGCGGATGTGCGCGAACTGCTGCAGCATTTCCGGGCGCGCGTGCCGCAACAGGACCTGGCAGCCGCGCTGCGCCTTGCGCTTGAGCGTTTCTCGCAGCAAAGCGGCGTCAGCGGCGAATTGCGGGTGCATGGTGCGAGCCCGCCGACAGTGGCCGAAGTGGATGTCCAGGTGCTGTACATTGCCCAGGAGGCCTTGTCGAATGTTCGGAAGCACGCGCATGCCAAGCATGTGAGCGTCGACTTGTGGCGTGATGCGGAGGGGGTGCGGCTTGAAATCCGCGATGATGGCGTCGGTTTTGACAAAATGGCCGCCGGCGCACCTGAATACGGCGAGCATGTGGGCTTGCACATCATGGGTGAGCGGGCGGCCCGCATTGGCGGCGTGCTCGACATCCAGTCGCAAAAGGGCGGCGGCACCTCGGTCAGCCTGATGCTGACGGCGACCGAGCAGGAGGCGGCACAGACATGACGGAACGAATTCGCATCTTACTGGTGGATGACCACGGCTTGTTTCGCAGTGGCATCAAGTCCTTGCTCAAGCGCAGCGACGAGTTTGAAGTGGTTGGCGAGGCGGCGGACGGGCTCGAAGGCGCCAAGCGCGCCAAGCAACTCGCGCCCGATGTGGTGCTGCTCGATCTGCACATGCCCGGCGTCGGGGGGCTGGATGCGCTCAAGCTCATTCTCGAAGATGTGCCGCAGACGCATGTGCTGATGCTGACCGTGTCGGAAGATTCGGAAGATCTGCTCACCACCTTGCGCGGCGGCGCCACGGGTTACCTGCTCAAGAATATCGAAGCCGAAACCCTGATTGACGCCATCCGCATGGCCTCGCGCGGCGAGCCGGTGGTGTCTCCCCTGATGATGGGCAAGCTGCTGGCCAATCGCAGCCATGGTGGACCCAGTGCCGCCAACCCGGCAGCGGCGGACGCCGAGCTCGACAAGCTCACCCCGCGTGAGCGCGAGATCCTCGCCTGCATTGCCAAGGGGCAGAGCAACAAGCAGATCGCGCGCAACCTCGAGGTGGCCGAAAGCACGGTCAAGATCCATGTTCAGAGCGTGCTCAAGAAGCTTCATCTGAGCAGCCGGGTGCAAGCCGCGGTGTTTGCGGTTGAGCGCGGTTTCGCGGCGCAATGAGCGCGAAGCCGATTGTCTATTCCTGTTCGGGTTGCTCCAGCGCGGCGCAGCTGGCCAATCATTTCGCGCTTCAACTCGATCGTGAAGGGCGGGCCGATATGTCGTGTATCGCAGGTGTTGGCGGGCATGTGGCGCCCTTGGTGCGACTGGCGCGCTCGGGCCGACCCATGTTGGCACTCGATGGCTGCGTGCTGGCCTGTGTGCGCGAAACGCTCGCGCAGCATGGCCTGACGCCGACGGTTCATGTCCGGCTGGACGCCTTCGGCGTCAAGAAGCTCAAGAAGGCCGATTTCGACCCGGCCCAGGCCCGCGCGCTGTATCCCCGAGTGCTTGAGCAACTCGCCGCCGGTGTCTCGCAGGACGCGCCCAACTGAGCCCTTTGGGGGGCAGTTTGCGCCCGGTTGTGTTGCGGCGCGATATTAAGTTTTGGTTACATATATAAAGCACTCTGCCTCGGTGACGATAGCCTCTTCGTCCGGAAATAATGCGAGTGCACATAATGTCCCTGAAACTACGAATCACTTTGTTCAGTGCGCTGATCACCGTTCTGGTGGCGCTTCTGATGGGCGCTCTCGGTGCTGTCGGCCATCACCAGATGGGCGAACGTTTGATTGACGCTGAGCAGCGCAGCAACGCTGGCGTATGGTCCCGAGCGCTTGGCCAGCTTTACCGGCAGATGGATGGTGCCGTCACTGCGCTGGCGGGCGAGTTCGATCTGCGCTCGGCCCTCAAGCAGGGTGACGCCGAGGCATTGGCGGGTTATGCCGAACGCTTCATCGCTCTGACCGGCGATGGCGGTGGCTACGACCACCTGTCGATTCACGCACCGGACGGCCGGGCGCTCTATCGCAGCCCGTCGTCACCGCCATTGCCGATCGGTGATCTGGTGACCGCCGCGGCGCGGCAGAAGGATGCGCTGACCGATCTGTCCGTCGCCGGCGGCGCACCGTGGGCGGTGAAGGCTTTTCCGCTGACCTCGCGCGAGCGCTTGATTGGCGTGGCGGTTCTGGTCAAGGGGCTGGGGCCGATGGCGGCGGCGATGGCCGACGGCAGCGAGCAGGGGGTTGCCATATGGGGCGAGGGCGGCGCGGCACTGGCCAGTGCGCTGCCGTCCGGTGTTGATGCGGGCCGGCTGCAGGCGGCGTTCGCCGGCGAGGCGCGGCAGACGGTGTGGCGCACCGCGAACGCTGCCTACCGAGTCAATCGTTTGCCAGTGGTCAACGCCAGCGGGGAGACGATCGGCCACTGGCTGGCTGTGCGCGAGGCCACCGCGGCGCTGGCTGAGGAATCGCGTTTTCTGATTGTCGCGGGGGTGGCGCTGGTTTTGATCGTGGCGCTCAGCATCGCGGGCTTGTACGCCCTGATGCAGCACTATCTGGCGCCGTTGGTGCGGGCGGCCGAAGTGGCTGAAGCCATCGCCGTTGGCCGGCTGTCGGTTGAGGTGGCGCGCGGCGGGGTGGCTGAAGTGGCCACGCTGGAGGGCGCCATGGCACAGATGGTCGGCGGGTTGCAGGCGCTGGTGGCTGACATCGGCCAGGTGTCGACCCGGGTCGATGCCGCTGCGGGGCAACTCGATCTCGGCGTGCAGGATGGCCATGTCGATCTGCTGGCCCAGCACGGGGAGTGCCGTGACATTACCGAAGCGGTGGACGAGATCACCTGCTCGATCGGTCAGATCGTCGATAGCACCCGCTCGGCCAATGCTGCTGCGGTGCAGATCGAGCGTTTGTCGGCGCGTGGACGTGAGGCGATTGCCGAAAACCGTGACGCCGTCGCCGTGCTGTCGACGACGCTGGCGCAGGCCACGGATGCCAGTCGGGCAGTGCACGGGCTGACCGCGCAGGTGACCGAGGTGCTGGGCGAGATTGGCGAGATCGCCGACCAGACCAACCTGCTGGCCCTCAATGCGGCCATTGAGGCGGCACGGGCGGGCGAACAGGGGCGCGGCTTTGCCGTGGTGGCCGATGAGGTGCGCAAGCTGGCCGGACGGACGCGCCAATCGACCGAAGTGGTCGGCGGTATCCTGCAGCGGCTGTCGAAAGACGTCAGCGGTGCGGTCGATCGGCTCGACGCGGTGGGCGAGGCCATGCGCCACACCCAGCAACAGACCGAGGTGCTCAACGCGCGCTTCTCGGATATTGCCGAGCAGATCGGCGGCGTGGTGCAGCTGAACCAGGCCGTCGCGTCCGCCGTGCATTCGCAGGAGGGGATCACCGAGACCATTGCCGAGCGCATGCGTGGATTCCAGGGCCGCTCGGAGCGCGCCGTGGCGCACAGCAGCGAACTCAGCGACACTTCGCGGGCGCTGCGGGCGCTCGCCGAAGCACTGAAAGCGACGACGGCGCGTTTCGCATGAGCCCCGGTGGGCACGTTTTGGCGTAATCTCGGTCCGACCTCAGAGACATGGCCGGGAGCATGACGTGCGACAGGTGACCATCGTTGGCGCGGGCAAGATCGGTGAGGTGATTGCCGACTTTCTGGTGTCGAGCGGCGATTACGCGGTGAGCGTGGTCGATCGCGACGCAAAGGTGTTGGCGCGGCTCGCACAGGCGTTACCCTCGGCCACGCTGCGCCAGATTGACGTGGCCGATGCCCGCCAGCTTGCTGCGGTGCTGGCCGGCCAGAACGCGCTGATCAACGCCTGCCCCTTCGACCTGAGTGAATCCCTGGCCCGCGCCGCCGTTTCGGCAAGGTCGCACTATCTCGACCTCACCGAAGACGTGGGCAGCGCACGCACGATACGGGCGCTCGCCGATGGCGCACCAACGGCGGTGGTGCCCCAATGCGGTCTCGCCCCGGGCTTCATTTCCATCGCTGCCTACGATCTGGCCCGGCGTTTTGACGAACTGCACGATGTGCACATGCGGGTCGGCGCGCTGCCCAAGTTCCCCTCCAACGGCCTCAAATACAACCTCACCTGGAGCACCGACGGATTCATCAACGAGTACCTCAATCCCTGCGAAGCGATTGTCGGCGGGGTGCGCAAGGAGATGCCGGCGCTCGAAGAGCTGGAGCATTTCTCGCTCGACGGTGACGACTACGAAGCCTTCAACACCTCCGGCGGCCTCGGTACGCTGTGCGACACGCTCAATGGGCGGGTGCGCAATCTGAACTACCGCACGGTGCGCTATCCGGGGCATCGCGATGTGATGAAGCTGCTGCTGCACGACCTGCGCCTGGGCGAACGGCGTGCGCTGCTCAAGGAAATACTCGAGTCATCGATCCCGGTCACCATGCAGGATGTGGTGCTGGTGTTCGTCAACGTGAGCGGCATGCGCGACGGCTTGCTGATGCAGGAGACCTTTGCCCGCAAGATCTACAGCCGTGAGCTCGGCGGGCGGATGCGCAGCGCGATTCAGGTCACGACAGCCAGCGCGATCTGTGCCGTACTCGATTTGTTGATGGATGGCCGCTTGCCGCAGCATGGCTTTGTCCGGCAGGAAGATATCTGTCTGGACGATTTTCTGAGCAATCGCTTTGGTCGCCACTATGTGACCGATGGTGAGGAGCCACAGACCGCCGCCAGCGGTGGCTTGTGATAACAACCCTAGGAGACGATGGATGAGCGCAGCGCGTATTTTTGAGGCATTGGGGCTTGACCAGGGGCGGCTGTCCGACGGCGACTGGGTGGTGTGTTCTCCGATCGATGGCGCAGAGATTGCTCGTGTGGCGCTCGATTCGCCCGAGGCGCTGGAGGCCAAGGTAGCGCGCAGTGTCGAGGCTTTTGCTCAGTGGCGGATTGTGCCGGCCCCGCGCCGTGGTGAGCTGATCCGACGCTTTGGTGCTTTGCTTCGTGAGCACAAGTCGACGCTGGGCGCGTTGATTACGCTCGAAGCCGGCAAGATCACCGCGGAGGGCGAGGGTGAGGTACAGGAGATGATCGACATCTGCGACTTCGCGGTCGGGCTGTCCCGCCAACTCTACGGCCGAACCATCGCCTCAGAGCGCCCGGAGCACAGCCTGCGCGAGACCTGGCACCCGCTGGGTCCGGTGGGCGTGATTTCGGCTTTTAATTTTCCGATGGCGGTGTGGGCCTGGAACGCCACGCTGGCCGTGGTGTGTGGCAACAGCCTGTTGTGGAAGCCGTCCGAGAAGACGCCGCTGTGTGCCATCGCCTGCCAGCACCTGTTTACGCAGGCCATGGCCGGTTTTGACGATGCCCCCGACGGCTTGTCGCAGGTGGTGCTGGGCGGCCGGGAGACCGGTGTGGCGCTGGCCGATGATGTGCGTGTGCCGCTGATCAGCGCGACCGGCAGTTGTGCCATGGGGCGCCAGGTGGGCGCGCGAGTGGCGCAGCGTTTTGGCAAATCGATTCTGGAACTCGGTGGCAACAACGCCATTATCGTGACCGCCTCCGCCGATCTCGATCTCGCCGTGCGGGCGATTGTCTTCGGCGCTGTCGGCACCGCCGGCCAGCGCTGCACCACCACGCGCCGCGTCTTTGTTCAGCGTGAGGTGGCCCGGGTGCTTTTCGAGCGCCTGGAGCAGGCCTACGCGGCCTTGCCTATTGGTGACCCGCGGAAGGCCGGCACGCTGGTCGGCCCCTTGATCGACGCGCGTGCTTTTGCGCAGATGGAGCACGCCTTGCAGGTTGCGCGGGAGCAGGGTGGCAAAGTGGTGGGTGGCGGTCGCGTGCTCGCAGATCGATACCCCGACGCGTATTACGTGCAGCCCGCGCTGATCGAAGGTGGGGGTGCGCTCGACAACAGCTTTGAAGAGACCTTTGCGCCGGTGCTGTACTGCTTTGCCTATGACGCCCTCGACGAGGCCATTGCGCGTCAGAACGCCGTGCCGCAGGGGCTGTCGTCCGCCATCTTTACCACCGACGTGCGCGAAGCCGAGCGGTTTCTGGCCGCCACAGGAAGCGACTGCGGCATCGCCAATGTGAACGTCGGGACCAGCGGGGCGGAAATCGGCGGTGCGTTCGGGGGCGAAAAAGCCACCGGCGGCGGGCGGGAATCGGGGTCGGACGCCTGGCGCGGCTATATGCGGCGGCAGACGGCGACGGTCAATTACTCGGACGAACTGCCGCTGGCGCAGGGGGTGCGCTTCGGTTGAAGTGGATGCGTCAGGCGGTAAAGAAGCGCTGCGTGATCTCGGCGGGCAGTTCCTGGCCGGTGGCGCGGGCGCGTTTGAGCAGCGTCCAGTAGTAGCGGTAGGACGCGCGGTCGTGCAGTTTGCCGGCGTGCTGGATCGGGCCCCAGTTGGCGTCTTGCGCGGCTTCGAGAATGGCGATCGCACTTTCGACCTCGGAAAAGTCGGGCCGCATGGCTTCGAGGATCGGGGTGATCTGGTTGGGGTGGATGCTCCACATGCGCAGATAGCCGAATTCCCGGCGGGCGCGTTCGGCGTCTTTGCGAATGTAGTCGACGTCCTTGATCTCGGTGGTGACGTTGTGGCTGGGCACCACGCCATGGGCGAGCGCGGCGGCGGCGATCTCGCACTTGGCGCGCGCCACCAGCGGGTGCTCGAACTGCGCGGGGCTGCGCATGGCCTCGCCGGGGATGGCGCCGTGATGGGCGCTGACGAAGTCCATCAGGCCGAAATCGAGGCTTTCAACTCCGTCGAGCGCGGCGATATGCCAGGCATCGCGCAGCGCGCCGTGCGTTTCGATCAAGACATGCACCGGGAGCGCGATGCCGGTGTGGTTAGCCGCTTCCTGCATGCGCAGATAGGCCAGTTGTTCGCGGACATCGTCGACCGAGCGCGGTTTGGGAAAGGTGATGAAGGCGAGGCGCTGGCCAGCGTCTTCGACCAGGATGTCGACATCCCGGCGCCAGTGCGGATGGGTGATGTCGTGGATGCGCGCGCCGACCCGGCCAAACTGGTTGGCGGGTGACATGACCATGGCGGCGGCCATGTGGGCGTGCTCGGTTTCCTGGCCGGCTTTGGCGCCGTCTTCGCAGTCGCAGGTGATGTCGAACACCGGGCCCATGTCCTGCTGGATGGCCAGCGCCTTGGTGATGAGCTTTTCGCTGCCGGCGTAGTGGTCGATGGCGGGCATGTCGGGGAGCGTGCGCTCGCCCTGGAAAAGAACCTGATCGGGATGCATGGCGGTCATGTCTGTGTGGTGAGTATTGCTGGGCAGAATAGCAAAAAAATCGGGGGCGATTTCTCGCCCCCGATGCTTTGCTGCTGAATCCTGATAAAGGATCAGAGCAGGTCTTTCACACCTTCGCGCTCTTCGAGCAGCTCGTTGAGCGTGACAGTCATGCGCTCGCGGGAGAATGCGTCGATTTCCAGATCCTTGACGACCTTGTACTCACCGTTTTCGGTGATGCAGGGCACGCCGTAGATGATGCCTTCGGGGATGTCATAGGAGCCGTCGGACGGCACGCCCATGGTGACCCATTCGCCGTTCGAACCGAGTACCCAGTCACGGATGTGGTCGATCGCAGCGTTGGCGGCCGATGCGGCGGACGACAGGCCACGCGCCTCGATAATGGCGGCGCCGCGCTTGCCGACGGTGGGCAGGAAGGTGTCGCTGTTCCAGACGTCGTCGTTCACCAGGGCCTTGACGTTGTCACCGTTGGACAGGCAGAAACGGTAGTCGGCGTACATGGTGGGCGAGTGGTTGCCCCACACGACCAGCTTGGTCAGGCTGGACACGCTGCGACCGGTTTTGCCGGCGAGCTGCGACAGGGCGCGGTTATGGTCCAGACGCAGCATGCCGGTGAAGTTCTTGGTGTTGACGCGGCCGAACTTCTCGGCGGTCTTCATGGCGATGTAGGCGTTGGTGTTGCAGGGGTTGCCGACGACGAGCACCTTGATGTTCGGGTCAGCGTACTGGCCGATGGCGGCGCCCTGAACGGTGAAGATCTTGGCGTTTTCGGTCAGCAGGTCCTTGCGTTCCATGCCGGGGCCACGCGGACGGGCGCCGACCAGCAGGGCGATTTGCGCATCCTTGAAGGCGACATTCGGGTCGTCGGTGGCAACCATGCCGGCGAGCAGCGGGAAGGCGCAGTCTTCCAGCTCCATCATCACGCCCTTGACGGCCTTCTGTGCCTGCGGCAGGTCCAGAAGCTGAAGAATGACCGGTTGATCCTTGCCCAGCATTTCACCGCTGGCGATGCGGAACAACAGGCTGTAACCGATTTGACCGGCTGCGCCAGTGACGGCGACACGTACGGGGGCTTTGCTCATGGACGACTCCCTCTCGATGTGAGTGTGTGAAAGCGGACATTCGGCTGACCGTGTGCCTCGTGTGTGAGGCGGGCGTCGGTGTTTGCCGATTCGCGCAAGATAGTAGTATTGCGGATGGACAAAGTCAATTCATGTCATACGTCTTATATAAGATATATGAGTTGATATAGACGCCTTTCAACTTTTGTGATGAAATACGCCAATGGCCCAGACGTCCCCCACCTTTAGTCCGCTCTATCGTCAGATCAAAAGTCTGATGCTGGTGGCGCTTGAATCCGGCGAATGGAGTCCGGGCCAGGCCATTCCCAGTGAGCAGGAACTGGCGGCGCGTTTCGGCGTCAGCCAGGGGACGGTGCGCAAGGCCATCGATGAAATGGCGGCCGAGAACCTGCTGGTGCGCAAGCAGGGTAAAGGCACCTATGTTGCATCGCATAATGACCCGCGCTCCTTGTTCCGCTTTTTGCGCCTGGTGCCTGAGGGTGAAGATCTGTCTCATCCCGTTAGCGTGCCGCTCGAATGCTGGCGTGCCAAGGCGGGCCAGGAGGCGGCGCGTGTGCTCGCAATCGAGCCTGGTTCGCCCATCATCATTGTTCGGCGCTTACTAGAATTTAGCGCAAAACCCGTCGTTGTCGACGAAATCTATCTGCCTGGCGAAGTTTTCCAGGGCTTGACGCTCGAAATGCTGCAGGGCTGGAAGGGGTCGCTTTACAGCCTTTTTGAAACCCGCTTTGGTCTGCGCATGATTCGCGCCGAAGAGCGCATTCGGGCGGTGGCCGCTGATCGGCGAACGGCGGAAATGTTGCGCGTCAAAGAGGGTGTGCCCTTGTTGTCGGTCGAGCGGGTGACATTCACCTATGGCGACCGGCCAGTAGAATGGCGCCGTGGCCTGTATTCGACGGACGAACATTTTTATTTGAACGAGCTGAATTAATGGCGTGCGACGCATTCAGGTGACGCGACGTCAACGGTTATAATCGACGTTTTTCGTGGGAGTAAGGCGGCATTCGTGCGGCCTAGCATTGGGGGAAAAGATGTCTGAAATGACAGTCAGAAAAAAGCGCCCGAAACACTTGGCGTTGCACGAAATCAGGCTGCCCTTGGCGGGGTTTGTCTCGATTCTGCACCGCGTCAGTGGCGCAGGTTTGTTCTTGATGTTGCCGTTGCTGTTGTCTTTGTTTGCTGACAGCCTCGGGTCCGCAGAGACCTTCGCTGACTACAAGGACACGGTTTCCAATCCGCTGGTGAAGCTGATTCTGTTCGGTCTGTTGTGGGCGTTCCTGCACCACTTCTGTGCCGGCATCCGCTTCTTGCTGCTGGACGTTCACAAGGGTCTGGATCTCGCCTCGTCGCGTCAGTCGGCCCGTCTCGTTCTCATTGTCAGCCTGGTGCTGACCGTTCTGATCGGGGTGAAACTATGGTGAAACGGATTGTTGTCGGCGCCCACTACGGTCTTCGCGACTGGATTGGCCAGCGCGTGACTGCCATCGTGATGGCGCTGTATTCGGTGTATTTCGGAATCTGCGCGCTGATGCTGCCGGAAATGTCATACGAGGCCTGGAGCGGCATGTTCGCCGGCGGCTTCATGCGCTTCTTCAGCTTCCTCTTTTTCATGTCGCTTTTTTATCACGCCTGGGTTGGCGTCCGTGACATCTTCATGGACTACATCCAGCCGGTCGGTATTCGACTGACCTTGCACGTGATCGTCATGTTCCTGCTCATCGGCTACGCCGGTTGGGCAGCCCAGATTCTGTGGAGGCTGTAAGGGTGAAAATCGCAAAGCATACTTATGATGCGGTGATCGTCGGCGCGGGTGGTGCGGGTCTTCGCGCCGCACTGCAGCTGTCAGAATCCGGTCTGAAAACGGCGGTCCTGACCAAGGTGTTCCCGACGCGCTCCCATACCGTGGCTGCACAGGGTGGCGTGGCCGCTTCGTTGGGTAATTCCACAGAAGACAACTGGCACTGGCACATGTACGACACCGTCAAGGGGTCGGACTGGCTGGGTGACCAGGATGCCATCGAGTTCATGTGCCGCAAGGCGAACGAAGTCGTCGTCGAGCTCGAGCACTACGGCATGCCTTTTGACCGTCTCGACAACGGCAAGATCTATCAGCGTCCCTTTGGTGGTCACTCGCAAAACTACGGCCAGTCGCCGGTGTCGCGCTCCTGTGCCGCTGCCGACCGGACGGGTCACGCGATGCTGCACGCGCTGTATCAGCGCAACGTGCGCGCGAAGACCCAGTTCTACGTCGAGTGGATGGCGCTGGACCTGATCCGCGATGCCGACGGCGACGTGGTCGGTGTGACAGCGATGGAAATGGAAACCGGCGAAGTGTCGATCTTCCATGCCAAGGCAGTGATCTTCGCCACCGGTGGTGCCGGCCGGATCTACTACAGCTCGACCAACGCCTTCATCAACACCGGTGACGGTGTCGGTATGGCGGCGCGCGCTGGCGTTCCGCTCGAAGACATGGAGTTCTGGCAGTTTCACCCGACCGGCGTAGCCGGCGCGGGCGTGCTGATTACCGAAGGTGTGCGTGGTGAGGGCGGCATTCTGCGGAACGCGGCGGGTGAGCGTTTCATGGAGCGCTATGCGCCGAACCTGAAAGATCTCGCTTCGCGTGACGTCGTGTCCCGTTCGATGGTGACCGAGATCAACGAAGGCCGTGGCTGCGGACCCGACAAGGACCACGTCCTTCTCGACATCACGCACCTGTCGCCCGAGACGATCATGAAGCGTCTGCCTGGCATTCGCGAGATCTCGATCCAGTTTGCCGGTATCGACCCGATCAAGGCGCCGATTCCGGTTGTACCGACCTGCCACTACCAGATGGGCGGTATTCCGACCAACTACAAAGGTCAGGTGGTTGCGCCCAAGGGTGATAACCCGAATACACCGGTGACCGGTTTCTATGCCGCGGGTGAGTGTGCCTGCGCTTCGGTGCATGGCGCCAACCGCCTTGGTACCAACTCGTTGCTCGATCTGCTGGTGTTTGGCAAATCGGCGGGTGAAACCGTGGTTGAGGATATCCAGAGCGGCAATCTGCGTCTCAAGCCGCTGCCCGACGATGCGGCCGATTTCTCGCTCGCACGGATGGCGCGTCTCGAGAACCAGAAAGACGGCACCAATGTGCACGAAGTCCGTCTGGCCATGCAGCGCACCATGCAGAAGCACGCCGGCGTGTTCCGCTTCTCCGAACTGCTCCAGCAGGGCGTGACCGCGATTCTCGAGGTGGCCGAGCAAGCCAAAACCACCGAGATCAAGGACAAGTCCATGGTCTGGAACACGGCGCGCATGGAAGCGCTTGAACTGGATAACCTGATCGAGGTTGCCAAGGCCACCATGATTTCGGCCGAAGCGCGCAAAGAGTCTCGCGGCGCCCACGTGCGCGATGACGCACCGGATACTGCAGAGTTTCCGAACGGCCGCCGTGACGACGAGTGGCTCAAGCACACCTTGTGGTACAGCGAAGGCAACCGCCTGGATTACAAGCCTGTGAATTTGCAGCCGATGTCCGAAAGCGTCGATCCGATCGCGCTTGCGACGCGGACTTACTGAGAGGCCGGGAGTCGAACAGATGAGCAAACGTACCGTTCAATTCAAGATCTACCGTTACGATCCGGACCGCGACGAAAAGCCCTACATGCAGGATATTTCGGTCGACCTCGAGCCGTCCGACAAGAAGCTGCTGGATGCGCTGGTTCGCCTGAAGGTGAAGGACGATTCCACGTCCTTCCGCCGTTCGTGCCGCGAAGGTGTGTGTGGCTCCGATGCCATGAACATCAACGGCAAGAATGGTCTGGCCTGCCTGACCGATGTCGACAGCTTGCCGCAGCCGATCGTGCTGCGCCCGCTGCCGGGGCTGCCCGTCATTCGCGATCTGATCGTCGACATGACCCAGTTCTTCAAGCAGTACAACTCGATCAAGCCGTACCTGGTCAATGACAACCCGCCGCCGGAGCGCGAGCGTCTGCAGTCGCCGGAAGAGCGCGAAGAGCTCAACGGGCTCTACGAGTGCATTCTGTGTGCTTGCTGTTCGACGTCGTGCCCGTCGTTCTGGTGGAACCCTGACAAATTCGTCGGCCCCGCGGGTCTGCTTGCAGCCTACCGTTTCATCGCCGACACCCGGGATGAAGCGACAAACGAGCGCCTCGACAACCTCGAGGACCCGTATCGTTTGTTCCGTTGCCACACCATCATGAACTGTGTGGATGTCTGTCCGAAGAGCCTGAACCCGACCCGGGCGATTGGCAAGATCAAGGACATGATGGTGCGTCGCGCGGTATGACGCCAAATAAAGGACGCATGCGCTGGCACTGCCGTCGGGCGCTACTGGAACTCGACCTGGTGTTCGCACGCTTTCTTGAAAACAGGTTCGACCAGCTGAGCGATGCTCAGTTGGCCGACCTTCAGGACCTGCTGGATATCGAAGACCATGACCTCTGGGCCATGGTCAACGGAAGCGCACCGTGTCCCGAAGATCGCTGGATGCCACTCCTCAGCATGCTGCGTGATAGCGGAACACAGGATGATTCTGCCTAGGCAGATGGAAAATAACAGGTAAGCCAAAGGACAAGTTATGAGCAATGAACGTAACGCCACCCTCACGGTCGATGGGAAAACGGTCGAATTTCCGGTGATGACCGGAACGCACGGCAACGATGTCATCGACATCCGTACGCTGGGCGCCAAAACCGGTCTGTTCACCTACGATTCCGGATTCCTTTCCACCGCTAGCTGCGCGTCCACCGTGACGTTTATCGATGGTGACAAAGGCGAGTTGCTGTATCGCGGCTATCCGATCGAGCAACTGGCAGAGCACTGCAACTTCCTCGAAGTGGCTTACCTGCTGAAAAACGGCGAGCTGCCCAACAAGACGCAGAAGACCGATTTCGAAGACACCATCAAGAACCACACGATGTTGCACGACCAGATGACCAAGTTCTACTCGGGCTTCCGTCGTGATGCACACCCGATGGCCGTCATGGTCGGTGTGGTGGGTGCCTTGTCGGCCTTCTATCACGACGCGCTGGATCTGCAGGACGCCGAGCACCGTAACGTGTCCTTCAATCGTCTGGTGGCCAAGCTGCCGACTATCGTCGCGATGGCGTACAAGTACAACACCGGGCAGCCCTTCATGTACCCGCGCAATGATCTGGGCTATACCGCCAACTTCATGCACATGATGTTTGGCACGCCCTGCGAAGAGTACAAGCCGAACCCGGTGCTGGTGCACGCGCTCGACACCATCTTCACGCTGCATGCCGATCACGAGCAGAACGCATCGACCTCGACCGTGCGTCTGGCCGGCTCCTCCGGTGCCAACCCGTTTGCCTGCATCTCGGCCGGTATCGCCTGCCTGTGGGGCCCGTCCCACGGCGGTGCAAATGAAGCCTGCCTGAACATGCTCGAGCAGATCGGCGACGTCTCCAAGGTCAGCGAGTACATCGCCCGTGCCAAGGACAAGAACGATCCGTTCAAGCTGATGGGCTTTGGTCACCGTGTCTACAAGAACTTCGACCCGCGCGCCAAGCTGATGCGCAAAGTCTGTTACGACGTGCTGACCGAACTGGGCCTCGAAAACGACCGCCTGTTCAAGCTGGCCATGGAGCTCGAGAAGATCGCGCTGGAAGATCCGTACTTCGTCGAGAAGAAGCTCTACCCGAACGTAGATTTCTACTCCGGCATCGTGCAGAAAGCACTGGGCATCCCGACCTCGATGTTCACCTGCATCTTCGCGCTGGCCCGTACCGTGGGCTGGATGACGCAGTGGGAAGAGATGATGACCGATCCGGAATACAAGATCGGTCGTCCGCGTCAGTTGTATGTCGGCGCGGCTCGCCGCGACGTCGTGGCGATCGACCAGCGGGCGTAACACCCATGCGGGCTGGGAAAGTGAGCACTTAAATCAGTCCGTCACGGGATGATCACCGCCTGTCGTGATCATCCCGTTTTCCTTATGCCCCAATTGGCCGTGATCGCCGGATGGCGATTACCAGACTAGGCAACAGAATTCGGGTGAATTCCAAGATGATGAAGCAACTGCATAGCACCTCGATGCTGTTCGGCAGCAATGCACCGTTCGTCGAAGAGCTGTACGAGTCATATCTCGCCGATCCGGAAAACGTTCCGGAAGAGTGGCGAACCTATTTTGATGGTCTGAAAGCGGGTGCCGCCGCTGCGGTGCGCGATGTGGCGCATACGCCGATCATCCACGCCTTCGAGCAACTCGCCAAACGTGGCCCGGTGCGCACCATTACCTCCGGCGACGGCAACAAGCGTCAGGTCAGCACGCTGCAGTTGATCAACGCCTATCGCTTCCTCGGTACCCGCTGGGCGAATCTTGATCCGCTCAAGCGCAGCGAGCGCATGCATGTGCCGGAGTTGGAGCCGTCCTATTACGGCTTCACCGAGGCCGACCTGAACGAGCAGTTCAATGTGGGCTCTTTCCACGCGTTCTCCAGCGAGCAGGCGAGCCTGCGCGAGATTCTGGAGGCCGTGCGGCAGACTTACTGCGGCTCGATCGGCTCCGAGTACATGTACATCTCGGATATCGCCCAGAAGCGCTGGATTCAGGCGCGCCTGGAGAGCATTCGCGGCACGCCGCAGTTTTCCGTTGAGCAGAAGAAGCACGTCCTTGGCCGTGTGACTGCTGCCGAGACGCTCGAAAAATATCTGCACACCAAGTACGTCGGCCAGAAGCGCTTCTCGCTCGAAGGTGGCGAGTCGATGATCGTCGCCATGGATGAGGTGATCAGCGTCGGCGGTCGTCTCGGTGCGCAGGAAATCGTGATCGGCATGGCTCACCGTGGCCGTCTGAACGTGCTGGTCAACACGCTGGGCAAGTCGCCTTCGACCCTGTTTGCCGAATTTGAAGGCAAGGCCGAAGTTGACCTGAGTGCCGGTGACGTGAAGTACCACAACGGCTTCTCGAGCGATGTGATGACTCCGGGCGGTCCGGTTCACCTCACGCTGGCCTTCAACCCGTCTCACCTTGAGATCATCAACCCCGTGGTGGCCGGCTCGGTCTATGCGCGCCAGGTGCGTCGCAAGGACAAGGCCAAGACGCAGGTGTTGCCGGTGATCATCCATGGTGACTCGGCAGTGGCCGGCCAGGGTGTGAACCAGGAGATGCTGAACTTCTCGCAGACCCGCGGCTACGGCACGGGCGGCACGGTTCACATCGTGGTGAACAACCAGATCGGCTTTACCACCTCCGATCCGCGCGATTATCGCTCCTCGCTGTATTGCACCGACATCTTCAAGATGGTCGAGGCGCCGATCTTCCATGTGAATGGTGATGATCCGGAAGCCGTTGCACTGGTCACCGCGCTGGCGGTCGAGTTCCGCAACGAATTCAAGAAAGACGTGGTCATCGACATCGTCTGCTATCGCAAGCTCGGCCATAACGAGCAGGACGAGCCGATGGTGACGCAGCCGCTGATGTACAAGAAGGTGGCGCTACACCCGGGTACGCGCAAGCTGTATGCCGATCGCCTTGTGCGTGAAGGCGTGTGCGCGGCCGATGAACCCGAAGCGATCATTCAGGACTACCGCGAGCACCTCGATCGCGGCGAACTGCTGGCCAACCCGGTGCTGTCCGGTCATAACCGTCAGTTCGCGGTGGACTGGACGCCTTATCTCAAGGCCGAGTACACCGACGAAGCCGTTACGGCCGTGCCGATGGTCGAGCTCAAGCGTCTGGCCGAGCGGATCAGCACGGTGCCAGAAGGCTTTGAGTTGCAGCCCCGGGTCAAGAAAATTGTTTCCGACCGTGCCGCCATGGCGCGCGGCGAAGCGCTGATCGACTGGGGCATGGGCGAGAACCTCGCCTACGCCAGCTTGTTGGTTCAGGGCTACGGGGTGCGTTTGTCCGGTGAGGATATCGGCCGCGGTACCTTCTTCCACCGTCATGCCGTGTTCCACGATCAGAAGCGTGAGCGTTGGGACGAGGGCGCCTACATTCCGCTGCAGAACATCCAGGATGGTCAGGCCGAGATTCAGGTCTTCGACTCCGTGTTGTCTGAAGAGGCTGTGCTGGCGTTTGAATATGGTTACTCCACTGCGGTGCCTGACGACCTGGTCGTTTGGGAGGCGCAGTTCGGTGACTTCGCCAACGGTGCGCAGGTCGTGTTCGACCAGTTCATTTCGTCCGGCGAAGCCAAGTGGGGCCGCAAGGTCGGTCTGACGGTGTTGCTGCCGCATGGCTACGAAGGTCAGGGTCCGGAGCACTCTTCGGCCCGCCTCGAGCGTTACATGCAGCTGTGTGCTGAAAACAACATGCAGGTGCTGGTGCCCAGCACGCCGTCGCAGATCTTCCACCTCTTGCGTCGCCAGATGGTACGTCAGCTGCGCAAGCCGGCCATCGTCATCACGCCGAAATCGCTGCTGCGTCATAAAGAGGCAGTGTCGACCATGGATGAGCTCACCAAGGGCTCCTTCCGTACGGTCATCGGCGAGGTCGACAAGCTGGATGCCAAGAAGGTCAAGCGTGTCGTGTTGTGCTCCGGCAAGATCTACTACGAGCTGATGGCCTATCGCCGCGAGCAGGAGATCAAGGACATCGCCGTGGTGCGTATCGAGCAGCTTTACCCGTTCCCGCGGGAGGCTTTCCGTGCCGAACTGGCCAAGTACCCGAACGCCAAGGAAGTGGTGTGGTGTCAGGAAGAGCCGCGCAACCAGGGCGCCTGGTACTGGTTTGCTTCGCGTCAGCACCTGATCAACGTGCTCGGCCCGAAACAGAAGTTGCTGCTCGTCAGCCGTCCGGCTTCGGCATCGCCTGCGGTGGGTTACTACGCCAAACACAATGCCCAACAGAAAGCGGTGCTTGAGAACGCTTTCGGTCCCATCAACGATTGATCGAACAACGAAAAAACCACGCATTAGAGGGAGTCAATTCATGCTGATCGAAGTTAAAGTCCCCCAGTTGTCGGAGTCCGTGTCCGAAGCGACGCTCGTCACCTGGCACAAGAAAGAAGGCCAGGCCGTTTCGCGTGACGAGAACCTGATCGACATCGAGACCGACAAAGTCGTGCTCGAAACCCCGGCACCGGCGGATGGCGTGCTGGTCAAGATCATCCTTGGCGACGGTTCGACCGTGGCCAGCGGTGACCTGATCGCCCAGATCGATACCGAAGCCAAAGCGGCTGCCGGTGCTAGCACCAAGGCTGCCGAGCCGGCACCGGCCGTGACCGCGCCGCCCGCCGCCAGCAAGGCAGCCGGCGGTTCGGCCAGCCCGGCCGCGCGCAAGATCCTCGACGAAAAAGGCGTAGCCGCCGATGACGTCGCCGGCTCCGGCCGTGGTGGTCGTGTCACCAAGGGCGACGCAGTCGCCGCAGGCAAGGCCGCGCCGGCTGCCCCGGCAGTGGTCGTGTCCGGTGACCGTCCGGAAGAGCGTGTGCCGATGACGCGTTTGCGCGCTCGCATCGCTGAGCGTCTGCTGCAGTCCAAGAACGAAAACGCCATTCTCACCACCTTCAACGAAGTGAACATGGGTCCGGTGATGGCCCTGCGCGCTCAGTACAAGGACAAGTTCGAGAAAGAGCACGGCGTGCGCCTGGGCTTCATGGGCTTCTTCGTCAAGGCCGCCGTGGCTGCGCTCAAGAAGTTCCCGGTGCTGAACGCGTCGGTCGATGGCAATGACATCGTCTATCACGGCTACTTCGACATCGGCATCGCTGTCGGCAGCCCGCGTGGTCTGGTAGTGCCGATCCTGCGTGACGTGGATCAGATGTCGATCGCCGACATCGAAAAGAAAGTTGCCGAATATGGCCAGAAGGCCAAAGAAGGCAAGATCACGATGGAAGAGCTCACCGGCGGTACCTTCTCGATCTCCAACGGTGGTGTGTTCGGTTCGATGCTGTCGACCCCGATCATCAACCCGCCGCAGTCGGCCATTCTCGGCATCCATGCCACCAAGGATCGTCCGGTGGTGGAGAACGGTCAGATCGTCATCCGTCCGATCAACTATCTGGCGATGTCCTACGATCACCGCATCATCGACGGCCGCGAAGCCGTGCTGGGTCTGGTGACCATGAAGGAAGCGCTTGAAGATCCGGCGCGCCTGCTGCTGGACGTCTGATAAGGAATACAGCGGGCGCCTCGGCGCCCGTTGTCGACATCGAGGGAGAGAACAATGTCGAAGAAACAATTTGATGTGCTGGTGATCGGTGGTGGCCCGGGTGGTTACGTGGCCGCCATCCGCGCCGCCCAACTGGGTTTCAGCGCCGCTTGCGCCGAATCCAACCCCTACGCCGACCCGAAAGGCGAGCCGCGTCTTGGCGGCACCTGCCTGAACGTCGGTTGCATCCCGTCGAAGGCGCTGCTGCATACCTCGCACATGTTCGAGGAAGCGTCGCACGACTTCGCCGACCAAGGCATCAAGGTCGGGACGCCGAGCATTGACGTGCCGACCATGGTCGCGCGCAAGGCCAAGATCGTTGATCAGCTCACCGGTGGGATCAAGGGCTTGTTCAAGAAGAACAAGGTCACCATGCTGCCGGGTCATGGCAGCTTTGTCGGCCAGACTGCGGATGGCTGGGACATCAAGGTGGGCGACGAGGTTATCGGCGCCAAGCAGGTCATCATCGCGACCGGCTCGACCGCACGTCACCTGCCGGGTATTCCGGTAGACAACACCCTGATCTGCGACAACATCGGCGCGCTGGATCTAGACGCGGTGCCCAAGCGCCTCGGCCTGATCGGCTCCGGCGTGATCGGCCTGGAAATGGGCTCGGTGTGGCGTCGTCTGGGTGCGGAAGTCACCATCCTCGAAGCCATGGACAGCTTCCTCGGCGCGGCCGACCAGGACGTGGCCAAAGAGGCTCAGAAGGTGTTCGCCAAGCAGGGCCTGGCGGTCAAGCTGGGCGTCAAGGTGGGCAAGGTCACGCCGGCCAAGAACAAGAAGTCGGTCACCGTCGAGTTCGAAGACAAGGACGGTGCGCAGAAGGCCGTGTTCGACAAGCTCATCGTATCGGTGGGGCGTGTGCCGAACACCGACGGGCTGAACGCCGAAGCCGTTGGCCTCAAGCTGACCGATCGCGGCATGGTCGATGTTAACGATCACTGCCAGACCAATCTGCCGGGCGTGTGGGCGGTGGGCGACGTGGTGCGTGGCCCGATGCTGGCGCACAAGGCCATGGAAGAAGCTGTCATGGTGTGCGAGCTGATGGCAGGCCAGGCCGGCCATTGCGACTTCAACACCATCCCGTGGGTGATCTACACCTCGCCGGAGATTGCTTGGGTCGGAAAGACTGAGCAGCAACTCAAGGCCGACGGCGTGGCCTACCGTGCCGGCAAGATCCCGTTCATGGCCAACGGCCGTGCGCTGGGCATGGGTGCACCGACCGGCTTCGTCAAGATGCTGGCCTGCGCTGAAACCGACCGCATCCTCGGCGTGCACATCATCGGCGCCAATGCCTCGGAGCTGATTTCCGAAGCCGTCGTGGCCATGGAGTTCCATGGTGCGGCCGAAGACCTCGCGCGTATCTGCCACGCTCACCCGACCATGTCGGAAGCGGTGCACGAGGCCGCGCTGGCCGTCGATAAGCGTCCGCTGCACTTCTGAGCGACGCTGCCGTAAGATCAAGGGTGGGTTCGGGGTAGCGTGGCTACCCGGAGCTCACCCTTGTGCATTTTGTTTCTACTTGATATGTCGTCCTGACCATGCCTCATCGCGAACTTGATGTCCCGGAATTCGGCATGATCGATGCCTACAATGAGGCACTGATCGCGCGCGGCTATGAAGCCGATCCCGCGCAGCAGTCGGCCGTCAAACGCTTGCAGACGCTGTATTCCGATCTGCTCGGCTACAAGGTTGCGCGACGCAGTCTGTTCAAGAAATGGTTTTCAAAGCCGTCTGAGCCACGCAGCGTCTATTTCTGGGGTGGGGTGGGGCGCGGCAAAAGCTTTTTGATGGACTGCTTCTACGAGGCGGTGCCCTATACGCGCAAGCGCCGGGTGCATTTCCATGCCTTCATGCAGGAAGTGCAGAACGATCTCAAATCGCTCAATCATCTGCCCGATCCGCTGCAGATCATCGCCGACCGGGTGAGTGAGCAGACGCGTCTGCTGTGCTTCGACGAATTCCACATCTCCGACATTGCCGACGCAATGATTCTCGGGCGGCTGCTCGACGCCTTGCTGGCGCGCGGGGTGATCTTCGTGATGACCTCCAACTATCCGCCCGACGGGCTGTATCCGAATGGCCTGCAACGCATCAATTTCCTGCCGACCATCGCGCTGATGAAGCAGCGTTTCGATGTGGTCGAGGTCGATTACGGCACCGACTATCGCTTGCGAACGCTGGAGCAACTGCAGATCTATCTGGTGCCCGACGATGACGAGGCGCGCGAGCGCATGGCCGACGACTTCTACCGCATCGCTGCGGTCGAAGGCGCGCCGGGGGCCATCGATGTACTGGGGCGTAGCTTCGAAGCCATACGCGTTGCGCCGGGCGTGATCTGGTTCGACTTCAACGCCTTGTGCAAGGGGCCGCGCTCGCAAAACGACTATCTAGAGTTGGCCCGCGAATATCACACGATCCTCGTGTCTGGCGTGCCAAAGATGGCTGCAGGGCAAAGCAATGAAGCCCGCCGTTTCACCTGGCTGATCGACGTGCTTTACGATCACCGGGTCAAACTCATCATGAGCGCGGAGGCCGAAGCCCATGATCTGTATCGCGAAGGTCACAACGCCAACGAATTCGTACGCACCGTCAGCCGGCTCATGGAAATGCGTACCCGGGATTATCTTGCGGAAGCCCACCGGACCGAGTAAGCGACGCCTGACGCGTCGGATCTCGCATTGGCTGCTGCTGTTCGTCACGGTGCTCGGCCTGAGTGGTGTCGCCCACGGCGCACTGCCGCTGACCATCATCACACTTCAGCATCGCAGCGTTGGCGAGGTGCTCCCCGCCTTGCGCCCGATGCTTGCGCCCGAGGGGCAGCTCAGCGGCATCAACGACAAACTGCTGATCCGCACGACCCCTGACAACCTGCGCGTATTGCGCGACGTACTCGGCGCCATCGACACGCCGCCCGCTCGGCTGCGCATCGAGGTGCGAAGCGATCGCAGCGGTAGTGAGCAGCGGTTTGACGCTGGTGTCGGTGGCGAGATCAAAAGCGGCGATGTCGGCGTTCGCTTTCCAGGGCAGGTGTCGGCGCGCGGCGCTCGTATCGAGATCGGCAGCGTGCAGGTCGGGGTGAATGAATCCACCCGCAGCGTGCATCGCGGCAGCACCCAGTTTGTCGAAACCCGCGACGGCGGCACGGCCACACTCTTTGTCGGCACCGCCGAACCCTTGGCGTTTCGCCAGGTCTTCATTCAACCCAACGGCGCGCGGGTGGTGCGAGGCACCATCTACCGCGAGGTGGGGCAGGGCGTCTCGGTGCGCCCGACCGTTGTCGGACAGCGGGTGCGACTGGTGTTGAGCCCCGAGGCCAGCGCCTTGGCAAACGATGGACGGATTGAAGTCATGCGCCTCGAAACCGAAGTGGAAGGCCGGCTCGGTGAATGGATCGCTGTCGGCGGCGCCACCACCACCGGCGCCGACACCGAGTCGAGCGGGGTCGCGATCGGTAGCACATCAAGCGCCGACACGCAGAGCACTGCCGCGTTCTGGGTGCGGGTGACTTCCGCAGGAGCCGTGCGTGACTGAGGTCGATAGCGTTCAACGCGATGTCGAAGCCGCGTTCTCGCCCGAGGGCGCCCTGGCGCAAGTCGTGCCGGGCTTTGCCGCGCGGACGCAGCAAATTGAAATGGCGGTCAAGATCGGCCAGACCATCCGCGAGCAGGGCGTGCTGGTGGCCGAAGCCGGCACGGGCACGGGCAAGACCTTCGCCTATCTTGTGCCCGCGCTGATGTCCGGCGGCAAGGTGCTGGTGTCGACCGGCACCAAAACACTGCAAGACCAGCTCTTCCGGCGCGATCTGCCCACGGTGCGCAAGGCGCTCAAGCTGCCGCTGCGCATCGCGCTGCTCAAGGGCCGCGCCAATTACGTCTGCCATTACCATCTGGCGCGCCATGCCAACGACGGGCGCTTCGCGACGCCGCAAGACGCGGCCAACCTGCGCAAGATCACGCGTTTCGCCGAGATGACCCGCAGCGGCGACAAGTCTGAATGCCTGGATGTGCCCGAAGACAGCGCCGCCTGGATCTCCGCCACCTCGACGCGCGACAACTGCCTCGGCCAGGACTGCCCCAACGTCAAGGAGTGCTTCGTGCTGCAGGCCCGGCGCGAGGCCATGGACGCCGACGTGGTGGTGGTCAATCACCACCTGTTTTTCGCCGACGTGATGCTGCGCGACGAGGGCATGGGCGAGCTGCTGCCGGCCTGCAACACCCTGGTGTTTGACGAAGCGCATCAGCTGCCCGAGACCGCCAGCCTGTTCTTTGGCGAGTCGGTCAGCACCGCCCAGGTGATCGATCTGGCGCGCGACATGCGCGCCGAGGCGCTGGCCGGCGCCTCCGACTGCCGGGTGCTGATCGAAGGCACCCGCACGCTCGAAAAGGCGGCCCGCGACTGGCGCCTGTCGGTCAGCGACGAGAACGCGCGCATCAGCCTGGAGCAACTCGCCCAGCACACCGGCTTCATGCCCGCCATCGAGATGCTGGCCAAAACGCTGGCCGAGGTCGGCGCCATTCTCAAGACCCAGGCCGAGCGCTCGGAGGGCTTGGCCAACTGCCTGCGCCGGCTCGAAGAGATGGCCGAACGGCTCGATCATTGGCAGCATCCGCCCGAGCCCAAGGTGGTGCGCTGGGTCGAGGTCTTCACCCAGTCGCTGGCGGTCAACAGCACGCCGCTCGAGATCGGCAATGTGTTCGCCCGCCAGATGCAGCGCTACCCCAGCGCCTGGATTTTTACCTCGGCCACGCTCGCCGTCGGTACCGATTTTTCGCACTACAACCGCGACCTCGGCCTCAACTGGCTGGAGCCGCCAGCGCACACGGCCGTCTGGGGCAGCCCGTTCAACTACCCGGAGCAGGCGGTGCTGTACGCACCGGCCGGCATGCCCAACCCGAACGCGCCGGAGTACCCGGACGTGGTCGCCGATATCGCCTTCCCGCTGATCCGCGCCGCCCACGGCCGCACCTTTGTGCTGTGCACCTCGCTGCGGGCCATGCGCCGCATCCACGAGCGCCTGGGCGACAAGCTCGAACGTGCCGGCCTCAAGCTGCCCTTGCTGCTGCAAGGTGAGGGCTCACGCAGCCAGTTGCTGGCGCGTTTTCGCGAACTCGGCAATGCCGTGCTGGTGGCCAGCCAGAGCTTCTGGGAAGGCGTCGATGTGCCCGGCGACGCGCTGTCGGTGGTGGTCATCGACAAGCTCCCCTTCGCGCCGCCCGACGACCCGGTGCTCGCCGCGCGCATCGAACATCTGCGCGAAGCCGGGGTCAATCCCTTCATGACCTACCAGCTGCCGCGTGCCGTCATCAACGTCAAGCAGGGCGCCGGGCGACTGATCCGCACCGAGCAGGACCGCGGCGTGCTCGCGGTGTGCGACCCGCGCATGATCGACAAGCCCTATGGCAAACGCGTCTGGCGCAGCCTGCCGCCGATGCGCCGCACCCGCGTGCCTGAAGAAGTCGAAGCCTTCCTCGCCACGCTGCCACCGCCGCGCGGCGTCACCGCCGAGGTGCTGCCGAGCGAGGATTCGGCCGACGACGTTACACTGACCGACTGAATCACCCCACAGGAGGGCGCATGAAGATCCTCGACGCCGTCAAACAACAACACGCCGCGCTCACCAATTTGCGCCGCGACATCCATGCTCACCCGGAACTGGCTTTCGATGAGCATCGCACCGCCGCGCTGGTGGCCGATCGCCTCGAAGCCGCCGGCATCGAGACCCATCGCGGCATCGGTCGCACCGGCGTGGTTGGCGTGATCCGCGCCGGCACCTCCAAGCGGGCCATCGGCCTGCGCGCCGACATGGACGCCCTGCCAATGCAGGAGCGCAACACCTTTCCGCATCACTCGAAGCACCCCGGGCGCATGCATGCCTGCGGGCACGACGGACACACCGCGATGCTGATGGGCGCCGCGGAGCACCTCGCCAAACATCCCGACTTCGACGGCACGGTGGTGTTCATCTTCCAGCCGGCCGAAGAGGGCGACGGCGGTGGCCGCGAGATGGTCGAAGACGGCCTGTTCGAACGCTTCCCCATGGATGCCGTGTTTGGCCTGCACAACTGGCCCGGTCTGCCCGCCGGCAGCTTTGCCGTGCACGCCGGCCCGGTGATGGCCTCGGCGGATCGCTTCGACATCGACGTGCTCGGCCATGGCGCGCATGCCGCCATGCCGCATCTTGGCGTGGACCCGGTGGTCGCCGGTTCGGCGCTGGTGCAGGCTTTGCAGACCATTGTCACCCGCACGCTCGATCCGCTCGACCCGGCCGTGCTGTCGGTGACCCAGTTCCATGCCGGCGAAGCCTACAACGTGATCCCCGACCGGGCGCGCATCACCGGCACCGTGCGGGCATTCTCCACCGAAGTGCAGTCGCAGATTGAAGCGGCGATGCAGCGTATCTGCCAGGGCATCGGCGCCGCCTACAACGTGAACGTGCGTTTCAACTACATTCGTGGTTATCCCGCTACCATCAATACGCCCGCCGAGGCCGCGCTGTGTGCTGAAGTGGCTGGTGCGCTGGTGGGTGAGGGCGCGGTGCGCACCGACCTCAAACCCAGCATGGGCGCCGAAGATTTCGCCTACTTTCTGCATGAAAAGCCGGGCTGCTACGTCTGGCTGGGCAATGGCCCCGGCGAGGGCGGCTGCACCTTGCACAACCCCAACTACGACTTCAATGATGCCGTGATCCCGACCGGCGTGAGTTACTGGGTGGGCCTGGTCGACCGGCTGCTCACCGCGTGATGCCGGCATGAATATTCTTCGTCTTGCCCTGCGCATGTTGCTGCGCGATCTGCGCGCGGGCGAGCTGCATCTGCTCGCCCTGGCCTTGATTGTGGCCGTCGCCAGCCTGAGCAGCGTCGGTTTTCTCACGGACCGCGTCGGGCGCAGTCTCGATCGCGAGGCCAACCAGCTGCTCGGTGGCGATTTGCTGCTCAGCGCCGACCACGCCTGGCCCGATCCGTTCCGCGAACTGGCACGCAGCGAGGGGCTGCAGACCGCCGACACCTATGTGTTCTCCAGCATGGTCGGCACCGACGCCGCGGTGCAGCTGGCGGCGGTGAAGGCCGTTGGCGACGGCTATCCGCTGCGCGGCAGTGTTCGCATCGCGCCCGCGCGCAATGCGCCGGATGCGACGGTGGCTGACATCCCCCCGCAAGGCGAGATCTGGCCCGACGAGCGGGTGATCGCGGCGCTTGGCGTGTCGGTGGGCGACACCGTTCAGCTCGGTCTGTTAAGCATGAAGATCGGCGGTGTGCTCACCTTTGAGTCCGATCGCGGCGCCAACTTCTTCAGCATGTTGCCGCGGGTCATGGTCAACGCCGCCGACTTGCCGGCCACCGGCCTGATCCAGCTCGGCTCGCGCGTGTCCTATCGATTGCATGTGGCGGGTGAGACGGCTGCCGTGGCGCAGTTTCGCGAACGCGCGACGGCCATCCTCGCGCGTGGCCAAAGCATCGAATCGATCGACAATGCCCGCCCTGAAGTGCGCGTTGCGCTGGAGCGCGCAGAGCGTTTTCTGCGCCTCGCCGCCAGTCTGTCGGTGGTGCTGGCGGCCGTTGCCATCGGCCTGAGCGCCCGGCGCTTCATGGCACGCCATCTCGATGGCTGTGCCGTGCTGCGCTGCCTCGGCGCCCGGCAGGCGCAGCTGATCCAGTTGTTCTTGCTTGAGTTCGTGGTCTTCGGCGTGGTGTCGTCAGTCATTGGCGTGGCCTTGGGTTGGGCCTTTCAGGCCTTGCTGGCCGACGGGCTCGGTGAGGTCTTGCGCGTGGCCTTGCCGGCGCCGTCGATCCTCCCCGTGATGCACGGTCTGGTGGTTGGCCTCGCCTTGTTGCTCGGCTTTGTGCTGCCGCATCTGATCGGGCTGGCGCGGGTGCCGAGTCTGCGTGTCATGCGCCGGGAACTGGGGGAGGGCGTCGGTCCGGCGCGTGCCGCCTGGGCCAGCGGCCTTGCCGTGCTGGTCGCGATCATTTTGTGGGTGGCCAATGATTTCACGCTGGGCGCCTGGATTTCGGCCGGCTTCCTGGCGGCGCTCGGCGGCTTTGCCGCCTTGAGCGGCGTCGGCTTTGCGTTGCTGGCGCGCTTTGCGCTGGCGGTCGGCGGTGGGTGGCGGCAGGGTTTGCTGGCGCTCAGGCGGCGCATGGGCAGCCAGGTGATCCAGGCCACGGCGGTGGGCCTCGGATTGATGGCGCTCTTGTTGCTCACGCTGGTGCGCGCCGATCTGCTGTCGGCCTGGCGAGACACCGTGCCGCCCGACGCGCCGAATCGCTTCGTGATCAATCTTCAGCCCGATCAGCAGCAGGCCTTTCTCGCGTTCTTCCGCGAGGCCGGGCAGCCTGAGCCCGACTTGATGCCGATGATCCGCGGCCGACTGATGGCGATCAACGGGAAGGCGGTGGCACCCGAGGGCTATGCCGATGATCGGGCCCGACGGCTGGCAGAGCGGGAGTTCAACCTCTCGTATTCGACCGCGCTGCCGCTGGGCAACGTGCTCGATGAAGGGCGATGGCATGGCGCCGCCGGCCCTGCCTTTTCGGTCGAAGCCGGCGTGGCCAAGTCGCTGGGGGTGTCGGTGGGTGATTCGGTGACCTTCGATGTGGCCGGTCAGCAGGTCACCGCGCCGGTCACCAGCCAGCGCAGCCTGCGCTGGGACTCCATGCGGGTGAATTTCTTTTTCCTCGCCTCGCCGGGCGTGCTCGATCAGTTCCCGGCCAGTCTGATCACCAGTTTTTATTTGCCGCGCGAGGCGCAGGAATTTTCCCTGGCGCTGATCCGCGCCTTCCCGAATATCTCGGTGATTGATGTGGGCGCGGTGATGGGGCAGGTCGAGGCGATGATCGACAAATTGATCACCATCGTCGAACTGGTGTTCGGTTTCGCGGTGATTGCCGGCGTGGTGGTGCTGTTCGCCGCGCTGCAGTCGACGCGCGACGAGCGAGCACGCGAGTTCGCCGTCATGCGTACGCTCGGCGCGCGGGCGCGGCAACTCAAGCAGAGCCTGCTGGTCGAGTTTGCCGCCATGGGCGCCGCGGCCGGGGCGCTGGCGGGTATCGGCGCCAGCCTGGTGGGTTGGCTGTTGGCGGTGCGGGTATTCGACATGCCCTACGCGCCGGCGCCGGGGCCGGTGCTGGTCGGAGCGCTCGTCGGTGCGTTGGGGGTCATGCTGGTTGGTTGGCTCGGCGCCGGCCGGCTCTTGAGTCAGTCGCCCTTGCAGCTCTTGCGCGAGGCGGTTTGAGTCCATGCCACTGCTATACTCGCCCTCTTTTTTCCGGTGGATAGCGCAGTGACCGAGCAACAGATTCAGTACGCATTGATCGCCGCCCTGTTGGTTTTGCTGGTGGCGGTGCTGGTGTTGATCCTGCGGGTGCGTCGTCTTGAATCCGAGCTGCCCGGGCAGCTCGTAGGTGCCGTGCACGGTGCGCTGGAAGCACAACACCGCGAGATGCTCGGTGATCTGCATGGCGGCCTTGGACGCCAGGCCGATCGTTTGACCGAAGTCAGCGAGATGCAGGGCGAGCGCCTGCGTGCCCGGGTGGATGGCGAGCTTCGCCTGACGCGCGATGCCATGCACGGCCTGCAATCACTCATGCAGACGCAGCTGGCCGATCAGCGAAGCGAAATGCAGCTTCGCCTGAACGACCTGAACAGCGGCCTGCAAGCCGCCAACGCCCGCTTGCGCAGCGAAATGATCGAGCAGACGCTGGCGCGTCTGGGCGAACACGCGCGCGCCGACCGCGAGTTGTTGCAGAACGGTTTGCGTAGCGCCTCTGAGCAGATGGCCAAGGGCAGCGAGGCGCTTAACCGGACGGTGAACGAGCGCCTGGAGGCGATCACCGGCCAGGTGCATCAGCGCCTCGACGAAGGCTTCAAGAAGACCAACGAAACCTTTACCAATGTGATGGCGCGCCTGGCGACCATCGACGAAGCGCAGAAGAAAATCGATGGTCTGACGACCAACGTGGTGAGCCTGCAGGAGTTGCTTGGCGACAAGCGCGCCCGCGGCGCCTTCGGCGAAGTGCAACTTGAAGCGCTGGTGCGCAACTCACTCCCGCCGGATGGTTTCGAGTTTCAGGCCACGCTGTCGGGCAATGTGCGGGTCGATTGCTTGCTGACACTCCCTGAGCCCACGGGCCGGGTCGCGGTCGATTCCAAGTTTCCACTGGAGAACTATCACCGGATGTTCGAGATCGGTGTGGGGGAGTCTGATCGACGCGCGGCACAAAGCGCCTTCCGTCTCGATGTGAAGCGCCATGTGGATGCCATTGCCAGCAAGTACATCATTCCGGGTGAAACCTCGGATGGTGCGGTGATGTTCGTGCCCGCCGAGGCGGTGTTTGCCGAAATCCACGCCTACCACCCGGAAGTGGTGGCGTATGCGCAAGAGCGGCGAGTGTGGATTGTGTCGCCCACCACCTTGATGGCAGTGCTCAATACCGCGCGTGCGGTGCTCAAGGATGTTGAAACCCGCAAACAGATTCATGTGATCAAGGACGCGCTGTCCAAGCTGGCCAAGGACTTTCACCGCTTCGACGATCGCATGCAGGCGCTGGCCCGGCATATCGAGCAGGCCGGCAAGGACGTCAAGGACGTTCAGGTCAGCTCACGCAAGATCACTGCGCATTTCCAGAAGATCGAATCGGCCCAGTTGGACGAGTTGCCCGAGGATCTCGGTGAAGGCGCCGACGACGCGGAAGGCAATTGATCGCGACCACGCCGGGTCGATCTGCCATGCGGGCGGTGTTCGTCATCCTGCTCACCCTGAGCCTGTCCGCCTGCGATGAGGTCTATCGGTATGTGAAAACCGGCGACGTCGGTTGGGCATTGAAAAACGCGTTGCGCGACAAGAAAAGCACACGTATTGAACTGGCGATGCTCACCACATTTCAGTGGGATGAGTTTTTCCTGTTTGGACCCTATCAACCAACGGATGGCGTTTGCAGGCGCCTGGACCTGATGTCAGCGGCATGCAAATCCGTGATCACCGCCGAGTCAGTGGATGACTCGGAGATGCTGATGGTTTTTCGCTATCAAGGCAAAGTGGTGCATGCCGAAATGCACAATCGTTGGCACGGTGACTTCACTCCAGCATCAGAAAAACCGTTTACACCACAAACTGCCATTTTTTCGGTGACGATTGAGGGGGAGGGTGCTGGTGGTGGAGACTGGCTGAAACTGCGTGCTGTTCGCGACATAACGTCGGTGCAGTAGGCGCTGAGCGACGAAGCTCCACCGTGGCCTCAAGCTTGAACTGTCAAAGCGCCCGCAGTGGCGTTTGCGTGGAGGCCTTTAGCCACCAATGTAGGACATCTCGATGCGCTTGAGTTCGTGCGTGTTCTCAGTGCGGATTTCCGAATAGCGGTCGCTGCGGGCCTGCCAGGTGCGGTGGATGATGGCGGCCAGTTCTTCGTCGCTGGCGCCGCCACGCAGCGGGGCGCGCAGCTCGTGTCCTTCGTTGGCAAACAGGCAGGTGTAGAGCTTGCCCTCGGTCGACAGGCGGATGCGCGTACAGGTGCTGCAGAAGGCTTGTGTGACCGAAGAAATGACGCCGACCTCGCCGTCGCCATCCAGATAACGCCAGCGTTCGGCGACTTCGCCGGTGTAGTTCGGTTGGGAGGATTCGAGCGGGAAGACGGCGTGGATGCGGTCGATGACTTCGCGCGATGGCACCACGTCATCCAGGCGCCAGCCGTTGGAGGCGCCGACATCCATGAATTCGATGAAGCGCAGGATGTGGCCCGAGCCCTTGAAGTGGCGCGCCATGTCGACGATCTGGTGATCGTTGACGCCGCGCTTGACCACCATGTTCACTTTGACGGGCATCAGCCCGGCGTCGCGCGCGGCTTCGATGCCGGCGAGCACATCGGCGACGGGGAAGTCGGCGTCGTTGATCTTTTTGAATATTTCGTCGTCAAGCGCGTCCAGGCTCACCGTGACCCGGCGCAGGCCGGCATCGGCCAGTTTTTGGGCCATGCGCGGCAGCAACACACCATTGGTGGTAAGGGTGACCTCGACCTCGGGCAGGGCGGCGAGCGCCTTGATTAATTGATCAACGTTCCGACGCAACAGAGGCTCGCCGCCGGTGATGCGGATTTTGCGCACGCCGTTGGCGACAAAGATGCGGGCAATGCGGACGATTTCTTCGAAGCTCAGGAGTTCGGAGCGTGCGAGGAATGTGTAGTCTTTGCCAAAGACCGCGCGGGGCATGCAATACACACAGCGGAAATTGCAGCGGTCGGTGACCGAGATGCGCAGGTCGCGCACTGGGCGACCGCGTTGATCGGTGAGTTTGAAAGGCTCGGCTGTGTCGATCGAAGTGGCGGACATCGGATTCATCGGCTTTGTGATCACTTGCCGATGTTATAGCAGACGGTGCTTGTGGGGTCTTGTCCGTGGGCAAATCCGGTGTGTATTTCCCGCAAACCCGAAGCATGGGTGAGCAGCAGATCGTGTCGATCTGATACGCTTGCCGGCGGAATAGAAAAAGGGGCTGTCGCTAAGCGACAACCCCTTGTATTCTTGGCTCCCCGACCTGGGCTCGAACCAGGGACACACGGATTAACAGTCCGTTGCTCTACCAACTGAGCTATCGGGGAACTGGAGAAGCGCGAATTATAGGAATGCCAAAAACCGCTGTCAACGTCTTTTACGATTTTTGTGTCAAAATGCCATCCGACTAATGTGCCAGAGGGCCCCCGCTGCGACCCGCTATGAACTTTGAAGACACAGTCTACGTCAAGACGGAACTCGGTGATGCGAGGGCGAAACAGCCCCGCTCGATCAGTTCGCATGAGCTGCGTGCGACGCTGCTGTTGATCGATGGGCGTATTACCGTCCGCGAGATGAAGCGACGCTTTGGCTCATCGCTGGCGATTGATCCGGCGGTGAGTGAATTGCTGCGTGAGGGTTTGATTCAAGCCAAATCGGCCGCGGCTGATGCGTCTGCGGCCATGCTCACAGCAGAGCCGGATCCTGACGACGAAGCCGCCGAATCCTTGCTTGTCGTCGTTGAAGCGCCGCCCGAGGCTCCAGCGGTAGAAGTCATCGATGTGGCGGAGGTTGACACGGACGAAGTTGCCGCCGGCGCTGGCGCGCAAAGCGTCAAAGACGAGCGCATTGAGCCCGAGGGGGAGATCCCCGGGCTCGACGAGCCGATTGACCCCGACGGGGTGCAAGAGCCGGTGGTGGGTGAGTCCGAACGCGACAAGCCGATCACAGACGAGCCGCCTGCCCTGGTGGTGAGTCCGCGCTTGGGCGATAGCACCCGGGGGGGCATGATCGCGTTGGGCTTCTTCGTCGAGCGGCTTTGGCGGGGTTTGTTGCCGATCGCTGCGTTTCTTTTGATTGGTGCGCTGGTGGTTGCTGCTTTCTTGCTGCCAGAACGCTATCGGGCCGACGTCGAATCGGCCATGAGTAACCAGCTGGGCACTTCGGTGCGTTTTGGCGGCCTGCGGGCGTCCTTTGCGGGCGGCGGTTCCTTGCAACTGAGTGATGTGCGGGTCGAGGCCATTCCGTCTTTGCGCGCGTCGGAGGTCTATCTGATCCCGGATTGGCCGGCCTCGTTGCGTGCGGTGGATTGGCGCGTCACGGTGAAGATCACCGAGCTGCGGGGTACGCCTTCGGCCTTTGCCCGGGTCTTGGCGATGCCCGCGCGTTCGTCGGCGGTGGTTGAGACGCTGTTTGAGCGCTTGAGCGTGACGGCTGGGGGCGAGCAGTGGGCGCTGCTGTCGGGCAGCGTTACGCACGACCAGAACGGCGCGACCGCGACGCTGCGTGATGCCCTGGGCGGTTTGTCGGTGACGGCGACCGGAGACGGCGATGCCTTGCGCGTCGACGCGGTGGCAGTAAACCAGGTGTTGCCGGTCTTTTCACAGATTCCGTTCAACACGATGCAAGTCGTTGGCCGGCTCAGTGATGAGGGCTTTGATGTGAGCAGTTTTGGTGCGAGCGCGCTCGATGGCAAGCTGTCTGGCTCGGCCAAGCTGGTTTGGGAAGACAATACGCGGATGACCGCGGAGGTCGCGCTTAGCCAGATCAATGCAGAAGGTTTGCTGAAGCGCTTGGGCAGCAGCGTTCGTTTGAGCGGATCCGTGTCGGGCGCCTTTACGTTGGGGGGTGTTGCCGCGCATCCATCGGAGATCCGTTATGCGTCGAGTGTGAATGGGCGTTTTGATGTCACCAACGGCGCGCTGGGCGGTATCGATCTGGGTGCGGCGATGCGTGAGCGCGGGAGTGGAAAAATTCAGGGCGGAGAGACCCGCTTCGAGACCATGTCCGGGACGCTGACGCGCAAGGCGGAGTCGCTGGAAGTCAAGGTGTCCCGCCTGGAGGCCGGCGCGCTCGAGGCGAGCGGCACATTCAAGATCGGGGCGCTGGAGTCGCTGTCTGGCGCGCTGACGACGGTGGTTGGCCGGGGCGATCGGCGCGTTCGTTTGCCTGTGGATATCGGTGGTTCGCTTGCCGCGCCGACGCTGGAAGCGCGTTTACCGCCGCCGGTCGTTGAGGCCCCGGCTGCGCCAGCCGTCGGCGTCGATGCGTTCGAAGCAAGCTTGGGCCCGGAAACGCCCGGCGCGTCTTTGGAGGTGCCGGTGGTGCCGGGGAGTTTGCGCTGAAAGTTGTGAGTCGTAATAAAAACGGCGCCTGTGAGGGCGCCGTTTTTGTTGATGCTTGCGATAGCGTCAGCTTGCGATGACGGATGCAATTGCCTTGGCGACGGCATCGATATTCTTGCTGTTGAGCGCTGCCAGGCAGATGCGACCGGTCGACACGGCGTAGATGCCATGCGCGTCTTTCATCTGTTCGACCTGTGCGGCGGTCAGGCCGGTGAAGGAGAACATGCCGCGCTGCTGGATGACGAAGGAGAAGTCCCGCGTGACGCCAGCGGCTGCAATACGTTCGACCAGTTGGGTACGCATCAGCCGGATGCGGTCGCGCATGCCGGCCAGTTCGTCTTCCCATTGCGCACGCAGGTTCGGGTCGGACAGTACGGTGGCGACCACGATGCCACCATGCGTCGGCGGGTTGGAGTAGTTGGTGCGGATGACGCGCTTGACCTGCGAGAGCACGCGGGCCGACGTCTCGCGATCGGCGGTGACCACGGTCAGTGCGCCGACGCGTTCGCCATACAGCGAGAACGACTTGGAGAAGGAGCTCGAAACGAAGAATTCCAGACCCGAATCGGCAAACAGACGCAGCGGCGCGGCGTCTGCTTCGATGCCGTCGGCAAAACCCTGGTAGGCCATGTCGACGAAGGCGACCAGGTTGCGCGAGCGGATGACATCAATCACTTGCTGCCATTGCGCGAGCGTGAGGTCGGCGCCGGTGGGGTTGTGGCAGCAGGCGTGCAGGACAATGATCGAGCCGGCTGCGTAGCCATTGAGCGCCTCGAGCATCGCGCTGAAGTTGACGCCGCGGGTGCTGGCGTCATAGTACGGGTAGGTGCCGACCTCGAAGCCGGCGGCTTCGAACAGGGCGCGGTGGTTTTCCCAGCTCGGATCGCTGATGTAAACCTTGGCTTTCGGGTCCAGGCGATTCAGGAAGTCGGCGCCGACTCTCAGGGCGCCGGTGCCGCCCAGCGCTTCGATGGTGACGGCACGGCCGGCATCGACCAAGGCCGAATTGGCGCCAAACAGCAGGGTCTGAACGGCCTTGTTGTAGGCGACGGCGCCTTCGATGGGCTGATAGCCACGCGGCGGTGCCAGTTTCTGACGCTGCTCTTCGGCGATCTTGACCGCCGCCAGGAGCGGAATTTTGCCGTTGTCGTCGTAATACACGCCAACGCCGAGGTTAACTTTTTCGGCACGGGTGTCCGCCTGGAAGGCTTCGTTAAGGCCGAGGATCGGATCGCGCGGAGCCATTTCTACCGCAGCAAAGATCGACGAGGTCATGTTCGCTCCATCTGTGGGTGGCGCTTGGCCACCCTGGGTGAGTTGCGCCGACCGGGGCGACGCGAAATAATCGAAAACTATGTTCACTCATGGCACACAGATTGACCTGTGCGCACAAGGCGAAAATTCTAGCATGACGAAGTCGACGAATTCCGATCGCCTATTGACCTTTGAAGGCAGTCCGTTCCGGCTGCACCGGCCGTTTGAGCCGGCGGGCGACCAGCCTAACGCCATCGAGCAACTGACGATGGGCGTTCAGGACGGTCTGATGTACCAGACGCTGTTGGGCGTGACCGGTTCGGGTAAGACTTTCACCATGGCCAACGTGATCGCCCGCTGTGGCCGACCGGCCCTGGTGCTGGCGCACAACAAGACCTTGGCGGCGCAGTTGTATTCCGAGTTCAAGGAGTTTTTTCCCGAAAACGCGGTGGAGTATTTCGTGTCGTACTACGATTACTACCAGCCCGAGGCCTACGTGCCGTCGCGGGATCTGTTCATCGAGAAAGACTCCAGCATCAACGAGCACATCGAGCAGATGCGCCTGAGCGCCACCAAGAGCCTGATGGAGCGGCGCGATGTGGTGATCGTGGCCACGGTGTCATGCATTTACGGTATTGGTGACCCGGTCGATTATCACAGCATGGTGCTGCATCTGCGCGAAGGCGAGCGCACGGCGCATCGTGACCTGCTCCAGCGTCTGGTGAGCATGCAGTACGCGCGGGCCGACATCGATTTCCGGCGGGGCACGTTCCGGGTGCGCGGTGATGTGATCGATATCTTTCCTGCCGAAAACGCCGAACTTGCGGTACGGGTGGAGATGTTTGATGAAGAGATTGAACATCTCACGCTGTTCGACCCCCTCACAGGCCATCTCAAGCACAAACTGGTGCGCTTCACGGTGTATCCCTCAAGTCACTACGTCACGCCGCGTGCGACCGTTCTGAAGGCCATGGAAGGCATCAAGACCGAGCTGCGCGATCGGATCGAATTTTTTCAGCACGGCGCCAAGCTGGTTGAAGCGCAGCGGATCGAGCAGCGCACCCGCTTTGACCTCGAAATGCTCAACGAGCTGGGGTTCTGCAAGGGCATCGAGAACTACTCCCGCCACATGTCGGGTCGCGCGCCCGGCGAGCCGCCGCCGACCCTGATCGACTATCTGCCGCCGGACGGGCTGCTGTTCGTCGATGAGTCCCATGTGAGCATTCCGCAGGTCGGCGCCATGTACAAGGGCGACCGGTCGCGCAAAGAAAATCTGGTCGGCTACGGCTTCCGGCTGCCCTCGGCCATGGACAATCGCCCGCTCAAGTTCGAAGAATTCGAGGGGATGATGCCGCAGACGCTGTTCGTGTCGGCGACACCCGGAAAGTACGAAGCCGAACACCAGGCCCAGGTCATCGAGCAAGTGGTGCGTCCGACCGGGCTGGTTGATCCGATGATCGAGGTGCGTCCGGCGGTCACCCAGGTTGATGATTTGCTCAGTGAAATCAAGCGGCGAACCGACAAGACCGAACGGGTGCTGGTCACCACGCTCACCAAACGCATGTCCGAAGACCTGACCGACTACATGCTCGAGAACGGTATCCGGGTGCGTTACCTGCACTCGGATATCGAGACCGTCGAGCGGGTCGAGATCATCCGGGATTTGCGACTCGGCGTATTCGATGTACTGATCGGCATTAATCTGCTGCGTGAAGGTCTCGATATTCCCGAGGTGTCACTGGTAGCCATTCTGGACGCCGATAAAGAGGGCTTCCTGCGATCCGAGCGCGCGCTGATCCAGACCATTGGTCGCGCGGCGCGCCATGTGCACGGCACCGCGATTCTCTATGCGGATGTGATTACCGAATCCATGCGCCGGGCAATGGCCGAAACCGAAAGACGTCGAGAAAAACAGACCGCCTACAATCTTGAGCACGGCATTACGCCGGCGTCGGTGGTGAAGCGCATCAAGGACATCATCGACGGCGTCTATGCGCCACAGGATGATGTGTCAAAAGCGACCGGCAAGGCGGCGCCAGTCGACTATGCGGCCATGGACGAGAAGGCCTTGGCACGCGCCATTCGGCAGCTTGAAAAACAGATGCAGACCCATGCGCGCAATCTGGAGTTTGAAGAGGCCGCCAAGTTGCGCGATGAGCTGTTCCGCCTGCGCAGTCAGGCCTTTGGCGCTGATCGACATGATGAAATCTGAGGAGGCGAGGGCGACATTGGTGAAACGAATCTTGTTTGTCTGCACGGGCAATATCTGTCGATCGCCAACGGCAGAAGCCGTGGCACGTCACTGGTTGAAAATGGTCGGGCTCGATGGCGTGGTGAGTGTCGACTCCGCCGGCACACAGGGCGCCCATGCCGGTGAGCCGCCAGACCCGCGCAGCCAGCGCACGGCGGCCATTCGTGGCTACGATCTGTCGCGGCTGCGGGCGCGCAAGCTGACCGAAGATGATTTTGCGCGCTTCGATCTTTTGCTCGCGATGGATGCCGGACATCTGGCGGTCATGCAGCGCAAGTGCCCCCCCGAGTATCTGTCCAAAGTCCGGTTGTTTCTGAGCCTCGCCCCTGATTGTGGCCGGCTTGAGGTGCCCGACCCGTACTACGGTGCAGGGCGCGGGTTTGATGAGGTGCTCGATCTGTGCGAGACCGGCGTGCAGGGCCTGGTCGATATGCTCCGGGACATCCACTGACGTTCCTCGCCTGACGGCGCAATGAAAAAAGGCTCAGCCATGGTGCGCTGAGCCTTTTTTCTGGCCATTAGGCCGAACGGCGGAAAACCTTACTTCTGTGTTTCAACCTGCTGAAGCTCGCCTGCTTGCGCCATGGCCACCGGTGCCGGGCGCGGACGGCCCAAGGGCGTTGCCGGCGTCGTCACGGGTTGCGCCGTGGCTGCGTCCGAGCGTGTTTCGATCATGGTCAGGCCACTCTTGGCCAGATCGATCGGTGCGACCGCTGGTGCGGGGGCCGGCTTCTCAGCGACCGGAGCGACCGGGGCGGGTGCCTCTTGCATCGGCTCAGCGGACACCGTGAGTTCTGCTTCTGGTGTTGCCGATTCGACTGCCGCGGCTTCTTCGACCGGTTCCGGCTCGGCGGCCGTCGGCGCTTGCGACACCTCGGGCGGAGTCACCTCGGCCACGGGTGCAGCCATCTCCGTCGTTGTCGCCACCGGGGCGGCTTCAACGACTTCCGGCATTTCGAGCGACATCTGTGCCGTGGCGGGCTCGCTTGCAGCGGGCTCAGCAGCGACTGGCGCCGCTTCAGCCGCAGGCGTGGCTTCCGCAGTGACCGGCGCAACGTCGGCCGCAGGGGCTTCGGCTGCAGCGGCGACTTCGGCGTGCGCTACCTCGGTGGTGTCAGCGACCGGTTCAGCGGTCTCTGAGGTCGCTTCGGTGGTGCTGTTGTCGTCTGCCGAGGCTTCGCCAGTGGCTTCGCCATTTTCGTTGCGGTTCTGACGCGAACGACGACGACGACGGCTGCGGCTGCGGCCCTCGGACGCTTCGTCGGAGGTGCCCGCATCGGCAGGCGCTGCGTTGGCGTCGTCTTCAGTCGCCTCGGATGCGACCGTCGCATCGGCGTTGGCCGCAGAGTCGTCTTGCGACTCGTCAGTCGTGTTGCTGTCCGCTGTGTCGTTCTGGCGACCACGACCGCGGCGGCTGCGGCGGCGGCGGTTGCCTGTGGACTCTTCGGTTTGTGTTGCCGCAACGGCCACGGCGCCGGCGGTGAGCGCATCGGTTTCAGCCGTTGCTTTGCCCGCTTCGTCGTTTGCCTGGACATCGACTTGCGCTTCGTCGTTGCGATTGCCACCGCGACGATTCCGCCCGCGACGGTTGTTGCCGCGCGCCTCGTCGTTGTCGGCGCGGCTCTCACGCGGCTGGCGGCCGTCGGCCTGAGCCTCGTTGCGGCCGCCTTCCTTGCGATCGCCACGGTCGTTGCGCTCATTGCGTTCACCACGACGGCCGCGACCACGGCGGTTGTCGCCTCGGGAGGACTCATCGCGTGACGACTCGCTGCGCTTGCGGCGCGGGGCTTCAGCGGCGGGCGTTTCGACCGCCGGCGCCTCGGAGCTGAACAGACGCTTCACCCAGCCGAAGAATCCGCCCGATGTCGCCGGCACCGCAGCGACGGCAGGCGCCTCTTCTTTGGGCGCAACCACCGGTGCGGGCTGTGCCGGCGAGATGCCGCGAACGGCCGCTTCGGCACGCGCGGGCTTTTTGCTGTCTTCGATCGCGGCATCGGCGTAATTCACCTCGGCCGGCATCTGCACCATCTGGTAGCTCGGCAGGGCGACTTCGTCCTGATTGAGCTGGTCGTGGCGCAGACGGACGATCTCGTGTTGGGGGGTTTCGAGGTGGCGGTTCGGCACAATCAGCAGATTGACCTTGTGGCGCAGCTCGATGTGGGCGATGTCGACCCGCTTCTCGTTGAGCAGGAAGGTGGCGACATCGACCGGCACCTGGACGTGCACAGCGCCGGTGTTTTCCTTCATCGCCTCTTCTTCGAGAATGCGGACGATGTGCAGCGCCGACGATTCGGTGCTGCGGATGTGGCCGGTGCCGCTGCAACGGGGGCAGGGGATGTAGCTGGTTTCGGCCAGGGCCGGACGCAGGCGCTGACGCGACAGCTCGAGCAGGCCGAAGCGACTGATCTTGCCGGTCTGGACGCGGGCGCGGTCATGGCGCAGCGCATCGCGCAGGCGGTTTTCGACTTCGCGCTGGTTCTTGCTCGACTCCATGTCGATGAAGTCGATGACGATCAGGCCACCGAGGTCGCGCAGACGCAACTGGCGGGCCACTTCGTCGGCCGCTTCCAGGTTGGTGCGCAACGCGGTTTCTTCGATGTCGGCGCCCTTGGTGGCACGACCGGAGTTCACGTCGACCGACACCAGCGCTTCAGTGTGGTCGATGACCACGGCGCCGCCGGAGGGCAGGGTGACCTGACGACCATAGGCGGATTCGATCTGGTGCTCGATCTGGAAACGCGAGAACAGCGGCACGTCATCGTTGTAGCGCTTCACGCGATTGACGTTCTGCGGCATGACGTGGGCCATGAACTGGCGCGCCTGCTCGTAGACGTCGTCGGTGTCGATCAGGATCTCGCCGATATCGGGCTGGAAATAATCGCGAATGGCGCGGATGACCAGACTGCCTTCCTGATAGATCAGGAACGCGCCCGCCTGCGCGTGGGCCGCGCCATCGATGGCACTCCACAATTGCAGGAGGTAGTTGAGGTCCCACTGGAGTTCTTCGGCGCTGCGGCCGATCGCCGCGGTGCGCGCGATCAGACTCATGCCGGCAGGCACTTCCAGGGCGTCCATGACTTCACGCAGTTCTGCGCGCTCGTCACCCTCGACGCGGCGCGATACGCCACCGCCACGCGGGTTGTTGGGCATCAGGACCAGATAACGACCGGCCAGAGAAATGTAGGTGGTCAGGGCAGCGCCCTTGTTGCCACGCTCATCTTTCTCGACCTGGACGATCAGTTCCTGACCTTCCTTGAGGACGTCCTGCGGGCGCACGCGCCCCTGCCCGTCGCCACCGGCGCCCAGGTAGTTACGGCCAATTTCCTTGAAAGGAAGAAAGCCGTGGCGGTCTGCCCCGTAATCAACAAAGGCGGCTTCCAGGCTGGGTTCAACCCGGGTGATGACTGCCTTGTAAATGTTGCTCTTGCGTTGTTCTTTTGCGGCCGATTCGATATCGAGGTCGATCAGTTTCTGACCATCAACGATCGCGACGCGTAGTTCTTCGGCTTGCGTCGCATTGAAAAGCATGCGTTTCATGGGTTCGTTCTCCCGCGTGTTCCACACGGGCAGGACGAGCGGCGCGCACCATCGTGCGAGACGGAGTCTTGCGAGTTATCTTTTTAGGAAAACGGCTCTCATCCGGTAGGTTCTAGCTGTCGAAGGTGGGCTGGTCGATTCTCATGTTTCCCGCCCTAAGGGCCGGAACTTCTGATCCTGCGTGTGGGTGACGCGTATAAGCAAGAAGACAAATCAGGGTTTGCTTGCGTTACCATCGCAGCCTTTCAGGGCTGCGAGCGGAAACTGCTGACTGGCCGGGAACCACAAAAAACGGGTTCTTGTTGCCGTCGCGAGCATTGGCAATTCCGCACAAGGTCGCATGGCGCCGGACCAAACCGGTCAGAGCGCAAGTATATGGCAGGATGATGGCGCAAAGCAAAAAGCTTGAAGTTCGACATGAACAGATCGACGCGGAGTCGGAAGGTCAGCGCATCGATAATTATCTGATGCGCATCCTCAAAGGCGTTCCGAAGAGTCATATCTATCGTCTTTTGCGCAGTGGTCAGGTGCGCGTCAACGGGCGACGGGCCAGCCAGACTTATAAGCTCCAGGTCGAAGACATGGTGCGGATACCGCCGGTGCAAGTGAGTACGGCGAGCGAACACCGGGTGGTGCCGGTCGGCAATGCGCTGCCGGTAATCTACGAAGATGATGCGCTGCTGGTCCTCGACAAACCGGCGGGGCAGGCGGTGCATGGTGGCAGCGGGGTGAGCTTTGGCGTGATCGAACAGCTGCGCAAGCAGCGCCCCGAGGCGCGGCTGCTTGAGCTGGCGCATCGCCTGGATCGCGAAACCTCCGGGTTGCTTATCGTGGCCAAGAAGCGCACGGCACTGGCGGCATTGCACGAGCTGATGCGCAATGGCGGGATCGAGAAGCATTACATCACGGTGGTCAGCGGTCGCTGGATGAACCCGCGTGAGCATATTCGTGCGCCGCTCTATAAATATTTGACCGCTGATGGCGAGCGACGCGTGCGGGTCCAGGCCGATGGCAAGGTGGCGCACAGTATCGTCACCTTGCGGCGACGCTGGAAAACGATGAGTGAGCTGGGCGTTGAGCTCAAGACCGGGCGCACCCACCAGATCCGTGTGCATCTGACGAATCATGGCTTTCCGCTGGTGGGCGACGACAAGTACGGCGACTTCGCGCTGAACAAGCGTCTGGCGAAAGAAGCGGGGCTTGCGCGCATGTTTCTCCATGCGGCGCGCTTGCAGTTTACTCATCCACTGACCGGCAAGGAGATACGGGTCGAGGCGCCCTTGCCGCCCGAATTGCAGGCGTTTCTGAAACAACTGGATGCGAACGAGGTGAGAGATGCCGGCGAAGCGGTATGAGTTGATCGTGTTTGATTGGGACGGCACCTTGCTGGATTCGGCGGGCGCCATCGTGCGGGCCATCCAGGCGGCCAGTGGCGATCTTGGGCTGCCGATTCCCGAGGACGCCCGCGCGCGTCATGTGATCGGTCTCGGGCTGGACGATGCCTTGCACTATGCGGTGCCCGAGCTGACAAAAAATCGTTACCCCGAGATGGTGGCGCGTTACCGGCACCACTATCTGTCGCGTGATCAGGAGCTGGTTCTGTTCGATGGCGTTGCATCGACCATTGCGCACCTCGCGGAAGAGGGCTGGCTGCTGGCGGTGGCGACCGGCAAGAGCCGTGTCGGGCTGGATCGCGCCCTGGTGCATAGTGGCCTTGGCGCGCATTTTCATGCGACACGCTGCGCGGATGAGTGCTTTTCGAAGCCGCATCCGGCGATGCTTCAGGAATTGATGAGCGAGTTGTCGGTTGCGCCTGAACGGACCCTGATGATCGGTGATACCACGCATGACCTGCAGATGGCGCAGAACGCCGGTGTCGATGGGCTGGCGGTCAGTTTTGGTGCGCATGATGTCGATGCGCTGGCGTCGGTGCCGTCAGTGGCTTTGTTGGCGACGCCTGCGGAGTTGGACCAGTGGCTGCGCCAGAACGCCTGATCTGTGCGTCGAGCGACCTGGCCGAGGGGGGCGACGGGGTGCGCTTCGAAGTGGATACAACGTCCGGGCGACTGCCCGCCTTCGTGGTTCGTTTCGAGGGGCAGCCGCGAGCCTTCGTGAATCAGTGCGCGCACGTGCCCGTCGAACTCGATTGGCAGGAGGGCGCTTTTTTTGATGCGGATGGCCGCTATCTTATTTGCGCCACTCACGGCGCGACCTACGATCCGGTGTCCGGCGCCTGTGTCTTTGGCCCGTGTCGCGGTGCGGCGCTAAAAAAGCTCGCGGTGGTCGAGGCCGATGCTGCGGTCTGGCTGCTTGGCGCTGACGATTAGGCGCGGGTCAGGCCAGCAGGAGAAATACCGTCGGGACTTTGCCCAGCTCCGGCAGCGTTTGTTTTTTCCAGTTCGCGACGCTGCGCGTTTGAATCCATTCGTCGGCCGTGGTGACGCCGCGGGCGATGCATAGCCGCGTGTTTGGCCGGCAGGTGGCGACAAGCGATTCGAGCATGCGCTGGTTGCGGTAGGGTGTTTCGATAAACAGTTGGGTTTGCGACTTCTGTGTCGATTCGGCCTCGAGTGACTTGATGGCCGCGGCGCGCTCGTTATCATGCACCGGCAGATAGCCGTGAAACGCAAACTGTTGTCCGTTCAGCCCCGAGGCCATGAGTGAGAGCAGCAGGGAGGACGGGCCGACCAGCGGGACGACATGAATGCTCAATTCGTGTGCGACTTCAACCAGCAAGGCGCCAGGATCCGCCACCGCCGGCACGCCGGCTTCCGACATCAGGCCGATGTGGGTGCCGCGCAGGGCGGGTGCCAGGAGCTCGCGCAGTGCGGTGGGTGTTGGCGCCTCGGGCAGGGGCTGGATATTCAGCTCGCGCAGCGGGGTCGGGTGCTCGAGTCGCTTGAGGTCGGCGCGCGCGGTCTTGGCGTTTTCCACGACGAAGTGGGTTAATGCACGGGCGATGGCCGCGGCGTCCTGCGGTAGCGTCGCCGTCCATGGGCTGTCGCCCAGGCTGGCGGGTACCAGGTAGAGCTTGCCGTGAGCGTTGCTCATGGGATCGCGACGCCTTCGGCGCGCAGCATCCGGGTGAGCGCGATCAGGGGCAGGCCGATCAGCGCGGTCGGGTCGTCGCCGCTCAGCGCTTCGAGCAGGCTGATGCCCAGGCCTTCGACTTTGGCGCTGCCGGCGCAATCGAGCGGCATTTCCTTTTCAACGTAGCGGATGATTTCATCGTCGCTCAGGTCGCGGAAGTGCACCACGGTCGGTACGCCGGCGACCTGCGTGTTGCCGGTGCTGCTATTGATCAGTGCGACAGCGGTGTGAAAGACCACGCGCTGGCCACGCATTTGTTGTAATTGTGCAACAGCCTTCGGCACGCTACCCGGCTTGCCGAAGCGCTGGGCGCCGAGGTAGGCGACCTGATCGCTGCCGATGATCAAGGCGTCGGGCGAACGATCCGCGAGGACATTGGCCTTGGCGATCGCCAGCCGCTCTGCGGTTTGATCCGGCATTTCACCATCAAGCGGTGTTTCATCGACCTCGGGGCGCGCGACCACGAACGGCAGGCCGAGGCGCTCCAGTAATTGACGACGGTAGATGGATGTGGAGGCGAGGATCAGGGGCATGGCACGGAAGGCAGTTGGGCTTTGACACAGGTAATCGAAAATACTATCATGCGCCGCTTATGTCGCGAGATACCTACGTGATTGATTCGCTGGTCTTCGCGCGCGAAGGTAGGCAGAAGGCAGGGCGGGAGCCAGTAAGCGGCTTTGAACGCCTGTCCAGTCTGGTATGCGCGCCGTCGGGTGATGTGGATTTCACCGTGACGGGTGTGCAGAACAACCAGGATGAATCCTTTCTTGAGATCGCTGCGAGCTGCACTTTGGTGCTGCGGTGCGAGCGGTGTCTTGAAGCGATGTCCTGGCCAGTCGAGGTCTCCGGTCGTTTGTTGCTTGTCCCGCCGGGCAAGCCGATGCCGGATGAAGATCTCGAGGTGGATGAATACGATCCGATTCGAGCCGATAGCGCCCTTGAGGTGTTGCCGCTGGTTGAGGAAGAGATTCTGCTCGGAATGCCCTTTGCGCCGAGGCACGAACATTGTGAAGCGCCGCTGCCGTTGGGCGGTGCTGTTAAAAAATCGCCGTTTGCCGTACTCGAAGGTTTGAATACGACAAAAGGCACTGAAAAATGATTGCTCCAAGGAGTTTTTGCAATGGCTGTTCAACAGAACAAAAAATCGCCCTCCAAGCGTGGCATGCGTCGTTCGCACGACGGCCTGACCGCTGCACCTTTGGCGGTTGAGTCGACCACGGGTGAAGTTCACCTGCGTCACCACATCAGCCCGAACGGTTTCTACCGCGGCAAAAAAGTCATCAAGACCAAGGGCGAGTAAGCCTTGTCGAAAAATTCGGCGCGACGCGTCCTGCGTTCGCGCCGTTTTTTCGTCCCTATCCCCCCTGAATTACTGACCCGACGTCGATGAATGTAACTATTGCTGTCGACTGCATGGGTGGCGATCACGGCCCGTCCGTGACGGTTCCTGCTGTCTGCGACTTTCTCAAGCGCGGTGCTGGCCCTCAGATTGTGCTGGTTGGCCGGGCCGAAGCCATTGAGCCTCACTTGGCCGCGATGCCGGCAGAGGTGCGCCAGCGCGTGCGCATACAGGCTGCAAGCGAAGTCGTCGGGATGGACGAGCCGCCCGCCACGGCAATGCGCAACAAGAAAGATTCGTCGATGCGGGTGGCCATTAATCTGGTCAAGTCAGGCGAGGCGCAGGCCGCGGTATCTGCCGGAAATACCGGTGCGCTGATGGCGATCTCTCGCTTTGTCCTCAAGACCTTGCCGGGTGTCGATCGACCGGCGATTGCCTCAATTCTGCCTTCGATGCGCGGCCGTACCTATGTGCTGGATCTTGGTGCCAACGTCGACTGCACGGCAGAGCACCTGCTTCAGTTCGGTATCATGGGCGCCAGCCTGGTCGCGGCGGTCGAGCATATTGATCGACCCACCGTGGGGCTGCTTAATATCGGTGAAGAAGAAATCAAGGGTAATGAGGTGGTGAAGCGTGCCGCCGAGTTGTTGCGGGGGAGTGGTCTGAATTTCTTTGGCAATGTCGAAGGTAACGATATTTTCAAAGGCACCACCAATGTGGTCGTGTGCGATGGGTTTGTCGGTAACGTTGCGCTGAAAGCGTCCGAAGGGCTCGCCCAGATGATGGCCACCTTCCTGCGTGAAGAGTTTGGCCGTAATCTCCTGACCAAAGCCCTGGCGGTGCTGGCGATGCCAGTGCTGACACGTTTCAAGGGGCGGGTGGATCACCGGCGTTACAATGGCGCAGCCTTGGTCGGCTTGCGCGGCGTGGTGGTCAAGAGTCATGGCTCTGCCGATGCGTTTGCGTTTGAGCAAGCCATTGCACGGGCGGCCGAGGCGGCAGGTAACCGTTTGCTAGAGCGCATTACCGAGCGGATGGGAATGCGGGAGGACGCTGAATGATTTACGCGCGAATCGCCGGGACGGGCAGTTGTTTGCCAGGCACGCCGGTGACCAATGATGATCTGGTGGCACGCGGCATTGATACGTCGGACGAATGGATCGCCACCCGTACCGGGATTCGGGCGCGCCACTTCGCCGCCGACGGACAGAATTCGAGCGACCTGGCAGAAACCGCATCGCGCCGAGCCATAGAGGCGGCGGGTATTCAGGCTGACGATATTGATCTGATCATCGTTGCGACCTCGACCCCGGATTATATTTTCCCGAGCACGGCGGCACTGTTGCAAGCGCGACTTGGCATTCGCAACGAGAGCCCCGCGTTTGACGTCCAGGCCGTTTGCAGCGGCTTTGTTTACGCATTGTCTGTGGCCGATAAGTTTATCCGCTCGGGTAGCCACAAGAAGGCGCTGGTTGTCGGTGCCGAAGTGTTTTCTCGGATTCTCGACTGGAATGACCGGACGACCTGTGTGTTGTTCGGTGATGGCGCCGGCGCCATTGTGCTTGAAGCGTCGGATCAGCCGGGTATTCTTGCGACGGCACTGCATGCCGACGGTGCGCACAACGAGATTTTGTGTGTACCGGGAACCGTTGCGTCGGGCAAGGTGTTGGGCGATCCCTTCCTGCGCATGGACGGGCAGGCCGTGTTCAAATTTGCTGTCAAAGTGCTCGGTGATGTGGCGCAGGAAGTGCTCGCCGCAACGGGCTCGACCGTGGATGAGGTCGACTGGTTGATTCCGCACCAGGCAAATGTCCGTATTATTCAGTCCACCGCGAAGCGCCTCAGCTTGCCTTTGGAGCGCGTGGTCAGTACCGTCGCGAGCCACGGCAATACGTCGGCCGCGTCGATTCCGCTGGCGCTCGATACCGCGATTCGCGATGGCCGCGTCCAGCGCGGGCAGCGGTTGGTGCTCGAAGGTGTGGGTGGCGGCTTTACCTGGGGCGCTGCGCTGGTTCAGTATTGAGTCAGGCTGTTCAAGGAATAACAATGAAGTTTGCTCTCGTTTTTCCCGGTCAGGGTTCGCAAGCGGTTGGCATGATGGCGGCGTATGGCGATTCGCCCGAAATCCGTCAAACCTTCCAGGAGGCGTCCGACGCGCTTGGCGAAGATTTGTGGGCCATGGTTGCCGACGGCCCTGCCGAGTTGCTGTCTCAGACCGTCAATACGCAGCCGCTGATGCTCACGGCCGGCGTTGCGGTCTATCGCGCCTGGTTGGCCGCGGGCGGCCCGGTGCCTGATGTGGTGGCCGGCCATAGTCTGGGTGAATACAGTGCGCTGGTAGCAGCCGGGGTGTTGAAGTTTTCAGACGCCGTGCCGCTGGTGCGTTTTCGCGCCGCGGCCATGCAAGTGGCCGTGCCTGCGGGTCAGGGGGCCATGGCGGCCTTGCTTGGCCTGGATGCCGATGCCGTGGTAGCGGTTTGTGCCGAAGTGGCCGAGGGCGATGTTGTCGAAGCTGCGAATTTGAATGCCCCGGGGCAGATCGTTATTGCGGGCAGTAACGCCGCGGTAGAACGCGCCATGGCCCTGGCGAAAACACGCGGCGCCAAGCGCGCGGTGCTGCTTCCGGTGAGTGCGCCGTTCCACTGTGCCCTGATGAAGCCTGCCGCGGTGCAGTTGGCAGAGCGTCTGGCGTCGGTTGAACTGAATGCGCCAAGCATTCCTGTGCTGAATAACGTAGATGTTGCGGTGTGCTCGTCAGCGACGGATATTCGCGATGCCTTGGTGCGTCAGGCGTATTCTCCGGTGCGCTGGATCGAATCTGTGGAGGCGATCGCTGCGCGCGGTGCGTCTGCCGTGATTGAATGCGGCCCAGGCAAAGTGCTGGCCGGTCTCACGAAGCGCATCGTTCGCGACGTGCAGGGCGCGGCACTGGTCGACGAAGCCTCAATTCAAGAGGCGATTGCTTTGGTGAAGGAAAGCGCATGACGAAAGTACTTGAGGGTCAGATTGCATTGGTAACGGGCGCGTCCCGAGGTATTGGCCGAGCCATCGCCATGGAACTGGCGGGGATGGGGGCGACCGTGATCGGTACCGCCACGTCTGACGCTGGCGCCGCTGATATTGCCAAGGCCTTGGCTGAACGCGGTTTTGGTGGCACCGGCCTGGCGCTGAATGTGACCGATGCAGCAGCCTGCGATGCTGCGATCGCCACGATCGAAAAAGAATTTGGCGCGGTTGGTATTTTAGTTAACAACGCCGGCATCACGCGTGACAACCTTGCCATGCGCATGAAGGATGACGAATGGGATGCCGTCGTCGATACCAACCTCAAAGCCGTGTTCCGTATGTCGCGTCTTGTGATGCGGGGCATGATGAAGGCGCGCCACGGTCGCATCATCAACGTGACCTCGGTGGTTGGTAGCTCCGGTAACCCGGGGCAGGCCAATTACGCAGCCGCAAAAGCCGGCGTGGCGGGCATGGCCCGTGCGTTGGCGCGTGAGCTGGGCAGCCGGAATATCACGGTCAATTGTGTTGCGCCGGGCTTCATCGATACCGACATGACCCGTGCGCTGCCTGATGGCGCACGTGAGGCATTGACGGGGCAGATTGCGGCCGGACGCCTTGGAAAACCTGAAGAAATTGCAGCTGCGGTGGGCTTTTTGGCATCGCCAGCTGCGTCCTATGTCACTGGTACGACCTTGCATGTCAATGGTGGCATGTACATGGCGTAAACTTGACGCTATGGGTGCGCTACCTTTTTGGTAGAATACGCCCGCCTTAACTACATACCCGCATATCCGGGAAGGAGCTATTTCATGGAGAACATCGAACAACGCGTCAAGAAAATCGTCGCGGAGCAACTCGGTGTTAACGAGTCCGAAATCAAGAACGAGTCCTCGTTCGTGGACGATCTTGGTGCTGATTCGCTGGACACCGTGGAACTGGTGATGGCACTCGAGGAAGAGTTTGAGTGCGAGATTCCGGACGAAGAGGCTGAGAAGATCACCTCCGTGCAGCAAGCGATCGACTACGTGACTGCGCATCTGAGCAAGTAATCAACTGATATCGGAGCGAACATTGACCCGTCGCAGAGTTGTTGTGACCGGCCTGGGGATCGTATCCCCAGTCGGAAATACCATCCCGGATGCTTGGGACAACATTGTAAATGGCCGCTCCGGCATCACGGAGATTACGCGCTTTGACGCGTCGGCCTTCCCGGTGCGTATCGCCGGGGAGGTCCAGAATTTTGATGTCGGCACCTATCTGTCGCCCAAAGAGGCGCGACGGATGGATACCTTCATCCACTTCGGTATGGCCGCCGGAATGCAGGCTGTGCGCGATGCCGGGCTTGAGGGCGTCACTGGTGCGGACGCCGAGAGAATCGGTGTGAACATCGGTTCGGGCATTGGCGGCTTGCCGATGATCGAGGCGACGCACGATGACTACCTTCGGGCGGGTCATCGCAAGATTTCGCCGTTCTTCATCCCGGGCACCATCATCAACATGATCGCGGGCCACCTGTCGATCATGTATGGCTTCAAAGGCCCGTGTCTGGCCATGGTGACGGCATGTACCACGGCCACCCACTGTATTGGCGAAGCAGCACGCATGATCAAATACGGTGACGTCGATGTGATGGTCGCCGGTGGTGCCGAGGCCACGATCACGCCTTTGGCCATCGGTGGTTTCGCTTCGGCGAAAGCACTGTCGACCCGCAATGACGACCCCGCAACCGCCAGTCGTCCGTGGGATTCAGGACGTGATGGTTTCGTGCTGGGCGAAGGTGCCGGCGTGGTGGTGCTCGAAGAATACGAGCGCGCAAAAGCCCGTGGTGCCAAGATTTATGCCGAGGTGGTGGGTTACGGTCTGAGCGCCGATGCCTATCACATGACCGCGCCTTGCGAGGACGGTGACGGCGCAGCCCGCTCGATGACCAACGCCATCCGTGACGCCAAGTTGTCACCGACGGATTTCGATTACATCAACGCACACGGCACCTCGACGCCGCTGGGCGACGTGGCTGAAACCGTGGCGGTGAAACGCTGCTTCGGTGAACATGCCAAGGATCTGGTTGTTAGCTCCACCAAATCCATGACGGGTCACTTGCTCGGCGCTGCTGGCGGCGTGGAGGCGGTATTCACGGCGCTCGCGGTGCATCATCAGATTGCCCCGCCGACGATCAACATGGTGGATCAGGACCCGGCCTGCGATCTGGATTACGCGGCCAACAAGGCGCGGCCGATGGATATCCGTGTCGCCCTGTCGAACTCTTTCGGGTTCGGTGGTACGAACGGGACCTTGGCGCTGGCCCGAGTCTGAAAACATGACGGAGGCGGTGTTCCGCCTGCCGCTTACGCTGGAATTGAAGCCGTCGCGCTACTTGCGCCATCTATCGATGGTCTCAGGTGGCGCGGCGGCTTTGCTTTTGATCGTGACGCCGGGCGTCAGTGCATGGTTGAGCGCGGGCTGGGTCGCCGCATGGGCCGTGCTGTCGGTATTGGCGTGGTGGCGTCCCCCTGGCCCGTCACGACATCTGACGCTGCTGCCGGACGGGTGCTGGGTTGCGCCCGGCGAAGTGGCGGCGTGCGAACTCGCGGCGTCGAGCGTGGATCTCTTTGGCGTGTTCTGGCTGCATGGCCGCGGCGAGGACGGGCGGCGTCATGCGGTCATGCTTACGCCAGACGCGCTGACTCACCCGGAAGGATGGCGCTGGCTGTGTGTCTGGTTTCGAAATGCGCCGGGCCGTCGTCCGGCGGAGGCTCGCACCTGAACTACTTTGCTGACGTTTTCCGTGGCCGAAGCACCGTGTCGCGCGGCCGTGACTGAGTCCCTGGATAGTCGCGGCTGAAATGCAGACCGCGGCTTTCCTTGCGTCGCAGCGCACTGCGTACAATCAGATCGGCGGTGGTGACCAGGTTGCGCAACTCAATCAAGTCATTGGTGACCCGGAAGTTGGCGTAAAACTCGTCGATCTCACGGGTCAGCAGCCGAATGCGGTGTTGTGCGCGCAGCAGGCGTTTGTTGGTGCGAACAATGCCGACGTAGTCCCACATGAAGCGGCGCAATTCTTCCCAGTTGTGGGAGATCACGATTTCCTCGTCGGCATCGGTGACCCGGCTTTCGTCCCATGGCGGCAGGGGCAGGGGCGGGAGGACGGGCTGCGCCAGAATGGCGTCAGCAATGCCCTCGCTGAACACCACACATTCCAGCAGTGAGTTGCTAGCCAGGCGGTTGGCGCCGTGCAGGCCGGTGCAGGTGGCCTCACCAACGGCGTAGAGGCCGGAGAGGTCGGTGCGACCGTGCAGATCGGTAACGATGCCGCCGCAGGTGTAGTGGGCGGCAGGCACGACGGGAATCGGCTGGCGGGTGATGTCGATCCCCAGTTCCTCGCAGCGCGCGAGAATGGTGGGGAAGTGCGATTTCAGGAATTCGGCGGGTTTGTGGCTGATGTCCAGGAACACACAGTCCAGGCCGCGTTTCTTCATCTCGAAGTCGATGGCACGCGCGACGATGTCGCGTGGTGCAAGCTCGGCGCGCGGGTCATGCTCGGGCATGAAACGCTCGCCGCTGGGCAGGCGTAGCAGGCCGCCTTCACCACGAACCGCTTCTGACACCAGGAAGGACTTGGCTTGCGGGTGATACAGGCAGGTCGGGTGAAACTGGATGAACTCCATGTTCGCCACCCGGCAACCGGCCCGCCAGGCCATGGCGATTCCGTCGCCTGTCGCGGTGTCGGGGTTGGTGGTGTAGACGTAGACCTTGCCGGCGCCGCCTGTGGCCAGCACCGTGGCCGAGGCGCGCAGGGTCTTGACGTGCTCGTTGTCGATGTCGAGAACATATGCCCCAAGACAGCCTCGATCCGTCTGCCCCAGCTTGCTGCCGGGGATGAGGTCAATCGCGATATGTCGCTCGAGTACGGTGATGTTCGGGTGGGCCGCGACTTGTTGGCTGAGTGTGGCTTGGACGGCTGCGCCGGTGGCGTCGGCTGCATGAATGATGCGCCGGTGACTATGGCCGCCTTCGCGGGTCAGGTGGTAGCCGGTGGGGGTGTCCTCGTCGCGGGTAAATGGTACGCCTCGATCGATCAGCCACTCGATGGCGCGCCGGCTGTTTTCGACGACATGTTGTGTGGCGGCTCGGCTGTTGAGGCCGGCACCGGCGTCGAAGGTGTCCGAGACATGAGACTCGACGCTGTCGGCCGGATCGAGAACGGCGGCAATGCCGCCTTGTGCCCAGGCGCTGGCGCTGTCAGAGAGCATCCGTTTGGTGACGATCGCCACCCGGCGGTGTTCCGCCAGGCGCAACGCGAGGGATTGGCCCGCCAGGCCGCTTCCAATAATGACAACGTCGAAGGTTTCCACCGACTGGTTCCAGCGAAAAAATGGTCGGCGCCAACTATATCACTCGGTGTCACCCTGCTGGTGACGCAAAAACCCTTGCGCTGTCTGAACTATTCTTTCAACGAGGGGTCGATTGCTCAGGTTGATCTGTTTTTGGCGTGAGGCACCGGGTTGGTTATACTTTCGCGGTTTATTCGCTGCCGCGATCGATTTTCGTTTCCCCAAGCCAAATGACCGACCGAGAACTGGATCAACAACTTGTTGAGCGCGTACAGCGCGGAGACAAACAGGCCTTTGGCCTGTTGGTTTCCAAGTATCAGCGCAAGTTGCTGCGCTTGCTGTCGCGCCTGATCCGCGACCCTGCTGAGGTGGAGGATGTTGCGCAGGAAACATTCATCAAGGCCTATCGCGCGCTGCCAGCGTTTCGAGGCGAGAGCGCGTTTTACACCTGGCTTTACCGCATCGGGGTGAATACGGCGAAGAATTATCTGGTTGCTCAGCGCCGCAGGGCGCCGACGACCACGGGTTTCAATTCGGAAGAAGCAGAGACTTTTGATGATGGAGATCAGCTGAGGGACATCAATACGCCTGAGCGCTTGATGATGTCTCGTCAGATCGGACAGACCGTCGATATTGCGATGGAAGCGTTGCCGGAAGAGTTGAGAACGGCCATTGTTTTGCGCGAGATCGAGGGACTGAGCTACGAGGAAATCGCCGGCATCATGGAATGCCCGATAGGTACTGTGCGTTCGCGAATATTCCGGGCGCGCGAGGCGATTGCAGAAAAACTCCGGCCGTTGTTGGATACGGCCCCTGATCAACGGTGGTAGGTATGAAGGAACGTATTTCGGCACTGCTTGATGGCAATCTGGATGCGCAAGCGGTGGAGCCGGTCCTGAATTCAGTTGGCGAGTCCGCCGATGTTCGCCGTCAATGGGATCACTATTGTCTGATCGGCGATGCGCTTCGCAATGAGCCCGAGTTGTCTTGCGATTTGTCGGTACGGGTCATGGCGAGTCTGGCGCAGGAGCCTACCGTGCTTGCGCCGTTGGCCAGCCGGCCGCCGACATCGGCGTCGCCACTTGGCAAGTCTTGGGGGAAGCTCCTTCCCTTGGCTGCATCGGTGGCCGGTGTGGCCGTGGTGGGGTGGCTGGCGATTCCGCAAAGCACGGATACGTCGGTCATTCAAATGGCCAGCGTTGCGCCTCAGCCGCTGATGGCGAGCGCTGTCGAGACAAACCGACAGGATCGGGAGCCCTTGCGCGCGTATCTGTTTGCGCATCAGAGCCTGGCGAATCAAGGCGCTATTCCTGCTGTCGCACCGTTCGTCCGCACGGTCGCTGATGTGTCTGCCGGGGTGCGGCGATGAGGCACCGCCTCCTCGTCGTCTGCCTTTTCGTTTTTTGCGGCGCAGCCTCGGCCGGCCCGGAGAACGACGCCCTGTCCTGGATGAACCGGATGGCGGGCGCAGCGCAGAAGGTCAACTTTTCCGGCACGTTTTCCTATCTCAGCGGAAAACGCTTGGAGACGCTGCGGATTGCCCATGTGACAGGCCCGGAGGGCGACGTGGAGCGCATCGAGACGCTCGATGGAAACCCCCGGGAAGTGATTCGTACGAATTCGGAGGTTCGTTGTGTTCTGCCCGACCTCAAGACGGTGATCATCGACCGTATCGGGAATCGACGTGCGTTTCCGGCCCGCCTGCCGGTGGCGGTTGCGGCCCTGAACGAGTATTACCGGATTTCCCGCGGGGATATGAGCCGGGTCGCCGGACGCAAGGCGCAGTTGATTATCCTCGAACCCAAAGACAATCTTCGTTATGGCCACCAGTTGTGGGCAGACGAAGAGAGTGGTTTGTTGCTCAAGGCCCGCTTGCTCGATGGCAACGGTGAGTTGATCGAGCAGTTTGCGTTCAACGAGATACGCATCGGCGGAGACATCGACCCCGATCTGCTCAAGCAAAAATATGCGGTCGCCGACGACTGGCAGACGGTTAACGCCAAGGGCGACGAGGCCAGCGCAGATGCGTCCGCCTGGCAGTTGGGCGACATGCTGCCGGGCTATCGCCTGGTGTCGACGGTACGACGCTCGGTTGGCGCTCATGGCCAGTCGGTATTGCACATGGTGGTGTCGGATGGCTTGGCCAATATTTCGGTCTTTGTCGAGCCTGCGCAATCCCCCGATGACAGCGCCGGGTTCATGGATGCCGGTTCAATCGCCGTTTATGCCAGGAACGTGGCCGGACATCGTCTGACGGTACTGGGCGAAGCGCCCAATGAGGCACTGCGCCGTGTTGGTGACGGCATGACGGCGGCCAGCCAGTGATCGAAGCGCGGGGCATTGTGTTGCGTGCCGGCGAGGATCAGGCGTGGGTGCGTGTCGACGACCAACCCACGGGGTGTGGCCGTTGCAATGAGCCGGGCGGTTGTGGCGGGGCAAAGATTGCCCACGCTTTTGGCAAGCCCGACGAAGTCTTTCATGTTGAAAATCCGCAGCATTTTGTCGCCGGGGATCGTGTGCGTCTTCAGATTGATGATGGCGCGGCGCTGGGCGCAGCCGCGGTGACCTATGGTGTGCCGACGCTCGGCGCGCTGCTCGGTGCCGGCCTGGGTACGTGGTGGGCTGGCAATACCGGCGCGCTGACTGGACTGGTGGTCGCATTGATTGCCTCGGTGCTTTTCGTTCGCTCGATCGGTGGTCGGCGATTCTGGCGGCAAAAGCTGTCAGTTCGGTTGGCTGCTGACTCGGCGCTGTGTTCATCGACGCACACTGAAACCGCCTCACGCCATGATTAGGCGGGTCTGTTTGCATGTGATGGCGGCGGCCGTGTGCCTGTTTGCCGCCGGTGTGTCGGTGGCCGATGTTCTGCCAGATTTTCGCGCGCTGGTGCGAGAGCACGGTCCGTCCGTGGTCAATATCAGTATTTCCCAGCCTGAATCCAGCACAAAGCCGGTGCATCCCGACATATCGGAAAATCCGCATGTGCCCGATTTTCTGCGACGCCTGTTGCCGGAGGCGCCTGAGCCACAGCCGGAAGAACTTGAGCAGTCGCAGGGTTCGGGCTTCTTCATTTCTGATGATGGCTACATTCTGACGAACGCGCATGTGGTGGCTAATGCCCAGACGATTCAGGTGCGCCTGCTCGACCGTCGGGTGTATTCGGCCACGCTGATCGGGTCGGACAAGCGCGCGGATATCGCCTTGTTGAAGATCGATGGCAGTGGCCTGCCGGCGGTTCGGATGGGGGCGCCGGATGGCCTGGCGGTCGGCGAATGGGTGGTGGCAATCGGGTCACCGTTCGGATTTGAGAACAGCGTGACCGCAGGGATTGTCAGCGCGAAGGGGCGTGTGTTTCCCGAAGAGAGCTTCGTGCCCTTCATCCAGACTGATGTGGCGATCAATCCCGGCAACTCTGGCGGGCCGCTGTTCAATCTGGCGGGTGAAGTGGTGGGGATCAATTCCCAGATCTATAGCCGCACCGGCGGTTTCATGGGCGTGTCCTTCGCGATTCCGATTGACGTCGCCATGGACATCCAGTCTCAACTCAGAAGTACGGGCAAGGTGGCGCGGGGTCGGATCGGAGTGGGCATTCAGGAAGTGACGCCGGCATTGGCGGGCGCTTTCGCGCTGTCGTCGCTAGACGGAGCCCTGGTCGGAATGGTCGAGCCCGATAGCCCGGCGTTGCACGCCGGGGTGAGGGTGGGCGATGTGATCGCTCGTTTCGGCGAGACGCTCGTTCGGCGCTCAGACGACTTGCCACGCATTGTGGCGCGCGTGGCGCCGGGTCGTGATGTGCCGATGGAAGTGATTCGAGATGGGGCCCGCCACACGCTGACCGTCACGCTGGGTCATTGGCCAAGTGCTGAGCGCGCGTCATCGCCGCAGCGGCACATTCCGCCGAAACTGGATGATCTGGCCCGACGCGGGCTGACCGTGTCCGAGCCCAATGGCGCTCGATTGAAGACCGTTGGTGCGCAGTGGGGGCTTGAAGTACGGAAGGCAGAAGGTCCGGCGGCACGCGCCCGTCTGCGCGAGGGTGATTTGCTGGTGGCCTCGGTGATTGCTGGCAAGCAAACGCCGCTCAAGACACTCGAAGATCTCGATGCCGTCTTGAACCGCCTTGGGCCGCAGGAGGCGTTAACCGTCTTGCTGCAGCGGGGCGCTGGCCGGAGTTTTGTGGCGATTGAGTCGCGTTGATGGGCACGTTGCGATTGCTCAGCCGCAGCTGGTGTCATCTGTGCGACGAGATGTTGGCGGCGGCCAAGCCATTGACCGATGCGGCGGGCGCGGAGATCGACGTCGTCGATGTGGATAGCGATCCCGCGCTGGAGGCGCGCTGGGGTGAGCTGGTGCCGGTGTTGTTGGCGATCGATGGTCAGGAACTGTGCCATTACCACCTTGACGAGGCGGCGCTGCGTGCCTATTTGGCCCGATTTCCGATAGAATCCGCCGATTGACTACGCCCGGGAAACGAGGGTGCCGCAAGGCACCTTTTTTGTTGTGAATATGCGCCACATACGTAACTTCTCCATCATTGCCCACATTGACCACGGTAAGTCGACGCTGGCCGATCGCCTGATCCACCGCTGCGGCGGCCTGGCGGACCGGGAGATGGATGCCCAGGTGCTCGACTCGATGGATCTGGAGCGGGAGCGTGGCATCACCATCAAGGCGCAGACCGCCTCCTTGCTCTACAAGGCGAAGGATGGTCAGGAGTATCAGTTCAATCTGATCGACACCCCGGGGCATGTGGACTTCAGCTATGAAGTGTCGCGCTCCCTGCAGGCCTGCGAGGGCGCGCTGCTGGTGGTGGATGCGTCGCAGGGCGTGGAAGCGCAGACCGTAGCGAACTGCTATATGGCGATCGAGCAGAACCTGGAAGTGATTCCGGTGCTGAATAAGGTCGACCTGCCCGCCGCCGACCCTGAACGCGTGCGCGCCGAGATCGAAGATGTGATTGGCGTTGATGCGTCGGAGGCGACCTTGTGCTCGGCCAAGACCGGCCTGGGGATCGACGACATTCTCGAGACCGTGGTGCGGCGTGTGCCGCCGCCGGTGGGCGATCCGACGGCGCCGCTGAAAGCGCTGATCATCGATTCGTGGTTCGACAGCTATGTCGGCGTGGTGATTCTGGTGCGCGTGATCGACGGCTGCATCAAGGCCAAGGATCGTATGCGCCTGATGGCCAACGGCGCCGAGTATCCGGTCGACCAGGTGGGGGTGTTTACGCCGAAATCGTTGGTGCGCGAAACGCTATCGGCGGGTGAGGTGGGCTTTGTCATCAGCGGCATCAAGGTGATTTCCGACGCCAAGGTTGGCGATACGGTCACGCTGGCGTCGCGTCCGGCTGACAAACCTCTGCCGGGCTTCAAAGAAATCAAATCGCAGGTGTTTGCCGGCTTGTATCCGGTGGAATCCAACGAATACGAGCAGTTGCGTGAATCGCTCGAAAAACTGCAACTCAACGACGCTGCGCTGCGCTTTGAGCCGGAAGTGTCTCAAGCGCTGGGCTTTGGTTTTCGCTGCGGTTTTCTCGGCCTGTTGCACATGGATATAGTGCAAGAGCGACTCGAGCGTGAGTTCAATATCGACCTGATCACCACGGCACCGACCGTGGTTTACGAAATCCTGATGAAGGATGGTTCGTTGGTCAAGATCGAGAACCCGGCCAAACTGCCCGACCCGTCGAAAATGGACGAGATCCGTGAGCCGATCATTCGCGCGACGATTTACTTGCCGCAGGAATATGTTGGGGTGGTGATCACGCTGTGTACCCAGAAGCGCGGTTCGCAGGTGGATATGCGCTATCACGGCCGGCAGGTTCAGCTGATCTATGACATTCCCATGAATGAAGTGGTCATGGACTTCTTTGATCGCCTCAAGTCGGTATCGCGTGGCTACGCTTCGCTCGACTATGAGTTGCATTGCTATCAAGCGGCCGATCTGGTCAAGCTCGACATGTTGGTCAACGGTGAGAAGGTCGATGCGCTGTCGGTGATCGTACACCGTGCCAATGCGCATTTCCGCGGCCGTGAGTTGGCCGCCAAGCTGCGCGGCATCATTCCGCGCCAGATGTTCGACGTGGCCGTGCAGGCGGCCATCGGCTCGACCATCGTGTCGCGCGAGAACATCAAGGCCTTGCGCAAAAACGTGCTCGCCAAGTGTTACGGCGGAGACATCTCCCGCAAGCGCAAGCTGCTCGAAAAGCAGAAGGCCGGCAAGCGCCGGATGAAGCAGGTTGGTGCGGTCGAGATTCCGCAAGAAGCCTTCCTGGCGGTACTGCGTACCGACGACAGCAAGTAACCTCCCTGGAACGCAATCCGGAGTTGATGTGAATTTTGCCCTGATCCTTTTTCTGCTGCTGGTTGCAACCGGCGTACTGTGGCTGCTTGACAAGCTTTACGCGCGCAAGCTGCGTGCCCCCGGTGCGAGCGAACCGTGGTGGGTCGAATACGGTGCCAGCTTTTTTCCAGTCATTCTCGCGGTCTTTTTCTTGCGCTCTTTTTTGGTCGAGCCGTTCAAGATTCCGTCGGGATCCATGATTCCGACCTTGCTGGTGGGTGATTTCATCCTGGTCAACAAATACACCTACGGTATTCGTCTGCCGGTCATCAACAAGAAAGTTGTGGAAATGAATGCGCCGGCGCGGGGTGACGTCATGGTCTTCCGGTATCCGGAAAACCCTTCGCTCGACTACATCAAGCGGGTCGTCGGTCTGCCGGGCGATACCGTCGCGTATTTCGACAAACGCCTGACGATCAACGGCGAGCCGCTCGAAGTGGCGTCTGAGGGCGAGTATGTTCATCTCGACCGCCTCTATGCCAGCGCGCAGTTCAGTGAGAAGCTGGGTAATGTGGCGCACGCCTATCTCAATGATGCCGACAAACCGGCCTATGTGCCGCAACCCAAGCAGTTCCCGCAACGCGAGAACTGCACCTATACTAACAACGGCGTGCGTTGTACGGTACCGGAGGGGCATTACTTTGTCATGGGCGATAATCGGGACGACAGTAGCGACAGCCGATTCTGGGGTTTCGTGCCAGAGCAGAATATTGTCGGCAAAGCGTTTATGATCTGGTTCAACTTCAATGAGCCGAGCCGTATCGGCTTTTTCCACTGAAGGGCTATCGCATGAAGAACAAGCAAACGGGGATATCCCTGATCGGTGTGCTGATCGTTGGCGCCATTCTCGGTTTTTTGTTCCTGATCGGGATGCGCACGGTACCGGTGGTCACCGAGTACATAGCAGTGAAGCGGGTCATGAACGCGATCATCGAATCCAATCCGTCGCCCGAAACCCCGGTTTCGCAGTTGCGTGCCGATTTCGATAAGCGGGCTTACATCGGCGATGTGCGCACGGTAACGGGACGCGACCTGCTCATCGTCAAGCGTGGCAACAAATTCGAAATGTCAGTGACCTATTCACGCAAGGTGCCCATCGCCGGCAACGTGAGTTTGCTCATCGACTTCGATACCGGTGTGCTGCGCGGTGGTTCCTGATGGTGGTCGGGTGACTTTCGACACGCTTCAAGAACGGCTCGATTACCGTTTCAAGGATGCCTCCCGGCTGCGTCAGGCACTGACCCACCGCAGTTACGGTCAGCCGAACAACGAACGGCTGGAGTTTCTCGGCGACAGCGTAGTCAATCATGTGGTTGCGCTGGCGCTGTTCTCGCGATTCCCTGAGCTGCGCGAGGGCGATTTGTCTCGCCTGCGGGCGCAACTGGTGTGCCAGGACGCGCTGCACGGTATTGCCGCCAGCCTTGAACTTGGCACGGTGTTGCGTTTGGGAGAGGGGGAGCAGAAGAGCGGTGGCGCCGAGCGCCCGTCGATTCTTTCGGACGCCCTGGAAGCCTTGTTCGCGGCGGTCTATCTTGATGGTGGGTTTGACGCGGCCAAAACCGTGATCGACCACCTGTTCAAATCCCATCTGGCGAGACTGGATCCGAACACCAGCCTGAAAGATCCGAAAACCCGGCTGCAGGAATGGCTGCAGGCGCGCCGGAAGCAGTTGCCGAAATACCGCCTGGTCGAAACGCTCGGCGAGGCGCATGCGCAACAATTTGATGTCGAATGCACCATCGATGGCGGCCTGCAAACACGGGGCCTCGGTTCAAGCCGGCGAGCGGCGGAACAGCAAGCGGCGCTGCTTGCCATGGAAACCTTGGAAAAACATGCAGGATAATCACACTCCGGACGGCACGGCCTTCCATACGGGTTTCATCGCGATCGTTGGTCGACCCAATGTGGGCAAGTCGACGCTGATGAACCGGTTGATCGGCCTGAAGGTCAGCATTGTCTCGAGCAAGGCGCAGACTACGCGACACCGGGTGTCAGGCATTCTCACCGATGATACGGCGCAGTTTGTTTTTGTCGACACGCCGGGATTCCAGACCCGTCACCAGAATGCGCTGAATCGCACCATGAATCGCACGGTGACTCAGTCGCTCGCCGATGTGGATCTGGTGTATCTGGTCATCGAGGCGGGCAAGTTCGGCCCCGAAGACGAGCAAGTCGTGGCCTTGCTGCCGCGCGACGCCAAGGTGATTCTGGTCATCAATAAAGTCGACACGGTGGCTGACAAGTCCAGCCTGCTGCCGTTTATCGAGCGTATTCGTGGGGCTTTCCCGTTCGCTGAGGTCGTGCCCTTGTCGGCCGAGCGCGGCAAGAACGTCGACGCCTTGCTGAAGGTATCGCGCACCTATCTGCCCGAAGGCCCGCCAATGTTCGGGCCGGACGATGTCACCGATCGTAGCGAGCGTTTCCTCGCCGCTGAATTTCTGCGCGAGAAGCTTTTCCGTTTGCTTGGCGACGAGCTGCCCTATGGCATGACGGTCGAGATCGAGCGCTTCGAGGCCGACGGCGGCTTGCGCCGTATCAATGCCGCCATCATCGTCGACAAGCCGGGGCACAAGGGCATCGTCATCGGTAAAGGCGGCGAGCATCTCAAGCGCATTTCGACCGAAGCACGCAAGGCCATGGAAGAATTGTTTGGCGCCAAGATCTACCTCGAAGTCTGGGTCAAGGTGAAGTCCGGCTGGGCCGATGACGAGCGCGCACTCAAGAGCCTCGGCTACGACTGAGTGAGCGCGCCGTGGGCCAGAAGCAGCGCGTCGATCAACAACCCGGTTTTGTCCTGCACACCCACCCGTATCGGGAAACCAGCCTGATCGTTGAAGTGTTCAGCCGCGACTATGGCCGCATGGCCCTGGTCGCCAAGGGCGCGCGTCGCCCGATGTCCGCGCTGCGCGGCGTGCTGATGGCCTACCAGCCCTTGTTGCTGGACTGGTCGGGCAGTGGCGAGGTGAAGACGCTGATACGTGCCGAGTGGCTGGGCGGCCAGCCCTTGCTTTCCGGCAAGGAGTTGCTCTGCGGCTACTACCTCAATGAACTGCTCGTCAAACTGCTGCCGCGCGAAGACGCGCATGCCGAACTCTACGCGCACTACGCCGCTCTGATTCAGCGCCTGCCGGGCGAAACACGCTTCGAGCCGGTGCTGCGCGCGTTTGAACTGACGCTACTCTCCGAGCTTGGCTATGGCGTTCCGCTGGAACACGATGCCGAGACCGAGTCGCCCATCGAGGCCGACGCGCACTACGGCTATATAATTGATCGCGGCCCGGTGAGAGACGTATCGCCCGAAGATGGCCTGCCGATGGTCACGGGCCAGACCCTGCTCGACATGGCCGCCGGCCGTTTTGACGACCCGAAAACGCTGGTGCAGAGCAAGGCCTTGCTGCGCCACCTGATCCAGCACCACCTCGGCGCTCAGCCACTGCATTCGCGCCGGATGTTCAAGGAGTTGCAAGCACTGTGATTGAATTGGGCGTAAATATCGACCATGTGGCCACCTTGCGACAGGCGCGGCGCACCTGGGAGCCGGACCCGGTCTGGGCGGCTGTTGAGGCGCATCTGGGTGGCGCGGACGGCATTACCGTGCATTTGCGCGAAGATCGGCGGCATATCAACGACGACGACGTGCGCAAGCTGCGTGACCTCACGCAGGTGAAGCTCAACCTCGAAATGGCGGCCACCGACGAAATGGTCGGCATTGCCGCCGCGCTCAAACCCGAGATGGCCATGTTCGTGCCCGAGGGGCGACAGGAAGTCACCACCGAAGGCGGGCTCGACATCGTGTCGCAAGAGGTCGCGTTGCGGGCGTCGGTCAGCCGGCTCGCTGACGCCGGCATCTCGGTGAGCGTGTTCATCGATGCCGATCCGGCGCAGGTTGATGCCGCGGCACGTATCGGCGCGCGGGTGTGCGAAATCCACACCGGGCCGTATGCCGCGGCTTTCCATCGCGCCGGGCGCGATGCCCAAAGCCCCGCCGTGGTCGCCGAGATCGACAAGATCCGCCGCGCCGGTGAGATGATCCGTGCGGCCGGCATGCGCTTTAACGCCGGCCATGCGCTCAACTACTACAACGTTCAGCCCGTTGCGCGCCTCGCCGGCATTCGCGAGTTGCACATCGGCCACGCCATTGTCTCCCGGGCGGTATTCTCGGGTCTGCGCGAGGCGGTGCGCGAAATGAAACGCCTGATGCGCGAAGCCGCCCGGCAAGGCGAGTCAGGCGGGGCATGATCCACGGCATCGGCACCGACATGGTCAGCGTCGCGCGTATCCGCCAGGCGCTGGCGCGGCACGGCGATCGTTTCGCCTACCGCATTCTGGCGCCAAGCGAGCGTCAGGCCTACCACGATGCCCCGCAGCCCGAGCGCCTGCTGGCCAAGCGTTTTGCCGCCAAGGAAGCCTTTGGCAAAGCCTATGGCACCGGTGTTGCGGTGCCGGCCACCCTGCATTCAGTGGCGATCTCTCGCGACGCGCTGGGCAAACCGCATTACATTTTTCATGGCCAGATGGCCGAGATTGTTGCCCGCGACGGCCTGCGTACGCATGTCAGCCTGAGCGACGAGCTCGACTATGTGATCGCCTTTGCGGTGATTGAAAAGGATGCCGCCTGATGGCGATGACGCTGCCTCTCGGACCGGTGATGCTCGACGTTGCCGGCCATGCCCTCACTGATGACGAGCGCACGCGCCTGTGTCATCCGCTGGTTGGCGGGGTGATCCTGTTTGCCCGTAACTACGACAATCCCACGCAACTGGCGGCGCTCACCGCTGACATTCGCACGTTGCGCGTGCCGGCCTTGTTGATCACGGTCGATCATGAAGGCGGGCGGGTGCAGCGCTTTCGCGAAGGCTTCAGCGCGGTGCCCGCAATGGGCGTGTTGGGCAAGGCCTGGTCGGATGACCCGGTCGCCGGTTGCCAGCTGGCCCGCGATGCGGGCCGGGTGCTGGCCAGCGAGTTGATCGCGCATGGCGTGGACCTGAGCTATACCCCGGTGCTTGATCTCGATTACGGCGTGAGCCGCGTGATCGGCGATCGTGCCTTCCATCGCGACCCGGACGCCACCATCGCGCTCGCAACCGCGCTGATCGACGGCATGGCCGACGCCGGCATGGGTTGCGTGGGCAAGCATTTTCCCGGTCACGGCTTTGTCGAGGCCGACTCGCATGTCGACATGCCGCGCGATGCGCGCGATTTCGATGCCATCTGCGCGCAGGACATGCGGCCGTTCCATACGCTGGCGCCACGCTTGGCCGGTGTCATGCCGGCGCATGTCATCTATCCGGCGGTCGATCCCCGGCCTGCGGGTTTTTCCCCGTTCTGGCTGCAGACCGTGCTGCGCGGCCAACTCGGCTTTGCCGGCGTGATTTTCAGTGATGATCTGACCATGGAAGCGGCCACCGAAGCGGGCGACATCGTCGCACGCGCCGAGGCCGCGCGTGTCGCGGGTTGCGACATGGTGCTGGTATGCAACCGGCCGGACCTGGCCGACACCTTGCTGTCGCGTTGGCAGCCCGAGGTGCCGCCAACACTATCGGATCGCCTGTGCGCCTTGCACGCGCGCCCCTGCGCTGACAGCGTCTGCCCAGGCAGCGAAGCCTATGACCAGGCCAAAGCACAGCTGGCGGCCTTGGCTGAGCGCACCCGGCGCGCCTGAGCAAGACCACGTGACCAGCTTCGACCATCAGACCTTCCTGCGCAACGCGCCGTCCGACCCCGGGGTGTACCGGATGATCGGCGAGGGAGGGCAGGTGCTGTATGTCGGCAAGGCCAAGAATCTCAAAAAGCGGCTGTCCTCCTACTTCCGTAGCCAGCTGGCCAGCCCGCGGATCGCCATGATGGTGGCGCAGATCGTGCAGGTGGAAATCACCGCGACACGCTCCGAAGCCGAGGCGTTGATTCTCGAAAACAACCTCATCAAGTCGCTGGCGCCGCGCTACAACATCTTGTTTCGGGACGACAAGTCCTACCCCTATATCACGCTCACGGCGCATGGCTTTCCGCGACTGGCCTTCCATCGCGGCGGCTTCACCAAGGGCGCGCGCTATTTTGGCCCGTTCCCGGGAAGCGTGTCGGTGCGCGACAGCATTCATCTGCTGCAAAAAGTCTTCAAGCTGCGCACCTGCGAAAACGGCGTCTTTGATCACCGCTCGCGTCCCTGTTTGTTGCATCAGATCCAGCGCTGCACGGCGCCCTGCGTTGGGCTGATCTCCGAGCAGGATTACGCCGCCGATGTGCGTCTGGCCACGCTGTTTCTCGAAGGGCGCACCTCCGAAGTCATCAACGGCCTGACCGACAGCATGGCGGCCGCGGCTGAGCGTATGGCCTTCGAGGAAGCCGCGGCGCTGCGCGACCAGATTCGCGCGCTCCAGCAAGTGCTGCACCGGCAGTACGTCGATAGCGGCAAGGAAGAAGACGTGGACGTGCTGTGTGCGGTCCAGTCCGAGGGCCTGGTGTGCGTCAATCTGGCGATGATCCGTGGTGGCCGTCACCTGGGCGACCGACCGCAGTTTCCGGTGGTCGATGGCGAATGCTCTACGCAGGATGTGTTGCTGGCTTTCATTGAGCAGCACTACGCGATGCTGCCGCTGCCCGGCAAGATCGTGGCCGCCATCGACGCCGCGCTCGTCAGGTCGGTGCTGGAGAGCCTTGGCAAACAGGCGGTCGTGACTGCGCCACGTCGGCCGATGGAAAAAGGCTGGGTGGAAATGGCCGAGCGCAACGCCACGCTCGCCATTCAGGCTCGGCTGGCGATGTCCGACCGCAGCGCCTCCCGGCTTGAGGCGTTGCAGCAGGCGCTTGGCCTGACTGAGCCGCCCGCGCGGATCGAATGCTTCGACATCAGCCATACGATGGGTGAGGCCACTGTCGCTTCCTGCGTGGTGTGCGAAGGCGGGGCGATGAAACGTGGCGAATACCGGCGCTACAACATCACCGACATCACGCCGGGCGACGACTACGCCGCCATGCGTCAGGTGCTGTCGCGACGCTACGAGAAAGTCGCCAGCGGCGACGGCGTGTTGCCTGATCTGGTGTTGATTGACGGCGGTCGCGGCCAGCTGTCGATGGCGCTCGAGGTGTTCGCCGAGCTTGGTCTGGCGGCCTTGCCGGCGGTCGGGGTGGCCAAGGGGGAGGGGCGCAAGCCGGGGCTGGAGTCGCTCATTTTCGGCGATGGCCGACCGCCCATGCATTTGTCGCCCGAATCGGCCGCGCTGCATCTGGTGCAGGAGATCCGTGACGAGGCGCATCGCTTTGCCATCACCGGGCATCGCGCCAAGCGTGGCAAGGCGCGTATCGGCTCCAAGCTTGAGCGTATCGCCGGCGTCGGGCCGACGCGACGGCGTGCGCTGCTCGCCACCTTTGGCGGTCTGGATGGCGTGCGTAGCGCGACGGTGGACGATCTGTGCCGGGTCGAAGGCATCAGCCGGACGCTCGCAGAGTTGATCCATGGCGAGCTCACTGGCGGTGAATCGTGACAAGCTGCGCCGCCAGCGGCTACACTTCGCGCCTGTACTCACGGTCGGCTTCGATCGGCGAGACAATGACATCCACTGACTCATGCCATTGAATATTCCCAACACGCTGACCTGGGCCCGGATCATCATGATTCCGGTGTTTGTCGGCGTCTATTATTTGCCCGACGGCATGATGACGCTGCCGGAGCGGAATCTTGCGGCGACGCTGGTGTTCGGCGTGGCCGCAATCACCGACTGGTTCGACGGCTATCTGGCGCGCAGCCTCGGTCAAACCTCGGCTTTTGGCGCCTTTCTCGATCCGGTGGCCGACAAGCTGATGGTGGCGGCCGCGTTGATCATGCTGGTGCAGTTGGGGCGTGCTGACGCAACAATTGCGGTAATCATCATCGGCCGCGAGATCACCATTTCCGCACTGCGGGAGTGGATGGCGCGAGTGGGGCGTTCCGCCAGTGTGGCGGTCGCCTTTGTCGGTAAATTAAAAACGGCTGCACAGATGGTGGCGATCCCGTTGCTTCTGTATAATGCGCCGCTGCTTTCGGTGCAATCGCAGTGGGTCGGGACCATTTTGATCTACATTGCGGCGGTGCTGACCCTGTGGTCCATGGGCTATTATTTGCACCGAGCCATGCCCATGTTGCGGGACAGTGAAAAAGGCTGAAAACGCCTTGACAGAAGAAAATGGCTGCCTATAATGGCGGTCTGTTTTGCGGGAATAGCTCAGTTGGTAGAGCGCAACCTTGCCAAGGTTGAGGTCGCGAGTTCGAGCCTCGTTTCCCGCTCCAGTATTCTGGGGAAAGCGCAGCTTTCCCCTTTTCACTCCCGAGAAATCGGATAGTGAATGGCCGACTTGGCAGTCGGTCAGTGGCGCGGTAGCAAAGCGGTTATGCAGGGGACTGCAAATCCCTCCAGGGCGGTTCGACTCCGCCCCGCGCCTCCAGGAAAGTATTGCGGGAATAGCTCAGTTGGTAGAGCGCAACCTTGCCAAGGTTGAGGTCGCGAGTTCGAGCCTCGTTTCCCGCTCCAAAAACACGAAGGGGAAGCCGCTGGCTTCCCCTTCTGTTTTTCCGTTGGCTTCCGGCGACGCTATCATGGGCGTGTGCTTGCCGGACGGCCGAAATGACATTTCCCCGATTTCTCGATTTGCCAGATACCGTTGCTCCGGACTACCAGGGGGGCAGCCTGCTGAACCTGATGGCTTCCTTACGGCGGCGTTTTGGCGACCGCCGGGTCGATACGCCGGGTTTGCGCGATCCCGAGGCCATGCCGCTGAGCGCCGCGCGCGTTGTGGTCTTGCTGGTGATCGATGGTCTCGGTGCGCACGATCTGGCCACGCGCGGCGCGGGCAGTTTTCTCGCGCAACATCAAGCCCGCACGCTGACCAGCGTTTTCCCGCCCACCACTGCCAGCGCAATCACCACCACCTTGACCGGTATATCGCCAGCCGAACATGGGCTCACCGGGTGGTATATCCGCGACGACCGGTTTGGTGGCGTGCTCGCGCCCTTGCCGATGGTGCGTCGAGATCGGGCGCCAATGACCGGTTGGTGGCGCATGCCGCGCCTGTTTCCCTACCACAGCCTGTTTCAGCGCCTGGATACGCGGAGCGTGATGGTCGGACCAGAATCGATTCTGGGCTCACCCTTCAATCTGCGTCACTCGCGCGGCGTGGCGCGGCGATACGCGTATCAGGATTTGCCTGAGCTGGAGTCGCAGCTTGTTCAGTCGGTGCGCGATCTAGGCAGTCTCGACGGCTTTGTCTACGCCTATCACGCCGACTACGATGCCCTGGCGCACCAGTTCGGGATTGCCTCGCTTGAGTGCGATGCGCACTTTGAAGCGCTGGATGCCATGGTCGCGCGGGTGAGTGCCCAACTTGCCGGCAGCGGGGCGCTACTGCTGGTGACCGCAGATCATGGATTCATCGACTCTCCGCCCGAGCGACAATGCGATATCGCCGCGGAAGGCCAACTGCAATCCTATCTGGACGGTCCGCTGTGGGGTGAGCGACGGGTCGCCTACTGTCGCGTGAAAAATGCGCATCGAGCGCAGTTCGAGCTTGAGGCGATTAGCCAGTTGGGCGATCGTTTTCATGTCGTGCCAGGCCCGCGCCTGATCGATTCCGGTGTGTTCGGCCCGACGGCAAAGCCCTCGCGGCGACTGGCGGAACGAGTCGGCGATTTTGCCCTGATCGGCCGCGACAACTGGACACTCTACGACTGGTTACCGAATGAACGGCGTTTCCCGATGCTCGGCGTACACGCCGGGATCTCGGCTGCCGAAATGCTGATTCCGCTGGTGGCGATTCCCTGCTGAAAACGCGTTAGTGAAGGTCTTCTTTGGGGACGGGAATCGGCAGCACGCCGATGCCTTCATCAAGGAGTTCAGCCACCTCTTCAATGGATGCCTGTCCGCGAATACTTCGATCCGGCGCGTCGCCTTGATGAATGCGGCGCACTTCCGCCGGGAAGGCCTTGCCGACGTCCTCGGCTTTTTGTGCGAGCTGGCGCAAACCGGCAACGGCGCGTGCCGCAGTGTCGTCGATGCGCGCTGGCGTGTCGCCGCCCTTGGGCGACGGGGCGCCGGTTTGCACGTAAGGCGCGCTGGGGAGGCGGCGGATGTCGGCGCTGGCGCAGACCGGGCAGTTGATCTGGCCCTCCGCACGTTGCGCCTCAAAAGCATCCGATGAGCCAAACCAGCCTTCAAAGCCATGGCCGTTACTGCAGCGTAGATTGAGGACGATCACGAGTTATTCTCTGGCTGGTGTGGTGGCGCGAACCGGGCGATGAAGGTCATCTTGTGGGGTGTTGTCGGCGTCCTGCCTTTGGATCGCCGGCGCCAAGGTCTCTGAGTCTTTCTCTACACTCAGAAGTCACGCCCTGAACGACAGCGTCGGGTGCGGTGGATGCACGGTCGGTTTGAGTGTGCCGTCCAGTATCTCACCTGGGCGATTGCAGGGCGTCACACGGCCTGCGCGTGGGCAATACATTTTGTCAGTTGCGACTTGGGCGCACGCTGAATCCGGCTGAGCAGGTCGACCGAAACGGTGTTGACCTTGTGCTGCTCACGCAACTCGTGCGCCAGGCGCTGCAAAAGGCTGGCGGCCATTTCCGCATCGGCCAAGGCGCGGTGATACCGTCCTGCCACCGGCAGATTCGCATACTCGATCAAGGCGCTGAGTTTGTGACTTGGCGCCTGAGGGAAGATCCGCCGTGACAGCAGCAGCGAGCAGACGAATTCCTGCCGTCGGGTCCGATCGATGCGAGCCATCTCCGCATCCCAGAATTTGCTGTCGAACGAAGCGTTGTGAGCGACCAAGGGGTAATCACCCACGAAGTCGGCCACCTCCTGCATGACCAAGGATGCCGGCGGCGCGCTGCGAAGCATCTCGTTAGTAATGCCGGTCAGCGATTCGATGAAGGCGGGTACCCAGGCGCCCGTGTTCATCAGGCTCTGGTAGCGCCCAATAATTTCGCCGTCTTTGAGAATGACCGCCGCAATCTCGGTGGCGCGATCGCCCTGGCCGGGCGACAGCCCTGTTGTTTCAAAGTCGATGACCGCCACTGTTTCCATGATCGTGCCTCCCTCGCCTAGCTGGACAGGGCGGTGGCCCGACAGATGTCGCAAACATCCCAAGGGGCGCAATCGCAGATACGGGGAGATTCAACATAGCGGCTGCCGATCTGAACGCCGCTCGATGTGCTTTGGGCTTTTGACGGGGCGCGCTTTGGCGCGGGGGCGGCGCTGGTGGATGCATCATGGGGCGTAGGTGACCACCTCGAGAAGGACGTGACGTCGTCCTTGCCTTCGACGTACCAGATCTTGCGTGCGGCATCCCAGCGTGCGCCAAGCTTTTTTGCCTCATCCTTTTCTGCGAAGGGGACTCTCAAATTCAATCTCATCGTGCTTCCAGGTCAAGGCGTCGAGGCAGGCATTATATGTTGCGTCAGCGTTCTGACTCATGCCCCAGCGCCGTACGCTGGTAAATCGATGTGTGCCGGGTATCCCCCCAGTGCATTCTGGCTGGTGTCCTTGCCGCATCGGCGCCGTGGCATGACAGACGGCCCGTTTTTCATCGCGTTTTGATCAGTCGGTTCACATTGTGTATATTTAAACCGCTCGATCTAAACAGCAAATGATCATTGATCAATCGAAAGAGGGGCAGCATGACTGAGCCGGTCCAAAGTCTTCACATCGATATCGTCTCCGACGTGATGTGCCCGTGGTGTCTCATTGGTTACCGACAGCTGCAGCAGGCGCTGGTGGCGACGGGAACCGCAGGCGAAATACGCTGGCATCCGTTCGAGCTGAACCCCGATATGCCGGCCGAAGGCCAGAACCTGCGGGAGCATGTGGCAGAAAAATACGGTACGACACCAGAGGCGTCGGCAGACAGTCGCGTCAGGATGACCGACATCGGCGCCGAGCTCGGGTTCGCGTTCCGTTTTTCGGACGACATGCGCATGCACAATACCTTCAACGTGCACCAACTCCTTCATTGGGCCGATCAGCACGGTCGTATGCATGCACTGAAGCTGGCGTTCTTTGATGCACATTTTACGGATCGCCGAAACCTGTCCGACAAGGCCGTGCTGGCCGATGTGGCCGGCGAGACCGGGCTTGAGCGCGCCGAGGCACTTGCCGTACTGGCGGATCAGCGCTTTGCTACCGACGTGCGCGACGCTGAGAGCCGCTGGTTGAAGCAAGGGGTTCACAGTGTGCCGGCGATGATATTCAAGCATCGCTATCTGGTGAGTGGTGCGCAAGGAGTGGAAAACTACACGCGCATTCTGGAACAATTGGCCCAGATGCAGGACTGAGCACGCGCTCAACATGAATGAGGAATTGAGAACCATGTCTGACTCGAAGCCGTATGTCCCCCCAAAAGTCTGGACCTGGGATGCCGAGAACGGCGGTGAATGGGCAAAGATCAACCGACCCATCGCCGGCCCCACGCATGAAGCCACCTTGCCGCGCGGGAAGCATCCTTTACAGTTGTATTCAATGGGCACGCCCAATGGTCAGAAGGTCACCATCTTGCTCGAAGAGTTGTTGGCGGTCGGTGAGCGCGGCGCAGAATACGACGCCCATCTGATCCGGATCAGTCAGGGTGATCAGTTTTCGACGGGCTTTGTTGAGGTGAATCCGAATTCAAAAATTCCCGCGTTGTTTGATACGGAAGCGGGGCGTCGGGTTTTTGAAAGTGGTGCAATCCTGCTTTATCTGGCCGAAAAGTTCGGGCGATTCCTTCCCAAAGACCCGTCAGCGCGTACCGAGGTGCTCAATTGGCTTTTCTGGCTGCAGGGCTCAGCCCCCTATCTGGGCGGCGGCTTTGGTCATTTTTACGCATATGCGCCCGAAAAGTTCGAATACCCGATCAATCGTTTCACCATGGAGGTGAAGCGTCAGATGGACGTGCTTGACCGCGAACTGGCCGAGCACCGGTATCTGGGGGGAGACGAATACACCATCGCCGATATGGCGACGTGGCCCTGGTATGGCAACCTGGTGCTGGGGCAATCCTACGGTGCGGGTGAGTTTTTGCAGGTCGACAGCTACACGCACCTGCGTCGCTGGGCAGACGATATTCTGGCGCGTGCCGCGGTCCAGCGCGGTCGCAAGGTCAATCGGACCTGGGGTGAGCCGTCCGACCAGTTGCATGAGCGTCATGACGCGTCGGATTTCGAACTGAGAACCGAAGACAAGCTGGCACGAGAAAGCGCTGCTTGAGCGGCAAGTCTCGGTCGTGGTGAAAAATCGGTGTTAAAAAAGCAGGCGGGTATCTCTGTGGGAGATACCCGCCTGTTTTTACTGGTGCCCGGAGCGGGAATCGAACCCGCACAGCCAAAGGCCGAGGGATTTTAAGTCCCTTGTGTCTACCGATTTCACCATCCGGGCATTTGTGACGCGATCAGTGCTCCTTCTCGGGGAGCACGATGTTGACCTCGAGCACTTCGTAGTTGTCCTGACGCTCAAGGTTGACCTTGATATCGTCCGGGTTGACGTTGACGTACTTCGAAATCACCGCGATCAGGTCACGCTGGAGATCCGGTAGAAAGTCGGGCGAGCCGTCCCGCGGGCCGTGCTCGCGGGCAATGATCAGTTGCAGGCGTTCTTTGGCCAGATTTGCCGTCTTGGGTTTGCTGCCAAACAGCATGCTGAGCAGGGACATTTCACTTCCCTCCGAACAGGCGCTTCATCAGGCCCGGCTTTTCGTAGGTGGTGTAACGCATGGGGCGCTCTTCGCCCAGGAAGCGGGCGACCACGTCCAGATAGGCCTCGGACACGTCGGTGCCCTTGAGGTGCACGGCCGGTGAACCCTGGTTGGAGGCGTGGAGCACGGCTTCGGATTCGGGGATGACGCCAATCAATTCAACACGCAGCAGCTCCTGCACGTCCTTGTAGGACAGCATCTCGCCATCTTCGACGCGCTTGGCCGAATAGCGGGTGATCAGCAGGTGCTCCTTGACGGCATCCATGCCGTCCTTGGCGCGCTGCGACTTGGATTGCAGAATGCCGAGGATGCGGTCGGAGTCGCGCACCGAGGACACTTCGGGGTTGGTGACGATGATCGCCTCGTCGGCGAAGGTCAGCGCCATCACGGCGCCGCGCTCGATGCCGGCGGGGGAGTCGCAGACCACGTAGTCAAAGCCCATGTGCTCGAGATCCTTGAGCACGGTCTTGACGCCTTCTTCGGTCAGCGCGTCCTTGTCGCGGGTCTGCGAGGCGGGCAGGATGAACAGGTTTTCGCAGTGCTTGTCCTTGATCAGCGCCTGGCTCAGCTTGGCTTCGCCATTGACGACGTTGATCAGGTCATACACCACGCGGCGTTCGCAGCCCATGATCAGGTCGAGGTTGCGCAGGCCGACGTCAAAGTCGATGACCGCGGTTTTGAATCCGCGCAGGGCCAGGCCCGAGGCGAACGCTGCGCTGGTGGTCGTCTTGCCGACGCCGCCCTTGCCGGACGTTACTACGATGGTTCGAGTCACAATACTTCCTTCCTGTGAGTGCCGTGCTTAGACAGTCTGCAGCGGCGCAATCGTCAAAATCGGGTTGTCGCCTTCGCCCTTGAGCCAGGCCTGGGCGGTTTTGCCGGCCACGGACTCGGGGATGCCTTTTTCGAAGGTGCGATAGACCCCGGCGATGGAGACCAGTTCGGGGCCAAAATTGGTGCTGAACACGCGGGCGCGGGTGTTGCCCTGCGCGCCGGCCAGCGCGCGACCGCGCAGCGGGCCGTAGCAGTGGATGCTGCCGTCGGCGATGACTTCGGCGCCGTGGCTGACACCACACAGCAGCACGAGATCGCCGCCGCGGGCATAGGCCTGCTGGCCGGAGCGCAGCGGGCGGTCGATGATGAGTGTGCTTGCCGCGGCGGCGGCGACAGGCGCTGCCGCTGCGGGGGCTTCGACCACCGGTGCCGGTGCGGGTGCCGGCGCAGGAGCGGCAGATGCCGGCGCCTCGGGCGCGCTGACGCTGGCGTTGTCGGCATCGAGCACGGCCAGGCCAATCTTGCGTGCGCCTTCAATGAAGGCCTCGGGCAGATTGCTCACAGCCACCGGTTGCAGGCGGTAGCGACGCAGCAGGCTGGCGATCCCCGGCCAGTCGATGCGTTCGGGCGCGTTGGCCAGCTCGGCAAAGTCGAGAATGGTCGCTTCGCGGTTGAAGAAGTCGGGCATGCCGCCGAGCAGGGTGTGCATGGCATCGGCCAGGCGCATCGGGTCGGTATCGCGCAGGCGCGCGGTCATGACGCCCAGTGTTGCGCCCCGGAATTCTATGGGTTTGTTTGATGCGGAAGCTGGGTTCATTCGGGGCCGATGAGCTGTCAAATCCTGCGAGTTTACTGGCCGTAGAGGCTGGGGGCAAGATTCCGGTGGAATCTGTGCGCTGGGCGGTTCAGTGTTGAGTCGGTGGTGCGTCGGGCGCGGCGAACAGTTCGTGGATGGCGTCGGCGTCAAAGCGGTAGGTGTGGTTGGACATGTCGTCGTGAATCTCGACCACGCCTTGGGTTTCGATCACCGATTCGAGCTCTTCGCGGCCGAGTCCGCGCAGCATGGTCTTGACCTTTTCGGGGTCGGCGGGCCAGCGATGGAGCACCGGGCGTGGGGTGAACACGCGTACCGTTTCTTCGTGGAATAGCCGGGCCAGGACGTCTTCTGGCGGCAAGCCGCGCAGCTCGTCGGGCTTGACGGTGGCGGCCAGACTGGTGACACGCGCCCAGCCGTCGGGGTCGCGCAGGTCGGCGTCGGGCAGCTTTTGCAGAAACAGGCCAGCGGCGGTGTCGCCGTTGGCGACCAGCCACAGTGCGGCGGGTTGCTGTTCGGACTGCGCCAGATAGTGTTCGAAGACGGCGGCGACGGTATCGCCTTCGACGGGCACGAGGCTTTGATAGGGCTGGTCGAGGCCGGCGATGTCGAGGGTCAGCTGCAGGTGGCCATCGCCGATCAGGCCGCTCAGTTCGCTGCTGCTGACCGTTTCGTCGGTTTTTGCGTAGCCGCGCAGATTGAGCGTTTCGGTGCAGTCGACCACCATCAGCGAGAGCGGGCCGTGGCCTTGCATCTGGAAGGTGAGGCGGCCGGGTTGCTTGAGGTTGGCCGACATGATCGCAGTGACCGCGGTCAGCTCGCCGAGCACGGTGCGCACGGCCGGGGTGTAGCCGCGCTGGGCGGTTATGGCGCGCCAGGCGTCGTTGATCTGGACGATGCTGCCGCGGATGTCGAGATCGTCAAACAAGAACGGTTGGACGAGGCTGTCTTCGCGCAGCATCAGCGGGGCTCCGTGAGTTCGGTGGCGTAGGTGTCGGCGTTGAAACCCACCAGCAGGCGACCGTCGCCGGTGTCGAGCACGGGGCGTTTGATCAGGCTGGTGTGGGCGGCCATCAGCGCGATGGCGTCGGCATCGGTGTCGATCTGGCGGGCCTCGTCGGGCAGCTTGCGCCAGGTGGTGCCGCGGGTGTTGACCAGCGGTGTGCGACTCACGCGGGCGACCCAGTCGGCCAGCGTGGCTTCGTCGATGCCATCGCGTTTGGTGTCGTGGAAGGTGTAGGCGATGTGGTGGCTGTCGAGCCACGTAAAGGCCTTCTTCATGGTGTCGCAGCTGCGGATGCCGTAGATGTGGATCATGTTCGTGTCGTGTGTGTTGGCTGGCATTGTCTCAGAAAACCCCAAGCCCTTATTTTTTCAATGCTTTGGCGAGTGCGGCGGCCATGTTGCCGTGGCCGCGGGCGTCGTCTTTGCGTAGCGCGCGATCCGCACGTGGCGCCGCTTTTGGGCGTTCGGCAGGCTTGCGCTCGGGGCGCTTGCGCGGTTCGGCCGGCGTGTCGGACAGGCGCATGGTCAGCGCGATGCGTTTGCGCGGCAGGTCGACTTCAATCACCTTGACCGGCACCACATCGCCGGCTTTGACGACGCTGCGCGGGTCTTTCACGAAGGTGTTGGACAGCGCCGAAATGTGCACCAGACCGTCCTGATGCACGCCGATATCGACAAAGGCGCCGAAGTTGGTGACGTTGGTGATCACGCCCTCCAGCACCATGCCTTCGGTCAGGTCGCTGAGCTTTTCGACGCCATCGCGGAAGCTGGCGGTGCGGAAGGCGGGGCGGGGGTCGCGGCCGGGTTTATCGAGTTCGGCGAGGATGTCGTTCACCGTCGGCTCGCCGAAGCGATCATCGGCATAGCGCTTGGCGTCGAGTGCCTTGAGCGTGGGGCTGTCGCCGATGATGCTGCTCACATCGCGCTGGATGTCGGCGAGGATCTTTTCGACCAGCGGATAGGCTTCCGGGTGCACTGCCGAGGCGTCGAGCGGGTTGCCGCCGCCAATCACGCGCAAGAAGCCGGCGGCCTGTTCGAAGGTTTTGTCGCCCAGACGTGGAACGGCCTTGAGTGCGCGACGGTCCGGGAAGGGGCCGTGGCTGTCACGGTGGGCCACGATGTTGTTGGCCAGCGTGCTGTTGAGGCCGGAGATGCGGCTGAGCAGGGCGGCGGAGGCGGTGTTCACGTCGACGCCGACCGCGTTCACGCAGTCTTCAACGACGGCGTCGAGCATGCGCGCCAGGCGGGTCTGGTTGATGTCGTGTTGGTATTGGCCAACGCCGATGGATTTGGGGTCAATCTTGACCAGTTCGGCCAGCGGGTCTTGCAGGCGGCGGCCGATCGAGGCGGCGCCGCGCAGGCTCACGTCCAGATCGGGAAATTCCGCCGCGGCCAGCGCCGAGGCCGAGTACACCGAGGCGCCGGCTTCGGACACCATCACCTTGGTGAGCTTGAGCTCCGGATGGCGCTTGATCAGCTCGGCGGCGAGGCGGTCGGTCTCGCGCGATGCCGTGCCGTTGCCGATGGCGATCAGGTCGGCGCCGTGCTTTTTGGCCAGGCGGGCCACTTCGGCCAGGGCGCCATCCCAGTCGCGGCGCGGCTCGTGCGGGTAGATGGTGGCGGTGTCGATGAGCTTGCCGGTGCCGTCGACCACGGCCACTTTCACGCCGGTGCGCAGGCCCGGATCGAGTCCGATGGTCACGCGCCGGCCCGCCGGCGCGGCGAGCAGCAGATCCTTGAGGTTGCCGGCGAACACGCGGATGGCTTCCTCTTCGGCGCGCTCGCGCAGGCTGTTCATCAGTTCGAGTTCGAGATGCACGGCGATTTTCACCGACCAGGCCCAGCGTGCGGTTTCCATCAACCAGCGATCGGCCGCGCGGCCGGTGTCGCGGATACCGGCGTGGCGTGCGACCAGTGATTCGCAGGGCCCCATTTCGCCGGCCGGCGGAGCGTCGGGCAGTTCGATGCTGAGGCGCAGCATGCCTTCGTTGCGCCCGCGCAGCAGCGCCAGCAGGCGGTGCGACGGGATGTGGCCGACCGGTTCGGAGAAATCGAACCAGTCGCGGAATTTGGCGCCCTCGGCCTCTTTACCCTCGATCACCGCCGAGACAATGCGGCCGCGCTCATTCAGCAGGCCACGCAGGGCGTCGAGCAGGGCGGCGTTTTCGCTGAACTGCTCGATCAGGATTTGGCGGGCGCCGTCGAGTGCGGCTTTGGTGTCGGCGATGCCGGCCTCGGTGTTGAGGTAGCGCGCGGCCTCGGTCTCTGGCGTCAGCGTGGGGTCGGCGAGCAGGGCCTCGGCCAGCGGGCCTAAGCCGGCTTCGCGGGCAATCTGCGCCTTGGTGCGGCGCTTGGGCTTGTAGGGCAGGTAGAGGTCTTCGAGGCGCTGCTTGGTGTCCGCCTCGGCAATCTGCACACGCAGCGCGTCGGTCATGACGCCTTGCGATTCGATGGACTCGACGATGGCAGCCCGGCGGGACTCGAGCTCGCGCAGGTAGCCGAGGCGGTCTTCTAGCGTGCGCAGCTGGGTGTCGTCTAGGCCGCCGGTGACTTCCTTGCGGTAGCGGGCGATGAAGGGCACGGTGGCGCCTTCGTCGAGCAGGGCAATGGCGGCCACTACCTGACGTTGAGTGGCCTTGAGTTCGTCCGCCAGGCGGTGTTCGATTGAGAGGGGCATGGGCGCTTTGGCGTTTTGAAAAACGGGCTAGTGTGCAGAAGCAGAGGCTCGGCGGCAAGCGCCGGCCGGAGAGTCGGGATACAATTTGACGCTCTTGTTTCTCTTGCGTGACCTGTCGATGATGTTTGTGTTTCGTTCAAGCTTCGTGCTGCTTGCCGCCCTGCTGTTGATGCAGGGCACCGCCTCGGCGGCCAATCCTGCCGCGGCGGTGGTCGATCCGTCGCGCCTGGGCACGGTGCGCATCCCCGAGGGCGATGGCAGCGTGGCGCCAGTGCCGCCGGTGCGGGCCTACGCGATCGATGGCCGCAGCTTTTTCTACGGCGGGCAGCAGTACATTCTCGATACCCCGGTGGTGACCGACGATCGTGGCGAACTGGCACGCCAGCGCTTGCAGGAAATGCTCGATGGCGGCGAACTCAGCGTGCAGCCCTTGGGCGAAAAAATCGAGGATTCAGAGCGTGCGCAGGTGCGTATCAACGGTGAATTGCTGAGCGCACCGCCGGTCAATTAGCACCCACGAGCAGGCTCTGGCGACCCCACCACTGCGCATCCGCGCCTAGCGTGATCGGCGTTTTGACCGCCGCAGCTTCGACGCACAGCATGCGGCGGAAGTCTTTGTCGGGCATGTCGGCCAAGGCGGCGGCGCCAGCCTCCCACGGATTCCAGACCACCACATCGGTGAAATTTTCCTGATCGATCTGCAGCGCCCGGCCGCCATCGTCGAGCACCATCGGGCGGCGAACCTCGTGGTAGATGCGGTCGATGGGGTCATCGATCTGCAGCATCGGCATCGGGTCGGTCTTGCGCGCGCCGCCATCGCATTGGTCAGTGTAGTGCAGGCCTTTCAAGCCATGGAGTTCGGCCAGTTCGACTTCGCCGACGCGCAGATAAGTGTGCAGCGCGGCGGTGAATTCGAGCGCGTCGGCGCCGGTGTTGGTGACTTCCAGCTCCATGTCCAGGCGGTTGCCGCCAATGTTGACCGTCAGCTCCAGCGAAAACAGATAGGGCCATACGCTCAGCGATGCGTCATCGCTGTCGATGCCGAGGGTGAGCATGACTTGCCCGTCGACTTCGCGTTGGTTGATGAGCCGCCAGGGGCGCGTGCGAACCAGGCCGTGGCGGGGCAGCGGGCCGTGCGCGGCAAACTGGGGGAAGCACACCGGCGTGCCGCCACGGATGGCGCTGCGGGCGTCGAACACGGCCTGGTCGCTCAGGTAGAGCCAGGGTCGGCCCCCTGCCGGTTGCCAGTGCAGTACCTGGCCGCCAAAAAGGCTGACCGTGGCTTCTGCGCCCTCGGCCGTGCGGACTTGAATGACCGGCTGGCCGTGAAGTGTTTCAGTGGAAATGGTTGATTTCATCTTTTATCGTGATTGCGCGGCGTGTTCGGGGTGTTGGGGGCAGCTGAGCAAATGATCATTCACCATCCCCGTCGCCTGCGCGAAGGCGTAGCAGATGGTGGAGCCGACAAACTTGAAGCCGTGGCGTTTGAGCTCGCGGCTGAGGGTGTCGGATAGCGTCGTTTTACCCGGCACCTCGGCCATGCTTTGCCGCCGATTGATCTGTGGCTGGCCGTCGACAAATTGCCATAGCCAGCGGTCAAAACTGCCTTCTCGTGCCTGCAGTTCAAGAAAGGCGCGGGCGTTGCCGATGCTTGCGCGGATTTTGCCTGCGTGGCGGATGATGCCGGCGTCGGCGACCAGACGCGCGATGTCATCGTCGGTGTAGGCCGCAATGCGCGTCACGTCGAAATGATCGAAGGCGCGCCGATAGCCCTCGCGCTTTTGCAGCACCGTCCACCACGATAGCCCGGCCTGCGCGCCTTCGAGCGTGAGCATCTCGAACAGCATCTGGTCGTCATGCTGCGGCACGCCCCATTCTTCGTCGTGATAGGCCACGTAAAGTGGTTCGGTGCCGCACCAGGGGCAGCGGTCGGAAGAATGCATGTCGGCCACAATGGCGCCTCCGGTGTTGGAGGCGTCATTGTAGCCTTGTGCGGCGCTCAGTCCTGCAGGGAAAGGACGCCGAGTTTGACCGTGCTGTCGTCCGGATCGCTGGAGAGCACAAAGCCGAGGCTTTGCACGAAGCGCAGCATGCGGTCGTTATTGGCCAGGAAGACGCCGTTCATGTAGACCAGGCCGCGGTTGCGGGCGGTTTCAATCAGCACGCCCATCAGGCGGCGAGCCAGGCCGCGGTGTTGCCAGTCGTCGGCCACCACCACCGCAAATTCACAAGACTCGCCGTCGGGATTGACCGCGTAGCGGCAGACACCGATCTCGGTTTCCTGATCGTCTTCGGTGACGGTGGCGACAAAGGCCATTTCGCGGTCGTAGTCGATCTGCGTGAGGCGCACGACCATGGCCGGCGGCAGCTCGCGCATGGTGTTCATGAAGCGGAAGTACTTGGTTTCGGCCGACAGCTTGCGCACAAAATTGACTTCGAGGTCGGCGTCTTCCGGCTTGATGGCGCGGATGGTGACATCGGTGCCGTCCGGCAGTGTCCAGTGTGTGGTCAGGTGCTGCGGATAGGGGTGGATCGCCATGTGATCGTAGCGATCCGCCGTCGGCGAGACATTGTCGGCCACGATGCGCGCATCGACCGCGACGGCGCCGTTCTCGTCGACGATCAGCGGGTTGATGTCGAGTTCCTTGAGCCACGGCAGTTCGCACACCATCTCGGAGACGCGCAGCAACACCATCTCCAGCGCCTCCATGTTGATCGGCGGCATGTTGCGGAATTCGTCGAGATAGGACGACACGCGGGTCGAGCGGATCAGGTCGCGCGCCAGATAGGAGTTGAGCGGCGGCAGGGCGATGGCGCGGTCTTTTTGCACTTCGACACGGGTGCCGCCTTCACCGAAGGTGATGATCGGGCCGAACACCGGATCGCGGCGCACGCCAACCATCAGCTCGCGGCCGTTGCGCTTGATGACCATCGGTTCGATGGCAATGCCGTTGATGCTGGCATTCGGATGGGTGCGGCGCACGCCTTCGAGGATTTCCTGATAGGCCGTCCGTACGGCTGCGAGGCTGGTGAGGTTGAGGCGCACGCCGCCCACGTCGGACTTGTGGGTGATATCGAGCGAGTCGATCTTCATCACCACCGGCAGGCCGATTTCTTCGGCCAGCACCATGGCTTCGGTGGCCGAGCGGGCGACCACCGTTTGGGCGATGGGGATGCGGAAGGCCGCGAGGATGGCTTTCGATTCCATCTCGTTGAGCACTTTGCGGCGCTCGTTGAGGGCGGTTTCAATGACCAGGCGGGCGCTTTCGATCGACGGCGGGTTGTTTTGCGACAAGGATGCCGGCGTTTGTGCCAGCAGCTTCTGGTTACGGTAGTAGGCCGAGATATGGCTGAACAACTCCACCGCCGGTTCGGGCGTGCGGAAGGTCGGGATGCCTGCGGCTTCGAACAGCTTGCGTGCCTCGCCCACTTGCTCTTCGCCCATGAAACAGGTCACCACGGGTTTGTCAGCGCTGCGTTCTTCTTCGATCAGGGCCTTGGCGACATCGGTCGGCCGGGTCATGGCTTGCGGGGTGAGCATCACCAGCACGCCGTCGACATTCGGGCCTTCGAGGACGGCCTTGATCGCACCGCGGTAACGGTCAACATCGGCGTCGCCGAGGATGTCGATGGGGTTGCCATGCGACCAGGTGGCTGGCAGGCAGGCGTTGAGCTTGGCCATGGTGGCGTCGGACAGCTGCGACAGCGGAATGCCCAGGTCGAGTGCGCGGTCGGCCGCCATGACGCCCGGTCCGCCACCGTTGGTGATGATGGCCAGACGATTGCCGCGGGGGCGGAAGTGCGAGAACAGCGCGTTGGCCGCGGCAAAAAGCTGGCCGAGGCTGTAGAGGCGGATCACGCCGGCGCGGCGGATGGCCGCGTCGAACACGGCGTCGTCGCCCACCTGTGCGCCGGTATGGCTGAGCACGGCCTTGGAGGCCTCAGGGTGGCGGCCGACCTTGATCAGCAGCACCGGCTTGACGCGGGCGGCGCCGCGCAGGGCGCTCATGAAGCGGCGCGCATCGCGCAGACCTTCGACGTACAGGAAAATGCTTTCGGTACGCGGGTCCGAAATCATGAATTCGAGGGCTTCGCCAAAATCGACGTCGCGCGACGAGCCCAGCGATACCACAGCCGAGAAGCCCACATTGTTCGGGCGTGCCCAGTCGAGAATCGCGGTGCACAGCGCGCCGGACTGCGAGATCAGGCCGATTGAGCCAGGCAGGGCGCGGCCGTGGGCAAAGGTGGCGTTGAGGCCGAGGTCGGGCCGCATGATGCCCAGACAGTTCGGGCCGAGCAGCCGGATCTTGTGTCGGCGGGCGGTATCCATCACCGAGCGTTCGAGTGCGGCGCCGCGCGGGCCGGTTTCAGAGAAACCGGCTGAGAGCACGATGGCGGCCTTGACGCCGGCACGGCCGCAACTGTCGATGATGGCGGGCACTTTTTGCGCTGCAGTGGCGATCACCACCAGGTCGAGGCGCTGCGGCACGTCTTCGACGCTCTTGTAGCACTTCACCCCATGCACTTTGTCGTGCTTGGGGTTGATGGCAAAGATCTTGCCCTTGAAGCCGGCGTCGAGCATGTTGCGGATCAGCACGCCGCCGATCGCAGTCTCGCGCTCGCTGGCGCCTATGACACCAACGGATTTGGGCTCGAACAGGGGGGTGAGATAGTGCTTTTCTTTCATCGTCGTAGTCCGTACTCAATGACATTCGATATCAACGCGTTCGCGGACACCGAAGAAACTGTCGGGGAGCGAATACCGAAACATAGTGCAGTGCAACATGGCTCATTCTGACACAGATCAGTTTTACTACGGCTCAGTTTGCAGAATGTTTGAGGAATGTTTGGCATGCGATGTGGCGTTGGCGCCGCAAAGTGCTGTCGACCGCCGCGGCGCGCCGGTTTGAAATCGCTGTGCGCGCAGACGCAAAGACGTCAATGACCGATTGAGAAGCTGAAGCGTGCGCCTTCGCCGGGGGCGGATTCGGCCCGGATCTGACCGCCGTGACGCTGGATGATGCGGGCCACGGTGGCCAGTCCGATGCCCGAGCCGGCGTATTCGCTGGTGACATGTAGCCGGTTGAAGGGTTGAAACAGCTTGTCGGCGTAGGCCATGTCGAAGCCGACGCCGTTGTCAGCGACACAGAACATCACCTCGTCCTCGTCGCGGGTCGCAAAAAAGGCGATTTGCGTGACTGCCTGGCCGGCAGAGAACTTCCAGGCGTTACGCAGCAGATTTTCGAGGACGACACGCATCAACGCGCGGTCGGCGTGAGCGGTCAGCCCGGGGGTGATGTCGATGTCGACGACCCGCTCGGGGGATTCGTGGCGCATCTCGGTGGTGATCTCTTCCACCAGCTGGCTGAGGTCGATGTTTTCGCGGCGCAGGGTCTGACGCGTGAGGCGGGCCAGCTCGATGAGGTCGTCGATCAGATGGGCCATTCTGAGCGTGGCCGCGCGAATCCGCGCAAGGTAGGCGCCCGAGGTGGCGTCGAGCCGCTCGGCCATGTCTTCTTGCAGAATGCTCGCAAAGCCTTCGATGGCGCGCAGGGGCGCCCGCAGATCGTGCGACACCGAATAGGAGAAGGCTTCGAGCTCCCGGTTGGATGCTTCGAGTTCGGCGGTGCGCGCCCGTACTCGGGCTTCGAGTTCCATATTGACGTTTTTGAGCGTCAGCTCCGCGACCTTGCGGGTGGTGATGTCATCGAGCGAGCCCATGATGCCGATGGTCCCGCCGGCGGAGCGGATCATTTGTCGTGCATGGGCTTCGAGCCAGCGGATTTCGCCTTCGGTGGTGCGGATCCGCAGCTCCATGATTTCGTCGTGGGCGGCGCCGGCATTGAGTCGCTTGAACAGCACACGGGCACGGCCGCGATCGTCGGGGTGCAGGAAGGACGCCAGAGGCTGGCCGACGCTGCTGTCAATGGGGTGTCCGGAGATCTGCGTCCAGGCAGGATTGAGAAAGGTGAACACGCCATTGAGATCGGTCTGAAAAATGACTTCGTTGACTGATTCGACCACCTCTTGGTAGCGGGTGCGGCTCTCTTGCAGGGCACGCTCTGCGAGCACGCGATCGGAGATGTCGCGTATCACGCGAAGTGTTGCCGGCCCGCCTTCGAAGTCGACGACCACACCGGTCGATTCAACCTCGACGTCGGTGCCGCTCAGTCCCTGGAACCGGAACTGCGCGCGCGGTAGCGTCTGGCCGGCGTGGAAATGCCGGTTCAGTGCGAGGGTTCTGCGAGCGTCCTCGGTGTGCGGCCGCTCAAAGAAACGGCTCAGCGGGGTGTTGAGCAACGCCGTTGTGTTGGGGGCGCCAAAGACATGGGTGGCCGCGGCATTGGCGAAAAGTATCCGGTCGTCGCGATGCACGATGATGCCGTCGGGGGTGACGTCAACAAGCCGCCGGTAGCGACTTTCGGCGGCGCGCCGTTCGCGCTGCGCGACAATGCGGGCGGTAATGTCTTCGACGATGGTGATGAAGCCCTTGAGGCCGCGATGTTCGTCACGCAGGGCGGTGACGGAGATATGCGCCCACACCGTATGCCCGTCCTGGTGGACGTAGCGCTTTTCGCCCTGGTGCGACGAGATCTGACCGCTGACAAAGGCCCGATAGGCCTGATCGTCAGCGGCCTGGTCGTCCGGGTGGGTAAAGGTGCGAAAGTCGCGACCGAGCAGCGCTCGTCTTGGATAACCCAGCATGTGTGCGAATGCGGCATTGACGCTCTGCCGCCGGCCGTCGGCGTCGAGCGTGATGATGCCAACCGGTGCGTGTTCAAAGGTGGTGCGATAGCGCGCTTCGCTGGCCGCCAGCGCGAGCTGGATGTTGCGCTCGGCGGTGATGTCGCGCGCGACGCCGCGATAGCCACAGAAGCGGCCGGCGTCATCGTAATAGGGTCGCCCGCTGACGGAAAACCAGCTGCTGCTTCCGTCGGACATTCGTCGTGAATAGACAAAATCGCTGAACGACTCGTGGTGTTCACAACGAAGGATATGGGCTTTCCAGTGGGGTTCGGTGCCGGTGGCCTCCGCCAGCGCCCAGCGGGTCTTGCCGATGACGGCGTCGATGTCGAGGTCGTGCTCGTTGCGCGGGCTGGTCACCAGGCGCGTAAAGCGGAACTGGGTGTCCTGCTCCCAGAACCAGTCGAAGGAGCCTTCAACCAGCGTGCGGAAACGTTCCTCGCTGTCGCGCAGTTCGCGCTCGGCGTTGATGCGTTGGGTGAGGTCGCGGCCGACGCCACGATACCCCTCGAAATGGCCATGTCGAAACAGCGGCTTGCCAACGAATTCGAGGTGTCGCAGCGCACCGGACAGATCGTAGCGGGAGATCAGAAGCGTGAAGGGTTCGTGCTTTGCCAGGCGCTGTTGGTGGTCCGACCAGCGGCCGGCGTCCATGTTGTTGCAGGGCAGCTCCCACAGGTGTGCACCGACAAACTCGGCGCTGTCCATGTTGGCCATGCTGCGCATGCCTTCGCTCATCAAGGTGAAGCGGTGCTCAATGTCGGTTTCCCACAGCCAATCGCTGGACAGTTCAACAAAGTCCATCAGCCGGCGCTGATTGAATTCGGTGACGGCGGTGGCGCGGTGTGCAAAGTCGACGGCGAAACGGTAGTTGCGAATCGAGCGGAAGCCCAGGCTCAGCGCGACGCCAAGCACGACCACCAGCAACGCGAGGCCGATCCAGCCAGTCGCATCGTTCAGGGCTGGGAGGCTGCCGGCATTGTCCGTCGCGGCGACAGCCTGGTTGTTTCGGGCGGCCCACCATTTTCCAGACAGCACCAGCAAGACGACCAGCGCCAGCCCCGCCAGGGCCAAGGAGCGGTGCAGCAAGCGCTTCGCCGAGGACGGCGTGGCGTGGAGGTCGGCAGGCTTGTCGTGTGAATCCATGTCGGGTGCCGTGGTGTATCGCCGTCAGAGCCTTCGTGCTCTCGAGACCAAGGGGCCCGGGTCGCGGCGCCGTAGGGCGTTGATCGAATAATACGCGTTTGCCCAGTGAGCCAAGGGCGCGTTCAAAGTCACCCATTCAGGTCTACTGCGAACAGCCGAGGACAGCAAGCTAGAATTCAACACTTCATTCAGCTTGAGGTCTCTCATGTCCGAACCGATCAGTCAGCCGGGCGTTGCCGCAATCAAACATGGCGGCGGCCAGCCCTCGGCTTGGGTTCAGCGCCATGCCGGCGGGTTGATGGCAGGGTCAAGCGTGCTCGATCTGGCTTGCGGCCGCGGGCGCCATGCGCGGTGGCTGGCCGATCGGGGTTGCCATGTGACTGCCGCGGATCGCGATCCGGCCGCGCTGGCGGCGATTGACGCTCATCCGGGGGTCACGCCTTGCGCGCTCGATCTGGAGTCCGGCGACGCCTGGCCGTGGCCGGACGCTTCGTTTGACGCGATCGTGGTGACCAATTATCTGCATCGGCCGAGTTTTGACCGCCTGGCGGCTTTGCTGTGCCCAGGCGGCCTACTGATCTACGAAACCTTCATGCTCGGCAATGCGGCCTTTGGCAAACCCAGTAATCCCAATTTTCTCCTGATGCCGGGAGAGCTGCTTGAGCGCACGCGAGAGGCCTTCACCGTGCTCGCCTTTGAGCAGGGCGAGATCGCGCGTCCGGCGCCGGCCATGGTGCAGCGTATTTGCGCCCGCAAAGGCGAAGCGCCGGGCCGTCTGCCGGAATGATCAGCGGGCGTCGGCCCGCGCCGGTGTTTTCGCCAGAATGGCGTCGGCAATGGCGATGACGCCGGACGGGCTCAGGTCGTCGGTCGTCACATGAATGGCATCGCCAAAGCGCACATAGTTGCTGTTTTGGGAGCGCTTGTAGAGCGGGTCGTAATGCAGATCGACCAGTTCGGCAAACAAGGCGGGCAGATCGTGCGCGGCGGCGTAGTCCTGCCAGCGCGCCAGGGTCTCGTTTGAGACGATGCGGTTGAGGCAGCCGAGCTTGCGCTGCAGGTCGGCCACGTCGTCGCCCAGGTAGGCATAGTCGCGTAGCAAAAATTCGATGCGCGCCTCGCGGCTGGCGTCGATGGCGAAGCAGGGCGAGCCTCGCATGGCCTCCATCAACTCGGTGGGCAGGTGTACCCGGCCGATCTTGCGGCTCTCGGCTTCCACATACACCGGTTGATCAGGGCTGAACCGGCTGAGCTCGGCATGCAAGGCGGTTTCGAACTTCTTCTGGGTCGGCTGGGCAATGCCGGGCAGCGCGCCGAGCACCGAGCCTTTGTGCGAGGCCAGCCCCTCCAGATCAAGCACCTGCGCTCCAGCCGCGGCCAGGGCTTCGAGAATGCGTGTTTTGGCGCTGCCGGTGGCGCCGCCGATGATGCGGAAGTCGAGTGCGGCCGGTTGCTGCGCCAGCGCATCGATCACCAGGCGGCGAAAATTCTTGTAGCCGCCTTCGAGCTGGCAGGCATCCCAGCCGACCATGCGCAGCCAGGTCACGAAGGCGCCGCTGCGCTGCCCGCCGCGCCAGCAATACACCAAGGGGCGCCAGTGCTTGGGCTTGTCCTGAAAGTGCGCGAGCAGATGGCGGGCCAGGTTCTCGGCCACCAGCGCGCCGCCGATGCGCCGCGCCTCGAATGGCGACACCTGCTTGTAGATGGTGCCCACGCGCGCCCGTTGTTCGTCGTCCAGCACCGGCATGTTCACCGCACCGGGGATGTGGTCGTCCGCAAACTCGGCCGGCGAGCGCACATCGATGATCTCGTCAAACTCGGAAAGCTGTGCTACGGTCGCGCTGCCTTTTTTCATCACCATCCTGTGCCGGCGCCGTTCGCGCGCCTCTGTGTGTAAATCATGACTGCTGTTCGTTTGACCGAATTTTCCCACGGCGGTGGCTGCGGCTGCAAAATTGCGCCCGCCGTACTGTCCGACATTCTCTCGCGCTCACCCATGGGCGTGATGCCGCCTGAGCTGCTGGTGGGCAACGCCTCGTCCGATGACGCCGCAGTGTATCGGCTCAACGACCAGCAGGCGATCGTGGCGACCACCGATTTCTTCACGCCGATTGTCGACGACCCCACCGATTTCGGCCGCATCGCCGCCACCAACGCTATCAGCGACATCTACGCCATGGGCGCCACGCCGATCATGGCGCTGGCGATTGTCGGCATGCCGCTCGATAAACTCGCCCCCGAAGTGATCGGCCAGATCCTCGAAGGCGGCGCCAGCGTGTGCCGCGAGGCGGGCATTCCGATTGCCGGCGGGCACTCCATCGATGTGCTCGAGCCGATCTACGGGCTGGTAGCGCTGGGCATCGTGCACCCCGATCGCGTGCTGCGCAATGATGCGGCTCGCGCCGGCGATGTGCTGGTGCTCGGCAAGCCGCTGGGCGTCGGCGTGCTCTCCGCCGCGCTCAAGAAAGGCCAGCTAGACGCCGACGGCTACGCCTGCATGATCGACACCACGACGCGCCTCAATACGCCGGGCGTTGCGCTGGCGCAGATTGACGGCGTGCATGCGGTGACCGACGTGACCGGTTTCGGCCTGGCGGGCCATCTGCTCGAAATGTGCCGGGGTTCGGCGCTGTCGGCCGAGGTGGTGTTTGACGATATTCCGATGATCGACGCGGCCCTCGGCTTTGCCCAGGCCGGTGTCGTCACCGGCGCCTCGCGACGCAACTGGGAAGGCTACGGGAACAATGTGCATCTGGCCGATGAGCTGGGCGCATGGCAGCAAGCGCTGCTGACCGACCCGCAAACCAGCGGCGGCTTGTTGGTGGCCTGCGATTCGGGCTCGGTCGATCAGGTGCTCGAAGTGTTCCGTGAGCAGGGCTTCGGCAGCGCTGCGGTGATTGGCCAAATGAACGCGGGTGGGCCGACGGTCCAGGTTCGCTGACGCAAGCATCGCGTTTTACGACAATCGCCGCTTGGTGGGCGGCGAGCCGCCCACCCTACGACGTGGTCGCCGCCAGGGCGCGTGGCGTTTTGCTGCTGCCAATGCGCCGACCATGAAAGAACTCATGCCGCCAGCCGTGCAGCGACCGTGATGCAATGCTCGTAGGGTGGGCGGCTTGCCGCCCACCACCGCGCCTCACGACAAACGCCGCGCCTCACGACAAACGCCGCTTGGTGGGCGGCGAGCCGCCCACCCTACGACCGTAGTCGTCGCCGCGGTGTGTGGCGAAGTCCGGTAGCCACTGCGCCGGACATCAAATGATTTCGAGTTGCGTTGTCTGTACTTCAGAGGCCTTGGCGCGCTTCTCGTAGGGTGGGCAGCTCGCTGCCCACCAAATCCGTCAGCGCCGTGATACCGCCGCCGGTAGCAGCGGTTTGAGTGCCGGCCACATGGTGTCAACAATGCGCGGCTGGGCGTCGGCAGTCGGGTGCATGCCATCGGCCTGGAACAGCGCGCGGTCTTCGGCGAAGCCATCGAGCAAAAACGGTACAAAGGCCAGATGGCGTGTTTTGGCCACCTCGGCGAAGGTGTTCTGGAACAGCCGCGTATACACCGGCCCGTAGTTCGGCGGCAGACGCATGCCCACCAGCACCACCTTGGCGCCCGCGGCCTCGGCCGCGTCGACCATTGCCAGCAGGTTCTCCCGCATCAGTTTGACCGGCAGCCCGCGCAAGCCATCATTGGCGCCCAGCTCGATGACGACCACATTCGGCGCGTGTGCTTCAAGCGCCTGTGGCAGCCGCGCCCGCCCACCGGCGGTGGTCTCGCCACTCACGCTGGCGTTGATCACGGTATGCTTGCCCGGCAAGGCATCGAGCTTGCGCTGTAAATGGGCCGGCCAGGCCTGGTCGGCCGACAGGCCAAAACCGGCCGACAAGCTGTCGCCGAGCACCAGCACCGTGGCGGCCTGCGCCAGTGTTGCCGTCAGAACCAACAGTAAACCAATAATGGATCGAATCATGCTCTCCAACTCCGGGCCGGTCATCGAAGTCACCGGCTTGTCCAAATCAGTGCCTGCGCGCGAAGGGCAGGGCGGCGTGCTGCCCATTCTCAAAGACATCAGCTTTGCCGTGCAAGCGGGCGAGTCGGTCGCCATCGTTGGCGCCTCCGGCTCCGGCAAATCCACGCTGCTCGGGCTTGTTGCGGGCTTGGACGTGCCAACGGGCGGATCGGTTCAACTCGCCGGGCAATCCCTGTTCGCGCTCAGCGAAGATGCCCGCGCCCAATTGCGTGGCGCCCAGATGGGCTTCGTGTTCCAGTCCTTTCAGTTGCTGCCGGCGCTCACCGCGCTCGACAACGTCATGCTCCCGCTCGAACTCGCCGGCCAGCCCAAGGCCGAAGCCACCGCCCGCGACTGGCTCAAGCGCGTCGGCCTCGAAGGGCGCACCGGCCACTATCCCAAGCACCTCTCCGGCGGCGAACAACAACGCGTCGCACTCGCCCGCGCCTTCGCCCCATCCCCCGCCGTGCTGCTGGCCGATGAGCCGACCGGTAACCTCGACGCCGAAACCGGCGCCGCGATCATCGAACTCATCTTCGAACTTAACCGCGAACACGGTACGACGCTGATCCTCGTGACCCATGATGATGCGCTCGCCTCGCGTTGCGACCGGGTGCTGCATATGCAGGGTGGGGTGTTGAGTGAGGCGGGGGTGACGGCTGAACTTTAGATCGCTGCCATGGCCGATGAGCAACATAGCGGGAACTCTGTTAAGCGGAGCATCTCAGCGAGAAGTGAGATTCTTGGAATTCTTCAGCATCATAGACGCTCGATTTCTGACTGAAGCACTTCAATATCAATGCCGAGGCTTGTTTCAACAACAAATTTCGGCTCTGGCTGCAAGGCGATGATTGTCAACAACTCGCCAATGGCTCCTGTATGAGAACCAGCGACAACGCTGACAGTATCTCGATGGGAGAACCAAACGCCCGCAATAGGGGTTCGATCGAGAAATGCTTGGCCGAGCTTTGCGCTATCCATGGATATGCTGATGTCGTCAACTAGCAGAACGTCTGAAGGCAGGGCGCTGAAGCCTTCAGTGCCATCTGCGAACGAAAGCCAAAGGTAACCATGAGGCAGGAGCTTCCGGATTTCGACGATGCAGCCCTTTTGATCTAGAAGTCGGCGCTGGTCTTCGGCAGGCAGGTCGTGCAATAGCCAATCAGGGATACTTGTGACCTGAACTCGCCTGCCTGGTTGAAAGGCGGAATTCATGATCGTTGGGCAGCCATAACTGCTTGAGCACAACCAACCCCCGCTCGCACCGCCCCCTCAATCGTCGCCGGATACGGCCCCTCCACGTAATCCCCTGCCAGCCAGATACCGTGCTGCGCGGTCTTCACGCCCGGCCGCGCAAGCTGCGGTCGGCAGGCGAAGGTGGCGCGTTTTTCGGTGATGGTGAGGATGCTCTCGGCTGGTGGCAGGCGGCGGTCGAGGAGGGTTTCGAGTTCGTTGTGGACGGCGAGTTCGACTTCGTGTTTGGGGATGTCGAGATGCGGGCCGAGGGCGCTGATGACGGCGGCGATGAGGCCGGCGGGGCCGCCGGTCTGGCCGCGGTCGAAGAACCATTGGGCGAGGCCGCCTTCGGCGCCGATCATGGGCGCGGGCAGGCGGACGCTGTCGTCGTATTGGAGGTAGGTGGTGAGGATGGGCTCGTAGGGCAGGGCCTGGATCGATGCGACCAGCGAGGCGAGCGCGGCGAAGGGCGCGAGCAGATCGCCTGCGTGGTAGGGCGCGGTGGCGACGACGACATGGTCGAAGCGACGGGCGGACACCGGGTCGCCTTCGAGGCGGTAGCGTTGGCCGTCGGGCACGATCTCGGTGATGGCTTCGGTGACGTAGACCTGGCCGCCATTGCGGCCAAGCCAGCGGGCGGCGGGCACCGGAAACAGCTCAGACAGATCGACTTTGGGGATCAGCAGTTCACTGGCCGAGGCGCCGGCGGCTAGGGTGTCGCGCAGTACGTTGGCGAACACGCGGGCTGAGGCTTCGGCCGCCGGGGTGTTGAGCGCGGCGACGCACAGCGGCTCCCACAGGAAGCGGCGCAGGCGCTCGGGCTGGGTGGCGTTGTCGAGTAGCTGGCTGACGGTGAGGTGCACCGGCAGGCGGAAGCGCTGGGCCTTGAGGTGCTGGATGAAGCGCAGGCAGGCGCGGCGCTCGGACCAGTCCATGCCCTGGGCGCGCAGCAGGCCGACGGCCAGATGCAGCGGCGCGGGCAGGCTGGCGGCGGTGAGGCGGAACTTGCCGGGGTAGTAGAGATCGAGCGGGGCGTTGTAGAACACCGAGGGGCGCACGCCAACGTAGCGCAGCAGGCGCAGGGTTTCACTGTAGGCGCCGAGCAGCAGGTGCTGGCCGTTGTCGACCGACAGGCCGTCTTTTTCGACCCGACGGGCGCGGCCGCCCATGACGCTGGCGCGCTCGAACACGGCCACGCGGGCGCCTTTGCGCACCAGCTCGACCGCGCAGGCCATGCCGGCGTAGCCACCGCCGATGACGGCGACTTGCGGGGCGTCGAGGCGGGCGCGCTGAACCATCTAGTTTTTAAGCCAGGTGCTTGTGGCGATCCACAGCTTGCGCACGGGGGTGAGCGAGGTGCGGCGATCGAGCACGAGGAAGCCGTCGCGGGCGATTTCGTCGAGCAGGGTGCGGTAGATGGCAGCCATGATCAGGCCGGGGCGCTGAGCCTTGCGGTCGATGGCGGGCAGTTGCGCCATGGCCTGGTCGTAGAAGCTGATGGCGCGCTCGGTCTGGAACTGCATGAGGGCGACGAACTTGTCGCTGTGCTCGCCTTGCAGCAGGTCGCTGGCGGGCACGCTGAAGCGTTGCAGGTCTTCGACGGGCAGATAGATGCGGCCGCGGCGGGCATCTTCGCCGACATCGCGAATGATGTTGGTGAGCTGGAAGGCGAGGCCGAGGTCGTGGGCGTACTTGAGCGTCTGTCGATCCTGGTAGCCAAAAATTTCGGCGGCGAGCAGGCCGACCACACTGGCGACGCGGTAGCAGTAGAGGCGCAGGGTCTTGAAGTCGAGATAGCGCGTTTGCGCCAGATCCATCTGCATGCCGTCGATGATTTCGAGCAGCTGCTCGGTCGGCAGGCTGAAGCGTTTGCGCACTTCGGTGAGCGCCAGGCCGACGGGGTGGGTGGCTTCGGACTTGTCGAGCCGCAGGATTTCGCTGCGCCACCAATCGAGTTTGCTTTGGGCGATGGAGGGGTCGAGGTTGTCGTCGACGATGTCGTCCACTTCGCGGCAAAAAGCGTACAGCGCCATGATGGCTTGCCGCCGCTCGATGGGCAGGAACAGGAAGCTGTAGTAGAAGCTCGATCCGCTGGTGGCGGCTTTTTGCTGGCAATACTCGTGGGGGTTCATCGTGTGTTCGCGTGGAAGTTGAGCGCGGCGAGGGCGATACCGGGGGCGTCGCGCTTGCCGAGGCTGGGCCGATGGCGGAAGACATCATAGCCGACGGCTTCGATGCGTTTGAGAATACGCAGGCCGCCGAGCACGATCAAACGTAATTCCCAGCCAATGCGGCCGGGCAGTGCGGTGGCCAGCGGTGCGCCGCTGTGCATGAGGGCACGGGCACGGTCGACCTGGAAGCGCATGAGCGCGCGCCAGGCGTTGTCGACACGCTGCTCAATCAGGTGGGCTTCGGTGACATCGAAGCGCGCCATGTCGTCGGCGGGCAGGTAGATGCGCTGCTTTTGCCAGTCGATGGCCACGTCTTGCCAGAAGTTGATCAGCTGCAGGCTGGTGCAGATGGCGTCGGACTGCGTCAGATGGGCCGGCGTGTCGGCGCGGTAGAGGCGCAGCATCAGGCGGCCGACCGGGTTGGCCGAGCGACGGCAGTAGTCGAGCAACTCGGTGTAATCGGCGTAGCGGGTTTTGCCGACGTCCTGACTGAAGGCGTCGAGCAGGTCGCGGAAAAGCTGGATCGGCAGTTCGTGCGCGGCGATGTGGGGCGCGAGCCGCGTGAAAATGGGCGCGCCCGATGGCTTGCCTTGCTCGATCAGGTGCAGTTCGCGGCGGTAGTCGTTGAGTTGTGCGAGGCGCACCACGGCGGGCGCGTCGCCTTCATCGGCGATGTCGTCGGCGCTGCGGGCGAAGGCGTAGATGGCCTCGACCGGTTCGCGCAAGCGCGCCGGCAGCAGGAACGACGCGACGGGAAAATTCTCGTAGTGATCGACCGGCATGGCGCCCGATGGGAAAAGCTGGTGCGAGAGGAGGGACTCGAACCCTCACGCCGTGAGGCGCTGGAACCTAAATCCAGTGCGTCTACCAATTCCGCCACCCTCGCGAGGTGGTGCGCTGATCCAGCGCGACGCGGATTATACACGTCGCGCCGGCGAGGGCACGCTCAACCGCGCAGGGCGGAGAGCAGGCCGTTGCGCGAGTCGCGGGCGTCGGCACGCAGCGCGGAGAGCTCTTGCTCGGGCACGGTTTGTGTTGTTGCTTCGAGCAGGGACAGCTTGGCGGCACTGTTGAAGCGCAGGAAGGGGTTGGGGGTGTCGGCCGACAGGCCGGCGATGAAGTGAACATCGCGTAACTCGACGGGTGGCCATTGCCCGCCATAGGGGTTGCCGTCGTCGAAGATGTCGATGACGGTTTTGGGCACTTCGAGCGCGCCGAGCAGGGCGCGGCTGACCGGCTCGTGCCACAGGCCGATGAATTCGCCGAGGCGGTTCAGGTCTTGTTCGAGCACCGGGTGCGCGGTGGCGCGGGCGAGCAGGTAGAACTGACCGATGCTGCTCAACATGCCGGCAAACAAGGCGGTGTCGGGGTCGCCGATACGCAGGTGGCGGGTGATGGCGTAGGACCAGGACGCGACATCGATGGTGTGCATCCACAGGCCGGAGGCGACCAGGCGCGCATCGGCGCTGCGGCTTTCGGCGGCGAGCTGTTCGGTGGCGACGGCGTAAGCGAGCGAGCGGACGTTGACCAACCCAACGCGACGCACCGCTTCGCTGATTGAGGTGAAGGATCGGTTATAGGGGTTGAGTGCGACCGAGTTGGCCAGGCGGATGATGCGCGCGCTGAGCAGGGGGTCGGCGCGGATGACGCGAATGATGTCTTCCAGCGAGGCCTGTGGGTCGTCGCAGACGCGTTTGATGCGGATGGTCAGATCCAGAAAGGTCGGGAAGGTGAGCTGCCGGGTCGCGAGATCGTTTTCGATGGTGCGGGAGAATGCGTCGAGCGCGTTCTCGAACGGATCTTCGGACTGGACTTCAAGCGATGTAGACATGGCAACGACCCCTTGTTTGGTGCGGCTACAGATAGCGCCTGCGACACTGCGACGCATCATGGCCGAATTAACGGCCGCCGCCAACCGTGCTTTAGGGCGAAGGAGTCTTGCGGTTTACAGGCACGCTGAAATGGCGCGCGCCGGTGTTAATTTCGGGCGCGCTTTTCCTTGCTGTCGCCGCGGCGCTTTTCGGTACGGCATTCGTATGTCAGCGTGGTGCTGCCGTTCGGTTCGACGGTTTCGAGTCGCACCGCGAAGCCCCACAGGCGGGCGAGATGCTTCATCACCTCTTCGACACTCTTGCCGAGCGGGCGCCGGTTGTAGGGCTGATAGCGCAGGGTGAGGGAGCGGTCGCCACGGAAGTCGACGCTCCAGACCTGGATGTTGGGTTCGCGGCAACCCAGGTTGTATTGATTGGACAACCGCTCGCGCAGCTCGCGGTAGCCGCGTTCTTCATGAATGGCAGAGACGAAGAGCTTGCTCTTCTTGTCGTCGTCCTGCACGGCAAAGAGTTTGAAGGCGCGCATCAGACGCGGCGAGAGGAACTGGGCGATGAAGCTCTCGTCCTTGAAGTTGCGCATGGCGAAATCGAAAGTCTCTTGCCAGTTGCTGCCGGCGATGTCGGGGAACCACTCGCGGTCTTCGTCGGTGGGCGATTCGCAGATGCGCTTGATGTCCTGCCACATGGCAAAGCCGAGGGCATAGGGGTTGATGCCGTTGTACCAGGGGTCGTTGTAGTTGGGCTGGTACATCACGCTGGAGTGCGAGTGCAGGAACTCCATCATGAAGCTGTCGGCCAGCAGGCCTTCGTCGTACAGCGTGTTGAGCAGGGTGTAGTGCCAGAAGCTGGCCCAGCCCTCGTTCATGACCTGCGTCTGGCGCTGGGGGAAGAAGTATTGCGCCACCTTGCGCACGATACGCACGATTTCGCGCTGCCAGGGTTCGAGCAGCGGCGCGTGTTTTTCGATGAAGTAGAGGATGTTCTCTTGCGGCTCGGGCGGGAAGCGTGGCGCCTCTTCCTTGGTATCGGCGGTGGTACGCGTGGGCAGCGTGCGCCACAGCTCGTTGACCTGGCGTTGCAGATAGGTTTCGCGCTCGCTCTGGCGGGCTTGTTCTTTGAGCAGCGACAGCTTGGGCGGGCGCTTGTAGCGATCGACGCCGACGTTCATCAGCGCGTGGCAGGAGTCGAGCAGCTCTTCGACCGCGTCGACGCCGTGACGCTGCTCGCACTGGGCGATGTAGTTGCGCGCAAAAATCAGGTAGTCGACGATGGCGTCGGGGCTGGTCCAGGTGCGGAACAGGTAGTTGCCCTTGAAGAAGGCGTTGTGTCCGTAGGCGGCGTGCGCGATGACCAGCGCCTGCATGGTGAGGGTGTTTTCTTCCATGAGATAGGCGATGCACGGATCGGAGTTGATCACGATCTCGTAGGCGAGGCCCATCTGGCCGCGTTTGTAGCGCTTCTCGGTGGCCAGAAACTGCTTGCCGAAGCTCCAGTGATGGTAGTTGACCGGCATGCCGACGGAGGCGTAGGCGTCCATCATCTGCTCGGAGGTGATCATCTCGACCTGCACCGGGTAGGTGTCGAGCTTGTAGTTGGCCGCGACCCGGGCGATCTCTTCGTGATACTGGCCGATGGCTTCGAACGTCCATTCGGCGCCGCTCGGCAATTTTTTGCTGGCCAGTGTGGTGTCGCTCATGCCGGCTCCTTTTTGAACAGTTCCCGGAATACCGGGTAGATGTCTTCAAGGGATTCGATACGCTGCAGGGCGAAATTTCGGTGATGCGCGGTCAGGCCTTCGTATTGCCGCCACAGGTTCTGGGCTTCGCCGGTGGTGATCTCGATGTAGGCAAAATAGCGGCACAGGGCGAGCAACTCTTTGTCGAGGATGTCGCAGCAAATGGGCGAGTCGTTATCCCAGTTGTCGCCGTCCGAGGCCTGCGCGCCATAAACATTCCAGGCGCCTGGGGGGTAGCGATCACGCACGATGTCGGTCATCAGGCGAAGGGCGCTCGACACCACGGTGCCGCCGGACTCGCGGGAGTGGAAGAACTCGTCTTCGTCCACTTCCTTGGCGATGGTGTGATGGCGGATGAACACCACGTCGATATGTTCGTAGTTGCGGCGAAGAAACAGATACAGCAGCATGAAGAAGCGCTTGGCCGTGGCCTTTTTCTGCTCGTCCATGGAGCCGGAGACGTCCATGACGCAAAACATCACGGCCTGGGTAATCGGCTTTGGGATGCGGATGCGGTTGTTGTAGCGCAGGTCGAAGCGGTCGATGAAGGGGATGGCTTCGATGCGGATGAGCAGTCGGGAGCGCTCTTCGCGCAGCGCGGCGATTTCGTCGAGGTGAGCGGTGGTGTCCTGCTCCAGCGCTTCGATTTCGTCGTCGATCTCGCGCACGCGTGCGGCCAGTGGCGCACCGAGCGCCTTGCGCCGACCAATGGCGCCGCGCAGCGAGCGAACCACGTTGATGTTGGTCGGCACGCCGTCAGACGTAAAGCCGGCGCGCTGCGTCTTGAACTCGGTGAGCTTGGCCAGTTCGGTGCGAACGAGGTTGGGCAGGGCGAGGTCGTCGAAAAAGACGTCGAGAAATTCGTCGCGCGAGAGCTGAAAAACGAAATCGTCCTCGCTTTCGCCTTCGTTCGAGGCGCCACCGCCGCCCCCGCTGCCGCCACCGCCCATGGGCCGGTCGATGCCGTCGCCCGAGGCGAAGCGGTCATTGCCGGTGAAGACTTGCTCCCAGACGCCTTCCTTGCCGTGCTGAAAGCTCGGCTCGGAGAGGTCTTTGGACGGGATCGAGATTTCTTCGCCGCTTTCCAGGTCGCGAATGGAGCGCCCGTCAATCGCGTCAGCCACCGCCTTGCGGATCTGCCGCTTGAAGCGGCGCATGAAGCGCTGGCGATTGGCCGTACTCTTTTTCTTGCTGTCGAAACGTCGGTCGATGATCCGGACCATCGTCCTCCCCCCTTTTGCCGCAAGCCGGTGGCCGCTGCCCGAAGGCTGCGGCCGTCCGATTTACGAGGATTTGCGGACGCGCAGATACCACTCGCAGAGCAAGCGAACCTGCTTCTCGGTGTAGCCCTTTTCGATCATGCGATTGACGAAATCCTGGTGCTTGCGCTGCTCGTCGGCGCTGGCCTTGGCGTTGAAGCTGATGACCGGCAGCAGGTCTTCGGTGTTGGAGAACATCTTCTTCTCGATCACCGCGCGCAGCTTTTCGTAACTCGTCCAGCTCGGATTCTTGCCGGCGTTCTGGGCGCGGGCGCGCAGCACGAAGTTGACCACCTCGTTGCGGAAGTCTTTCGGATTGCTGATACCCGCGGGCTTCTCGATCTTTTCCAACTCGTCATTGAGTGAGTTGCGGTCGAGGATCTCGCCGGTGTTCGGATCACGGAACTCCTGATCCTGAATCCAGAAGTCGGCGTAGGTGACATACCGGTCGAAAATGTTCTGACCGTACTCGGAGTAGCTTTCGAGGTAGGCCGTCTGAATCTCCTTGCCGATGAACTCGGCGTAGTGCGCCGACAGGAATTCCTTGATGAAGGCGCGGTAGCGGTCTTCGACCTCCTGCGGGAACTGCTCCTGCTCGATCTGCTGTTCGAGCACATACATGAGGTGCACCGGGTTGGCGGCGACTTCGCGGTGGTCGAAGTTGAAGACCCGCGACAACACCTTGAATGCAAAGCGGGTCGACAGACCGTTCATGCCTTCATTGACGCCGGCGTAGTCGCGGTACTCCTGGTACGACTTCGCTTTCGGGTCGGTGTCCTTGAGGCTCTCGCCGTCGTAGATCCGCATCTTGGAATAGATGCTGGAATTCTCGGGCTCGGCCAGACGCGACAGGATCGCGAACTGCGCCATCATGCGCAGCGTGTCGGGGGCGCACGGCGCCTCGGCGAGCGAGCTTTCGCGCAGCAGCTTTTCGTAGATGCGGATCTCGTCCGATGCGCGCAAGCAATAGGGCACCTTGACGGTATAGATCCGGTCGAGGAAGGCCTCGTTGTTCTTGTTGTTCTTGAACGCGGCCCATTCCGACTCGTTCGAGTGGGCCATCACGATGCCGTCGAAGGGGATCGCGCCAAAGCCCTCGGTGCCCTTGTAGTTGCCTTCCTGGGTGGCGGTCAGCAAGGGGTGAAGCACCTTGATCGGCGCTTTGAACATCTCCACAAATTCGAGCAGACCGCGGTTGGCCAGGCACAGGCCACCGGAGTAGCTGTAGGCGTCCGGGTCGTCCTGCGAGTGCGCTTCGAGTTTGCGGATGTCCACCTTGCCGACCAGCGAGGAGATGTCCTGATTGTTTTCGTCGCCCGGTTCGGTCTTGGCGACCGCGATCTGGCGCAGCACCGAGGGCCGCAGCTTGACCACACGAAACTTCGTGATGTCGCCGCCAAACTCGTGGAGCCGCTTCACCGCCCACGGACTCATGATGGTATTCAGATAGCGCGCGGGGATGCCAAAGTCGTCCTGCAGGAGCTTGCCGTCCTCTTCGGGCTTGAACAGACCGAGGGGCGATTCATGGACGGGCGAGTCCTTGATGGCATAGAAGGGCACATGTTCCATCAGGCTCTTCAGACGTTCAGCCAGCGACGACTTGCCGCCGCCGACTGGGCCGAGCAGGTAGAGAATCTGTTTCTTTTCCTCCAGACCCTGCGCCGCATGGCGGAAGTAAGAGACGATGTTCTCGATCGCCTCTTCCATTCCGTAGAACTCCGGGAAGGCGGGGTAGCGCTTGAGCACCTTGTTGGAAAAAATCCGCGACAGGCGCGGGTCGTCCCGGGTGTCGATGAACTCCGGCTCGCCGATGGCCAGTAGCAGTCGTTCGGCTGCCGTTGCGTAGGCGCTCGGGTCGTCACGACACAGGTCGAGATATTCCTGGAGCGACATCTCTTCTTCGCGTGTCGCTTCAAACCGGGCTTGGTAGGCGTTGAAGATGCTCATCTGACGTCTCCTGCTAGGTGCCGCATGATCAGGCGGAGGGGAGCCGGTGTGCCGGGGTGTTGCGGTCTTCGGGTGTTCTAACGACAGCCCATCCCATAACTTGATGCCATCGGCGTGATGATTAGTTTCCGCGTTTCCTTGGTTCAGAGGAGGAAAAGTGTCACGGGTTCCCCCCATGTGGTGGGTTTTTTCAATGATTGACGGATGCGTGTCGTGCGCTCGCACATGGGGTGATTTGCGTTGCGCTGTTCCGGCCTACCCCTGTGATAAACTTACCGTTTGTCTTCACTCAACGTAGCGTGTGCGTCCGGCCATCGGGTCGTGGCGCGCCAGTCATTAGTCGGGAATGTTCATGCAAACCAACCAGGAAACCACCAACGCCCTCGAACGTCGCATCGACATTACGGTCGCCAAGGAGGCCGTCGAGCAAGAGGTTCAGGCGCGTCTCAAGCATCTAGGCCGTACCGTGAAAATGCCGGGTTTTCGTCCTGGGAAAGTGCCGCTCAAGATGATCGAGCAGAGCTACGGTGGTCAGGCGCGCTCCGAAGCCGTCGGCACCGCACTTGAGAAAGCCTTTGCACAGAAAGTGCAGGAAGAAAAACTGCGCGTGGCCGGTCAGCCGCGTCTTGAGCCCAAAGCCGAAGCCGAAGACGGTGCACTGGCCTTTACCGCCGTGTTCGAGGTGTATCCCGAAATCACGCTGGGTGAAGTCAGTGACAAGGCCATCGAGCGCCCCTCGCTGACCGTCAGCGATGTTGAAATCGACAAGACCATCGATGTGCTGCGCAAGCAACGCACCAACTACGAAACCGTCGAGCGTGCCGCGGCCGCTGACGACCGTGTGGTGATCGACTTCACCGGCCGCAAGGATGGCGAAGTGTTTGAAGGCGGTCAGGCCAGCGACTTCCCGTTCGTGATCGGCGCAGGCAGCATGCTGAAGGATTTCGAAGACGCGGTTGATGGTCTCAAGGCCGGCGAGTCCAAGACCTTCAACATGACCTTCCCGGAGGACTACCACGCAGCGAATCTCGCCGGTCAGACCGTCGAGTTCGAAATCACCGTCAAGGAAGTTGGCGCTGCCAAGCTGCCGGAAATCGACGCCGAGTTCGCCAAGTCGCTGGGCGTGGCCGACGGCGACGTGACCAAGATGCGTGACGAAGTGAAAGCCAATCTGGAGCGCGAGGTCAGCCGTCGGATCAAGACCCGCATCAAAGAGCAGGCCATGGATGCCTTGCTGGCCGCCAACCCGATTGACGTGCCCAAGGCGCTGGTCACCCGCGAAGCCGAGCAGCTGGCTGAAAACGCCCGCCGCGACATGGAAAGCCGTGGCATGCAAACCAAGGATCTGCCGGTGTCTGCAGACTGGTTCACCGAGCAGGCCGAGCGTCGCGTCAAGCTGGGTCTGGTGCTGGCTGAACTGGTCGCCGCCAAGGATCTGTACGCCAAGCCGGAGCAGGTTCGTGCCCTGATCGAAGATTTCGCCCAGAGCTACGAAGACCCGAAAGAAGTCATCGAGTGGTATTACAGCCAGCCGCAGCGCATGGCGCAGGCCGAGGCACTGGTGATCGAAGAGAACGCGGTTGACTGGGTGCTGAATAACGCCAAGACTGAAGACAAGGTCGTCGACTTTGACGAACTCATGGGCGCTACGGCATGATCAACGTCGGACATCCGACAACAAACCATTCAGGCATGGCAATGACCAGTGATTGGAATCCCGTTGGCCTCGGCATGGTGCCGATGGTCATCGAGCAAAGCGGCCGGGGCGAGCGCGCGTACGACATCTATTCGCGCTTGCTCAAGGAACGCGTCATTTTTCTGGTCGGTCCGGTTAACGACACGACGGCGAATCTGATTGTGGCGCAGATGCTTTTCCTTGAATCGGAGAATCCGGACAAGGACATCTACTTCTACATCAACTCGCCGGGTGGCGCCGTGACCGCCGGTATGGCGATCTACGACACCATGCAGTTCGTCAAGCCGAACGTCAGCACACTGTGCATTGGCCAGGCGGCCAGCATGGGGGCCTTTCTGTTGGCCGCGGGTGAGAAGGGCAAGCGTTACTGCCTGCCGAACTCGCGGATCATGATTCACCAGCCGCTGGGCGGTTTCCAGGGGCAGGCGTCGGATATCGAAATCCACGCGCGAGAGATTCTGACCTTGCGCAGCCGGCTCAATAAAATGCTGGCCGATCATAGCGGCCAGAGCATTGAACAGGTCGAGAAGGACACGGATCGCGATAACTTCATGTCAGCCGAAGAGGCGGTGCGCTATGGCATCATCGACAAGGTTCTGACCAGCCGGGCCGATACGGTCTGAGCGCCAACGAGAGAGTGTTATGACTGAGAAGAAAACGGGCGGCGAAAAGCTCCTGTACTGCTCGTTTTGTGGCAAGAGCCAGCATGAAGTGCGCAAGCTCATCGCTGGCCCTTCCGTCTTCATCTGCGATGAATGCATTGAGCTTTGCAATGACATCATCCGTGATGAACTGGCGGGTGACCACGGCGGCGAAGAAGGCCGCACTGACTTGCCCACGCCGCTTGAGATCTTCGAGATCCTCAATCAGTACGTGGTCGGCCAGCCCAAAGCCAAGCGTATTCTGGCGGTGGCGGTCTACAACCACTACAAGCGCCTCAAGCACCTCGAGGCCACCAAGGACGATGTCGAGCTCGCCAAGAGCAATATCCTGCTCGTCGGCCCAACCGGTTCGGGCAAGACACTGCTGGCCCAAACGCTCGCGCGCTTGCTCAACGTGCCTTTCGTGATGGCCGATGCCACCACGCTGACCGAAGCCGGCTATGTGGGTGAGGATGTCGAGAACATCATCCAGAAGCTGCTTCAGAAGTGCGACTACGATGTCGACAAGGCCCAGCGAGGCATTGTCTATATTGATGAGATCGACAAAATCTCGCGCAAATCCGACAACCCGTCTATCACGCGTGACGTGTCGGGCGAGGGCGTGCAGCAGGCGCTGCTCAAACTGATCGAAGGCACCGTGGCCGCCGTGCCGCCGCAAGGCGGGCGCAAGCACCCGAATCAGGACTTCGTCCAGATCGACACCACAAACATCCTGTTTATTTGCGGCGGGGCGTTTGACGGACTCGAGCGCGTCATTCGCGATCGCACCGAGCAGGCCGGTATCGGTTTTGGTGCCGAAGTGCGAAGCCGCGAAGGCAAGCCAGCCTCCGAGACCCTGTTGAACGTCGAGCCGGAAGATCTGGTCAAGTTCGGCCTGATCCCGGAATTCGTTGGACGCTTGCCCGTGGTTGCCAGCTTGCAGGAACTTGACGAGGAAGCCCTGGTCAAGATTCTCACGGAGCCGAAGAACGCGCTGGTCAAGCAATACGGCAAACTCTTCTCCATGGAAGGCGTCGATCTCGAGTTTCGTGACGCTGCGCTGCGTGCGATTGCGCGGCGTGCCTTGAAGCGGAAAACCGGGGCGCGAGGTTTGCGCTCTATTCTCGAAGCCACATTGCTTGACGTCATGTACGACTTGCCGACGATGGAAAACGTCGAGAAAATTGTTATTGATGAAGGTGCGATTGAAGGCAGTGCCCAGCCCATTCTGATTTTTGCAGATCAGCAAAAGGTTGCCGGTTCCAACTGAATTCGGGGTTGCTATCTTGAATTTGCATCACGGGCCCCCATCTGGGCCCGTGATCCCTTTCTGAAGGAAAAGTCATGTCTGGCACCCAGGAGTTGCCGCAGGAGCAGATGGAATTCCCGCTGCTGCCGCTGCGTGATGTGGTGGTTTTCCCCCACATGGTGATCCCACTGTTTGTGGGGCGCCCGAAATCTATTAAAGCCCTTGAGATGGCGATGGAAGGCGCGAAGAGTATTTTGCTTGTCGCCCAGAAGTCCGCCGCTCAAGACGAACCCGGTGCTCAGGACCTCTACGATATCGGCTGTGTCGCCAATATTTTGCAGATGCTCAAGCTCCCGGACGGCACCATCAAGGTGCTGGTTGAAGGCGTTCAACGGGCGAATCTGGACTCTGTCACAGACCTGGATAGCGTCTTCACCGCGAAGGCAACGCCGATCCCGATTGCTGAAGTGGCCTCGCACGAAATTGAAGCGATGCGTCGGGCGATCATTGCCCAGTTCGACCAGTACGTAAAACTGAACAAGAAAATCCCCCCGGAGATTCTGACTTCGCTGGGCGGTATCGAAGAGTCCGGTCGTTTGGCCGACACTATCGCAGCCCACCTGCCGCTCAAGCTTGAGCAGAAGCAGGAAGTACTCGAAATGTTCGACGCCACGGCGCGTCTCGAGCGTCTGCTGACCCAGCTTGAGTCGGAGCTCGACATTCTCCAGGTCGAAAAGCGCATCCGTGGCCGTGTCAAACGGCAGATGGAAAAAAGCCAGCGCGAGTACTACCTGAACGAGCAGGTCAAGGCCATCCAGAAAGAACTTGGCGAAGGCGAAGACGGTGCCGATCTCGAGGAGCTTGATCGCAAGATCAAGGCTTCCGGGATGAGCAAGGAAGCGCTTGCCAAGGCCAATGGCGAGCTCAAGAAGCTGCGCCTGATGTCGCCGATGTCCGCAGAGGCAACGGTTGTGCGCAACTACATTGAGACCGTCATCGGCTTGCCGTGGAAAAAGCGCTCGCGCATCCACAAGGACCTGCAAGAAGCCGAGAAAGTGCTCGACAAGGAGCACTACGGCCTCGAGAAGGTCAAGGAGCGCATCGTTGAGTACCTGGCGGTTCAGCAGCGCGTCGACAAGCTCAAAGCGCCGATTCTGTGCCTTGTGGGGCCTCCGGGGGTTGGCAAGACCTCGCTGGGCCAGTCAATTGCACGGGCCACCAATCGCAAGTTCGTGCGCATGTCCCTGGGTGGGGTTCGTGACGAGGCCGAAATTCGTGGCCATCGACGCACCTACATCGGCTCAATGCCGGGCAAGATTTTGCAGAACATGACCAAGGTCGCGGTCAAGAACCCGTTGTTCCTGCTCGACGAAGTCGACAAGATGGGTCAGGACTTCCGCGGTGATCCGTCGTCGGCGCTGCTTGAGGTGCTCGATCCGGAACAGAACTCCACGTTCGTCGACCACTACATCGAAGTCGAGTACGACTTGTCGGACGTCATGTTCGTGGCGACGGCAAATACGCTCAATATTCCTGCGGCGCTGCTGGACCGGATGGAAGTGATTCGCTTGTCCGGCTACACCGAGGACGAGAAGGTCAATATTGCGCAGCGTTATCTGGTGCCCAAGCAATTGAGCGCCAACGGCTTGAAGAAGGACGAAGTCACCATCACCGAAGACGCATTGCGCGATGCCATTCGCTACTACTCGCGGGAAGCCGGTGTGCGCAGTCTGGAACGTGAAATTTCCAAGATCTGTCGCAAGGTCGTGCGTGCGCTGGTCCTGCGCAAGCGCGCCACCAAGGTCGTCGTTAACAGCAAGAGCCTCGATAAGTACCTGGGCGTTCGTCGCTACAGCTTCGGCATGGCGGAGAAGGAAAACCAGGTGGGGCAGGTGACTGGTCTGGCCTGGACCGAGGTGGGCGGTGAATTGCTGACGGTTGAAGCCGTCGTTTTGCCCGGTAAAGGCAAGGTGGTTAACACCGGCAAACTCGGTGAGGTCATGCAGGAGTCGATTCAGGCGGCGCTGTCGGTGGTTCGCCGTCGCGCACGTTCGCTTGGTATCGCTGAGGATTTCTATCAGAAGAGCGACCTGCACATCCACTTGCCCGAAGGTGCCATCCCCAAAGATGGTCCGTCCGCCGGTGGGGCGATTACGACGGCCATGGTATCGGCGCTGACCGGTATCCCCGTGCGCTGCGACGTGGCAATGACCGGCGAAATTACCTTGCGTGGAGAGGTATTGCCGATCGGTGGCCTCAAGGAAAAGCTGCTGGCTGCCGTGCGCGGCGGGATCACCACCGCATTGATTCCGGAAGAAAACGTCAAGGATCTGGCGGAAATGCCTGACAACATCAAGAACGCGCTGGAGATCGTGCCTGTGCGCTGGATTGATCAAGTGCTGGAGCATGCACTGGAGCGTCGTCCTGAGCCGCTGCCGCCGGCCTCTGCCGATGGCGGAGCGACGGTGTCGGATTCGGAGAAAGCGTCCGATCCGCAGAACCTGCGAGCGCACTAAGCGTTCAAATACAAGAAAATGGCCGCGTCTGCGGCCGTTTTCTTTTGCGCCTTTGCGCTGCACCGCGGCTTGACAGTCGCAAAAAGCCCACGCTATAAAACCTCTGCGTTACCCGCCAGCACTGCCATGACGCCGCACCGTTCTGGGGCGGCGTGGTGGTGGTTGCCCACATCAAAAAATGAAAGGGGACATCCGTGAATAAATCCGAACTGATCGATCAAATCGCTGACCAGGCTGATCTGTCGAAAGCGGCAGCTGGCCGGGCGCTCGATGCGGCTATCGGGGCTGTGTCGACGGCGCTGAAAAAAGGCGGCACGGTAACGCTCGTGGGCTTTGGTACCTTCTATGTTGGCAAGCGGGCGGCCAGAACGGGGCGTAATCCACGCACGGGCGTAGCTATCAAGATCAAATCAGCAAAAGTGCCGAAGTTTCGCGCTGGCAAAGCCCTCAAAGATACAGTAAACTAGCGCGCTTTCGAGTCTCGTGGCTCGAGCGCGGGTGCTTAGCTCAGTTGGTAGAGCGTCGCCCTTACAAGGCGAATGTCGGCGGTTCGAGCCCGTCAGCACCCACCAGCGCACAGCGGAGTGGTAGTTCAGTTGGTTAGAATACCGGCCTGTCACGCCGGGGGTCGCGGGTTCGAGTCCCGTCCACTCCGCCAGACCAAACAAAGGCGAGCGTTGCGTTCGCCTTTTTTTATGCGAGTTTCGCTTTCGCGATACCATCCGCCTTTCAACGCTCTACTTGGTCATAAACATGTTTGAGGCAGTTCGAAACAACAAGCGCATCGCGCAAGTCATTCTCGCCCTGATCTCGGTGACGTTTGCATTCTTCGGTATCGAGTCTTATCTCAATAACAACGGTGCTGCTGGTGAGGTCGCGACGGTTGGTGGTACGCCCATCTCCGCTTACGAGTTCGAGCAGGCTGTTCGCGAGCAACAAGACCGAATCCGCGCATCCAACGAAGGGCAGGTCGATCCGGCCACGTTCCAGGATCCGCTGTTCCGGCGCGCGGTGCTCGACAATCTCGTGAATCAGCGGCTGCTGTCGCTGTTCGCCAGCGAACACCGTTTGTCGGTGTCGGACGAGCAGTTGCGTCAGACGATTGCCGGCATTCCCGCATTTCAGGAAGACGGCCAGTTTTCCAATGCACGCTATCAGGCCGCGTTGCGCGGCCAGGGCATGAATGATCTGAGCTTCCAGGAGCGCCTCCGCGGCGAGCTGGCCTATCAGCAAGTGCTCAGCGCCATGGGTGAGGCAGCCATGGTCCCCAAGGCGGCGGTGTCGCGCGTGCTGTCGGCGCAGCTGGAGGAGCGGACGGTGCATATGGTGCGTTTCGAGCCAGAGACCTATCTCAAGTCGCTTGAGATCTCTCCGGAAGCGGCGAAGGCATATTACGAAGCAAATATTGAAAGCTATGCCGTGCCGGCGCGCGTCAAGTTGTCCTACCTCGTATTGAGCGCTGACACGCTGAAATCGAAAGTGACCGTCTCTGACGATGAACTGCGCGCCGAGTACGAGCAAACCAAGTTGAATCTTGGGTCGCCCGAGGAGCGCAAGGCGCGCCATATTCTGGTTCAAGTGGCTGCCGATGCCTCCGAGGCTGACGTGGCTGCCGCGAGAAAAAAGGCGGAAGCGCTGCTGGCCGAGATCAAGACGGATGGCGCTCGCTTTGAAGCCATCGCCAAGACCGCCTCGGATGATCCGGGTTCGTCGGCCAATGGTGGTGACCTGGGTTTCTTTGGTCGCGGTGCCATGCTCAAGCCGTTTGAAGATGCAGCGTTTGCGCTGGCGGCGGGCGAAGTGAGTGAGCTTGTTCGTTCAGATTTCGGTTTCCATATTATTCGTGTCGACGACATTCGCAAGGCGACGATCCCGTCTTTTGAGGAAGCGCGCGGACAACTGGAGGCGACGCTGCGCGAGCGCGCTGCCAGCCGTCGTTTCGCGGAGTCTGCCGAGCAGTTTGCCAACCTGGTGTATGAGCAGCCGGACTCGCTCGAGCCGGCGGCCAACCAGTTCGGGCTTGAAATCCGCTCGACGGAAGACTGGATCGAGAAGGGGGTCACGACGGTCGCCGGGTTCGAGTCTCCCGCCTTGGCCGAAGCGGTGTTCTCGCAATCAGCCATTGCCAGCAAGCACAATACGGATGCGATCGATATCGGAAACAATACGATTGTTGCGGCGCGTGTGACATCGCATGAGCCGGCACAGCGACGGAGTTTCGATGAGGTAAAAGCCGAAGTCGAATCGCAACTGCGCCAGCAACAGGCAGCAGAAGCCGCAGCGAAGGCCGGCGCAGACCAGCTGGCCGCGCTGACGAAGGGCGAGAAGGCTGACCTGACTTGGGGCGACCCGATCAAGCTCCAGCGCGGTTTGCCGATGCTGCCGCCAAACGCGATGACTTCTGTCTTTGCTGTGGCGTCCGATAGCCTGCCGGCCTACACCGGTGTGAGCGTGCCAGGCGCAGGGTATGCGCTGTTTCGTGTGGATGCCGTCAAAAAGGTGACGATTGACGACAAGGATCCTCGCCTGGAGACGATGACTGATCAGTACGCACAGTTGATGGGGGCGCAGGATTTGCGCGCTTTCTTGAGTGCGCTGCGTGAGCGTTATGCGGTGAAAATCAACGCGGCTGCGCTGGCGACTGACAGCAACGGCTGAGACCGGCGCTTCGATTGAGCTTTGGTCCGCTTAAAAAAATGCCTCCCGAGCGGGAGGCATTTTTTATGGGCGCTGAAAAAAACCGACGCGATACGCCGGTTTTTTTTTTGACTGTCAGGCCAATCAACCTTGATCGGGGTTGCCCAGTGCGGTGGTATTGAAACCGCCATCGACATACATGATCTCGCCGGTGATGCCGCTGGCCAGATCGGAGCACATGAATGCGGCGGCGTTGCCGACTTCGTCGATTGTGACGTTGCGACGCAGCGGCGCGTTGCGCTCGTTGAAGGAGAGCAGCTTGCCGAAGTTGCCAATGCCGGAGGCTGCCAGCGTCTTGATCGGGCCGGCCGACACGGCATTGACGCGCGTGCCTTCGGGGCCGAGGCAGGCGGCGAGGTAGCGTACCGAGGCTTCAAGACTGGCCTTGGCCAGACCCATGATGTTGTAGTTCGGCATGGTGCGAACGGCGCCGAGGTAGGACAGCGTGAGCAGCGAGCCATTGCGTCCGGCCAGCAGCGGCCGCGCCGCTTTGGCCATGGCCGGGAAGCTGTAGGCGCTGATCTCCTGGGAGATGCGGAAAGCCTCGCGTGACAGCCCTTCGAGGAAGTCGCCCTCAAGTGCATCGCTGGGTGCGTAGGCAATCGAGTGAACCACGCTGTCGATGCCGCCCCAGGCGTCGCCGATCTGTGAAAAGAGGTCGTCGATCTGCGTGTCGTCCTGGACGTCACACGGCAAAATCAGTTCACTGCCGAAATCGGCGGCGAGTTTGCTGACGCGTTCCTGGAAACGTTCGTTCTGATAGGCAAACGCCAACTCGGCGCCTTCGCGATGCATTGCACGCGCGACACCGTAGGCAATCGACCGGTTGCTAAGCAAGCCGGTGACCAGAATTCGCTTTCCTGTGAGAAGCCCCATTTTTATCTAATCTCCGTTGAGCCAATCGGCGAATTATAGCCGAAGCCACACAGACCGAGGGGTTGTAGGCCGTAATCTCCGGTGACGCGTTGAGAGGTGTGTACGGGGCAAGGGAAGTCGCTGCATGGCTGAGCTGCGCGAGGCCATGTGAGCCGTGCTCATCTGCGAGCGCCGGATGCCTGTGCGGGGAGAACGCCGATGCCAGTCGTTCGCTGCTTGGGCTAAACTGCCGGCCATGCTCAACCGCTTGCGCACAATGCGCCTTGTCCTTCGATTTGATTTGCTTCGACGCCCGCTGGCGGGCGTATCGGCAGTTATTGGTACCGTGCGGCGAGGCGTCTCGATCATGTGTGCGGCGGGGCTTTGTGGGGTGCTGTCGGGCTGCGGTAATGCCTGGAATGATCCGTATCCGGCGGCGGAGGCGGGCCAGAATATTCTCTATTCGGCCTTTGTTAACCGGCCGAAGCACTTCGATCCGGTGCAGTCGTATTCCGAAGACGAGGCGACCTTTCTGTACCAGATCTACGAGCCGCCGCTTCAGTATCACTATCTGCAGCGTCCGTATGCGTTGATCCCAGGCGCTGCCGCTCAGATGCCAGTGCTGTATCGCTATGGCAAGGATGGCGCGCTGCTGCCTGACAGTGCGGCCGCCGCCGACGTGGCCCATACCGTGTACGAAATCAGGGTGCGCCCCGGTGTGCGTTATCAGCCTCACCCCGCGTTTGCGAAGGACGCGTCGGGGCGTCCAGCCTATGTGCCGATGCCTGCTGCGGCGCTTGAGGTCGCGACGGCAATTCCCGACTTCCCGCTGGTGGGTTCCCGCGAGCTGATTGCCGAGGATTTTGTCTATCAGCTCAAGCGCCTTGCGCACCCCAGGCTGCACTCGCCGATCTTCGAACTGATGCGGGGGTATATCCGCGGCTTGAGTGGCCTGCACGAGGCGCTTGCGGCGGCAGCAGAGAAAGCGGGGCCGGATGCCTGGCTCGATCTGGACGAGTTTGTGCTCGATGGCGTGGAGGTGGTTGATCGCTACACCTACCGGATTCGGGTTGAAGGCACCTATCCGCAACTGTCCTACTGGATGACGATGCCGTTTTTCGCGCCCGTGCCACGCGAAGTCGATCGCTTTTACGCACAGCCCGGCATGGCGGAAAAGAATTTGACGCTGGACTGGTGGCCGGTGGGAACAGGCCCGTACATGCTGGTTGAGAACGACCCGAATGCGCGCATGGTGCTGGCGCGCAACCCGAACTATCGTGGCGAAACCTACCCGTGTGAAGCCAGTGACGATGATGTCGCAGCCGGCATGGTGGCCGATTGTGGCAAGGCGATTCCGTTCATTGATCGAGCGGTGTTCTCTCGCGAGAAAGAGGGCATTCCCTACTGGAACAAATTCCTGCAGGGCTATTACGACGCTTCGGGGCTGTCGTCCGACAATTTTGATCAGGCCGTCCAGATGGGCGGCGAGGGTGAGGTTGGACTCAGCGACGAGATGCGCGCGCAGGGGATCGAACTGATCACCTCGGTGTCACCCACCGTGATGTACCTGGGTTTCAACATGCTCGACCCCGTGGTCGGCGGCACCAGCGAAGCGGCGCGCAAGCTGCGTCTGGCGCTGTCGATTGCCATTGATGAAGAAGAATTCATTTCGGTGTTTCTCAATGGCCGCGGGTCACCTGCGATGCACCCGGTGCCGCCGGGCATCTTCGGTCATGAACCCGGTGAGGCGGGCATCAACCCGATGGTGTACGACTGGATCAATGGTGCGCCGGTGCGCAAGTCGGTCGACGTCGCACGCAAGCTGCTGGCCGACGCGGGTTACCCGGGCGGACGCGACGCCAACACGGGGGCGCCCTTGGTGATTCACCTCGATACGACCTCGTCAGGCATGGGGCAGAAGTCATACGTGAATTGGCTGACCAAGCAACTCAGGAAGATCGATCTCCAGCTGGTGGTGCGAGATTCCGACTGGAACCGCTTGCAGGACAAATTGCGCAAGGGCAACGCGCAGATGTTTTTCCTGGGCTGGAATGCTGATTACCCCGACCCGGAGAATTTCTATTTTTTGCTGTATGGCCCGCAGGGGCGCGTGGCGACGCAGGGCGAGAATGCGAGCAACTACGAAAATGCCGAGTTCGACCGACTCTTCGAGGCCATGAAAGTGATGCCGAACGGCCCGGAGCGCCTGAGCATCATTCGCAAGATGAACCGCATTTTGCAACACGATGCGCCGTGGATCTGGGGCTTTCATCAAAAAGCGTTTGTGCTTCAGCATGGCTGGCTTAAAAACCGGAAACCGGGCGCCATCGTGCGCAACACGCTGAAGTATCAACGTATCGATACGGTTCAGCGGAGCGAAAAACGTCTGGTCTGGAACCGACCAGTGATCTGGCCGCTGGGCCTCATGGCCGGGTTGCTGGTGTTGATGATCTGGCCGATGGTGCGTCGGTATCGCCAGCACGAACGGCAAACGGTCCGCGTGGCCGACGCGGCGGAGGGTTGAACCATGTGGGCCTATCTCGTCCGCCGCCTGCTGTATGCGCTGCCCATTCTGATGGGCGTCAATCTGCTCACCTTTGCCCTGTTTTTCGTGGTCAACACGCCGGATGACATGGCGCGGATGCAATTGGGTGTCAAGCGCGTCACACCGGAAGCCATCGAACGCTGGAAGGTCGAGCGCGGCTACGACAAACCCTTGTTCTTCAATGAAAGCGCCGAGGGCGGCGCGCAGCTGACTGACACCGTATTCTTCGACAAGTCACTGCGCATGTTCGTGTTCGATTTTGGTGCGGCCGACGACGGTCGGGACATCGCGCGCGAGATCCAGCAGCGCATGGGGCCGTCGCTGGCCATCGCGCTGCCGACCTTTGTATTGGGCTTGTTCGTTACCGTCAGCTTCGCGCTGATGCTGGTGTTCTTCCGCGCTACGCCACTCGATTTCTGGGGCGTGGTGGTGTGTGTCGCGATGATGTCGATTTCAAGCCTGTTCTACATTATCGGCGGACAGTGGTTGATATCTAAGATATGGCATCTGGTGCCGATCTCGGGCTACGGAGGCGGGCTGGATGCGCCGCGCTTCCTGGCCTTGCCGGTGGTGCTTGGCGTGATTGGCGGTATCGGCAGCAGCACCCGGTGGTATCGCACCATTTTTCTTGAAGAGATTTCTCGGGACTATGTCCGGACGGCGCGCGCCAAAGGCGTGTCCGAACTGACCGTGCTGTTCCGGCATGTGCTCAAGAACGCCATGATTCCCATCCTCACCGGCGTGGTCGTGGTGATCCCCTTGCTGTTCATGGGGAGCCTGATCATCGAATCCTTCTTTGGGATTCCGGGGCTGGGGAGCTACACCATCGACGCCATTCAGGCGCAAGACTTTGCCGTGGTGCGGGCGATGGTGTTTATTGGTTCGGTGCTCTACATCGTGGGGCTGATTCTCACTGATTTGTCCTACACCCTGGTGGATCCGCGTGTGAGGTTCGAATGATCGAGCACGGATTCGAAACGGTCGTGTTGTGGACCGATGCCTGCTTTTTCCTGCTGCTCGGCGCGTTCGCCGTCGGTGCGCTGCACGCCTGGCGCCGTCCGCACCTTCGTCGTTCCTGGGCGCGGGTTGGGGAGCGCCCGGCAGGCATGGCCGCCATGGTTGTGTTGCTGGTCTTTCTTCTCATCGGCATTCTCGACAGCCTGCATTTTCGCGCCGCTTTGCCGCCGACGGCAGGGCAGACGGAGACGGTCTACGCCACGGAAGTGACGAGCGTGCTGGATGTTGTCATGCACCGTCAGCGGACCGATGTCGAGCGCACCTATTCGGCGCCGCTCGCGACGCATGCCTTCGTCAAAGAGACGGTCGAACTGCCTGACGGCGGTCAGCGGCGAGACTTCCCGCGGCTGGTCCATGGTGGCGCACATCTTGAGGACGCAGCGCAGGATCATGGCGCTGATATCGCCAGTCATCTCATGCGGGGCGCTGCGGTGGGTGTCGGGCTCTCGCTGCTGGCCGCTGCCGTGCTGAGTGTATTTAATGGTGGTGTCGGCCGTCTGATACGCGGCCAGACGCAACTGGCCTGGCGCAGTGCCTGGCTGACCTGGTCGATTGTGGCCGTTGTGGCGGGCATGCTGCTGTCGCTGGCGCAGGGATACCACGTGTTCGGCACCGACAAGGTCGGGCAGGACGTGTTTTACCTCACCCTCAAGAGCGTGCGCACCGCGTTGATGATCGGCACGCTCACCACGCTGGTGACGCTCCCGCTGGCGATCGCGCTCGGCATTCTTGCCGGCTATTTCGGCGGGTGGGTTGATGATGTCATCCAGTACCTCTACACCGTGCTCAACTCCATTCCCGGCGTGCTCTTGATTGCTGCGGCAGTGTTGATGATGCAGGTATTCATCGAAAACCACCCCGAGTGGTTTGCCACCGCGGCCGAGCGATCCGATGCGCGGCTGCTGGCGTTGTGCTTCATTCTTGGCATGACCAGCTGGACCGGGTTGTGCCGTCTGCTCAGAGGCGAAACCCTGAAGTTGCGGGAGCTGGAGTATGTGCAGGCCGCCCGGGCATTCGGCGTGCCCACGGTGCGCATTCTGTTGCGCCATGTACTGCCCAATCTCATGCACATCGTGATCATCGCGTTGGTGATGGACTTTTCCGGACTGGTACTGGCCGAAGCCGTGTTGTCCTATGTGGGCATTGGCGTCGATCCCAACATGGCGAGCTTTGGCACGCTGATCAACGCCGCGCGCATGGAGTTGGCCCGCGACCCGATGGTGTGGTGGTCTCTGGCGGCGGCGTTTGTGTTCATGTTTGTGCTGGTGCTTGCCGCTAATTTGCTTGCCGACGTCGTGCGTGACGCCTTCGATCCTCGGGCCGGCTAAGCTCAGGGGACGCGCGACAGCACCGACTCGACCGTGGCCAGAGAAAGGCTGGCATTCGGTCTTACGTAAATTTGCGAGAGACAATGGATTGCCCCAAGTGCGGACATAGCCAGTCGAACACCGAGCAGTGCGAATCCTGCGGCGTGTTCTTCGAAAAATATGCGCAGTATCTCGCCGAGAAGGAAGCCATGGCTTCTGCGAAACGCGCGCCCCGGCGCAGCGGTGGTGACGATGCGCCGGGGTTCCCTCTTGTTAAAAGCGCGATTGCGCTGGTCATCGTGTTGGGCGGCGCCTTTGCCATCTTTGGCGGCGACGGGGCCGACACCGCTCCAGTTGAGGGGGCGCCAGCAGCGGTTGCTTCGACGCCATCGCAGCCACAAGGCGGTATTGCCGCCAAGCTCAACAAATCTCACCCACCACGCAACGCAATCGAAGCCGCGCGCAACGCCACGGTGTTCATCCAGACGCCATGGGGCAGCCTCGGATCGGGCTTTATCGTGAGCGCCGATTGCCGGGTCGTGACCAATCGCCATGTGCTGCATTTCGATAGCGCCAGCGCCAGGCGCGCCGCAGAACAATCTCCCCTGATCGCCAAAGAATTTGCGCGCCAGCAAAGCGAGTTGCTGCAGGATCTCAAGGCCTTGTCGGCGGCGTATCGAGAGGAAGTTGCTCGCAACGGCAAGGGCAGCGGTGGTGCGCTGACGCTGCAGATCAAGATCGACAAGGTGAAGGAAAGCATACGCACGCTCCCCGAGGCTGTGCGCCAGCAAGTCAATGACGAGATCAGCAAAACCGCGCTCTACGCCCGCATGGCAACCTACAAGGTGTCGCTGGTTGATGGCACCCAATTCGACGTCAATCAGATTGAATACGTCGACGAGCGCGACCTTGCCAGCTTCAGGCTGCCCGCCAGCAACTGCCCCTACATCAAACGCGGACAAAGTGCTGCTCTCAGTCAGGGCGAACGGCTATACACCGTCGGCAGCCCTTCGGGCCTGACTTATACCGTCACCGGGGGTGTTTTTTCTGGCTACCGGGACGAAGGCGAGAGGCGATATCTCCAGACTGATGCCCCAATCAATCCCGGCAATAGCGGCGGCCCATTGATCACCGAAGTGGGCGATGTCGTCGGCGTGAATACGGCGGTATTGCTCGGGACGCAGGGGATCGGGTTCGCGATTCCGGTCGAGGATATTCCGGCGCTGTAGCGGCTGGGGGCACTGCGCGAGTCGAGGCGTCTGAGGTGTGCTGCGTGGTGGCCCCGATCGATGCGTCAGGGCGGTCACGCATAGCCGCCGCCGGTCAAAACACGGCGTTCACGCTCAAGATTGCGTCGCGCCAAGCCTTCCCAAGCCTCAAATAGCGCCGGTGTAGCGTAGATATGCGTGCGCGCCAACAGGTGGGTGATGAACGCCTGTCGCCCGGCACCAAATACGTCGTCTGACACATGTGCATACTCGCGACGGATTCGATCGACGTAATCATCGTAGGCGCTCGGTTCCGCGGCGAGAATCGAAAGATCCAGATCCATCAGCAGCGCAGCATCGTAGTCGCCTGGCAGCGCCGCGTGTTTTGCGGTCATATGAATCAAGGACGCGACCCGCCGACAGGCGTCGTCAGACCAGCCGATGTCGCTCAGATATTCAGTCGCCAGATCGGCAGATCGTGCTTCGTTGTCGCGACGCGTCGGGTTGTAAATCGCATCATGAAACCATATCGCGGCATCGATCAACTCAGGCTGCCGGCACAGCGAGCCAAACGCGGCAAAGTGCTTCAACATCGCGTAGATATGATCGAGCGTGTGGTAGTGCCGGTGCGGTTCCGAATATCGCGAGATCAACGCCTCGCGCAGCGCGGCAGGCGGACATGGGAGTTGAGGCATTGGCGTTCCGTAGTGCGGTCTATTTCAAATTTAGATTTTCACCATTTTTTATGACACGCCCGAACCAGGCGTCGGAGCCTGAACTAACGCTGGAACCGTTCAATCTCGAAATGACCGCACGGCACCGCTGCGTCGTGCTTTGAATGCTCATACCGTCCGGCACCAAACCCACAATGCCTTTCGTCCTTCATGCAGGGGCAGGCCACTGGTAACCCCACATTGTGAGCACATGCCGAAATGCTAGCTTGGTCCCAGCCATACCCAATCTACGTTTTTTCCGTGATTTCTGGGCATCCTTTCGCCTTTCCATAGAAGATGAGATTCCTTGAGATCGTCAACCCGACCCCATCGACCATTCTTTTCACATACTTCACCCGAGTGTTGAGAAATCGGGAGACTTACGTTGGCCCATTCATGTTTGGCAGTTTCTGATTTCTCAGGATGTGTATGCTCGGATGAGAGGCAGTGGACCGCCTCTGCGACGCCGACAAAAAAATCCCAGCTTCCCAAAGTGCGGTCTGAAAAAGGCGTTACGTCTGCACCATACAGGCGCAGGAATAATTGTGATTCGTAAACGACATCCGTCGTTACTTTTCCGTCAACAACGAGCTTAAACCGGCTTTTCCCTTGCTCCAGCGCCCCCGACGGCTTTTTAGCCGGTTCGACCACAGCATCAATGGATGTATGCAGGGCTCGAATTTTCCCATTGCGAGCCCGCTCAAATAGGGGGGTTATCTGATCGTGATTGTCTCGAAAGCAAAATCGATCTGAGTAATCCCAGTACGCGCAGTAGCGAACAGTATCGCCCTGATAGTAGGTCCCGCGAATGGCCATATCGAAACGGGCATCGAGTGGCACCTCGCCATCGCTAGGCGCGTCTCGTTCTTCCACAGAGAACCAGTCACCAGTGCTCATTGAAAGGGAAATGACATCGTCTGCCGTGTGATGGCGACACAGAAGTACGTTAAGATTCATCGCTTATTTCCCTCCATTTACGATCCTGTCGATCTCCGCGAGTAACGCTTTGGCGCGATCTGCATCACCGGACTGCTTGGCGCTGTTGTACTCGAGAATACGGTCCCAGGGAAAATCGTCACCCCCGGTGCGTTGGGCACCTTCGATGATTTCTTCGTTGGTTTTGGGTTTGCCGCGCCCGACTTTAATCTCATCGCCGTGCTCGTCAATTCGTGTGCCGCGGCGCAAGTCTTCATATTTTGGCCCAAGAGGGTCGCCATATGTTTTCTGGTTTCTTCTGTAGATAACTTCCGCCAAGTCAGCGTCCGTTGCATCTTTCGCTTCTTTGCCAATGGCTCGCCGTTCTGCGTGGGCGAATCGGGCTATATCCTCGGAACTCCGGCCCGCAGCCTTCATGCTTTCCACTTTTGCGCCAATGCGACGGCGAACAGCGACTTCATAGTCAAGGCGTATCAATGGCTTGGCGCTGTGCGCCAGGGTATTCGTTGCATCGGCTGTGCCGTCCAATCTTGCCGGTTTGGCGCGAGCGAGCAGTTCGTCCAGTTCCTTCTTGAGGAAGCGCATCGCTTCGGGGATCTTGCTCTGGCCCAAGGCTTTGAGTTTGTCGATTTGCTGTTCAACGAGTTCCAGGCGCTTGAGCTTGTCGCCAAATACGGCTTTCGCCAGCCACATGTGACGCACATCCGAGACACCCAGTTTGAGCTTGTTGACAATCTCGTTGAAGTTCTTCAATGCCTGCCGGGCGTAGTCGTCCATCGGGAGGGATTTGAGCCACTTGACCGGGTCGCCCTTGCCGGCCCCGCGCACCACGGCAAGAATCATCTCCAGCGCTTCGTCAGCATGTTTGCCGCCTTTGCGGACGAACTGGATCAGGATTTTGAAAACGCCTTTCAGGACGCTCCCAAGTATAGGGATCAGGCCGATCAGCGTGATCGCCAGCGCGACCCACTTCCAAGTGTCTTTCGAGTCTTTCGACAGTTGGTGCAGATTGGCGATTACGTCCCGCACATCAGCAATCTGGTCGATGATCGGAATGGCGGTGATGATGCCTGACACGATGGTTTGCGACAGGCTGGGCTCTTCGTTGAAGTCGCCTTGCAGGACGCCCCAGAACCAGTCGAGCGCCTCGTCCATCAGACGATCTCCCTTGTGTACAGCTCAAAAAGTGCGACGGCTTGTTCTTCGCTCAGTCGTTTTCCGTACGCTGGATTGGCCTGGGGTTGGGCGCTGTCGTCCAGTGTCCATGACCTCGCATCTTCACCAATTTCGATCTCCGCCAGACCCCCTGGTGTTCCTTCAACGCGGGCAAAGCCCGCCTCGTTCAAGCGTGCTGTGCGAATCGTTCCGCCGGCGAACGTGATTTCTACTGGAGCCCCCTGAACGGCGGAACCGTCGTAGTACTTGCGCTCGACTTCGATCCAGTGAGGAACCTCGACCACCGTCCCCATTGGCAATCCGTAAAGACTGGCGCTCCCCCGCCCCGGCCCCTGAAACGCATTCCCCCCGCCCTTGACCGAGAAGGTGCCGGGGCAGGCGAAGGTGATGTCGCCGCCTGAGAGCGTCACCGAGCTTTGGCCAGCCTTGAGTACGATTTGGCCCTTGGCGAGGATGCGGATTTCGTTGTTTGAACTGGTAATGCTCACCGCCTTGTCGGCGTGAACGGCCATGGCGGCGGTGTGGGCCTGGATGGTGTGTCGGCCTGCGGCGGCGATGGTCTTGATGCCGCCGGCGTGGCTGAACCAGCTGGCCGTTTCACCGATGGTGGCGCTGAGGGTG
>NZ_VMNI01000004.1 GCF_007625205.1 Denitromonas ohlonensis | reverse complement strand
TCCGACTCCTTCAGGGGCCGCTCAAAACGCGTTTGCGTTCAAGCGAGGTGCGAATTATAGACACCACAAAAAACCTGTCAACACCCAAACGCTACTTTATTTCCAGACGCGAAAAACGACGCTTGCCAACCTGCACTACAAGTCGCCCTTGCCCGCCACGATCAGGCGCATGGAGCAACGAAGGCAATGAGGACTGGGAGACTAGACTGCGATGTAGGTGCGGACTTCGAACTCGTGCCCTCGCCACACACTACTTAGGGGCTTGAGCTTTTGAATGACGCCACCTTCAGCCACGAACAACGGGGCCCCTGGACGCAGCACACCTTCAGGCGCTGCGACTCTTAGGTGAAAGCCGCGTCGCAGCGGATCACACAACAGGACGTCGAGCGGGGAACGGCCATCGTCCGCCTTGACCGGACGAGGATCCAGGGCAAAAGTTTCTACCCCAACAAAGGCACGGGTAATATCATCCCGCTGAATCCGTCGCACCAAACCGAGCCGCCACGCCACGGCGTCTTCAGAGCGCATGGCAATGAGCTCGCCGATGCGGGGCATGCTGTATTCAGAAACCGGCGCGACAGCCCCCAGGCCGCCGACGCTGACGTCGCGCAGGTCCCAGGACATCAAGGCCGCAGCCTCTCCGCCCGAAATGACCTGACTGAATGTACCAAAACCTCTGACCGTGGCGAGCTTTCCCCCCATGAGGTGCCGCCGATGTCGGCGTGCGGAGGGGGTGTCATACCAAGTCCGTCGAAAATGGCGAATACACGCGGCAATATGATCTTTAGCGCCCGGGCCAGCGCCCAGACCACCTGGCACGACACCCTTTCCAAGCATCAGTTCCAGCTCAGCGAATACCCGCTCAGCCAGAAGCGGTGAGAAATACCATGCCGGATCGCCCTCCGAGACCGCCTTGATGAGGCGTCGCGGCTCGCCGCCGAGCATCGGCGACACAATGAAGCGCGCGCCCTCGACTGGCCCTGCGCCGAGATGCAGCGCCGGCAACAGGTGCTGGATCAACCGGTCAGCAACGTCGACGAGTTCAACCGGCATTTGCTCGAGCCCGGAGCACTGCAACGCGACGGCACGCAAATATTCACGATAGGTCGAGGTTTCCGTATCTCGGTCGCGACGCAAGTGGACCGGCAGCATCAGACGGCCGTCTTCTTCTGCTTCGAGAAACACCGACCCCATCTGCTGCCACAAAGCACGATCAAACGGGCCGTAGAGCAGATGCTCCCACTTCAGACGACTTGCCTCGGCGCGCATCAATCGTGTTGCCATCTCGGCCGCGACACTTGAGGAGGCGTCCTCTGAATATCGCTGCCGCTGCAAAACAGACCGGCCCGCGAGAGCGATCGCCCGGAATGCGCGAGTCGACGCCGCATGCAGCACCGCGCCGCGCGCAGTACCCAGCACGCTCGACTGAACAAACCCCTGCGCGGCCTGCCGGATGATCGCCTGCGCGGATTCATCGAAATCGCGCAACGCGGACACCAGCTGATCAAGCGGCCATTCGGGGCCATCGAGCATCAACTCGATACCCGCCGCGATTTCGTCGAGCGCCAAGCCCGGCTCATTCGCAGGGAGCGAGTCCAGCCGCCATCTGACCTCCTCTAAGCGCCGAGTCGATTCTGGCGAAAGGTTCGATGCATTCAGGAACATGTGGCACTCATGGAAACAGTCCGCATCTCTTTGTCGTTTCAAGCATTATTTCACACAAAACTCGGCGGTCGGCGCTGTTTTTCCCTTGCCTTGGGGTGGCGGGCCGGCCTCAGCTCGAAGGACCGGAGCACGGTACAATCGGCGACCTTCTGAAGAATCTGTGGATTGCTCAAATGCAACAGTACCTCGACCTCATGCAGCATGTGCTTGACCACGGCCATGACAAATCCGACCGAACAGGCACGGGCACCCTGTCGGTCTTTGGCCACCAGATGCGCTTTGACCTGGCCCAGGGCTTCCCGCTGTTGACGACCAAGAAGCTCCATGTCCGCTCGATCATTCATGAATTGCTGTGGTTTCTTGCCGGCGACACCAATATCGCCTACCTCAAGGCCAATGGCGTCTCGATCTGGAACGAGTGGGCGGACGAAAACGGCGATCTCGGCCCTGTCTATGGCCATCAGTGGCGCCACTGGCCTGCACGCGATGGCGGCGAAATCGACCAGATTCGCCAACTTGTCGAGGGCCTGAAGCAGTCGCCCGACTCCCGCCGCCATCTGGTGTCGGCGTGGAATCCGTCCGACGTGGACCGCATGGCGCTTCCGCCCTGCCACGCCTTGTTCCAGTTCTATGTGGCCGACGGGCGCCTGTCCTGCCAGTTGTACCAGCGCAGCGCCGACATTTTTCTCGGTGTGCCCTTCAATATTGCTTCCTACGCATTGCTGACGCTGATGGTGGCGCAGGTGTGCGGTTTCAAGCCGGGCGATTTTGTGTGGACCGGCGGCGATTGCCACCTCTACAAGAACCACCTCGAGCAGACCCGGCTTCAGCTGTCCCGCGAACTGCGGACGTTACCGACCCTGAAAATCAACCCGGATGTCACCGATTTGTTCGCCTTCCGTTTCGAAGATTTTACGCTCGAAGGCTACGATCCGCATCCGCATATCTCCGCGCCGGTGGCGGTATGAGTGCCCCCGAAATCGTCCTGATCGCGGCCGTGGCCACCAACGGCGCCATCGGCATAGACAACGCGCTGCCGTGGCGACTGAAGGCGGATCTTGCGCACTTCAAGGCGACAACCCTGGGGTTCCCCATCGTGATGGGGCGCAAAACGTGGGAATCGCTCGGCCGGCCACTGCCTGGTCGCACCAATATTGTGATCAGCCGCGATCGCGACTACTCGGCGCCGGGGGCCCGGGTCGTCGATAGCGTGGCGGCCGCCATCGCCGCCTGCGCTGATCGTGAACGACTCTTTGTGATTGGCGGCGCCCAGATCTATGCACTGGCGCTGCCGCTGGCTGACCGCCTCTTGCTGACCGAAGTGGACGCAAGCATTGAGGGGGACGCTTTTTTCCCGAGCTTCGATCGCTCGGCCTTCGAAGAAATCGGGCGTCGCCACCAGGCCCGAGATGCCGACAACGACCACGCCGCCGACTTTGTCGACTACCGGCGCATCAAGTAAGCGCTCAAGCACGCCCCTGGCGGCATCGCCCGGGGCGCGGCGGCGTCAGTCCTGAATCACGCAATCCACGCAGTAGCCGGTCTGCCCATTGACGTCGGCCTTGACCAGGCCATGGATGTCGGTCTCGAAGCCAGGGAAACTCCCGTTGAAATCACGCGCAAACTTCAGATAGCGCACGATCGTTGCGTTAAACCGCTCGCCCGGAATCAGTAGCGGAATGCCCGGCGGGTAGGGCGTGAGCAGCACGCTGGTCACGCGTCCTTCGAGATCATCGATAGGCACACGATCGACTTCGCGATGGGCCGTCTTGGCAAAGGCGTCGGTCGGACGCATTGCGGGCACCATGTCTGACAAATACATTTCGGTGGTCAGCCTGGCCACATCGTGTTTCTGATAGAAGGCGTGGATCTGCATGCACAGATCCTTCAGCCCCACGCGCTCGTAGCGCGGATGCTTGGCAATGAACTCAGGCATGACGCGCCAAAGCGGGCGATTGCGGTCGAAATCGTCCTTGAACTGCTGCAGCTCGGTCACCAGCGTATTCCAGCGGCCCTTGGTGATGCCGATGGTGAACATGATGAAGAAGGAGTACAGCCCGGTCTTCTCGACCACGATGCCGTGCTCGGCCAGATACTTGGTGAGCACACCGGCCGGGATGCCCCACTCGGCAAAATCGCCGTCCACGTCCAGGCCCGGCGTAATCAGCGTCGCCTTGATCGGGTCGAGCATATTGAAGCCCGGCGCCAGATCGCCGAAACCGTGCCAACGCTCGCCGGCCTTGAGCATCCAGTCTTCGCGCTCGGGAATGCCATCATCCGACAGGTATTCCGGCCCCCAGACCTTGAACCACCAGTCATTGTCACCGAATTCGTCGTCCACCTTGCGCATGGCGCGACGAAAATCAAGCGCCTCGGCGAGGGACTCTTCCACCAGCGCCGGCCCACCCGGCGGCTCCATCATCGCCGCCGCCACATCGCACGATGCGATGATCGAATACTGCGGCGAGGTCGAGGTGTGCATCAGATACGCTTCATTGAAGATGTCGCGATCGAGCTGCCGCTCCTCGGAGTCCTGCACCAGAATCTGCGAAGCCTGCGACAGGCCCGCCAGCATCTTGTGGGTCGACTGTGTCGAGAAGATCATCGACTCCTTGCAACGGCCGCGGTCTTCACCGATGGCGTGGTAGTCGCCGTAGAAGTCATGAAACGCAGCGTGCGGCAGCCAGGCCTCATCAAAATGCAGGGTGTCGATCTCGCCGTCGAGCATTTCCTTGATCGCCTCGACGTTGTACAGCACGCCGTCGTAGGTCGATTGCGTGATGGTCAGGATGCGCGGATTCTTCGCCGCGGTCTTGCTCACAAACGGGTTCGCCGCGATCTTCTTGCGGATGTTCTCGATCTTGAATTCTTCGAGCGGGATCGGCCCGATGATGCCGTAGTGGTTGCGCGTCGGCGTCAGAAACACCGGCACCGCGCCGGTCATGATGATCGAGTGCAGGATCGACTTGTGGCAGTTGCGATCCACCACCACTACATCGCCCGGCGCGACGGTGGAATGCCACACCATCTTGTTGGAGGTCGAGGTGCCATTGGTCACGAAGTACAGGTGGTCGCAATGGAAAATGCGCGCAGCGTTACGCTCGGACGCAGCAACCGGGCCGGTGTGATCGAGCAGCTGGCCGAGTTCATCGACCGCGTTGCACACGTCGGCGCGCAACATGTTCTCACCAAAGAACTGGTGGAACATCTGCCCGACCGGACTCTTCAGGAAGGCGACGCCGCCCGAGTGCCCCGGACAATGCCACGAATACGACCCGTCGGCCGCGTAGTGCGTCAGCGCGCGGAAGAACGGCGGCGCCAGGCTGTCGAGGTAGCTGCGCGCCTCGCGCACCACGTAACGCGCAATGAACTCGGGCGTGTCTTCAAACATGTGGATGAAGCCGTGCATCTCACGCAGCACATCATTCGGGATGTGTCGCGAGGTGCGCGTTTCGCCGTACAAGAAAATCGGAATGTCGGCGTTGCGAAAGCGGATCTCCGCAACGAATTGCCGGAGATTTTCGATGACCCGGTCCGCTTCCTCTTCGGAATTGAATTCCTCGTCATCAATCGACACGATGAAGGTCGAAGCGCGGCTTTGCTGTTGCGCAAAAGACGCCAGATCCCCGTATCCGGTGACGCCGAGCACTTCAATGCCCTCGCCCTCGATCGCCTTGGCCAGCGCGCGAACGCCAAAACCGCTGGTGTTTTCCGAGCGGAAGTCTTCGTCAATGATGATGATCGGAAACTGGAAACGCATCCTCGCCCCCTGAAATGAAGAAAGCCCGCAGTGCAAAGGCCGCGGGCACATCGTACCGCGATGCGGTGACGGTTTGTCGCATGGCCGGCACGATGACGCAGCGCCGGCCTCGGAAGGCTCAGATCTTCGGCAGGGTCACGCCTTTCTGGCCGAAATACTTGCCGCCGCGATCCTTGTAAGACGTCTCGCAGACCTCGTCCGACTCAAAGAACAACATCTGAGCGATGCCCTCGTTGGCGTAGATCTTGGCCGGCAGCGGCGTGGTGTTGGAGAACTCCAGCGTCACATGACCTTCCCATTCGGGCTCGAGCGGGGTCACGTTGACGATGATGCCGCAGCGCGCATAGGTGCTCTTGCCCAGGCACACCGTCAGCACATTGCGCGGAATGCGGAAGTACTCGACCGTGCGCGCCAGGGCAAACGAGTTCGGCGGGATGATGCACACATCACCCACGAAATCGACAAAATTGCCCGAATCGAAGTTCTTCGGATCAACGATGGTCGAGTTGATATTGGTGAAGATCTTGAATTCGTTGGCGCAGCGCACATCGTAGCCGTAGCTCGAGGTGCCATACGACACGATCTTGCCGCTACCGTTTTCGCGCACCAGTTCAGGCGCGAACGGCTCGAGCATCTGGTGCTCCTGCGCCATGCGGCGAATCCATTTGTCCGACTTGATGGACATCCTCACACTCCGGTCAGACCCGCCCCACAGGCGCGTCGCTAATCATAAAGCGGCCTATTCTAGCTTTGCCGCGGGGCGAATCAAGACTGATCGTCGGATCAGGTGTTCTGCACCACAATATTCGGGAACTTGTGGGTCATGTTCTTGGCGCGGATCGCCACGCTACCGGCCACTTTGCGGGCAATTTCACGATACAGCCCGGCAATGCGCCCGTCCGGCTCAGCCACGACGGTCGGACGACCGGCATCGACTTCGGTGCGGATCTGCATGTCCAGCGGCAAGCCACCGAGGAAGGCGATGTTGTAGTCGTCACACATTTTCTGACCGCCGCCCGTGCCGAAGATATGCGACTCGTGACCACAGTTCGAACAGATGTGCAGACTCATGTTCTCGACCACGCCCAGAATCGGCACGCCCACCTTCTCGAACATCTTCACGCCCTTGCGCGCGTCCAGCAGCGCGATGTCCTGCGGCGTGGTCACCACCACGGCGCCGGTCAGCGGCACGCTTTGCGACAGGGTGAGCTGGATGTCGCCGGTGCCCGGCGGCATGTCGACGATCAGGTAGTCCAGGTCGGCCCAGTTGGTCTCGGTCAGCAGCTGCTTGAGCGCCTGGGTGGCCATCGGCCCCCGCCACACCATCGGTGTTTCGACATCGACCAGGAAACCGATCGACATGGCCTGCACGCCAAACGCCTCGATCGGCGTCAGCGTCTTGCCATCCGGCGAGGCCGGCTGCGCGCCCTGCAGGCCCAGCATCTGCGGTTGCGACGGGCCATAGATATCCGCATCCAGAATACCCACGCGGGCGCCCTCGGCGGCCAGCGCGAGCGCCAGATTGACCGCGGTGGTGCTCTTGCCCACGCCGCCCTTGCCCGAAGCCACGGCAATGATGTTCTTTACGCCTGCCAGCAACTTCACGCCATGCTGCACCGCATGCGCGACGACCTTGGTGGTGAGCGTGACGTCCACCGCAGTCACACCGGCCACCTGGCCAACGGCCTCGGTCACCAGCGCACGCAGCGCGTCTTCCTGGCTGCGCGCCGGATAACCCAGCTCGACCGCCACGGTCACTTTGCCGCCATCAACGGCCACATCGCGAATACTGCGGCTGCTCACGAAGTCCTTCCCCGTGTTGGGGTCGACCACGTTCTTGAGGGCTGCCTGAATCTGATCCCGATCGATTTCCATTCTGACTCCACACATGGCACGGGCAATCCTTTTTGCCCAACAGGCGCATCATACCGAAGCCGACAGCATTCGCCTCCCCTGACGCGAACAGGGTTATCCTTCGGCCCCGAGCCGGCGCCGCCCAGCCTTTTTTCTGCCAGACCCATGCGACTGATCCGCCCCCCGCTTTTCGCCCTGACACTCACCGCCGCCCTGCTCACCGGCTGCGCCACGCAAGCGCCCACAGACAGCGGCCCCGAGCCTATCGACACGCGCGCCGAACACCTGCCGCGACGCGCCTTTGACTGGCAGCCGGTGATCGACTCGGTGGCCGCCGACACCCAGGCTGGCAAAGCGCGGGTGCAGACCACACCCGACAATGCCCTGCAACTCACGCTGGAAGATGACGCCGCCTTCGGCAGCGACAGCGCCACGCCCACCGCCAGCTTTGTCGGCCTGCTCGGCCGGATCAGCGCGATTCTTCGCCAGCACCCCAGCCTGATTGTGCGCATCGTCGGCCACACCGACAGCAACGGCCGCGAGGGCTACAACATGCAGCTCTCCCGCGCCCGCGCCAAAGCGGTGCGCGCCGTGCTGATCGACGACGGCAAGATCGACCCGGTGCGGCTCAACGCCGAAGGCCGGGGCGAAGCCGAGCCGGTTGCCGACAACGCCACGCCGGAAGGGCGCGCCCGCAACCGCCGGGTCGAGCTTTTCCTCACGCCCTTCCCCTGAGTCCCCAGCCCATTCTCCGGCCATCGCGCAGCGAACTGCCCTCAAGCCGCCGCGAAGCCGCTCGCCTTTGATAAACTTGCGGTCTTTGACCGCCGCCGCAGGAAACCATGTCGCGCCAGATCCTCGTCACCAACGCCCTGCCCTACGCCAACGGCGATATTCACCTCGGCCATCTGGTCGGCTACATTCAGGCCGACATCTGGGTGCGCTACCAGCGCATGCAGGGGCACACCGTGCACTACGTCTGCGCCGACGACACCCACGGCACGCCGGTCATGCTGCGCGCCGAAAAGGAAGGCGTGACGCCCGAGGCACTGATCAACCGGGTGCACGGCGAGCACCTGCGCGACTTCACCGATTTTGACGTCGCCTTCGACAACTACCACTCCACGCACAGCGCCGAGAACCGCCAGTTCGCCGAAGACATCTACGGCAAGCTGCAAGCCGCCGGCCTGATCGAAACCCGCTCGATCGAGCAGTTCTACGATCCGGTCAAAGCCATGTTCCTGCCCGACCGCTTCATCAAGGGCGAATGCCCCAAGTGCGGCGCGCTCGACCAGTACGGCGACAACTGCGAAGTGTGCGGCGCCGCCTATGCGCCCACCGATCTCAAAAACCCGGTGTCTGCGGTGTCGGGCGCCAAGCCCGAGATGCGCAGCTCCGAGCACTATTTCTTCAAGCTCTCCGACCCGCGCGCGGTCGACTTCCTGCGTGACTGGACCCAGGGGGCCGACGCCAACGGCACGCGCCGTCTGCAGTCCGAAGCCAGCAACAAGATGAAGGAATGGCTCGGCGAGCCGGGCGAAAACAAGCTGTCTGACTGGGACATCTCGCGCGACGCGCCCTACTTCGGCTTCGAGATCCCCGGCGCACCGGGCAAATATTTTTATGTCTGGCTGGACGCGCCGATCGGCTACTTCGCCAGCTTCAAGAACCTGGCCGACAAAACCGGTCGCATCGATGTCGAGCGCTTCATCGACGGCGCCGCTGCGGCCAAGAGTAATACCGAGCTGGTGCACTTCATCGGCAAGGACATCCTCTACTTCCACGCGCTGTTCTGGCCCGCCATGCTGCACTACGCCGGCTACCGCACGCCCACGCAGCTGGCGGTCAACGGCTTCCTGACCGTCGATGGCGCCAAGATGAGCAAGAGCCGCGGCACCTTCATCACCGCGCGCTCCTACACCGAGCAAAAGCTCAACCCGGCCTGGCTGCGCTACTACTTTGCCGCCAAGTCCAACGGCACCATGGAAGACGTCGACCTCAACCTCGACGACATGATCGCCAAGGTCAATTCCGATCTGGTCGGCAAGTTCATCAACATCGCCAGCCGCTGCGCGGGCTTCATCACCAAGCGCTTCGACGGCAAACTGGCCGCACCCGATCTCGACGCCATGGCTGCCTATCGCGCCAGCATCGAGGCCGGCGAAGTCGCCCGCGCCTTCGAAGGGCGCGACTTCAGCCGCGCGCTGCGCGAGATCATGCGTCTGGCCGATGTCGCCAACCAGTATGTGAATGACCACAAGCCCTGGGAGCTGGTCAAAGACCCGGCCAACACCGAGCGCCTGCATGGGGTGTGCAGCACCGCGCTCAACCAGTTCCGTGTGCTCGCCGGTCTGCTCAAGCCGATCCTGCCGACCGTGGCCGAACAGGTCGAAGCCTTCCTCGACATCCCGCCGCTGCGCTGGTCGCAACTGACCGACACCCTGCCCGCCGGCCACGCCATCGCGCCCTACGGCCACATGCTCACGCGTGTCGAGCGCAAGCAGATCGACGCCCTCATCGAGGCCAACAAGGCCTCGCTGGCGCCCACGCCGGCACCCGAAGCGAGCAGCCGTCAGCGTCATGCCGAAGCCCAGCAAAAAGACGCGCAGGCCGCCACCACCGCTGATGCGCACATCGGCATCGACGACTTCACCAAGGTCGACCTGCGCATCGCCAAAATCATCTCGGCCGAGCATGTCGAAGGCGCCGACAAACTCCTGCGCCTGCAGCTCGACATTGGCGAAGACAAGCCACGACAGGTGTTTGCCGGCATCAAGTCGGCCTACGACCCGGCCACGCTGGTCGGCCGGCTGACCGTGATGGTGGCCAACCTCGCCCCGCGCAAGATGAAGTTCGGCATGAGCGAGGGCATGGTGCTGGCTGCCTCCGACGACACCGGCACCACGCCGGGTCTGTTCATCCTCTCCCCCGACACGGGCGCCACGCCCGGCATGCGAGTGAAGTGATCCATGAGCGAAACCAACGGAAAAATCGAAACCAGCGGCGGCAGCATGGCCAAGTGGATCGGGCTGCACATTGTCGGCTCGATCATCGCAGTGCTCGGCGCGCTCTATCTGATCGCCGACATGGCGCTGCTTGACGGCATCCCCAGTTCCACCACGCAGGCCATCGCCATGGTGGCGATCGGTCTGGTGCTCGATTTCTGGGGCGTGATCGAACTGCGCCGCATCCAGCTGGCCAAGAAAGCGGCCGCCAACAAATCATGAGCGCGCCCCTCGCCCAGCGCCTGGTCATCACCGGCACGGTCCAGGGCGTGTGGTATCGCGCCTCGGCGGCCGAAGCTGCCGCCCGCTTCGGTGTACGCGGCTGGGTGCGCAATACCGCCGATGGCGCGGTCGAGGCGCTGGTCATTGGCACGGAGTACATGCTCGAATCGTTTGTCGCCTGGTGTCATCAGGGACCGCCCAAAGCCAAGGTCGCCCGGGTCACCGTGACCGAGGTAGACCTGCCCGATCCACTCCCCACTGATTTCACCGTCGCCCCCGACGCCTGAATCCACCCCCGAGAGACCCGATGCGCTTTCGCCCCCGTTTGCTCGACACACTGCCCGGCTATGACCGCGCGCAGTTGGCGGGGGACGCGGGCGCCGGCATTACCGTCGGTGTGCTGGCCCTGCCGCTGGCCATGGCCTTTGCCATTGCCTCGGGCATGTCGCCCACCGCCGGCATCTGGACGGCGATTGTCGCCGGCCTGCTGATCTCGCTGCTCGGCGGCTCACGGGTGCAGATCGGCGGACCCACCGGCGCCTTCATCCCGATCATCTACGCCATCGTTGTCGACTACGGTGTCGCCAACCTGCTCATCGCCACCATGCTGGCCGGGCTGATGCTCATCGCCATGGGCGCCTTCCGCCTCGGCAACATGATCCGCTTCATCCCGATCTCGGTGGTCATCGGCTTCACCAACGGCATCGCGGTGGTCATCTTTCTCTCGCAGATCAAGGATTTCCTCGGCCTCAAAATCGACCAGCTGCCGGGCGAGTTCTTCGGCAAAATCAGCACACTCGCCGGCGCGCTCGGCACCACGCATCTGCCCACCGTCACCCTCGCCACCGCCTCGCTCGCCCTGCTCATTGGCTGGAACCGCCTGGCCCAGCGCATCCGCTGGATGCGCCGCCTGCCCGGACCGCTCGGCGTGCTGGTCATCGGCACCGCCGTCACCGCCCTGTTCAGCCTGCCGGTCGACACCATCGGTTCGCGTTTTGGCGGCATCCCGCAGGCGGTGCCGGCGCTGGCCTTCCCCGACCTCGACCTGACCAATCTGGGCAAGCTGATCGCCCCGGCGCTGACCATCGCCATGCTCGGCGCCATCGAATCGCTGCTCTCGGCCCGCGTCGCCGACGGCCAGATCGACGATCGTCACGACCCCAATCAGGAGTTGCTGGCCCAAGGCGTCGCCAACCTCATCGCCCCACTGTTTGGCGGCTTTGCCGCCACTGGCGCGATTGCCCGCACCGCCACCAATGTGCGCAGCGGCGGGCGCACCCCCATCGCCGGCATCATCCACTCGGTGGTGCTGCTCGCCGTGGTGCTGGCGCTGGCGCCGCTAGCCCATCACATTCCGCTCGCCACCTTGTCGGCGATCGTGGTGATGGTGTCGTTCCACATGGGTGAATGGCATGCGTTCAAAACGCTGCGGCGCTTCTCAGCGGCCTACCGCACGGTGCTGCTATCGACCTTCTTCATCACCGTGGTCTTTGACCTGACCCTGGCGGTCGAGCTCGGCCTGGTGATGGCCAGCCTGTTCTTCATCCACCGCGTGTCCGACCTCACCCGCATCGAACCGGTCCCGCTGGCCGACGGCGCCAGCGATGCCGATCGCGCCCGTATTCAGGTGTTCCGGATCTTCGGCAGCCTGTTCTTCGGCGCCGCCAACAAGCTCGAAGCCCTGCTGGCCGCCGCCGACACCCGGCCGGCGGTGATCATTCTCAATCTCGACAAGGTCATCAACATCGACACCACGGGCCTGGAGATCCTGCAGAACCTGCACCGCACCCTCGCCAAGCAGGGCGCCGTGCTAATCCTGTGCGAGCTCAACACGCAGCCCGCCTCGCTGATCGCGCGCTCCGGGTTCGCCGCGCAGGTCGGCGACGCCAACATCGTGCGCTCGCTCGACATGGCGCTGGCCCGCGCCAACGCCTGTCTGGCCAGCGCCGCGCCGTCCGGCGGGCTCAGCGCGTCGGCCCCGCCGCCCCCTGACGCCAGCCCAGCACCATGACCGTCAGCGCCGGCAGAAAGGTCAGCGCCACCACCGCCGTGCCCAGCACCCCGAACAGCACGATCGCGCCGACGCCGCGGTAGAGCTCGGTGCCTGCCCCGGGGATGAACACCAGCGGCGCGAGACCAAACACCGTGGTCAGCGTGGACATGGCGATCGGCCGCAGCCGCGTGGCCACCGCGTCGCGCACCGCCTCGACCGCCCCCATGCCCGCCTCGCGCACATTCACCATCGCCTGATGGACGATCAGGATCGGGTTGTTGACCACCGTGCCCATCAGAATCAGGAAGCCGAGCATGGCGATCATGTCGAAAGGCTGGCTCAGCGGCGGCAGGCCAACCCACGGCAGCAGCGCCCCCACCGCGTTCATCAGCCACAGGCCGAGCACGCCGCCGGCCACCCCCAGCGGAATGGTGGTCATGATCAGCAGCGGATAGCCCCAGTGCGTAAAAATGGCAACCAGCAGCAGGTAGATGACGACCACGGCCACCAGGTAGTTGCCGGAGAGCGCCGCGCGCGTGGCATCGAGCTGGTCGCCCGCGCCGGACAGGTCAAGGCTGACGCTGGCGGGGATCTGGCCGGATTCGCGCAGGTGGCCAACGACCTCGTCGCGCACCCTGCGCACCCCCTCCTCCAGCGCTACCGCCTCGGGCGGAATGATATTCAAGGTAACCATGCGCCGGCCATCGACCCGGCGGATGGTGCTGGTGTCCACGCGCTCGACGATGCGCGCCACCGTGGCCAGCGGCACCACCACGCCGGCCGGCGTATAGATCGGCAACTGCGCCAGACTGCCGAGGGTGGCCGCCTGACCGGCCTGTCCGTACAGGTAGATATCGACCTTTTCGTCATTGAGCAGAAATTCGTCGACAAAGGCCCCGTCGGTGAGCGCGGCGACCGAAAAGCCGATGTCGCCGGCCGACAGGCCGAGCTCGGCCGCACGCCGCCAGTCGGGGCGCAACTCGACCAGCGGCTGGGACAGCGACAGCGTGGACGGCTGGGCATTGATGCGCGGCGAATCGAAGACCGCCTGCGCGCGGCGATAGGCGTCGAGGGCCACCGCGTAGATGGTGGCCAGATCGGGGCCGGCGATGTCGAGGTTGACGCTGCGCGTGCCGCCGTCGTTGCTGGTGATGATCGAGCCGCGCGAGACGAAGGCGCGCATGCCCGGATACTGGCCAAAATGCGCACTCAGCGCATCCATCAGCGCCCGGATGTGGGCCGGGTCCTGAGCCTCGGCAACCACGAACAAGCCGCTGGCCTCGACCCGCATATTGAAATAGCGGATCGCCGGCACTACCGACTGCCCGGCCTCGAAACGCGCCGGTGACTCGCTGAGAAAGGGCTTGAAATGCGCGTCCACCTGCGCGGCGATGCGTTCCATCGACGCCAGGTTGTAGCCCGGCGGCGCGTTCATGCGGGCAAAGGCCTTGGGCTCCTCGCCCTCGGGCAGATACTCGGCCGGCGGTGTCAGCCAGACCAGGATGGCAAGACTCGCCGCGACCGTGCCGACAATCGCCGCCAGTCGGCGCGGACGGCTCACCACCAGGCGACCAACCCCCGCCAGCACCCGGGCCGTCAGGCCGCGCGGCGCGGCGTTCTCCTCGAGCGCACCGAAAGACAGGCGTGCGCAGGCCGTGGGCAGCACGGTGATCGCGACCACCATCGAAGCCAGAATCGAGGCCGACACCCCGATCGCGATGTCCGAATACAGCTGCCCGGCTTCCTGCTCGATGAACAGGATCGGCACGAAGACCAGCACCGTGGTGAGCGTCGAGGCCAGCACCGCGGGCCACACCTGGCGCACCCCCTCGACCGCCGAGCGGACGCGGTCCATGCCGCGCTGCCGGGCCAGCTCGATGCTCTCAAGCACCACGATGCTGTTGTCCAGCGTCATGCCAATGGCAAAGGCCACGCCGGCCAGCGAGATGACGTTAACGGTGCGCCCCGCCAGCAACAGGCCGAGGAACGCGGCGATGGTGCACACCGGAATGCCCATCACCCCCACCAGCGTGGCCTTGACCGAGCGCAGGAAGAGGTACATCACGAGGCTCGCCAGCAGCGCGCCGATCAACAGGTTCTGCCACACATTGGCCAGCGAGGCCTCGACATAGCCGACATCATCGGCGATCAGGTGCAGCGTCATGCCGGCCGGCGCGAGCACCTCGCGATTGACCGCCGCAATTTCCGCAACCATGGCGCGCTTGATGTCGATGACGTTGGCACCGGCCTCGCGCCGCACCGACAGGCCGATCACCGACTCGCCGTTGAGCAGCATGCGGCTGGTGATCTCGAAATGTCCCTGGCGGATCTCCGCCAGCTCGCCGAGCCGGATGAGCGTATCGCCGCGGCGGGCGACGATCAGCGCGCGCAGATCGTCGAGTGTTTCGAAGCGCCCGATGGTGCGCAGCAAATAGCGGCGCTTGCCCGACTCGATCTCGCCCCCCGAGGCGTCGCGGTTGCGCGCGGTCACCGCCGCGCGCACATCGAGCACCGACAGGCCATGCTCGGCCAGCCGGGCGTGATCAACCAGAATCTGGATCTGCCGCTGGGCGCCGCCATAGACGCTGATCTGCGACACGCCGAGAATGCGCTCAAGGCGTGGCCGGACGTCGTCCTCGATGAAGTCCTGCATCATCACCATGTTCAGCTGACGCGGGTTGCCCGGCAGCGGCGTGATGCGGAAGAACATGAAGGAGTTGGCCGAGAACGAGGTGGCGAAGATCCGCGGCTGATCGACGTTGTTGGGGTAGGACGGCACCTGGCTGAGCGCATTGGTGATGCGGATCAGGGTCTCGTTCATATCGACCCCGTACGGAAACTCGAGCTGCACGTCCGCCCGGCCGAAGGACGCCGTGGCCACCATCCGCTGCAGGCTTGGCACGGTGCGCAGGGTTTCCTCCTGCTCGACCAGGATCTCCTTCTCCACGTCCTGCGGCGTCGCGCCGGGCCAGCTGGTGCGCACGGTGACCGTACGTACATCGAGATCGGGGATCATCTGCACCGGAATGCGCAGCGCCGCCACGATGCCGATCACCGTCACGATCAGCACCACGACCGCCATCAACGTACCGCGGCTGACGATGCGCTCGAACATCAGCGCGCCCCGGCCACGGTCACCGCCTGCCCCTGACGCAGCGACTCGTTGCCCTCGACCACCACGCGCACGCCGGCCGCCAGGCCGTCGACGATCTCGACCATGCCATCGAAACCCAGCCCGGGCTGGACGACGCGCTCGACCACCTGCGAGGCCCCGCCGTCGGTCTCCACCACCCACACCGTCACCCGGCCGTCGGCATGGCGCAGCAAGGCGTCACGCGCCACCACCACACGCTCGCGCCCGGCGTCCAGGCGCAACTCGGCGCTGGCCGACATGCCCGGCGTCATCGGCAGGCCATCGCCCGCGACGCCGACCCGCAGCATAAAACTGCGCGCGGTCGCGTCACTCACCGGCACGATGCGCTCGATACGCGCCGCAAGCGTCTCGCCCGGCAGCGCATCCAGGCGCACATGCACCGGCACCTCGGGGTCAAGACGGGGGAAGTAGGCCTGCGGCACCTGCAGGTCGATCCACAACCCGCGCTCGGCGACCAGCGCCAGCGCCTCGTCGCCGGGCGCGATCCACTCCCCGAGCTCGGTCAGCTTGGCGCTGATCACCCCGTCGAAGGGCGCCCGCAGCAGATGCCGGTCGAGGCGCGCCTGCGCCCCGCGCCGCTCGGCCTCGCGCTGGCGCAGCAGCGCGGCATCGGTGCGCACCTCGGACTGCAGCGCCTCAAACGCCGACGCGGCAATACTGCGCGCGCCGGCCAGGCGCCGCCCATCGGCTTCGCGCCGGCGCGCGTCCGCCAGCGCCTCGCTCGCCTGCAACACCCCCGCCTGCGCCACCTCGAGCTCGATGCGTGCCAGTTCGGCATCGAGCTCGACCAAAACCTGGTCCTTGACCACCCGCGAACCGACATCGACCCGCAACGCCGCCACCTTGCCGGCCACCGCCGGCGACAGCCGCGCCGCACGCGGCGCGGTCACGGTGCCCGACACCCGCAGCTCCTCAACCACCGCCTGGCGCCGGCTCTCGGCAACGACCACGGCGGGGCCCGCGGCCACGGCCGGCGGTGCGGCCAAGGCCACGCCCAAGGTCAGGCACCACGCCAGCGCCCGCCCGCCGCACATCCCCAAGCCTCTCATCGCGTCCTCCGATCCTTGCCTCGTCATCGGCCATCGCCGGGTCAGCCAGGCTGCGCCGGCCCGATGGCGCGCGCCATCGCCGATGGATTGTACCGTTCACCCAAGCCACGCCCGCGCCCCCGCCGCGCACGCCGATACGCTCGTCATTTGACGCGCCCCGCCCGCGCTCGGGATAATCGCCCATCCCATTGACCCACACTCACAAAGAGAGAAACCAACATGGCAGTTCTGGTCGGCAAGAAAGCCCCTGATTTCACCGCAACCGCAGTGCTCGGCAACAACGAGATCAAGGACATCACCTTCTCCGAAGTCACCAAAGGCAAATACGCCGTTGTGTTCTTTTACCCGCTGGACTTCACCTTCGTCTGCCCGTCCGAGCTGATCGCCTTCGATCACCGCCTCGACGAGTTCAAGAAGCGCAACGTCGAAGTGCTGGGCGTGTCCATCGACAGCCAGTTCTCGCACCTGGCATGGAAGAACACCCCGGTCGCCAAGGGCGGCATCGGCCCCGTCGGCTACACCCTGGTCGCCGACATCAAGCACGAAATCTGCCGCGCCTTTGACGTGGAAGCCGAAGGCGGCGTGGCGCTGCGCGGCTCCTTCCTGATCGACCGTGACGGCGTGGTGCAGCACCAGGTGGTGAACAACCTGCCGCTGGGTCGCGACATCGACGAAATGCTGCGCGTGGTTGATGCGCTGCAATTCACCGAGGAGCACGGCGAAGTCTGCCCGGCCGGTTGGAACAAAGGCAAAGCCGGCATGAAGGCCAGCACCGACGGCGTCGCCGCCTACCTGAACGAGCACGCCGGCGCGCTGTAAGCGAAACGCATCAGCAGCACCCAACGCGGCCTGCGGGCCGCGTTTTTTTGCGCCCGCGTTTTTGAGATGGCGCAATCAAACGATTGTTCGACAGGCAGATGATGGAACTGGGAGGGCACACAGGAGCACTGCCATGCTGGTCCACATCCGCCACACACACGCTTCGGCAACACGGCTTCGCGCCATCGCCGGACTGACCGGTGTTGTCGCGCCGAGCGAGCTCTTGGCGCACACCAGTGTTGCGCTTGACGCACCGCCGCTGTTGCTGGCCGGCGCGGTGACGGTGGGCGTTCTGGCGACCTTGGCGCTGTGCTCCGTTGCCCAGCGCCGGCGGACGAATCGTCAAATGCTCGACGATGCCCACCAACACCATGCCGCAGCCGCCTCATTGGCCGACACCGTGCTGGACATCCGGGCGCTGCCACCCGCGCGCGCCGACGCCAGTGCCGTGTCAGACGCCACGGGTGAGCTCGCGGCACTGCACACCGTCATGGCCGCCCTCGACGAGGGGGTCATCATCAGTGCCGCCAGCGGCGAAACGCTGGCGAGCAACGCCGCCGCGGCGCACATCTTCGGTCTCGATCCGGCGCAAATGGCCGGCTTTCATCTTGATCGCCCGCCGGTGAGGTTCCTGCGGGCAAACGGCCAGGTTTGTCCGGCCCACAACTTACCGCCCCAGCAATGCCTCGCTGACGGCCAACGCCATGAAGCAGAGTTCAACGTCGCCCAACCCAACGGCGCGCGCCTATGGCTCAAGCTGCATGCGCGGCCAATCGACCTCGCCGACGCAGGCATGGGGGTGGTCACCACGGTCTCCGACGTGACCCACCAGCGTCAGACCGATGCCCGCCTGCGCCTGGCCGACAAGGCGATCGAGCACAGCCCCGATGCGATCATGATCACCACCACCGAGGGCATGATCCTGCGGGTGAACCCGGCCTTCACCCGGCTCACCGGTTATCGCCTGGACGAGGTGATCGGCCACAGCCCGGCGCTGCTGCGCTCTGGCCAACATGACGCGGCCTTCTACACCGCGATGTGGGACAGCATTCACCGCAGCGGTCGCTGGGAGGGCGAAATCTGGAACCGCCACAAGCGCGGCCACCTGTTTGCCGAACGCCTGTCGATCAGCGCAGTCGAGGATGCCCCGGGCCACATCTCCCACTATGTGGCGGTGTTCTCCGACATCACCGCGGCCAAGACCGAAGCTGCGCGCATGTCGCATCTTGCGCAGCATGACGCGCTCACCGGCCTGCCCAATCGCAGCCTGATGAGTGACCGGCTGAATCAGGCGCTACACCGCAGCCAGCGCCACCGCGCGATCGTCGCCTTGCTGTTTCTCGACCTCGACCGCTTCAAAACGGTCAACGACACCTTCGGCCATGGCGTCGGCGACCTGCTGCTGCAACAGGTGGCGACCCGATTGACCGGCTGCGTGCGCGAATCGGACAGCGTCGGTCGCCTGTCCGGCGACGAATTCATGGTGGTGCTGACCGACCTCGTCGATGCGGAGCAGGCCGGCCAGGTGGCGCGCAAGATACTCGCCTCGCTGGCCTCGCCCTTCGACATCGACGGCCACCAGGTGCAGACCTCCTTCAGTATCGGCATTGCGCTGTGCCCGAACGATGCCCGCTCGGCCAAAGACCTGCGTCAGCACGCAGACACCGCGCTCTATCACGCCAAAGCGAGCGGCAGAAACGCCTTCCGCTATTTCACCGAGGCCATGAACGCGCGGGCCGAAGCGCGGCTGAGCATGGAGCAGCACTTGCGCGGCGCCGTCGCCAACGGCGAGTTGAGCCTGCACTTTCAGCCGCTGACCCGCATTGATGATGGCCGCGTGGTGGCCATGGAAGCCTTGAGCCGCTGGCGCAGCCCGAGCCTGGGTGAGGTGTCGCCCACCACCTTCATTCCGGTGGCGGAAGACTGCGGGCTGATCATCGAACTGGACTACTGGGTGCTCGAAAGCGCCTGCCGCGAGCTCGCCACTTGGCGCGCGCATGGCGCGACCGAGGTGGGCGTCGCGGTGAATCTGTCCTCGCTGCACTTTCGCCGCGAAGGCTTGGTCGAGGCGGTGCGCGCGGTGCTCGCCCGCACACAGGTGCCGGCCGCGCGGCTGGAGCTGGAGCTGAGCGAATCGCCGCTGCTGCAGGGCGGGCCGGAAGTCACCGCGATCCTGAACTCGCTCAAGGCCATGGGCGTGCGCCTGGTGATCAACGATTTCGGTGTGGGCTACAGCTCGCTGGCCCATTTGCGGCGCTATCAGATCGACCGGCTGAAGATCGACCGCCGCTTTGTTCAAGCCATGGAGCACACTGGCGACGACGCGGCCATCGTGCGGGCGCTGATCGAACTCGGCCAGAGCATGCGCATCGAGGTGCTGGCCGAAGGCGTTGAAACCGACGCCCAGCGCCGTGGCGTACATGCGGCCGGCTGCCAGCTGGTGCAGGGCCAACTCACCGGCGCGCCAATGAACGCCGAGACCACGCTGGCCTTGCTCACCGCGCCCAGCACGCTGCGTCCTTAGCGGTAGCGCACCTCGACCGCCTCGGCCGGCAGCCACTCGCGCAGGCTGTCGAGCAGCGAATCTTCGAGGCGCACACGCCAGCCGGCGCCCAGCGGCAGGTCGCCCTGGGCGTCGGCGTTGCGATAACGCACCAGCACCGGGCAGGATTCATCGCGGTAGGGCGCGAGCAGGTTTTCCAGGCGCTGGGCCGCGGCGCTGGGGCTGCCAGCCTCGGCCACCTCGCCGTTGAGGCTGATCTCCAGGCGCTGCGCAAAGCGGCCGCGCGCCTCGGCCAGGGTCATCAGGCTGTCGGCGATGATGCGGAAGCCGCCGGTAAAGTCGTCATTGCTGACCTTGCCGTCGACGATCAGGATTTCGTCGACCACGATCTTGGTGCGGCGCGATTCGTACAGCTCGTTGAACACCGAGATCTCGCGCACCGCCGTGCCGTCGTCAAGCACCACGAAAGCCATCTTGCCGCGCGCGGTCATCTTCATGCGCACATCCATCACCACCCCGGCCATGGTCACCAGATCGCGGCTGGGCTCGACCTGCGACAAGGGGCGACGCACAAAGCGACGCACCTCGGACTTGAAGCTGTTGAAGGGGTGGCCGGAGAGGAAGAAGCCGATGGCGGTCTTCTCTTCCTTGAGCCGTTCGCGCTCGCCCCAGGGGCGCACCTTGGCGTAGTCGGCCATCGGCCCGCCGGCATCGGGCAGCGCGTCGAACAGCCCGCCCTGCATGGCGTTGGCGGCGATCTGCTCGGCCGCCTCCATGGCCACCGGCACGGTGGCGATCAGCTTGGCGCGGTCGGCGTCGAGTGCGTCGAAAGCGCCGGCACGAATCAGCGCCTCGACCGCGCGGCGGTTCACCGATCGCCGATCCACCCGCTCGCAGAAGTCGAACAAATCCTTGAAGGGCTTGCCCTCGCGCGCCTTGATGATGGCCCGCACCGCCGGCTCGCCCGCGCCCTTGATGGCGCCGAGTCCGTAGCGGATGGTCTTGCGGTCGACCGGCACGAAGCGGTAGTCCGATTCATTCACATCCGGCGGCAGCATGACCAGCTTGTTGACCGGCGAGATCGCGTCTTCGTAGAAAATCTTGATGACGTCGGTGTTGTCGAGGTCCGACGACAGCGTGGCCGCCATGAAGGCCGCCGAGTGGTGCGCCTTGAGCCAGGCGGTGTGATAGGTGATCACCGCGTAGGCGGCGGTGTGCGACTTGTTGAAACCGTACTCGGCGAACTTCTCCATCAGGTCGAAGAGTTGCATCGCCAACGCTTCGGTAAAGCCCTGCTTCTTGGCCCCCTCGCGCATGATCTCGCGGTGGCGCGCCATCTCCGACGCCTTCTTCTTGCCCATCGCCCGGCGCAGCATGTCGGCGCCACCCAGCGTGTAGCCGCCGATGATCTGCGAGATCTGCATCACCTGCTCTTGATACACGATCACGCCATAGGTCGGCTCCAGGCAGGCCTTCAGCGCCTCATCGAAGTAGTCGATGGCCTGCTGGCCCTTTTTTCGCAGGATGAAGTCATCCACCATGCCCGAGCCGAGCGGGCCCGGCCGGTAGAGCGCCAGCACGGCGATGATGTCTTCGAAACGGTCGGGGCCAAGCTTTTTGAGGAGCTTTTTCATGCCGTCCGATTCGACCTGGAAGATCGCCGTGGTGTTGGCGTCTTTCAGCACCTGGTAGGCGGCCGGGTCGTCGAAACTCAGCGCGGCCAGATCGGGGCGCTCGCCCGACAGGCGCTCGACATAATCGACCGCCAGCTCAAGAATGGTCAGGTTGCGCAGGCCGAGGAAGTCGAACTTCACCAGGCCCACGGCCTCGACGTCGTCCTTGTCGAACTGCGACACCGGCGTCGCGTCTTCGCCGTCGGCGATGTAGAGCGGACAGAAATCGGTGAGCTTGCCCGGCGCGATCAGCACGCCACCGGCGTGCATGCCGACGTTGCGCGACAAGCCTTCGAGCGGCTCGGCCAGACTCCATAATTCCTGGATCGACTCGCCGTCACCGGGGTCGGCCATCAGATCGTTGATCTGCGGCTCCTGATCGCGCGCATCGTTGAGCGACAGCGGCTTGTTCTGCACCACCGGGATCAGCTTGGACAGCCGGTCGCACAGGCCATAGGGCAAATCGAGCACGCGGCCGACGTCGCGCACCACGGCTTTCGAGGCCATGGTGCCGAAGGTGGCGATCTGGCTCACCGCGTCGGCGCCGTAGGTGTCGCGCACATACTCGATCACCTTGTAGCGGTTGTCCTGGCAGAAGTCGATGTCGAAGTCAGGCATCGACACCCGCTCGGGGTTGAGGAAGCGTTCGAACAGCAGCGCGTATTCGAGCGGGTCGAGATCGGTAATGCGCAGACTGTAGGCCACCAGCGAGCCCGCGCCGGAGCCCCGCCCCGGCCCGACCGGCACGCCATTGTGCTTGGCCCAGTTGATGAAGTCCGCCACGATCAGGAAGTAGCCCGGAAAACCCATCTGCACGATGGTGTCGGTCTCGAACTTGAGCCGGTCGAAATAGCGCTGGCGCTGGGCCTCGCGCTCGACCTCGTTCGGATACAGCTCCTTGAGCCGCAGCTCCAGCCCGGCCTTGGCTTCGGCGACCAGGAAGTCGTCCAGCGTCATGCCCTCGGGCGTGGGGAACTGCGGCAGAAAGTTCTTGCCCAGCTGCACGGTCAGCGAGCAGCGCTTGGCGATCTCGATGCTATTGGCCAGCGCCTCGGGCAGGTCGGCAAAGAGCTCGGCCATTTCGTCCTGGCTCTTGAGGTATTGCTCTTCGGTGAAGTCCTTGGGCCGGCGCTTGTCGGCCAGCACGTAGCCCTGCGAGATGCACACCCGCGCCTCGTGCGCCTTGAAGTCGTCACGGTTGAGGAACTGCACCGGGTGCGTCGCCACCACCGGCAAGCCCAGCGCGCCGGCCAGCTTCACCGCCGCGCGCAGATAGGTTTCAGACCCCGCGTGCCCAGCCCGCTGCACCTCGATGTAATAGCCGCCCGGAAAGCGCGCCGCCCAGTTGCGCGCGCACTGCTCGGCCGCCGCATTGTTGCCGTTCATCAGCGCCTGGCCCACGTCGCCGAGCATCGCGCCAGACAAACAGATCAGGTCGCTGGCTGCGCCATTGTCGAACCACTCGGCGCGCATCTCGGCGCGACCGCGGTATTTATTGGTGCGATACGCCTCGGTCAGCAGTTCGCACAACTGGCCGTAGCCTTTGCGATTGCGGCAGATCAGCAGCAAGCGGCCGGGCTTGTCGCGGTCGGTGTCGTTGGTGATCCAGGCGTCCACGCCGATGATCGGCTTGACCCCCTTGCCGCGCGCGCCGGTGTAGAACTTGACCATGCCGAACAAGTTCGCCAGGTCGGAGATTCCCAGCGCCGGCATGCCGTCGGCGGCGGCGCGGGAGATGGCTTGGCCGACCTGCACAATACCGTCGGAAATCGAATATTCGGTGTGCAGGCGAAGGTGGATGAAGCGAGGTTCGGTGGGCGTGTTCATGGGGCCGGATTCTACCGCGCAAACGGGGTCCTGGCGCCCCTGCGGCGCATCCATCGGCGACGCCTGAACACCGCCCGCCGCGCCAAGCGCCGCGCCACGGTGCGCTGCCGTTCGTCGTAAAAACCCGGAGTCGGTGTTCGACCGGCCCTTCCAAATCGGGCTATAGTGCCTACGTCCCTTGGGCTGGATTGAACCGCACCTTGGACCGACTGCCGGCCACGATGCCAGCAGCGATAGAAACACCCCCATTCGTTGAGGTCCGTTGCCGGCCGAGGTCACCGGCAGTGTTTCGCGGGCCCCGAGGAGAGATGTATGTTGATGGACCCACGCACGCCTTCGGGGATGCCGGGGTCTGCGGCGTTTGCGCCCGTCACGGCGGAAGACTCGGCCATCCCGATCTCGGCGCTGCCCATGGCCGCCGCGTTGGTCGACGCCGATGGGCGTTATACCGCAGTGAACTCGGCCTTCGCCCAACTCCTGTCCCAATCCGCGGCCCAATTGCCGGGGCAGCCCTGCACGCGCCTGGCGCCGGTCGACCCGGTCGCGCTGGAGGCACTGTTGCAACGCGCACGCACACTGGCTGCGCCCCAAAGCGCCGACCTTCGCACCGCCGCCGGCGCCGACTCGGCAAGCCTGCGCATCCGCTGCCAGCCGCTCACCGCCAACGCCCTGCTGCTGCTCGTGGAGCCGGCCCCCGCCCCGCCCGACCCGCCACAGGCGCAGAACATCCTTGACCACATCTTCACCTTTGTCGGTGTACTGGCGCCGGACGGCACCGTGCTGGAGGCCAACCGGGCGTCACTCGAAGCGGCCGACATCACACTCGACGACGTCCGCGGCCGGAAGTTCTGGGAGTGTTACTGGTGGAGCCTGACCCCTGACACCGCCCGGCGCATCCACCGTGCCGTGCGCAGCGCGGCAGCCGGCGCCACGCCGCGTTTCGACATCGACAAGCGCATGGTGGGCAGCAAGTTCGTCACCATCGACCTGATCCTGTCTCCGGTGCATGACCCCCACGGCAAAGTCACCCATCTGATCTACAGCGCCATCGACGTCAGCGACCGCAAGGCCGGCGAGGCCGCGCTGCAACGCTCGGAGCAACGCTTCCGCCAGGTAGTGGAATCGGCCCCCGACGGCCTGGCGATGGTCGACACCTCGGGGCAGATGGTGCTGGTCAACGCCGGCATGGAGAGCATTTTCGGTTACACCCGCGACGAGATGCTCGGCAACACCATCGAAATGCTCATGCCGCTGCGCCATCGCAGCGCCCATGGCTCGCTGTTTCACGGCTACATGCAGGACCCGACGGCGCGCGACATGGCGGGCCGGCGCGAGCTCTACGCCCGGCGCAAGGACGGCAGCGAGTTTCCGGTCGAGATCGGCCTCAACCCGATCCCGACCGAGGCCGGCACCATGGTGCTGGCCACCATCCAGGATGTCACCCGCCGCAAGGCCGACCGCCAGATGATCGAGCGCTCGCTGGAAGAAAAAACCGTGCTGCTGCACGAAATCCACCATCGCGTGAAAAACAATCTGCAGGTCATCTCCAGCCTGCTCAACCTGCAAGCGCGCAACGCCGACCCGTCGGTCAGCCGGGCGCTGTCCGAGAGCCAGGGGCGGGTCAAGGCCATGGCGCTGATCCACCAGCTGCTCTACGAGCGAAACGATTTTTCGCATATTGATCTGGGCACCTATCTCAAACGGCTCTGCGCGCTGCTGCAGGAGAGCTATCGCGACGGACCGGCGCGCTTCACCCTGCAGGTCAACGCCGCCGAACCGGTGCACCTCAACCTGCAGCGCGCGGTGCCCTGCGGCCTGCTGGTCAACGAACTGGTCACCAATGCCCTCAAGCACGCCTTCCCGGACGGGCGCTGCGGCCATGTCGACGTCAGCCTGGCGCCAATCGACGATGGCCACTGCGCGATCACCGTGTCCGACAACGGCATTGGCCTGCCCGCGCATATCGTCCCCGGCACCAGCCGCTCGCTTGGCATGCAGCTCATTCCGCTGCTCAGCGACCAGGCCGGCGGCAAGTGGCAGGTGTTCCGCGAGAACGGCACCCGCTTTGAACTCAATATCAGCACCGCACCGCAGGAGGCGCGATGAACGGCCGAATCATGATCGTCGAGGACGAACGCATCGTCGCCCTCGATCTGCGCCAGACGCTCGAGTCCTTCGGACACGAGGTGGTCATGGTGGCCTCCAGCGGTGAGCGGGCCGTGGCGGAAGGGCCCGTGCTCAAGCCCGACCTGGTGCTCATGGACATCCACCTCGACGGCCCCATGGACGGCACACAGGCCGCCAGCATCCTGCAGCAGCACAACATACCGGTCCTGTTCCTGACCGCCTTCGCCGGCCAGTCGATGCTTGACCAGGCAGAACTGAGCAGCCCCTATGGCTATCTGGTCAAACCGGTTGAAACCCGTGCGCTGCAGGCCACCGTGCGCATGGCGCTGGCGCGCCGGCGAGCGGAGCGCGAGATCGAAAAAGGCGAAGAGCGCCTGCGTCTGGCCATGGATGTGGCCGGCCTGGGCGTGTGGGAGTGGGATGCCGCCGCCGCGAGTTTCGTCGGCGAGGGGCAGTTTGAATCCATCATCGGCCACACACCCACATCGCTCGACAACGCCGACAGCGGCTTTCTGTCACGCATCGACCCAGCCTACCGCCCGGCCATCGCCGACGCCCTGACCCGCGGCGAGGCGGTTCGCACCACCGTCAAGCTGCAAACGCTTCCAGATTCCGGCCGCAACGGCTGGGTGGACTTCCATGCCCGCGCCTTCGCCCGGCCCAATGGCGATCTGGATCGCGCGATCGGCGTGATCCGCGACGTGACCGCGCAGCGTGAGCAGGAAGAACACCTGCGTCAGGCCGCGGTGGTGTTCACCAGCACCGGCGAGGGCATGGCCATTCTCGACACACAGTGGCGGATCATTTCGGTCAACCCGGCCTTCGTCACCCTGACCGGCTTTGGCGAGCAGGAGGTGCTGGGACGCACCCCGGACGAGCTCCTCTACGCCCGGCGCCACGACGACAATCTCATCGCCAAGCTGGGCCAGAGCGGGGGCGATTACTGGAGCGGCGAAGTTGCCTGCATCTGCAAGGACGGCAGCATGCTCGCCACCTGGCAACACCTGTGCGTGGTGCGCGACACGCAGGGGCAGATCGGCAACTATGTGCTGGCCATCTCCGACACCGGTGCGCTGCGCCGCGCCGAGGCGCAGATCAACCATCTGGCCTTCCATGACACGCTGACCGGCCTGGGCAACCGCAACATGCTCGAGGACACCATCGAAAAGGAGATTGAACGCGCGGACCAGAACGGCAGCCGCGTCGCCGTGCTGTTCATCGACCTCGACGGCTTCAAGCTGATCAACGACACCATGGGCCATGCCACCGGCGACCAGCTGCTGAGCATGGTCGCCCAGCGGATCAGCCGCGTGCTTCGCCGCACCGACACCGCCATCCGCCTGGGTGGCGACGAGTTCCTGGTGGTCGTGCCGGAGGTGACGCGCTTCGAGGACTGTGCCAGCCTGGCGGAAAAGCTGCTGTGCGAGATCCGCGCCGCGGTCGAGCTCGACCATGAACGCTTCAGCGTTTCGGCCAGCATCGGCATTGCCGTCTATCCGGACAATGCGGGGGACTTCAGCAGCCTGATCCAGGCGGCCGACAGCGCCATGTACGGCGCCAAGGAGCGCGGTCGGAACCGCTTCGCCTTCTATTCATCCGACATGGCCGAGCGGGCCCTGGAACGACTGCACATCGAACAAGGGCTGTTGCGGGCCATCGCCAACGACCAACTCATGCTCCAGTATCAGCCGGTGGTGCGGCTCGACGATGGTCAGCTGATTGGCTTCGAAGCGCTGATCCGCTGGGACGAGCCCACGCACGGGCGCATCGGGCCGGACCGCTTCATTCCGGTGGCCGAGGAATGCGGCCTGATCGACTACATCGGCAGCTGGGTGCTGCATACCGCCTGCACCCAGGCGCAGGCCTGGATCCACCAGGGCTTCGTCGACCTGCGCCTGGCCGTGAATGTCTCGGCGCGCCAGATGAACGCCGGCGACTTCGATGTCACGGTCAGCGACGCACTGGCCCTCACCGGCTTTCCTGCCGCCCAGCTGGAGCTGGAGATCACCGAAAGCACGCTGCAGGCGGTCGACCACAGTCGCCAGCTGCTCGGGCGGCTCAAGGCGCTCGGCGTCCGGATCTCGATCGACGACTTCGGTACCGGCTTTTCCTCCCTGTCGCGGCTCAAGCACCTGCCGATCGACCGCATCAAGATCGACCGCTCCTTCGTGCAGGACCTGCCCGGCGACGGCAACGACGCCGCCATCACCGAAGCGATCATCGCCATGGCCGGCAGCCTCGGGTTGGGGCTGATCGCCGAGGGCGTCGAAACCCCGGCACAACAGCAGTTTCTGCTCGCGCGCGGCTGCACCGAGGCGCAAGGTTTTCTGTTCTCCCGGCCGCTGGACGTGGCCGATGTCGACGCGCTGATTGTCAGCACCGCGCGCGGCCGCCTCTCGTGACGGCCGCCCGCGCTACATCAGCCCGGCCGCGCGCAACACCAGCACACCCAGGCTGGTGGTCAGGATCGATCCCAGCGTGGTCACAGCGATGATATTGGCCGCCAGCACCGCATTGCCGCCCATGGCACGCACCATCACATAGCTCGCGGCGGCGGTCGGCGCGCCCGACATCAGCATCAGCACGCCCAGGTCGATGCCCTGGAAGCCGGCGAGCAACCCACACAGCACAAACAGCACAGGCACCGCGATCAGCTTGATCCCGGCGGCCACCAGGGTGGTGCGCAGGTCACGCCGGAGCTGCCCGAAGTCCAGCGCCGCGCCGGTGCACAGCAAGGCCAACGGGAGCGTGAGATTGGCAAAATACTCGCCCGACTGGCGCAGCAGCGCCGGCAACTCGATTCCCGCCCAGGACACCGGCAAGGCCAGCACGATGCCGATGATCAGTGGATTGCGGGCGATCCCTTTCGCCAACTGACCGAGGCTGCGATGCGTGCCCAGCGAACGGCTCAGCGTGATCACCGCCAGCACGTTGTAGAAGATGGTGACAATCCCCAGATACAGCGAGGCCGCGACCAGCCCGGCGTCGCCATAGGCATTGACGCAGTAGGCCAGACCGATGATGCCCATGTTCGAGCGGAAGCAGCCCTGAACGAAAACGCCCCGGTCGGTCGCCACCGGCACCCAGCGTCGGGCCGCCCACTCCAGGACCAGAAAAATCAGACCGGTGCCAAGCAATCCGAACAGGATCAGGTCGAAGTTCGCCGCTGCATCAAACTGCGTCTTGCTGATGCTGATGAACAGCAGCGCCGGCAAGGCGACGTTGAACACCAGCTTCGCGCCGGTATCGACAAAATTGTCGTTCAACAACCCCACCCGCATCAGGCCAACGCCCAGGGTCAGCACGACAAAGATCGGTCCGGTCACCGAAAAGGAAAACGCCAGCGCGTCGAGCAACTCGTTCATCACCGTCTCATCAAAACCCCAGCCGGCCGGGCCGGGAAAAAAAGGCTCAATCTTGTGGCGGCGCCGCGCCCCGCAAGGCCTGACTGATCTGCGTGTCGGCAGAAGCCTGTAGCGCGTTCGACAGCTCCAGCCAGCGCGGATCGCCGGTTTCCATCCCCATCGTCAGCGCCTGCAGCGCCTCCCGCCGAAGACGCGCATAGCGCGCAAACACCGGCGCCTGCCAGGCGCTGGCCGGCGCCGCATCCAGCGCATCGGCCAGTTCGGCCCAGCCGGGCATCAGCTCGGTCTCGATCACCCGCAAGCCTTCCGCAGTCGACATCTGGCCGCTGCGCAAGGCATCGAGCACCAGATGGTGACGCGTCACCAGGCGGTACTCCGTCTCCGACAACTGCTGCTGCAAGGCCACCGGCAAGGACCCCACCGCCGGCGCCGGACGATGCGGCGGCGTCACCGTGACCCACAAGGCCAGCGCCGCGACCACCACGGCAACCGCGCCGAGTGCGGCGCGGCCTCGTCCGCCCGGCGCCGCCCGGCTCACCGGCGCCAGCGCGGCACCGAGCACGATGCCGGTCAGCAAGCCACCCAGATGCGCCGCGTTGTCGATGCCCGGAATCAGCAGCCCCGCCGCCAGCGAGTAGGCAATGAAAATCAGCAAACCGCGCCGCAAGCGCCGTGCGGTCTGTGCGGGGATGGCATGCCGGGAGACCAGCACATAGCCGAGCAAGGCGCCAAACACGCCAAACACCGCACCCGAGGCGCCAATGCTCAAGCCGCTCGGCCGCCACCACACACTGGCCACGCTGGCCACGATGCCGCAGGCCAGGTAGATCCACAGAAAGGGTCGCGAGCAAAACACCCGCTCGGCCAATTGCCCGCCCTGATAGAGCGCAATCATGTTGAGCGACACATGCAGCAGGCCGCCATGCAGGAAAGTGCCGCTGATCAGCCGCCATGGCTGCCCGCCATGGGTTTGCACCGCATAGTTCCCCCCCCAGTCGGCCAGCAAGGCGCCGGGAATATGCCACAGCGCACCGGCATTCAAGGCCAGACCGACGAAGATCAGCAGATTCGCGGCGATCAGCCCGACCGTCGCCCAGATGACGGGCACGCGCGCAAACAAGGCGTCGGCAAACTCCTCGGGCGTCGGGATACGGGATGCGGGCATGCGCTCCTTATACACCAGACGAATGAGATGGCATCGCGACGCCGCCGGCGTTCAGCCCCACGCCGGCATCACAGGGCGCGCGCGACGTGTCAGCCCTTTTCCTCGTGGCCGTGGGTTTCGGCAAAGCGCTTTTCCAGCTCGTGGCGCAAGGCCTTGCGGGCCTCGGCGGCCTCGAAGCGCCGCTTTTCCTTGGGGCTGAAAGGCCGCAACGGCGGCACGGGCGCGGGCTTGCCATCGTCGTCCACCGCCACCATGGTGAAGAAACAGCTATTGGCGTGGCGCACATCCTGAGTGCGGATATTCTCGGCCATGACCTTGATGCCGACTTCCATCGACGACTTGCCGGTGTAGTTCACGCTGGCCAGAAAAGTGACCAGCTCGCCGACAATGATCGGCTCGCGGAACATCACCTGGTCGACCGACAGCGTCACGACATAGCGCGCGGCGTAGCGGCTGGCACAGGCATAAGCCACCTGATCGAGCAGGCGGAGCACGGCGCCGCCGTGCACCTTGCCCGAGAAATTCGCCATCTCGGGGGTCATCAACACCGTCATGGTCAGTTGGTGTGCGGGTAAATCCATGTGTGCTTTCCTTTTTGTCGCGGCGCCCGGTCAGCGCTGAGCCGCGTCGGCACGGGCGCGGGCCAGCGCCGCTTCACGCCGCGCATCGGCGGCATGAATGGCGGCGCGCTGCTCATCGCTCAGCGCCCGACCAGTTTGATGCTCAAGGCTTTCAGTGACCCTACGACCGGTATCGGTGATGCGCGGGCCCTTGGGCATGCCCCGTCGCACTTGCGCTGGCGTCGCGCCGGCAATACCGGCGACTTCATCGACGAAGATGCGCTCGATACGCACCCGCTCGGCTTTGAGATGCGCCGCGCCGGCCGGGCTTGGCATCGGGTCGGCCGCCTGCGCGCCCATGGCGAGCGCCATCAGCACCATGAGCGCCCAACGACGCCCGCGCCGCATCATGCCGGATCCAGCACGGTCGACCCGGTGGTCTTGCGCGCTTCAAGGTCGCGGTGCGCCTCGGCCGCATCGGCCAGCGCATAGCGTTGGCGAACCTCGATCTTCACCTTGCCGCTGCTCACAACGTCGAACAGCTCGTTGGCCATGGCCACCAGATCGGCCCGCTCAGCGGCGTAACCAAACAGCGTCGGCCGGGTCACGAACAGCGACCCCATCTTGGCCAGCAGGCCGAGGTCGAAGGGGGCGACCGGCCCGGTGGCGTTGCCGTAGGTGACCATCATGCCCCGCGGCCGCAGGCAGCTGAGCGAATCCATGAAGGTGTCCTTGCCGATCGAGTCGTACACCACCGGTACGCCCTTGCCGCCGGTGATCTCGCGCACCCGGTCGGCGAATTTTTCGCGATTGTAGAGAATCGTGTGATCGCAGCCATGCGCCTTGGCCAACGCCGCCTTTTCATCCGAGCCGACGGTGCCGATCACCGTCGCGCCCAGCGCCTTGGCCCACTGACAGGCGATCAGCCCAACGCCACCGGCGGCGGCATGAATGAGGATGGTGTCGCCCGGCTGCACCCGGTAGGTCTGGCGCAGCAGATACTGGGCGGTCATCCCCTGCAACATCATGGCGGCGCCCTGATCGTAGCTGATGGCCTCGGGCAGCTTCACCAGCCGGTCGGCCGGCATGTTGCGACGCTGAGCGTAGGCGCCGATCGGGCCGCCGGCGTAGGCCACGCGATCGCCAACGCGCAACTCGGTGACGCCCTCGCCCAGCGCGGTGACCTCCCCCGCGCCCTCGAGTCCGATGCCCGAGGGCAGCGGCACCGGATACAGTCCGCTGCGGTGGTAGGTATCGATGAAGTTGAGACCCACGGCGTGCTGACGCAGGGTGACTTCGCCTGCGGCCGGGGGCGGCACATCGACCGCCTCCCAACGCAAGACCTCGGGGCCGCCGGTTTCATGGAAACGAATAGCATGGTTCATACAGGTTCTCCTGCGCTCAACGGACGATCGAAACGCCAATCCGCAATTGTGGTTGGCCGGCACGCTGGTAGTCCAGCAAGGTCTCGCCCTCACCATCAAAGTATTGCAGATGAAGGAAAGCGCCCACCGACGAAAAAATACTTTGCCGCAAGGGGTAGGACACATCCACCTGCGAGGTACCCACCCCGCCCTTGCCCCGACGCAGCATCAGTTTGGCCAGCCAGCCGTCGTCGCGACCAAAGCGCAGCCCCAACTCGCCGTAGCCGCGATAACGATGGATGTCCGGGTTGTCCGATTTTTCAAGATAGCCCCACAGCTTCGGCGTGACACCGATGTGGCTCTTGCCTTCGCCGAGGCGATACTGCCAGTCGGCCTGCACGAACGCGATGTTGATGCTGCGCGACTTCTCGCCGTCGCGCCCGTTGGACTCGTGCTCGACGCCGGCGCGCAGCCAACTCTGGTGACGACTGCCCGCGGCGACGGGGATATCCCACTCATAGAACAGCGCCGGTCGATAACTGGTGTCGCGGAACGGCGCCGAGTCGGAATCCAGATCCCACAGCGAGGTCTGGGTATAGCCGAAATGCAGGCCCTCAAAAAACGGCAGCATGCCGACCACCGCGCCTTCGTCATCAAACAAACGGTACTTGAAGCTCAGCTGGAAGCGCGCCGATGCGCCGCTGTTGGCGCCAAAAATGAAATACATCGGGTCATAAAAGGACAGCGCCGGCTTGGCCGGAATGACATCCGCCGCGACCTGTGGGGCGGGGGCGGGGACGGCAACGCCCTCGCCCCCCGGCAAGGCTTGCTGCCGGGCGAGCGGATCTTGCCCGGCGCTCCAGCCCGGACGCTCGGCCAGCACCATCAACTGCGCGCGGCTGTCGTCGGTCAAACTGAGCACCGACAGGCCCAGCACCTCGGCCGGCCACTCGAAACCGTAACGCCGGGTCGCGCCAACCGCCGCCGCCTGCGCCTTGAGCCGCACGGTGAGCTTGCGACCGCCGAGCGTCAGCGTCGCATCCAGTTGCTCGGGCAGGCTCGCTTGCGCGCCCGTTTCCACCACCGTCAACACAAAGGCCTGGCCGACGCGGGCATGCGTCCGCTCGGCCGACAGCAGCCGCTCGGCGCTGGCGGGCAACGCCCCAAGCAGCAGCGCGGCGGCACATAAAATGGAAGCAAGGCGACACGTCATGATCTGGGCACGGATAGAAATCGAAGGCTCATTCTAGCCGTCTGCGATTTCAAAGGCGCGCTGTCGGTGTCGCTGGCACCCACCGACCGCCGCAGATCATAAAAAAACGGGGCGCCCGAAGGCACCCCGTTTCGTCTTGCATCGATAACACGATCAGCGCGCGCGGTGCTCCGCGGCATCCACCACGGCCAGGGCCGTGATGTTGACCAGACGACGCACCGTGGCCGACGAGGTCAGGATGTGCACCGACTTGTCGGCGCCGAGCAGGATCGGCCCCACCGTGACGCCGTCGCTGTTGGCCAGCTTGCACAGATTGAAGCTGATGTTGGCCGCATCGATGTTCGGCATCACCAGCAGGTTGGCTTCACCGATCAGGCTGGACTCGGGATTGGCGCTGTTGCGGATGTCCTGATTGAGCGCGGCGTCGGCATGCATCTCGCCGTCGCACTCGATATCCGGCCGATTGGCAACCAGCAGATCGCGTGCGGTGCGCATCTTCAGTGCCGACTTGGTGCGCGCGCTGCCGAAGTTCGAATGCGACAACAGCGCGACTTTCGGCTTGATGCCGAAGCGCTTCATCTCATCCGCCGCCATCGCTGCGATGTCGGCAATCTCTTCCGCGTCCGGGCTCTCGTTCACATAGGTGTCGGTGATTGCCAGCACCCGCTTGGGCAGCAGCAGAATGCTCATGGTCGCGAAGCGCTTGGCGTCCGGCGCCAGACCGATCACGTCCTCAACCTGACGGAGGTGGTACTCGTAGGTGCCGAAAGTGCCGCACACCAGCGCATCGGCATCGCCCCGGCGCAGCAGCATGGCACCAATCAGGGTGGTGTCGCGGCGCAGCTTGGCACGTGCGATCTCTTCGGTCACGCCATCGCGGGCCATCAGCTGATGGTATTCCTGCCACAGCTCGCGGTAACGCGGGTCGTCTTCGGTATTGACGATGTCGAAGTCGCGATTTTCGACCAAGTCGAGGCCGGCGCGGGTGATGCGTCGGGCGATCACGGCCGGACGACCGATCAGGATCGGACGGGCCAGACCTTCTTCGACCACTGCACGCACGGCGTGCAGCACGCGCGGATCTTCGCCTTCGGCGTAGAGCACGCGTTTATGCTGCGGCTCGATCTTTTTCGCCTGCGAGAACACCGGCTTCATGATGATGCCGGAGGTGTAGACGAAGTCCGACAGGCTCTCGACGTAGGCCGCGAAGTCTTCGATCGGGCGCGTCGCCACGCCCGACTCCATCGCCGCACGGGCCACGGCCGGCGCGATCTTGACGATCAGGCGCGGGTCGAACGGATTCGGGATGATGTAGTCAGGACCAAAGCTCAGTTCCGCGCCGGCATAGGACGCCACGGCATGGCTCTTCTCGGCCTCGGCCAGCTCGGCAATGGCCTTGACGCAGGCCAGCTTCATCTCTTCGGTGATGGTGGTGGCGCCCACGTCGAGCGCACCACGGAAGATGAAGGGGAAGCACAGGACGTTGTTGACCTGGTTGGGGTAGTCGGAACGACCGGTAGCAATGACCGCATCCGGGCGGACGGCCTTGGCCTCTTCCGGCATGATTTCGGGCGTCGGGTTCGACAGCGCGAAGATCAGCGGCTTGTCCGCCATGCGCGCCACCATCTCGGGCTTGAGCACGCCGGCGGCGGACAACCCGAGGAAAATATCTGCGCCTTCGATCACTTCACTGAGGGTGGTCAACTCGGTCTGCTGCGCATAGCGCGCCTTGTTGGCTTCCATGTTGGCGTCGCGGCCGACTCGGATGACGCCACGCGAGTCGCACACATAAATGTTTTCGCGCTTGAGGCCGAGGCTGACCATCAGGTTCAGACAAGCGATGGCCGCCGCGCCAGCACCGGAGCACACCAGTTTGACCTGGCCGATGTCCTTGCCAACGACTTTCAGGCCGTTGATCAGGCCCGCCGAAGAGATGATGGCGGTGCCGTGCTGATCGTCATGAAAGACCGGGATCTTCATGCGTTTGCGCAGCTCGCTCTCAATATAGAAGCACTCGGGCGCCTTGATGTCTTCCAGGTTCACCCCACCCAGCGTGGGCTCAAGCGCGGCGATGGCCTCAATGAGCTTGTCCGGGTCGTCCTGGTCGAACTCGAGATCAAACACATCGACGTTGGCGAATTTCTTGAACAGGCAGCCTTTGCCTTCCATGACCGGCTTGGAGGCCAGCGGGCCGATATTGCCCAGGCCAAGCACCGCGGTGCCGTTGGTGATCACCGCCACGAGGTTACCGCGTGAGGTGAGCTCACTGGCCTGCGCCGGGTCGGCGACAATCGCCTCGCACGCCGCGGCGACGCCGGGCGAGTAGGCCAGCGCCAGATCGCGCTGATTGGTCAAACCCTTGGTGGGTACCACCGAAATTTTCCCGCGCGTCGGTGAACGGTGATACTCCAGCGCAGCGGCGATGAAATCCTGATCCATTGTGTCTCCCTCGATAGATATGCAACGATCAACTCCGACAGCGTACGCGCCGGAGCCCCACCCGCCAATTGCGAACATCCACAGTATGGTTTGTTTTCTTTGCTCAGCATTGTTGTGCTGGCCGTGGAGCGATACGACGCTAACCGGGGAGAGGTCGGCGTCGCATTCCGGGCGGACCGGTGCATTATCCGCAGAAATTGCCTCGGACGGAAGAACATCACACGGCCGGCACTCACCGCAATGCAGCATTAACTGGCAAAATGCCCCCAACGTTCATTCATCCGGAACCGTGGGAGATCGGCCAGCATGCGACGAGTTGTCTTCAACCAGAAGGGGGGCGTCGGCAAGTCCACCATTACCTGCAACCTGGCGGCGATCAGCGCCCACAACGGGCAGCGCACCCTGGTGGTCGACCTCGACCCACAAGGCAACTCGACGCGTTACCTGCTCGGCGACGCCACCGACGAACTCGAAAACTCGCTGGCCGACTTCTTCGACCAGACCCTGAACTTCAAGCTCAACCCCAAGCCGCTGGACGACTTTATCGCCGTCAGCCCCTTCGAGCGCCTGCACGTGATGCCCTCGCATCCGGACCTCGAAGAGCTGCAAGGCAAGCTCGAATCGCGCTACAAGATCTTCAAGCTGCGCGAGGCGCTCGACGAACTGGCAGAAGACTACGACGTGATCTACATCGACACGCCGCCGGCGCTCAACTTCTTCACCCGCTCGGCCATGATTGCCGCCGACGCCTGCCTGATCCCCTTCGATTGCGACGACTTTTCGCGCCGCGCGCTGTATTCGCTGCTGACCAACGTGGATGAAATCCGCGCCGACCACAACCCGGACCTGGCCATCGAAGGCATCGTGGTCAACCAGTTCCAGCCCCGCGCCAGCCTGCCGCGCAAAGTGGTGCAGGAGCTGATCGACGAAGGCCTGCCCATCATCGCGCCCTACCTGTCGGCCTCGGTCAAAATCAAGGAATCGCACGAACAGGCCAAGCCGATGATCCACCTTGACCCGAAGCACAAGCTGTCGAAAGAGTTCGTCGCCCTGCACGACACGCTGGCCCGCCAATACGGTACCTGAGCACGCTCGGGAATACGGTCGCCGAAAGCGGTGTTGACCTCCTCAGCATCGTTTTCGGGGAAGCCCATGTCCAAACACACCGTCCTGATCTGGGATCTGCCCACCCGCCTGTTCCACTGGCTGCTGGTGGGCTGCTTGAGCGGCGCCATCATCAGCGTCAAGATCGGCGGCAACGCCATGCTGTGGCACGGCCGCTTCGGGCTGGCGATTATCGGCCTGCTTGGCTTTCGGCTGGCCTGGGGCTTTGTCGGCAGCCACACCGCGCGCTTCACTCAGTTTGTCCGCGGCCCTGCCACCATTGCCGCCTACCTGCGCGGACAGTGGCAGGGAGTCGGCCACAACCCACTCGGCGCGTTGTCAGTGCTGGCCATGCTGCTCGCGCTGCTCGGGCAAGCGCTGACCGGACTGGTGGCCAATGACGACATCGCCTTCACCGGGCCACTCTACGCCGCTGTCAGCAAGGACTTGTCCGACACGCTGACCGGCTGGCACCGCCGCGGCGAGTGGGCGATCTTTGCGCTCATCGGGCTGCACCTGGCCGCACTGCTGTACTACCGCTTCATCAAAAAAGAGCCGCTGATCCGGCCGATGATTACCGGCCGAAAACCCGTCACCCAACCCACGCCGCCCGCCCCGCGACACGCCAGGCCGCTCGCCTTCATTGTCTCGCTGAGCATCGGCGCATCGACGGTGTGGATTGCCAGCGGCGCGCTGCTACCCCCGCCGCCACCGCCAGCGGCCATCGAAACGCCCGCCTGGTAAGGCCCGCGCGCGAACAACAACGGCCGCCCTGAAGCGGCCGTGACGCCCGGCAGAAACGCTTATTCTTCGGTGCGATACTTGTCGTGGCAGGCCTTGCAGGCTTTGCCCATTTCGCCAAACTGGGCCTTGATCGCCCCTTGATCCCCGGTGGCCGCCACCTGCTGCAGGGTGTTGGCCTGCTGGATGAAGTTCATGGCGATCTTGCGGACCTCATCCTGCTCGGTGAAAAACGCCGGCTTGAGGCGCGTCTCCTTCCAGCCCATGCCCTTGTCGGTGCCCGGCGCATACAGCGCCCCCATGCCCGAATTGGCCACCGCGGCAACGACATTGGCCGCGGCCAGAACTTGATCCTTGTTGAAGGGCACGCTGCCGTCGACCACCTGCGCCTTGATCTTGCCCATGTTCCAGGCCATGAAGGTGTAGCCTGACTGACGGGCCTTGATCATGTCTTCGGGCTTCATCTGCGCGGACACGCTTGCCGCCACACCAAAGCTCATGGCTGCCGCCACGATACGCATCATGTATTTTTTCACGTTCGACTCTCCAGACATTCCAAGGGGTTGAAAGCAGGCTGCATGCGCTGCTCACCGGCGTAAACAGCAAGGCCTTATCCGCTATTCCCGGCGCCACTCATGAAATTGAAGAATTCCGCGCGCGGGCCGCTAAGTGTTAACGAACCGATGTGCCCCGGAGAGACCCCATGGCCGCCACGATCAATGCCACCCATCTTGATCTGCTGATCGTCGAACCCTCGACAATGCAACGCAAGGTCATCACGCAGGCCTGCGAAGCCCTGGGCATTCCCTCGCCGCGCCACGCGGAACATGGCGCGCAGGCGCTCACCAGCATGTCGCAACACCACCCCGACATCGTCATCAGCGCCATGTACCTGCCCGACATGCTGGGCACCGACCTGGTGCACAGCATGCGCACCGACCCGGCCACTGAAGATGTCGCCTTCATCCTGGTGTCCAGCGAGACGCGGCCCCAGGCACTCGACCCGGTGCGCCAGTCCGGCGTCTGCGCCATCGTCCCCAAGCCCTTCACCACCGACCAGCTGGCGCAGGCCATCAATGCCACGCTCGACATGCGTGCGATCGAACCGATCACCGACTGGGACATGGATCTGGAGGAGCTCAAGGTGTTGCTGGTGGACGACAGCCTCCATGCGCGCCGATGCATCCGCCGGGTGCTCGAACAGCTCGGCCTGCGTCACTTCATCGAAGCCGGCAACGGCGCCGAGGCGGCCAGCATTCTGGGCGACACCATGGTCGATCTGGTGGTGACCGACTACAACATGCCAGAAATGGACGGCAAGGCGCTGATCGAACACATCCGTCAACACAGCTGGCAGACCTCGGTGCCCATCCTCATGGTGACCAGCGAGCAGGACGTCAGCCGGCTGGCGGCCATTGAAAATGCCGGCGTCTCGGGTATTTGCGACAAACCCTTCGACCCCGGCACCGTCCGCCGACTGCTCCAGCGGGCGCTGTCGGGCGACTGAACACGCTTACGCGGGATCGAGCTTGGCCACCGACATCAGCAGCCACTTCATCCCCTGCGCACCAAAATTGATCTGCACCCGCGCATCCGACCCGCTGCCTTCGGCGGCCACGATGATGCCCGCCCCAAAACGCGCATGGCGCACGTTCTGGCCGATCCGCAAACCGCCCAGGTCGCGCCCCGGCGCATGCGCCGCACTGGCGGGCCGGCGTGGCGCGCTGGCCGGCGAGGGCGAAAAATGGCTCGGCCGCGCCGGCGCCTGACCGCGACCCGACTTTGGCGTCAGCCATTTGGTCAGCGTGTCGGGGATTTCCTCCAGGAAGCGCGAGCGCATGTTGTAGCGCGTCTGGCCATGCAGCATGCGGCTTTGCGCCAGCGACACATACAGGCGCTGCCGCGCCCGCGTCACCGCCACATACATCAGGCGCCGCTCCTCCTCCAGACCGTCGGTCTCCATCAGGCTGTTTTCGTGGGGGAACAAACCCTCCTCCAGCCCGCACACAAACACCACGTCAAACTCCAGCCCCTTCGCCGCGTGCACGCTCATCAGCTGGACGGCGTCTTCGCTGGCGTCGGCCTGGTGGTCGCCGGCCTCCAGCGAGGCATGGGCAAGGAAGTCGGCCAGCAGCGGATGCTCGACGGCCGACTCCGGCGCCTCGTTTTCCGCCACAAAATTGGTGGCCGCGCTGATGATTTCGTCGAGGTTTTCCAGCCGCTCGCGGCCGTCTTTCTCTTTCTGGCTCTCGTAATGCGCCCGCAGACCGGACTGATCGAGCACATGATCGACCGCCTCGGGCAGCGGCAGGTTTGCCGTCGCACTGCGCAAGGATTCAATCAGCTGCACAAAAGCGCCGATCGCCGCCCGCGGCTTGCCCGACAGATGCGACACCGTGGCGTACAGGCTGCTGTTGTAGGTCCGCGCCGCGTCCTGCAGCGCCTCCAGCGACCGGGCGCCAATGCCGCGCGTCGGAAAATTCACCACCCGCGCAAAGGCCGTGTCGTCGTCCGGGTTGGCGATCAGGCGCAGATAGGCCAACGCATGCTTGACCTCCTGGCGCTCGAAAAAGCGCAAGCCGCCATACACCCGGTAGGACACCCCCGCCGAGAACAGCTGATGCTCCAGCACCCGCGACAGCGCGTTGGCGCGATACAACAAGGCAATGTCCGAGCGTGACATGCCATCGCGCACCAGCGACTGGATCTCATCCACCACAAAGCGCGCCTCGTCGCCATCGGTGAACGCCTCATACACCCGGATCGGCTCGCCCTCACCGCGATCGGTCCACAACTCCTTGCCCAGGCGCTGCGTGTTGTTGGCGATGATCGCGTTGGCGGCATCGAGAATATTGCCGCAGGAGCGGTAGTTCTGCTCCAGGCGGATCACGTTGGGCACCTTGAACTCGCGCTCGAAGGCCAGCATGTTGCCCACTTCCGCACCGCGGAAACGGTAGATCGACTGATCATCGTCGCCAACGCAGAACAGACAGGCCGGCGATTCGCTGCTCTCGCCACCAGCGAGCAGCTTAAGCCACTGATATTGCAGCTTGTTCGTATCCTGAAACTCATCCGTCAGAATGTGCCGGAAGCGCCGCTGGTAGTGCTGCCGCAGGGGCTCGTTGCGACTGAGCAACTCGTAGGTGCGCAGCAGCAGCTCCGCAAAATCCACCACTGCCTCGCGCTGGCACTGCGCCTCATACTCGGCGTAAATCTCGACCCGACGACGGGTGAAATCGTCGAAGGCATCGACGGCACCGGCACGTACGCCCTGCTCTTTTTGCGCATTGATGAAGTGCTGAAGCTCACGCGGTGGAAATTTTTCGTCATCCACATTTAACGTTTTGAGCAAACGCTTGATCGCCGAGAGCTGGTCGCCCGAATCGAGAATCTGGAACAACTGGGGCAGCCCGGCGTCACGATGGTGTGCGCGTAACAAACGGTTGCACAAACCATGAAAGGTGCCGATCCACATCGCCTTCGGGTTGACCGGCAGCATCGCCGCCAGTCGCGCATGCATCTCCTTGGCGGCCTTGTTGGTAAAGGTCACGCCCAGAATGCCCTGCGGGGTGGCCTGACCGGTCTGGATCAACCAGGCGATACGCGTCGTCAGCACGCGGGTCTTGCCCGAGCCGGCCCCCGCCAGGATCAGCGCGTGCTGCGCCGGCAGGGTGACGGCGCGAGCCTGTTCTTCGTTGAGCGTTGCGAGCAGATCGGTCATGCGGTCTCCGGGGTGACCGGGCATTTTAACCCACCCCTCCGGCCACCGCCGGTCGGAAGGTTTTTTGCTAGGGAAATCACCTACTTGCAAAAACCCGACTAACTGAGTAAGGTTTATTTGTGCGATGCAACACGAATTAACTCAACTCAATTCCAAAGCACGGGCGACTTTGCTAAGATTCGAACAGTTGTTTGTTTTGCTTTGCACCATTTTGCAGAGACAAGGCCGTTCAAAAGGCGGTCATTTGCTGAAGGCGCGCTGTCGCGCGTCAGGAGTACATATTATGAACGCACCGAAACTGCTCCCCTGGTATGCCCGCCGCGCCGGCGTATCCACCGAACGCGCTGAAGCGCTTTGGCGCAAGGCGGTTCGTCAGGCCACAACCGACACCGGATGGGTCGGCAACGCCGAATACTATGGCGCCGCCATGAACACCTTCATTGCGCTGCTCGAAGCCGAAGAAGCCAGCCTGTGCACACCCAGCATGGGCGGCATCTTCCGCGCCCAGGCCCGCGTCATGCGCCTGCCGCTGACAATGATGGAAGATTTCTCCAATGCCGCTACCCACTGGCAGCGCTGCGTCGGCGTGCCGCGTCGCGCCGCCTGAACGCATCAACGGTCTCCCTCCCTCTCTTTGATGGAGTTCGGCACTCGGTCTCACCGACCGGGTGCCGTTTTTTCGTTTACCGCCCCCGCTGAGCATGCGGGCTTCACGGTATACTTCCCCGCTTTGAATCCCGCCGACCGATAGCCGCCCTATGCAGGACAAGTACACGCCCGCCGCCATTGAGACCGCCTCCCAACAGTATTGGGACAGCGCCCGCAGCTTTGAGGTCAGCGAAGATCCAACGCGCCCGAAGTACTACTGCCTGTCGATGTTCCCCTACCCCTCGGGCAAGCTGCACATGGGCCATGTGCGCAACTACAGCCTGGGTGACATGCTCTCGCGCTATCACCGCATGCGCGGCTACAACGTGCTGCAGCCCATGGGCTGGGACGCCTTCGGGCTGCCCGCGGAAAACGCGGCCATCAAGAACAACGTGCCGCCGGCGAAATGGACTTACGACAACATCGCCTACATGAAGCAGCAGCTCAAGTCGCTGGGCTTCGCGATCGATTGGCGTCGTGAGCTGGCCACCTGCCAGCCTGACTACTACAAGTGGAACCAGTGGTTCTTCCTGCGCATGCTCGAAAAAGGCATTGCCGAGCGCAAGACGCAGGTCGTCAATTGGGACCCGGTCGACCAGACCGTGCTGGCCAACGAACAAGTCATCGACGGCCGCGGCTGGCGCACCGGCGCACTCGTAGAGAAGCGCGAGATCCCCGGCTACTACCTCAAGATCACCGACTACGCCGAAGAGCTGCTCGCCGACCTCGACACGCTCGATGGCTGGCCGGAGCGCGTGCGCGTGATGCAAAAGAACTGGATCGGCCGCTCCGAAGGCGTGGACGTCCACTTCCCCTACGATCTGAGCACCACCGGCAAGGCCGGCGTCCTCAAGGTGTTCACCACCCGCGCCGACACCCTGATGGGCGCCACCTACGTGGCCGTGGCCGCCGAGCACCCGCTCGCCCAGCAGGCTGCGCAGGGCAACGCCGAGCTGGCCGCCTTCATTTCTGAATGCCAGCACGGCAGCCAGGCTGAGGCCGACATGGCCACCATGGAGAAGAAGGGCATGGACACCGGCCTACGGGTCGTCCATCCGATCTCCGGCGAGTACCTCTCGGTGTGGGTCGCCAATTACGTGCTGATGGGCTACGGCGAAGGCGCCGTGATGGCCGTGCCCGCCCACGACGAGCGCGACTTCGCCTTTGCCACCAAATACACGCTGCCGATCACCATGGTGGTGGGCTCAACACTGGGCGCCTATAGCGACGTCACCGCGCCGTGGCAGGACGCCTACGCCGAACCCGGCAAGCTGGTCAATTCCGGCAAATACAACGGCCTGCGCTCGCTCGAAGCCATCGACGCCATCGCCGCCGATCTTGAAACCAAAGGCCTGGGCGCCAAGCGCGTGCAGTTCCGCCTGCGCGACTGGGGCGTCTCGCGCCAGCGCTACTGGGGCTGCCCGATCCCGATCATCCACTGCGACAGCTGCGGCGCCGTGCCGGTGCCCGACGAGCAGTTGCCCGTCGTCCTGCCCGAAGACTGCGTGCCGGACGGCTCGGGCAACCCGCTGGCCAAGCGCGAAGACTTCCTCGCCTGCGACTGCCCCAAGTGCGGCAAACCCGCCCGTCGCGAAACCGACACCATGGACACCTTCGTGGATTCGTCCTGGTACTACGCGCGCTACGCCACCGCCCAGGGCGACGCCGGCATGGTCGACGGCGAAACCAATTACTGGATGCCGGTCGATCAGTACATCGGCGGCATCGAGCACGCCATCCTGCACCTGCTCTACTCGCGCTTCTGGACCAAAGCCATGCGCGACATCGGCCTGGTGAACTACCGCGAGCCCTTCACCAATCTGCTCACCCAGGGCATGGTGCTGAACAACGCCTTCTTCCATAAGCCCGAAGGCGGCGGCAAAAACTATTTCTGGGAAAAAGACATCGAGATCGGCCGCGACGCCAAGGGCCACATCACCGGCGCCACGCTAAGCGCCGACGGCACGGTGCTTGAGCACGAGCTCACCACCATGTCGAAGTCGAAAAACAACGGCGTCGACCCGCAATCGCTGATCGAGCAATACGGCGCCGACACCGCGCGCTTCTTCATGATGTTTGCCGCGCCGCCTGAGCAAACCCTGGAGTGGTCCGACTCCGGCGTCGAAGGCGCCTTCCGCTTCCTGCGCCGGGTCTGGAACTTCGGCCATCGCTACGCCACCGAGATGCGCGTCGCGCTGCCCGCCGAACGCACGCTCGGCAAGGGCAAGCTGCCCGACGCGCTGGCCGAGGTGCGCCGCGAGATCCACAGCTGCCTCAAGCAGGCCAATTACGACTTCGGCAAACACCAGTTCAACACGGTCGCCTCGGCGAGCATGAAAATGCTCAACGCCCTCGAAAAAGCGCCGGCCGACGACGCGAGTGCGCACGCTGAACTCACCGAAGAAGGCCTGTCGATCCTGCTGCGCCTGCTCAACCCGATCACCCCGCACATCGCCCACACGCTTTGGCGCGACTGCGGTTTCGGCGACGACATCCTCAACGCCGCGTGGCCCGAGGTCGACGAAAACGCGCTGATTCAGGATGAAATCGAACTGATGCTGCAAATCAACGGCAAACTGCGTGGCAGCATCAAGGTCGCGGCCGACGCCGCGCGCGATGCCATCGAGCAGATCGCCCTGGCCGACGCCGCCGCAGTCAAGGCCATGGATGGCAAGCCGGCCCGTAAAATCGTGGTCGTCCCCGGCCGACTGGTCAATATCGTTTGCTGAAATCGGGCGGGTGCCCTGCCCGCTCCTTTCGCGCCCCCTGTCTTTGCAAGGAAGCTTCGCACCATGAATTCTGGCAACGAGACGACCCGCCGACGCCTGCTCCTCGCCGGCCTCGCCACATTCGGACTCGCCGGCTGCGGCTTCCACCTGCGCGGCCAGCTCGACATGCCGTTCAAGCGGGCGTATCTCAACGCCAGCCGCAACGAGCGCTTCATGAACCGCATCGCGCGGCAGCTGGAAATCAATGGCGTCGTCCTGACCGAGCGCCTGAACGAGGCCGAAGTCAGCATTCGCCTTTTCAACATCAAGCGCGAGCGCGACATTCTCAGCCTGAACCGGGCCGGCAAGGCGCGCGAATACCGCCTGCAAACCACGCTCAACTATGCGGTCGAGCGCCCGGACGGCACCACGGTTCGCCCGGCCGAGCGCATTGCCGTGCGTCGCGACGTCACCTATGACGACACCCAGTTGCTCGCCAAGGACCAGGAAGAGGCCATGCTCTACCGCGACATGGAAGACGACATTGCCCAACAGCTGGTTCGTCGCCTCGCCGCCATCAAGCTCGACGCCCCCGCCGCCCAATGAATTTGCATCCGGACCGGCTCGACGCCCATCTGGAAAAGCCCCTCGCCGCCCTCTACATCCTGCACGGCAACGAGCCGCTGACCGTCTCCGAAACCGGTGACGCGCTGCGCGCCGCAGCCAGGCGCCAAGGCTTTGACGAGCGCGAGATCCTCATCAGCGGCCCCGGCTTCGGCTGGGAGGCGCTGTTCGAGGCCACCGGCAATTTGTCGCTGTTCGGCAGCCGCAAAGTCATCGACCTGCGCATCCCCAACGGCAAGCCCGGCAAGGACGGCGGCGACGCCCTCAAGCGCCTGGCTGACACCGCCGAGTCGACTGCCAGCGACGTCATCACCCTCATCAGCCTGCCCGAGCTGGACTGGGCCGCACGCAAGACTGCCTGGTTCACCGCCCTCAGCCAGAAAGGCGTGGCCGTCGAATGCAATGCCCCGCCGCGCGAGCAACTGCCGCGCTGGATCGCTCGCCGCCTGTCGGCGCAGCAGCAAAGCGCGTCGACCGAGGCGCTCGATTTCATCGCCGACCATGTCGAGGGCAACCTGCTCGCCGCCCACCAGGAAATCACCAAACTCGCCCTGCTCCACCCGCCCGGCGAGCTCAGCCTCGATGCGGTGCGCGAAGCCGTCCTCGACGTCGCCCGCTACGACATCGACACCCTGCGCAGCGCCGTGCTCGAAGGCGACGCCGGCCGCTGCACCCGCCTGCTCGAAGGTCTGGCCGGCGAAGGCACGGCCGCGCCGCTGCTGCTGTGGATGCTCTCCAACGAAGTGCGCACCTTGGCGCGCCTGCAGGCCGCCCAGGCCGACGGCCAGCCACTGGCCGCCGCGTTCAAGGTCGAGCGCGTCTTTGATGATCGCCGGCGCAAGGCCTTGCAACACGCCCTCCAGCGCCTCGCGCCGGGCAAGGTCCGCGCCGCGCTGGCCCACGCCGCCCGCATCGACCGGATCATCAAGGGCATCGCCCCCGGCGAAGTCTGGGATGAATTCCTGCTGCTGTGCCTGAGGCTCTGCCCGGCGCGCTGAACCGCCGTTTTTGCCGCAGTGCGCAACGATGGGGTAACCTAGGCTTTTTTAGCGCCCCATCACAGTGAACGGCCCAAGCACCATGGACATCGAAGCCTATATGCGGACCCTCGGACGGCAGGCACGCGACGCCTCCCGCCAGCTCGCCGCCGCCTCCACCGAGACCAAGAACGCCGCCCTGCTGGCGATTGCCCGCCGTCTGCGTGAGCAAAAGCCGGCGCTGCTCGCCGCCAATGCCGCCGATCTGGCGCAAGCGCGGGCCGACGGTCTCGAGCCGGCCATGGTCGATCGCCTGACCCTGTCCGACGCCGGCGTCGAAAGCATGGCCGAAGGCCTGGAGCAAATCGCCGCGCTGCCCGATCCGGTCGGCGAGATCACCGACGTCAAGCGTCGCCCAAGCGGCATTCAGGTGGGTAAGATGCGCGTGCCGCTCGGCGTCATCGGCATCATTTACGAAGCCCGCCCCAACGTCACCGCCGACGCGGCGGCGCTATGCCTCAAGTCCGGTAACGCGGCCATTTTGCGTGGCGGCAAGGAAGCCCTGCACTGCAATCAGGCGATCGCCACCTGCGTACGCGAAGGCCTGCTGGAAGCCGGCTTGCCAGCCGCCGCCGTGCAAGTGGTCGACACCACCGATCGCGCCGCCGTGGGCCACCTGATCACCCTGCCCGAATTCGTGGACGTCATCGTGCCGCGCGGCGGCAAGGGGCTGATCGAGCGCATCTCGCGCGAGGCCCGCGTGCCGGTTATCAAGCATCTGGATGGCAACTGTCACGTGTACGTGCACAGCGCCGCCGACGCCGACAAGGCCGAAGCCATCGTCGAAAACTCGAAAACCCAGCGCTACGGCACCTGCAACACCGCCGAATCGCTGCTGGTCGATCGCGCCGTCGCCGCCGATCTTCTGCCGCGTCTCGCCCGCAAACTCAGCGCGCACGGCGTCGAGCTGCGCGGCTGCGCCGAGAGTCTGGCGATTCTCGAAGCAGCGAACATTGCTGGCGCCAAACTGCGCCCGGCCGAAGAATCCGACTGGTCGGAGGAATACCTGGCGCCGATCATCGCCATCAAGGTCGTCGCCGATCTCGACGCGGCCATCGCGCACGTCAATCGCTACAGCTCGGGTCACACCGAGAGCATCGTCAGCGAGAACTACACCGCTGCGATGCGCTTCTTGCGCGAGGTCGACTCGGCGTCGGTGATGATCAACGCCTCCACCCGTTTTGCCGATGGCTTCGAATACGGCCTGGGGGCCGAGATCGGCATCTCCACCGACAAGATTCACGCCCGCGGCCCGGTCGGCCTCGACGGCCTGACCAGCCAGAAGTGGATTGTCTTCGGCAATGGCGAGGTGCGCGGCTAAGGCGCCGTCACACCACGCAACATGTTTTTCGCACGATCGTGCGACGGCTTTGATAGGATGAAGCGTCCGGTGCGCAGGGGCTCCGGACGCTTTTTCTATGACAAGACCGGAGACACCATGAAAAACCTGCTGGCCGCCCTGTGCGCCGCCCTCGCCTTTACCTCCGCCCACGCCGCCGTCGACGTCGCCGGCGTGACATTCGAAGACCAAACGCAAGTTGCTGACCAGACCCTGCAACTCAATGGCGCCGGACTGCGGACCAAGCTCTTCTTCAAGGTCTACGCAATGGGCTTGTACCTGCCCGCCAAAGCCAAAGGCACAGCCGCGGTGCTGGCAAGCACCGGCGCCCGCCGGATCGACATCACCACCCTGCGCGATCTGAGCGCCGAGCAGTTCGCCGACGCGCTCTCTGAAGGCTTGCAGAAAAACCTGAGCGAAGCCGAGCAAAGCGCACTGAAAGCCGACAACGACGCCTTTCGCGCCAATCTGCTGTCGCTCAAGTCGGCCAAGGAAGGCACCCGCATCCAGATCGACTTCACCCCCGCGGGCGGCACGCGTCTCGTCGTCAACGGCAAGCCGCACGGCGAGGCGATTGGCACTATCGACTTCTCCAACGCGCTGCTGCGGGTGTGGATCGGCGACGCGCCCGCGCAAGGCGACTTGAAGAGCGCACTGATCGGGGAATAGCCGCCTCGGACCGGTGTCCTGCGCCACCACGTCTGGCGCGCCATGCGCGTCAGACGACGCCAGGCTGGAACAATCGGGTGCGGCGGGGCCTCCGGGCCGCGCCGCACCCGCCCAAATCGCTTGAAGCGCGCGCAGCAGACCCCCACAATGGGGCCATGACCGCCGCCATCGCCCCCCCATTCGACAGCATTTTGCCCGCGCCTTTCGGCGCGCTCGGCCTTCGCGTGGACGATGCCGCGCTCAGCGAAATCTGCTTCCTGCCACCCGGCACGCCCGCGCTACCCGGCACACACCCGTTGGCGATAGAGGCCGAGCATCAATTCCGCGCCTACCTGGCCTCTCCCCAGCACCGCTTCGACCTGCCCTTGCGCACCGCCGGCACCGACTTTCAGCAACGCGTCTGGGCCGAGATTGCGACCATCGCGCCCGGCGAGCTTCGCGCCTACGGCCAGCTCGCCGCCCGCCTGGGCAGCGCCGCCCGCGCCGTGGGCCAGGCCTGCGGCGCCAACCCGTTTCCCGTCGTCGTGCCCTGCCACCGCGTCGTGGCGCAGCACGCGCTGGGCGGCTTCGCGCACGCCCGCGAGGGCTTTCTGATCGACACCAAACAATGGCTGATCCAGCACGAACAGCGCCGCTGAGCCTGCCGCCCGACACCACCGCAGACCTTGACGCATTCTGCGACGGTCTGTGGCTGTCCGACGGGCTCTCGCGCAACACGCTCGCCGCCTACCGGCGCGATCTGACCCTGTTCGCCCGCTGGCTGCAGCTCAGTCACGGCATCGCCCCGTTTGAGGCCGAGGCCACCCATCTGCATGCCTATCTGGCCGAGTTCAGCCAGCGCGCCAAAGCAACCAGCCAGCGCCGCCTGCTATCGACCTGGCGCCGCTACTTTCATGCGCTGATGCAAGCGGGTCGCATCCGCTGCGACCCGACTCAGCGACTCGATCCGCCCATGGCGGCCCCCCGCTTCCCCAAGAGCCTGTCCGAGGCCGAGGTCGACGCCCTCCTCGATACGCCGGACGTCGGCACCGCGCTTGGCCTGCGCGACAAAGCCATGCTCGAATTGCTCTACGCCACCGGGCTGCGGGTGTCAGAGTTAATCGGTTTGCGCGGCTTTGAAGTCAGCCTCAATGATGGCGCACTGCGCGTACTCGGTAAGGGCGACAAGGAACGCCTGGTCCCTATCGGTGCCGCCGCCAGCGATTGGCTGCGACAGTATCTGAGCCAGGCGCGCGCGGAGATTCTGGCGGGTCGACACGCCGATGCCTTGTTTGTCACGGTTCAAGGTGCCGCCATGAGCCGACAAATGTTCTGGCGTCTTATCAAGCAATACGCCATGCGCGCCGGTATTGCCGGCAACCGTATTTCGCCGCACACCCTGCGCCATGCGTTTGCCACGCACTTATTGAATCACGGCGCGGATTTGCGCGTCGTCCAACTCCTGCTTGGGCACGCCGACATTTCGACCACACAGATATATACGCATATCGCCAGAGCGCGCCTCAAACAACTGCACGCCATTCATCATCCACGAGGCTGAATTACAAAATCATCATGTCCAATACAACCCCTGACACACCCGCCACCCGCGCCCTCAAAGCCGCGCACATCGCCTTCGCGAGCTACCTCTACCCCTACGAAGACCACGGCGGCGCGTCGTTTGCGGCCCGTTTCCTGAATCTTCCGGAACACGCGGTGATTAAAACCCTGGTTATGGAAAACGAAAGCGCCAAGCCACTGCTGGTACTCATGCACGGCGACCGCGATGTCGCAACCAAACAACTCGCGGTGGCCAGCAACAACCGTCAGATTCACCCCTGCAAACCTGATGTGGCACAAAAGCATACGGGCTACCAGGTCGGCGGCACCTCGCCTTTCGGCTCCCGCAAGCCGCTCCCCCTATTCATCGAGCGAAGCATTCTCGATTTACCACTGATTTATATCAACGGCGGCAAACGGGGGTTTCTCGTCGCGCTACACCCGCACGACCTCGTCCGGGCGCTCGCCCCCACGCCCGTCAGTGTCGCCAAAGGCCCGGGTGCCGAGCATTGATGCGGCGGTAGAATTGCGGGGCGGCGCCGTTCAACATCAAATCGCCGATCCGTTATTCGCCGTTTAATTTGTGATGTTGTGTACAGGCCAATCATTAATTCCACCAAGTCGTTGATTTTAGTAATTCAAGAGTGGCAGAATTGGCCGGAACGTGTCGGCTTCAAAAACCCACGTTCACCCACGCCAGAGCACATCACAATAAACAATGAGGAATTGGAATGGACATCAACCTGAGTGAAATGACGGTCCCGGAGTTACGCCGCCTGCAAGGAAAGCTCGAAACCGAAATCCGTCGCCGCGACGAATCCGCGCGCCGGGATGTCCTGAAGCAATTCAAGAAAATCGCCGCCGATCACGGCGTCTCGCTCGATGACGTGCTGGGTGAAGCGCCCGCCAAGAGCCCCGCAAAAGCCGCCACCAAAACCCGCCGCAAGGCAGTCTCCCCGGCCAAGGGCAAGCGCGTGCCGATGAAGTACGCCAACCCGGACGACCCGAAAACCGGCTGGACCGGCCGGGGTCGCAAGCCGCGCTGGGTCGAAGCCTGGCTGAGCGCGGGCAAGTCGCTCGACGAACTGCTGATCAAATAAAGCAGGCCGCCGGCACCATTAAAAAGCCGCCCAGTGGGCGGCTTTTTATTTCAACGCGGCGCACTCAATCCGATTCAAGCACACGACCATCCTTGCCGCGCTGAATAAATACACCCACACGGCGCACGCCTTTCATGACCCCGATCTTGGCAATGCGCAACTTCACCCAGGGCGCGTTGAACTCATTGAACAACAAGGCCACCACAAACTCGCCCAAGGTTTCAATCAGATTGAAATGCCGCGCGGACAGCTCTTCGCGAATGCGCTCGATTACCTGCGCATAATCGATCGTATCGGCGATGTCGTCCCGTTCGGCCGCCGCATCGGGCACACCGAAGGTCAGATTCAGTTCAACCGTTTGTGATGCCACACGCTCTCGCGGGTAGATCCCCACGCGGGCTTCAACCCGCAACTCCTCAATGAAGATGAAATCCATTTCGGCTCTCGTCTAGAATTGTGGCCATTCTAGCCCGAACCGCAACGACACCTGCCATGACGCTTACCACCGCCCTCCTGACACTGACAGCCTACCTGATCGGTTCGGTGCCCTTCGCCGTCGTGGTGAGCAAGGCCTTTGGCCTCAATGACCCGCGCAACTATGGCTCCGGCAACCCGGGCGCCACCAATGTGCTGCGCTCGGGCAACAAGGCCGCCGCCGCGTTAACGCTGCTTGGCGATGCCGCCAAGGGGCTGATTGCGGTGTGGGTGATGCGCCAGTTTGGCAGCGACGCGCCATCGGCCGTGGCGCTGGCCGGCATCGCGGCATTCATCGGTCACATCTTTCCGGTGTTTCTGGGCTTCAAGGGCGGCAAGGGCGTTGCGACGGCCATCGGCGTGCTCGGCGCCTTCAGTGGCTGGCTCGCACTCGCCAGCGCCGTCACATGGCTGATCATCGCCATCACGACGCGCTACTCGTCACTCGCCGCACTGGTCGCGGCCATTGCGGCGCCGGCATTTGCGCATGTTTTGCTGAACTCACCCGCTATTACCGCCGCCTGCCTGGTGATGGCGGCCATGCTGCTGTGGCGCCACGCCGACAACATCAAGCGCCTGCTGGCAGGCACCGAATCCCGGATCGGCGAAAAGAAGTCCGGCGGCCCGAGTTGAATCAGCCCGGCGCGGCGAGGCTATCCAGCGGCCAGCGCGGCCGCACGGACACCGCATGCGTGTCGTTGCCCCGCTGCCCTTCGGCTAGGCGCAGGGCCCCGGCAAAGGCGATCATCGCGCCGTTGTCGGTACATAGCGCCGGCTCGGGGTAATACACCCGCTGGCGCCGACGCGTCACCGCTTCGTTCAGGCGGGCGCGCAAGGATTGATTCGCCCCCACCCCGCCAGCCACCACCAGGCGCGACAAGCCGGTCTGTTTGAGCGCGGCCAACGATTTGGCGACGAGCACATCCACCACCGCCGCCTGAAACTCGGCCGCCATGTCGACCGGCGCGTGGCTGCCATCACGCAACTGGGTCATGACCGCCGTTTTCAAACCGCTGAAGCTGAAATTGAGGTCACCCGAATGCAGCATCGGTCGCGGCAGCTTGACCCGGCCCGCCGTGCCCTGATCCGCCAGACGCGCCAGCACCGGCCCACCGGGGTAAGCCAGCCCCATCAATTTCGCGGTTTTGTCGAAAGCCTCACCGGCCGCGTCATCCACCGACTCGCCCAGCAAGGCATAGCGCCCCACGCCATCCACCTGCATCAACTGCGTATGCCCACCCGACACCAGCAATGCGACAAACGGAAAGCTCGGCGGGTCGTCGGCCAGCAGCGGCGACAACAGATGGCCCTCAAGGTGATGGATCGGCAGCGCCGGAATGCCCAGCGCGGCGGCCAGCGCCTGCCCGGTGCCGGCGGCGATCAACAGCGCCCCGGCCAGACCCGGGCCAGCGGTGTAGGCCACGGCGTCAATCGCCGACATCGACACTCCCGCCTCGACGACCGTCTGTCGGATCAGCGCCGGCATGCGCCGCACATGGTCGCGCGAGGCGAGCTCGGGCACCACGCCGCCGTAAGCCGCGTGCAGGTCGATCTGCGAGTGCAATTGCTGTGCGATCAAGCCCCGCTCGGTGTCGTAGAGCGCAACGCCAGTCTCATCGCACGAACTTTCGAGCCCCAGTACAATCATGCCGTCCCCTTGTTCATCGCGGCATTTTAGCGGGTTCCGGCCTTTTCGGAACGCAATCCCTGAAGGGTGGACTTGGCATGACCGGGTCGAGTCGATATACTGCGCGGTTTCTGTACTTTTGCTATCCAAGGAATCACGCAATGCCGGGGATCCGCGTCAAAGAAAACGAGCCGTTTGAAGTTGCCATCCGTCGCTTCAAGCGCACCATTGAAAAAGCAGGGACGCTCACCGAGTTGCGTTCGCGCGAGTTTTACGAGAAGCCCACAGCTGAGCGCAAGCGCAAGCTGGCCGCTGCCGTGAAGCGTAACCACAAGCGCCTGCGTAGCCAGACACTGCCGCCGAAGATGTACTGATCCGTCTCGGCACGGCACCGCCACGCCTGGTGAAGCAGCCTTGCTTCACCAGGCGTGGTTTTTTGCGTTCTAGTCTCAGGAGACTCCGATGTCGCTCAAAGCTCGCCTCCAGGATGACATGAAGACGGCCATGCGCGCCCGCGATGCGGCACGCCTGTCCGCGATCCGTCTGCTGCTCGCCGCCATCCAGCAAAAGGAAGTCGACGGCCAGACGACACTGGACGACACCGGCGTGGCGGCCGTGATCGAAAAGCAGCTCAAACAGCGACGCGACTCGGCCAGCCAGTACGCCGCGGGCGGCCGGGCCGACCTCGAAGCCAAGGAGCGCTTCGAAATCTCCGTGCTCGAAGCCTATATGCCGGCCGGCCTGTCGGACGCAGAAATCGACGCCGCGGTGGCTGCAGCCATTACCAGTACGGGCGCCGCCTCGGCGGCCGACATGGGCAAGGTCATGGCGCAGCTCAAGCCAGCACTGGCCGGACGCGCCGACATGGCGCAGGTGTCCGCTCGCGTTAAATCCGCGCTCGCCAGCTGAGGCGGTTCACGCCTTGATCCCCCAGAGTTTCATCCAGGATCTGCTGACGCGCGTCGACATCGTCGAGGTGATCGACCGCCATGTTTCGCTCAAGAAACAAGGCGCGAACTACTTCGCCTGCTGCCCCTTCCATGGCGAAAAAAGCGCCTCGTTTTCGGTCAGCCCGAGCAAGCAGTTCTATCACTGCTTTGGCTGCGGCGCGCATGGCAGCGCGATCGGCTTCCTCATGGAATACAGCGGCCTGAGCTATGTCGAAGCCATCCAGGAGCTGGCCCGCCAGATCGGCGTGGAAGTCCCGGAAGAGCGCAACCCGCGACGCGGTGATCAGCAAAAAGAGCAATCGCTGACCGAACTGATGGGATCGGCGGCGCGCTTCTATCGCGAGCAACTCAAAGGCGCCGAGCGCGCCATCGACTACCTCAAGCGCCGCGGCCTCACCGGCCAGATCGCCGCCCGCTTTGGCATCGGCTATGCGCCGGACGGCTGGCAGTCGCTGCAGAAGGTGGTCCCCAACTACGCTGACAAAGCCCTGCTCGAAGCCGGCCTGGTGATCGAAAACGACCAGGGTCGCCGCTACGACCGATTCCGTGATCGCATCATGTTTCCGATCCAGGACAGCCGTGGCAATGTCATCGCCTTTGGCGGACGCATTCTCGACCAGGGTGAGCCGAAATATCTGAATTCGCCCGAAACGCCACTGTTTGAAAAAGGCCGCGAACTGTACGGCCTGTTTCAAGCGCGCCAATCGATTCGCACCAGCAACACGGTCATCGTCGTCGAGGGCTACATGGACGTCGTCGCCCTGGCCCAGCATGGCGTCCCCAATGCGGTCGCCACACTGGGCACCGCCACTACCGCCACGCACATTCAGAAGCTGTTTCGTCATGCCGACCGCGTGGTGTTCTGCTTCGACGGCGACGCGGCCGGCCGCAAGGCCGCCTGGCGCGGGCTCGAGGCGGCACTGGAAACCCTGAATGACGTCAAGCAAGTCGCCTTTTTGTTCCTGCCCGACTCGCACGACCCCGACACCTATGTGCGCGAATTCGGCGCCGACGCATTCTCCACGCAAGTCGCCGACGCCACGCCGCTCACCGAGTTCCTGCTCAGCGAGTTGGCCAGCGAGGCCGACCTGAGCAGCGCCGAAGGCCGCGCCCGCTACGCGCACGAAGCCAAGCCGCTGGTCCTGCGCATTGGCGCCGGCGTGCTCAAGCTGCAAGTCCTGAAGGCGATCGCCAAGCGCTGCGCCCTGGATGAGCGCGAACTGATGGAAGCCTGGGGGCTGAAAGCGCCGCCCGCGCCGGCGATGCGCCGCGATGGCGAGCCCTGGCGCAAAGGCAAGGGGCGCGACGCCGGCCCGCCTGCCGCACGCGGCCCCCGACACCAGCCACGGCCGCTCGAAGCCAACCTGCTGCGGATCGTGCTGAACCATCCCGCCTGGGCGGCCCGCCTGCCGGTCGATCTCATCCCGGCCAGCAGCGACGAGGGGCGCGCCCTGATCGCCATCGTAGACGCGGTCAGTGTCGGCGACCTGGGCAACCAGAGCGCCCTGGGCACGCTGCTCGAACACTTCCGCAACACCAGCCACGCCGCCACGCTGACGCGCATGTGCGCCGAGCAAGCGGACGAGGTCATTGACGAAACCGTGGTCGAGAACGTCTTTCACGACACCGTCCACGCCTTGCACACCAAGGCCCTCGCGGACGAGTTCAACCGCTTGGCGGCACGCGCGGGGGAACTCACACCCGACGAGCGAAAACGTTACGTTCAGCTGCTACAACAAAAGAAGCGGAACCCAACGCGGCAACCCAAAGTCTCAGATTCGTAATATACTTTTCTGTTTTTCCGACTTCTCCGAAGTTTCCGAGGAGCATCATGGCCCAGGAACACCCCAAGACGCCACGCAAGAGCACGGCACGCGGTCGCACCGCCAAGCCGCGCGCCAAGAAGAACGCTATCAGCGAGGTACTCGCAGCCACCGCGCCGGCGACCCCGCTTGATGCAGAAGTGCGTCGCACCCAGCTCAAATCGCTGATCACGCTGGGCAAGGAACGGGGATACCTGACCTATGCCGAGATCAACGATCACCTGCCGGACGACCTCGTCGATGCCGAGCAGATCGAATCGATCATTGCCACCTTCAGCAACATGGGCATCCGCGTCTTTGACGAGGCCCCCTCTGCCGAAGACCTGCTGATGTCCGATGGCGTCGCCTCGTCTGGCGACGACGACGCCGAAGAAGAGGCCGAGCAGGCGCTGTCTTCCGTCGACACCGAATTCGGTCGCACGACCGACCCGGTGCGCATGTACATGCGCGAAATGGGCACGGTCGAGCTGCTCACCCGCGAGGGCGAAATCGAAATCGCCAAGCGGATCGAGGACGGTCTCAAGCACATGGTTCAGGCGATCTCCGCTTGCCCGACAACCATCGAACGCATGGTTGAAATGGCCGGCAAGGTCGAGCGCGAAGAAATGCGCATCGAAGAAATCATCGACGGGCTGATCAACCCCGACGATGGCGAAGACGAAGACCTGACCCCGCCGAGCGCCGACGCCGACGAAGACGACAGCGACGACGACAGCGACAGCGACGACGACAGCGACGACGACAGCGATGACGACGACGACAGCACGACTGACGCCGAAGACACCGCCGCCGCCACGCTGAAGATCCTCAAGGAAGAGGGTCTCAAGCACTTCGCCACGCTGCGCGAACTGTACGAAAAGCAGGTTGTTCTGCTCGCAGGCAAAGGCTCGCAGGACCCGGCCTACCCGGCGCTGCAACAGCAGATCTCGCACCAGTTGCTGCATCTGCGCTTCAACGCCCGCATGATCGAAAGCCTGTGCGACTCGGTTCGCCACATGGTCGAGCAAGTGCGTGGTCACGAGCGCGAAGTGCTGCGCCTGTGCGTCGATCGCGCCGGCATGCCGCGCCCGCACTTCATCAAGCATTTCCCGACCAACGAAACCAACCTTGACTGGCTCAAGGATCAGATTTCGGCGGGCAAGAACTACACCGAAGGCTTGATGCGCGTGCACCCAGCGGTCATGGAAGAGCAGCAGAAGCTGATCGACATGGAAATCAAGCTGGGCATCTCGCTCAAGGAACTCAAGGACATCAACAAGCGCATGTCCACCGGCGAAGCCAAGGCCCGCCGTGCCAAGCGCGAGATGACCGAGGCCAACCTGCGGCTGGTGATCTCCATCGCCAAGAAGTACACCAACCGCGGCCTGCAGTTCCTCGACCTGATCCAGGAAGGCAACATCGGCCTGATGAAAGCCGTGGACAAGTTCGAATATCGCCGCGGCTACAAGTTCTCGACCTACGCCACCTGGTGGATCCGGCAGGCCATCACCCGCTCGATCGCCGACCAGGCGCGCACCATCCGTATTCCGGTGCACATGATCGAGACCATCAACAAGATGAACCGGATCAGCCGTCAGATCCTGCAGGAAACCGGTCTCGAGCCCGACCCCGCCACCCTGGCCAAGAAAATGGAGATGCCCGAGGAGAAGATCCGCAAGATCATGAAGATCTCCAAGGAGCCGATCTCCATGGAAACGCCGATTGGCGACGACGACGACTCGCATCTGGGCGATTTCATCGAGGACACCTCGACCCTCGCCCCGAACGAAGCGGCGCTCTACTCCAACCTGCGCCATGCCACGGGCGACGTCCTCGACTCGCTCACGCCGCGCGAAGCCAAGGTGCTGCGCATGCGGTTCGGCATCGAAATGAATACCGACCACACCCTTGAGGAAGTCGGCAAGCAGTTCGATGTCACCCGCGAGCGCATCCGCCAGATCGAGGCCAAGGCACTGCGCAAACTGCGTCATCCGTCGCGCTCCGAGCGGCTGCGCAGCTTCCTCGACAGCGACTCCTGAGCCCCTTCGCTGCACGGACCTCCGGGTCCGTGCATCGGGCCTTTAGCTCAATTGGTTAGAGCAGCGGACTCATAATCCGTTGGTTGCGGGTTCAAGTCCCGCAGGGCCCACCATTGATCGCAGCCTGCTGCCGGTCATCGCCCTTTTCCTTCCCGTACGCAATTGCAATGGCGTAAGCTCACGCGGTCGCAGCGCACTGGGCGCCGCACGGGTGTCATATCCCGCCAATTCGAAAGCACCCCGACAGCGAAGCGAAGGATCACCCTCGCGTCATGGGAAGACTAAAACGTCTTGTTGAGCCAATCGCCTCCGCGATGGCGCCGTACCAAGCCGATGCGCCGCTGGCGGCGCAGTTTCGTGCGCGCCAGATCCAGGCGGTTCTGCGCCTGACCCCGCTCACCATGCTGGCCAACGTCCTCAACGCCTTGATCGTGGGCTGGACGTTTCGTGACGATCTCAACCCCCTTCTGCTCGTGGGCTGGGCTTTGTTCGTGCTGTATTCCGCGGGCGCCGGCCTTGATGCGTGGTTACGCTGGCGGCGTCACCGCACGCCGGCGACGGCCTCGCCTCGCGCGCTGACACGATCGGCCAAGCATGCGGCCTTGCTGGCCATTCTCTGGGGCACCGTGCCGCTGCTGATGATGCCGGAGGCCAACCCGGACGCCCGCGTCCTGCTGACCGCCGTCGTCACCGGCATGATCTGCGCCGGCGGTTTCGCGCTGGCGACCATCCCCCAGGCCGCACTGACTTATGTTGCCATCCTCGGCGCCGCAACCGTCCTCGGGCTGATCCGCATGGACTTGCCGCAGGCCTACGAGATGGGCCTGTTGCTGCTGCTGTACACCCTGATCGTCATGGGCACCGTCATCTCCAGCGCCCGTACCTTTGGCGCGCGCCTCATGGCAGAGGCCGAGGGTGAGCACCAGCGACAACTCATTGGCCTGTTGTTGAATGACTTCGAAGAGAACGCCAGCGACTGGCTGTGGGAAACCGACGCCGACGGCCGTCTCACCCATGTGTCTCATCGCATGGCCACGGTGTTTGGACGAAGTGTCGACGCCTTGATGGGTCAAGACCTGCTGGCATTGATTGCCCAGTCACTCGATCGCGTCCCCCAGGATGAACGTCAGGCCTACACCGACCTGTGCCGCCGCTTCAACTCGGGCCGCCCTTTCCGCGAAGCGCTGGTCCCCATCGTGCTCGACGGCGAGACCCGCTGGTGGTCGCTCACGGCCAAACCGTTGACAGACGGCCACCAGATGTCGACCGGCTGGCGGGGCGTCGGCACCGATGTCACACAGGCCCTCGCCGCCCAACGCGAAGTCCAGCGCATGGCGCATTTCGACGGACTCACCGGGCTATCCAACCGGAACCACTTCCACGAGTCACTCAGCCGCATCGAAGAACACGCCGCCGACAGCCACACCGGCGCGCTGCTGTTGTGCCTCGACCTCGACAACTTCAAGGCCATCAACGACTCCTATGGGCACAGCTTTGGTGACGGCTTGCTGCGCGTCGTCGCCCAGCGGCTGCTCGGTCGAACCCGTCGCACCGACATCGTCGCGCGCCTGGGCGGAGACGAATTCGCCATCATCCGCTGGGGGCTGAACACGCCAGAGGACGCCGAAGAACTGGCCTCGCGCATCATTGCGTCGCTCGCCGACCCCTTCGAAGTCGATGGCATCCGAGTCAAGATTGGCACCAGCGTCGGCATCGCCATGGCCCCCAAGGATGGTCAAAGCGGCGATCAGCTCCTCAAGAATGCCGACATCGCGCTCTATGCGGCCAAGTTCGACGGCAAGGGGCGCTTCCGGTTTTTCGACTACGAGATGGACACCCGCGCCCGGCGCCGGCTGTTTCTCGAGCACGAACTGCGCGGCGCCTTGCAGCGCGGCGAATTCCATCTTGCCTACCAGCCGATCTTTTCGCTGGCCACGGGCCGCATCTGCGGCTGCGAGGCCTTGCTGCGCTGGCGCCACCCGCGCCTCGGGCTGATCGACACGCAAGAGTGCATCTCCGTCGCCGAAGACTCCGGCCAGATCGAAAGCATTGGCGAGTGGGTGCTCAATGCCGCCATCCGCGACGCGGCCGGGTGGCCCGACAGCGTGCGACTCTCGGTCAACCTGTCACTCGCCCAGTTCATCAACCCGGCGCTGTGCGACACCATCCTGACTTCGCTCAGCGAGCACGGCCTGCCCGCCACACGCCTGGAGCTGGAACTGACCGAGTCCATTTTCCTGCGCGACACCACCGACACCGAAGGCCATCTGCGGGCACTGCGCGCCGCCGGCATCCGGATTGCGCTCGACGACTTTGGCACCGGCTACTCCTCCCTCGCCTATCTGCGCTCCCTGCCACTGGACCGCATCAAGATCGACCGGGCCTTTGTCCAGGCCATCACCACCCACCCGGAAACGGCCGCCATCGTCCGCGCCATCATCGCCATCGCAAAAGCGCTGGATATGGACACCTGCGCCGAGGGGGTTGAAGGCGGCGCCCAACTGACCGTGCTGCGTGCCGAAGGCTGCGATACGGTCCAGGGCTTTGCCCTGGCCGAACCCATGGCGCCGGCGGCGCTGGCCGCCTTTCTGACCGGCAACATCACGGTGCCGGCGCTGGTCGCAGCCTCTCGCAGCGCGGCGGAAAAGAAAATCATGCGCCCGCAATAGCCGCAATGCGCTCAACTTGCAACGCCCTTGTGCCGATAAGACTTTGACGCCCCCGTGCCGAACGCTCAATACCATGAAAATTGTCATCGTCGACGACACCCCGCTAAACCTCACTTTGATGCAGGCCCTGGTCGGCAAGCTCCCCGATTGCGAGCCGCTGCCCTTCATCGACCCGCAAGAAGGCCTCGCCTGGTGTCAGGCCAACGAACCCGATCTTGTGGTGGTCGACTACATGATGCCGGGTCTGGACGGGGTTGAATTCATTCGCCGCCTCCGCGCCACTCCGAACCGCGACGATGTGCCCATTCTGATGGTCACCGCCGACCACGAGCGCCAGACACGCTATGACGCGCTCCAGTCCGGCGCCACCGACTTCCTCAACAAGCCGGTCGATCGCAACGAGTTCCAGCCCCGCGTGCACAACATGCTGGCCCTGCGTCGCGCCCACCTTGCCACCCGCGCCCGTGCCCGCTCGCTGGAAGCCGAGATTGCCGAGGCCACCGCGCAGATCCACGAACGCGAGCAAGAGACCGTCACCCGTCTGGCCCGTGCCGCCGAATTCCGCGACCCCGAAACCGGCGCCCATATCCTGCGCATGGCCCACTACTCGGCGCTCATCGCCCGACAGCTGGGCAAAGATGACGCCTATTCCGCGTTGCTTCTGCAGGCGGCCCCGATGCACGACGTCGGCAAACTGGGGATTCCCGATCACATCCTGATGAAACCCGGGCGCCTGACTGTTGACGAATTCGAGCAAATGAAGCGCCACCCGACGATTGGGCACGACATCCTCAAAGGATCGACCTCGCCGGTCATCCAGGCCGCCGCCATCATTGCCCTGACCCACCATGAAAAGTTCGACGGCTCAGGCTACCCCTTCGGCACTGCCGGCGACGCGATCCCGCTGGAAGGGCGCATCGTTGCCGTCGCCGACGTGTTCGACGCGCTCACCTCGGCTCGCCCCTACAAACCCGCCTGGTCGCTCGACGACGCCACCGCTTTTCTACGCGAGGGGCGTGGCCAGCACTTCGACCCCATTTGCGTCGACGCCATGCTCGAGCGCTGGTCGGAAGTCCTCGACATCCGCCAGCGCTTTCAGGATGAAGCGCCGACCGCACTCTAACGCCAGCCACCGTTGATGCTCGCAAACACACGTCGCCTCTTCCGTCTGAGTTCGCTCAAACACCGTCTGGTCTTGCTGACCAGCGTCCTGGCCTGCGCCGCCGTATTGCTCACAACGGCGCTCGACCATACCCGCGAGCGCAATGCCGCCGACGCCCACCAACGCGTTCAGGCGCAAGCGCTGACCGCACACATTGCGACCCTGACCGCCGCGGGCGTTGCGGCCAATGACACCGGCGCCCTCAACCGGACCCTTGAGGCCTTCGACAGCTTCCCGCACATTCAGCGCCTAGTCGTCACCGACCGCCAAGACCAGGTCCTCGCCGCGGTCAGCCGCACACCGCGTGGCACCCTGGCCCCCGACGGACAAACCCAGGTTGGGGCGGTGCATATCAGCCGGTCGCGTGACCTGCGCGCCCCCATTGGCCCGATCGCCCCCACCGGCTGGGTGCATCTGAGCCTCGATGCACCGCCACGGCCACCCTTTTTCACGGCCACCACCGCGCTCCTGCTCGCGCTGATCCTCGTCGTCGCCGCACTGGCCGTCATCGGGATTCTGCGCCGCCCGCTGGCGGATCTCGCCCATGCCGAAGCGCTGGCCTCGGCCCTGCCCGCCGGCACGCTCATCCCGCCCCCGCGCGCCGGTGCCCTGGACGAGACCCAAGCACTCAGCGAGGCCCTGCTGCACGCCGCCGAGCGTGTCCGCCAGGCGCAAGACAGGCTCGCCGCCAGCCACGCCCGGGTGCGCGCCATCACCGACGCGGCCCTCGACAGCATCATCACCATCGATGCCGCCGGCTGCGTCATCGACTTCAACCCGGCCGCCGAAAACTGCTTTGGCTATCGCCGCCAGGACACCCTCGGTCACCCCATCGCCGAACTGATCATCCCCCCCCATCTGCGCGAAGCCCACAACCGTGGCATGGCCCATTACCTGGCCACCGGGGAGGGCCCGGTGCTGTCGCGTCAGATTGAAGTGCTGGCGATGCGCAAGGACGGCGACACCTTCCCGGCCGACATGGCGATCGTGCCCATCGACCTGAACGGCGCCCCGGGCTTTACTGCCTATTTGCGCGATATCAGCGGGCGCAAGCAGTCGGAACAAGCCCTGCTTGAAGCCAAGTCGCTGGCCGAAGCCGCCAACCAGGCCAAGAGCGATTTCCTGGCCAACATGAGCCACGAGATCCGCACCCCGATGAACGCCATCATCGGCATGACCGATCTGGCCCTCGAAACCCGTCTCGATGACGAGCAGCGCGAATACCTCACCCTGTCGCGCGACGCCGCCGACTCACTGCTCAGCATCGTCAACGACCTGCTCGACTACTCCAAGATCGCCGCCGGCAAACTCGATTTCGAGCGCATCGGCTTTGGCCTGCGCGACTGTATCGCCCTCAGCCACCGCACCCTCAAGGACGCTGCCGAGCGCAAGCACCTGAGCTTTACCTACCATGTCGCCCCCACCGTCCCCGACCACCTCGTCGGCGACCCGCACCGACTGCGCCAGGTTCTCATCAACCTGATCGGCAACGCCCTCAAATTCACCGAGAGCGGACACATCACGATCCACGTCGGACTGACCGAAAGCACCGCCGACAGCACGGAGCTGAAGTTTTCTGTCGAAGACAGCGGCATCGGCATCGCCAAAGACAAGCAACAGCTGATCTTCGATGCCTTCTCCCAGGCCGACACCTCGTCCACGCGGCGTTTTGGTGGCACGGGCCTGGGGCTGACCATCTGCTCGCAGCTGATCGACAGCATGCAGGGAAAGCTGTGGGTCGACAGCGAGCCCGGCAAAGGCAGCACCTTCCACTTCACCGCCCGCTTCGAGCGCGCCAGCGCGCCCGCGGCACCCATCACACGCCCGGCCGAAACCGACCTGGGCAGCCTGCGCATTCTGGTCATCGCCGGCAACGAAGCCAGCCGCAGCCACCTCACCGGCATGATCGAAAGCTGGAACATGTTGTGCGACACCTGCGCCAGCGGTGCCGAAGCGCTCGCCGGCTTCAGCGGCGAAGGGCCCGAAGTACGCTACCACGCCATCGTTGCCGACACCGACCTGGGCGACATGAGCGCCTTCCGCTTCTTTGAGCGGCTCAACGCGCACGCCCTTGCGCACCCGCCCATCCGGCTCATGACCGCCAACGCGGGCCAGCGCGGCGACGCCGCCCGCTGCCGCTCGCTCGGCATTCAGGCCTACCTGAGCCGGCCGATCGAACCCTCCGACCTGCTCGACGCCATCTTGCTGGCCATCGGCACCGACGGCATCCAGCCGCTGATTACACGGCACAGCCTGCGCGAGCAGCGCCGTCGGCTGAATGTCCTGCTCGCCGAGGACAACAAGGTCAACCAGATGCTCGCGCTGCGCCTGCTCGAAAAACTGGGCCATGCCACCCATGTGGTGAACAACGGCCTCGAAGCCCTTGCGGCCTGCGAAAGCACCCACTTCGACGTGGTCCTGATGGATGTTCAGATGCCAGAGATGGGCGGATTCGAAGCCACCGCCAAGCTGCGCGAGCGCGAAGCCGTGACGGGCCGCCACACGCCAATCATCGCCATGACCGCCCATGCCATGCCCGGCGACCGCGAGCGCTGCCTGGCGGCGGGCATGGACGACTATGTGGCCAAACCGGTTCAGCCGACCTCACTGGCGGCGGCGCTGGCCGCGATTGTCAGTGGCGATCAGCGCGTCGTCCATCGCGAGGCGGCCGCCGCCGTCGCCAGCCGTCCGCTCACCGCCTTCGATCAGGACACCTTGCTGGCCAATCTGGGCGGCGACCGCGAACTGATGATGCAACTGGCCACGCTCTACCTCGACGACGAGATCGCGCTACGCGAATCGCTGAAAATTGCGTGCAGCGGCGGTGATCTCCAGGCCATTCACTCGGCCGTCCATGGTTTGAAAGGCGCGGTCGCCAACTTCTCGGCCGACAGCGCCATGGCCGCGGCCAGCGCGCTGGAGAGCGTCTGCCGCAACGGCGAAACCGAGCGGCTCGATCACGCCATCACACAGTTCAACGCCGAGCTGGACCGCTTTGCCGAGGCCTTGCGCGGCGTGGCGGCCTGAGCGCGCAATCGATCAATCGCGCTGGATCAGCTCGATCTTGTAGCCGTCCGGGTCATCCACAAAGGCGATGACCGTGGTGCCATGCTTCATCGGCCCGGCCTCACGCACCACCTTGCCGCCGGCCGCGCGGATCGCATCACAGGCCGCGTAAGCATCCGGCACGCCGAGCGCGATATGCCCGTAGCCATTGCCGAGCTCATAGCTGGCGGTATCCCAGTTGTGGGTCAGCTCCAGCACCGCGCCTTCCGACTCGGGCTGATAGCCGACAAAGGCCAGCGTAAAGCGGCCTTCAGGATAGTCCTGCCGACGCAGCAGCGTCATGCCCAGAATGTCGGTATAGAACGTGATCGAACGGTCCAGATCACCGACCCGGAGCATGGTGTGGAGTAAACGCATGGAAGAATCCTTGTTGTTCAGTCGATAAAGGATGCGGCCGGCTCGGGCGCATCAATAAATTCGGGCAGGGTGCGTCCGAGCTGCCGGAGCCGCGCCCGCGCGCCGCTCACGTCCGCAATCACCTGTGCCACCAGCGCCCAGAAGCGCGGCGAGTGATTCATGTGGACGCGGTGGGCCACTTCATGCGCCACCACGTAATCAATCAAATCTGCGGGCAAATGGATCAGCCGCCAATGCAGGCGAATGCCCCGCGCCGAACAACTGCCCCAACGCGTCCGCGCCTGGGTCAGCCCCACCGGCGGCACCGGCACGCCGATGCGCAGCGCGAACTCCGCTACCCGGCCTTCGAAATACACCAATGCCCGCGCCTGCAACGCCCGCCTCAGGCAATCAGCGGGCGACTGGCGCGCAGTACAGCGCAACATCAAGCCCGCCGCTTCGCTCTCATCTGCCGCCTGCCAGCGCACCTCGGCCCGGCCGCCCGACAACATCAAACGGCACGGTGAGCCCATCAAGGGAAAAACCAAGCCGTCTTCGACGACGAGCCTGGCTGGCTGGGGTCGTGCGGCCAGCGCGGAGAGCTTGTCGAGCACCCAGCGATCATGGGCCTGCAAAAAAGCCTCGACCGCTGAATGCGGGGCGCGCAGCGGTGCCGCCACCGACAGGCCACGCCCGTCGATGGTCAGCCCGAGCGTGCGGCGCGCCGAGCGGCGCAGGTGATAGCCGACCGGCCGGCCAAGCAGATGAATCTGGTGCTGGCTGCGCAAGGCAGCGCTCACGCCTTGTCGTCCCAGCTGAAACTGCGCGCAGCCAGTTCAGCGAGGATCTCGGCCATGGCGGCCGCCACGCGCTCGGCCGTGCCTTTGACGCCGAGCTCGATACTGCGACGCCGCTCGCCATCGGCAAAGGCCGGCAGACTGAACACGGTCACATCCGGGTAGTCGGCGGTGATGCGTTCCATCAAGGCCACCAACTGGCTTTCGTAGGCGTCCCACACGGTCACCGCCTGCTCGACATAGTCTTCCGCGTGGAACAGCTCCGCGTAACAGGTATCGAGCACCCAGGCCACCATCGGCCAGGCCATCACCGGGAAGCCGGGCACGAAATAGTGCTTGGCAATGCTGAAGCCGGGGACCTGATTGTAGGGGTTGGGAATGATCGCCGCGCCCACCGGGTAGACGCCCATCTGCAAACGATGCGCGGTGGTGTCATCGCCGAATTTGCCACGCAGGATGGCCTCGGCCTCGGGATGCAGCGCCAGCGGCTGCCCCACCGCTTCGGCCGCGGCCTGGCGGGTGTGGTCGTCCGGCGTCGCGCCGATGCCGCCAAAGCTGAACACCACATCGCCGGTGGCCATGGTCTCTTGCAGCGTCTTGACCAGAAACGGGCGCGAGTCGGTCACATAGCGCACCCACGAGAGCTTGAGGCCGCGCTCGCCGAGCAACTCGATGAGCTTGGCCAGATGCTTGTCTTGCCGACGGCCGGAGAGAATTTCGTCGCCGATGATGATCGCGCCAAAGCCCATGAAAATTCCTTAACGGCCAGCCTGATCCGCGATCACCCAGCCACGCCCGACCCGGTCGCGGCGCAAGGCTTCGAGCAGGTAATGGACATAGGCCAGGCCGCAGAAGGCCGGCGCAAACAGGTTAACAATCGGAATGTAGGCCAGCAAGGCGCAGCCGGTGCCCAGGCCGAGCAGCGCGGCGCGGTGCTCCTGGCGCAGGCGTGGCATCTCTTCGCGATCGCCATGCAGCATCAGCGCGTCGTAGCCAAAGGCGCGCTGGTTGAGCCAGGCGGTGAGCAGGATCGAGGCGACCAGGCCAACACCGGGAATCAGCCAGAATGGCAAGGTCAGCACGATACCGACAATGAACACCGCCACCGCCACCACCGCGTTGATGGCGCTACCAGTATTGGAGCCACCGCGGCGCATTTCGAGATCGCCATAGCGGATCTTGGCGACCTTTTCGAGCATGATGGGCAAGGCCACCACCGCCACCAGCAAGGCCGCGGTCACATAGATGACCGGCAGGAACAGCACCGCCAGTGCGATCTTGACCAACACCAGCACCGCCGCCGCACCGACCTCGGAGCTGTCGAGCCGCGCCGACACCCAATCCCACTGGCCGATCCAGCTCATCACACCGGCGACCATCGGGTCCCACAGCACGATACCGAGAATCAGCCACACCACCATCGCCAACAGCGTGGGCCACACCAGATGCCACAGCACGCCGCGCTCGGTGAGACTCTTCACCGCTCGGGCGTATGCCAGAAAAATGTCCTTCATGCCTGCCTGTCGTTTGAAATAACCGAAATCATTGTAGCGCCGTCATCAAAACGATGACGCCCGCCGCCTGCGACCGCGGAAGTTGTGGAGAAATCGTAGCGAGCGCCGGCAGGTCGGGGGCGGCCGGCGCGCAGCAAGCGGAATGTACTGAAGTACATGCGCATTGCGAGCACCGCCCAACCCCGAGATGCCAAGCGCAGTCAATTTATTCACAACTTCTCAGCGGGGCCGAGCGTCCCATATTTTGCTCAGCCGCTTCACCGAGACCGGCATCGGCGTCTTGAGTTCCTGCGCGAACAATCCCACGCGCAGCTCTTCGAGCAGCCAGCGGAACTCCTCGAGGAAGGGGTCGGCCTGCCCGGCGCGCAGGCTCTCGATCCGCGCGCGCTCCACCGGCCGGGCGAGCAAGGCCCAGTCGCGCATCAGCGCCGCGTCGCGATCGGCGGCGTTGCGCAGCTTGTCGATGCGCACCACCGCGGCCTTGAGATAGCGCGGGAAGTGCGTCAGCCGCTCGTAGGGCACCTCGACCACAAAGCGCTTGCCAACCAGCGCCGCCAGCTGCTGGCGAATATCCTCGACCACCTCGGGGTAGGTCTTGAGGCCGCCCAGCCGCTTTTCGAGCGTGGCGCGCTCGACCAGCACCTGATCGACCAGACGCAGCAGCTCCTGCGCGACCAGCGTCATGCGCGGTTTGGCCGCCTGCGCGCGGGCGGCAAAGCTGTCGCCGTCGGTCGGCAGCGGCTCGCTCAGACAGGTGCGCGCCACGGTGGCGGCCACGAGCTGATCCTGCAAATCGCCTTCGGTGCCAAAGCTGATGAAGCGCAGCGCCACCTCGCGCAGGCCCGGCAAGCGACGGATGGCTTTAACCTGGTCTTTCAGCGTCAGGCAAAACAGCCGGACCAGGCCCTCGCGATGCACGCGCGCGGCCTCCTCTGGCGTGTCGTAGGGGCGTAGCGACACGCTGTCGCCGTCGTCGTGCAGCGCCGGGAAGCCGACCACCTCGCGCCCCGCCACCTTGAGTTCAAGCAACTCGGGCAGCGCGCCGAAGGACCACTCGGTCAGCCCGCTCAGCGCACCGGCCGGCACGCTGTCAGCGGGCGTGGCCGTCGGCGTGTCTTCGGCCTCACTCGCTAACGGCAGATCGGCCGGCTTGACCTGCGCCGCCTCGAAGGCCGCCGCAATCTGCCCATGGAATCGCCCGCGCAGCTCGGCCAGATTGCGCGACTGCGCCAGCACCCGGCCATGCGGATCGAGCACGCGGAAGTTCATGAAACAGTGCGGATTGAGGTTTTCCGGGCGGAAGGACTCCATTGGCAGCTTGAGGCTGACCCGCATCTCGACGAACTGCTGCAAGGCCTTGAGCAGCGGTGTGTCGCTCGCCCACTCGCCAGCCTCGATCGCTGCCAGAAAATCACTCACGCTCTGCGCCATCGGCTGCAGGCGGTGGCGATGCTTCTGCGGCACGGTGCGCAGCAGCGCGTGCACCTTCTCCTCCAGCAAGCCCGGCACCAGCCATTCACAGCGCGTGGCCGGCACCTGGTTGAGCATGGCGACCGGCACGGTCAGCGTCACGCCGTCGTCGGCCTCGCCCGGCGCGTGCACATACTCCAGCTTGAGTCGCTGACCGAAGACGCTTAACTGTGGCGGGAAGCGGTCGGTGGTGATGCCCTCGGCCTCGTGGCGCATGAGTTGCTCGCGGTCGAGGTGCAGCAGCTTCGGCGTGGTCTTTTCGGCCGTTTTGCGCCAGCGCTCAAAGCTCGTCAGGTCGACCACGTCTTCCGGCAGGTGCGCGTCGTAGAAGGCTTCGATCAGTGCATCGTCGACCAGCACGTCGGGGCGGCGCGACTTGTGCTCCAGGCGCTCGATCTCCTTGATCAGCCGCAGGTTGTGCTTGAGGAAAGGCATGTGCCGCGCCGCCGCCTCATCGATCTGCCCCTGTACCAGGCCCTCGCGGATGAACAGCTCGCGGCACAACGCCGGATCGACCTCGCGGTAACCGACCGCCCGGCGCCCATAGAGCACCACGCCATGCAGCGTGCCGCGCTCCCAGGCCCGCACGCTGCCTGCCGACTTCGACCAATGCGGCTCAAACACCTGTCGCTTGATCAGATGCGCGCCGACTTCCTCCAGCCATTCGGGTTCGATGCGCGCAATGCAGCGGCCAAACAGCCGGCTGGTGTCGATCAACTCGGCGCAGACGATCCACTTGCCCGCCTTGCGCGACAGGCTCGAGCCCGGATGCGGCCAGAACTTGATGCCGCGCGCGCCGTGGTAGCCGCCGGCCTGCGGGCCACGCGCGCCCTGCTCCTCTTCCACCTTGCAACCCAGATGGCCGAGCAGACCGGTGAGCAGCGCCTTGTGGATCGCGTCGTAATGCGCCGGCACCGTGCCTTCTTTCCAGCCATGCTCGGCGCACAGGCTGTGCAGCTGGCCATGGATGTCACGCCATTCGCGCATGCGCAGCGGCGACAGAAAGTGCTCTTTGCACCATTGCCGCTGCTTGTTGCTCGACTGGTGGCGAATCACCTCTTCATAGGCTTTCCACAGATTCCAGTACCACAGGAATTCCGATTTTTCGTCCTGCTCGCCGCCGCGGAACAGCGCATGGCGCTGGTCGGCGGTGCCGGCCTGGGCCTGTGGCCGGTCGCGCGGGTCCTGCACCGACAGCGCGGCGGCGATCACCAGCACCTCGCGCAGGCAGCCGTGGTCGCGCGCGGCGAGGATCATGCGGCCAATCTTGGGGTCGATGGGCAGGCGCGACAGTTCGCGGCCCAGCTCGGTGAGGCGCTGCTGCTCGTCGACCGCGCCCAGCTCGTTCAGCAGTTGATAGCCGTCGGCGATCATCTTGGGCGGCGGCGCGTCGAGGAAGGGGAAGTCTTCCACCGCGCCCAGACCGAGCGCCTTCATGCGCAGGATGACGGCCGCCAGCGACGCGCGCAGGATTTCCGGATCGGTGTGATCGGGGCGCTGATTGAAATCATCTTCGTCGTAGAGCCGGAAGCAGATGCCGTCCGACACCCGGCCGCAGCGCCCGGCCCGCTGGCGTGCGGCGCTCTGGGCGATCTTCTCGATCTGCAGTTGCTCGACCTTGTTGCGCGCCGAGTAGCGCTTGACCCGCGCCAGACCCACGTCGACCACATAGCGGATGCCCGGCACGGTGAGCGAGGTCTCGGCCACGTTGGTGGCCAGCACCACCCGGCGACCGCTCGAGCGGCCGAACACGCGCGACTGCTCCTGTGCCGACAGACGCGCGAACAGCGGCAGAATCTCGGTGCCGGCGGCGTGATGCGCCTTGCGCAGCGCCTCGGTGGCCTCGCGGATCTCGCGCTCGCCGGGCAGAAACACCAGTACATCGCCGGGGCCTTCGCGCTGGGCTTCGTCGACCACATCGACCAAACCATCCCAGGCGTCAGCGCCGCGGCGGGCCGACTTGTCTTCGTCCTCCGGCGGCCGGTAGCGCATCTCGATCGGGAACAGCCGGCCGGAGACTTCGATCACCGGTGCGGGGCGGCCCTTGGCGTCGGCAAAGTGCCGGGCAAAACGATCCGCGTCTAGCGTGGCCGAGGTGACGATGACTTTCAGATCCGGCCGCTTGGGCAGCAGATTGCGCAGGTAGCCGAGCAGGAAATCGATGTTCAGGCTGCGCTCGTGCGCCTCGTCGATGATCAGCGTGTCGTAGGCGTTCAGATAGGGATCGCCCTGGGTCTCGGCCAGCAGGATGCCGTCGGTCATCAGCTTGATATGACTGGTCGGGCCGAGGCGATCGGTAAAGCGGATCTTGTAGCCAACGGCCTGACCGAGCGGGCTGCCCAGCTCTTCGGCGATGCGCTCGGCGGTGGCGCGCGCGGCGATCCGGCGTGGCTGGGTGTGGCCGATCAGTCCGCCGACACCACGGCCGAGTGCGAGGCAGATCTTGGGTAGCTGGGTGGTTTTACCCGAGCCGGTTTCGCCGCCGACGATGATCACCTGATGCTTCTGGATAGCCTCGGCAATCGCCTCGCGCCGCGCGCTGACCGGCAGCGCCTCCGGAAAACTCGGCACCGGCAAGCTGGCGGCGCGCTCGGCAAAGCGTGCGGCGGAGCGCTCGAGCCGCGTGCGCAAGGCCTCGGGCAAGGCATCCAGCGATGTCGGGCGAGGCTTGAGCCGGCGCAGATCGCGCAGCAGGCGATGGCGATCGGCCAGCAGGCAGCGATCAAGCAAGGCAAAAGGATGGTCCGGGGCGATCTCGCCCCGCTTCAGCGGCTCACTCATCTCAGGCGCGCAGCCACTGGAAAGTGACGATTCCCAGACCGGTCATGAGCAGGGAGCCAACCAGGTGGAGCCCGGCCGTGGCCAGCGCCCAGCCATATTGCGCGGCGCTGATCATCATCACCACCTCGGCCGAGAAGGTCGAGAAGGTGGTGAGCGCGCCGAGAAAGCCGGTCACCAGAAACCAACGCACTTCCGGCGGCAAGGCCGTGTGATGGGCGAAATACGCCACCGCCACGCCGATCAGATAGCCGCCCAGCAGGTTGGCCACCAAGGTGCCGAGCGGCAATTGGAGGAACAGCGGGTTGAGTCGCACCCCGAGCCACCAGCGAATCCAGGCTCCCAGGGCCGCCCCGACCCCGACGGCAAGGAATCCGGCTGGATTCATCCTAGAAACCGCAGTTGGACGCGCCCGAGTGTGCGTCTGGTGAGTGCGCTGGCAAGGCGCGACGACGCGCAGCCTGCACGCTGTAAGGAGGAGCAACGCAGCCAGAGCGCTCGCCAGGCGTGCAATCGGGTGTGTAGCGCACCCACCAGCCGGGTGAGCGGCATCGAAGCCGACTTATTCCGCACAGTCAGCTCCTTGCTGGCAGGCACAAGCGGTCAACTGTGGCGTCTAGGATCATGGCAAACACACGGGTCGATTCAGATGGGCGCATTCTACCGCGTCGACCGCGCAGATTGACTCACCGGGTCTGTAAGCTTTTGCCCGGCTCGCGGGTCTGGTCTCTCAGGAGGAGTCGATTGATGTTGCTTTCCCTGGGAAAACGCCGCGCCTTTGATCAAATGGTGCGCGCCTACAGTAGCGATCTGTACCGCTTTGCCTACTGGCTGTGCGGCGATCGCTTTGTGGCCGAAGACGTGGTGCAGGAGGCCTTTGTCCGCGCCTGGCAGCGCTGGGATCAGCTGCGCGACAAGGCCACGCCCAAGCCCTGGCTGCTGACCATCGTGCGGCGTGAACACGCCCGACTATATGAGCGCAAACGCTTTGACTATGTCGACGATGCGCCCGAAGATCTGGCCATTGCGGCGGACCACGATCCGCTGGAGATGTTCGAACTGGAGCAGGTGATCGGCAATCTGCCGCTGAGTCTGCGCGAACCCTTTCTACTGCAAACCCTCGGCGGCTTCAGTTGCGCCGAGATCGCCGAACAACTCGAGACCACCGAAGGCGCAATCATGGTGCGACTGACCCGTGCCCGCCAGGCCCTGCGCGGGCTAATGGGCGAATCCGACCGGCCGCGCAAGCGAGGCACCCAATGAGCGACACTCTCTCCTACACCTGCCTGGATTTTCGCCGCGAGAAGCTGGCGGACCCGCGTCGCCTGTCGCCGGCGGCCCGTCTGCACATGCATGACTGCCCGATGTGCCGCGCGTTTGCTCGCCGTCTCGACGCCAGCGATGCGCAGATCGAACAGGTGCTCGCCGTGCCGGTGCCGGACGGTCTGGCCGACCGTGTGCTGCTGAATGTGCATCACGGCAAGCGCCGCCCCTGGAGCTTGATGGCGCTGGCCGCCACGGTGGTGCTCAGCCTCGGCATCGGCTTCCAGCAATGGCAGCCGCGCGCGGAGGTCGATTACGCGCGTCTGGCCATCGAGCATGTGCTGCACGAACCCGAATCGCTGACCGATCACCGCCTCGCCGACCCGAGCCAGTTCCGCTTCGTGCTGGCCAATTTCGGCGGCCAGATGCACCGGTCTGTCGGCAAAGTGCGCTACATGAAGCTGTGCCCGGTGCCGGAAGGCACGGGCTGGCATATCGTGCTCGACACCGAACACGGCCCGGCCACCTTGCTGCTCATCCCGGGCAAGGGCGTGAATGCGCCGACCGGCACATTGCAGATGAAAGGCTATGTGGCCCGCGCGCTGCCGGGTGGCCAGGGCTATTACGCGATCATCACCGAGTCGCCCCAGGCGCTGGATGCGATCAGCGGGATGCTGTCGGAACGGGTGAGCTGGCGGACCTGAGGTCGCCGCTCACTCGGCAGCCCGCCGGAAGCGGTCGGCGCCCGGCAGTCCGTCGCGCAGCGCGGTGCGAAAATCCACTTCCGACATCGGGCGCGCAAACAGATAGCCCTGCATCACCGGGCAGCCATGGGCCTGCAGCACCCGCGCCTGCGCCTCGGTCTCGACGCCTTCGGCCACCAGCCCCATGCCCAGACTGCGCGCCATGGCGATGATCGCCCGCACGATGGCCGGGTCGTGGTTGCCGCCGTCGCAGTCCTGCACGAAGGAGCGGTCGATCTTGAGCGTGTCGACGGCGAAGCGCTTGAGATAAGCGAGCGACGAATACCCCGTCCCGAAATCATCCACCGCCAGCGACAGCCCCAGGCCGTGCAGCCCGTGCAGCACTTCGGCCGTCGCGTGGGTGTCGCGCATCAGCGCGGATTCGGTCACTTCGAGCTCGATCATGTCGGCCCCCACTTCGTGGGCATCGAGGGTGTCGCGGATGCTGTCGAGCAGATCCTGCCGGCCAAACTGGATCGCCGAGAGGTTCACCGCGATGGGCACCACCGGCACGCCGGCGGCCCGCCAGCGACTGAGGTCATCGCAGGCCTGGTTGAGCACCCACTGGCCAAGATGACCGATCAGGCCCATCTCTTCGAGCAGTGGAATGAAGGCGACCGGGCCGATCACGCCTTCGGTCGGGTGATGCCAGCGCACCAGGGCCTCGCCACCGACGATGCGCCCCCGATCGGCGTCGACCTTGGGTTGATACACCAGCACGAACTGATCCTTGTCGATCGCTTCGCGCAAGGCACTTTCCATGCTCAAGCGCGACATCGCGTCGACTTTCATCTGCTCGGTGTAACACTGGATGGCGTCGTGCTCGCCCAAGCGGCGCAGGGCGCCGAGTGCCATCTCGGCCGACTTGAGCAAGGTATCGGCGGTGTCGCCATGCTTGGGATAGAAGGCCAGACCAGCACTGAAGGACACATTCAAGGTCTGGCCGTCCATGTGCACGGCCGAGCCGGCCCGTGACAGCAAAGACTGCACCTCGGCTTCGACCGCCGCACGGCCCGAGGCGCCTTCGACAAACAAGGCAAAATTATCGGCATTGATGCGCGCCATGCGCGGCGCGTCCAGCCGATCGGGCGCCACACCATCCTCGGTCGTGCCGGCGTGGCCGGCGCCCAGGCGCAAGGCCAGCACCTGCAACACCCGGTCGGCCGCATCCTGGCCCAGGGTTTCGTTGATCCGCTTGAACCGGTCGACATTGATCAGCACCACGGCGCAATGCCCGCCCCGGGCTTGTTCGCGCAGTAGCGCCGATTGCAGGGCCTCGCGAAAGTGCACCCGGTTGGGCAGCCCGGTGAGGTCGTCAAAATAGGCCAGTTGGCGGATGCGCTGCTCGGCCGCGACACGATCGGAAATATCCTGCAGCGTGCCCTGCACCTGCACCACCCGACCGTTGGCGTCGCTGAGCGGCACCGCCATTTCATGGGCGGTGCACACCTGACCATCGGCGCGCAAGATACGGTATTCCAGCGCGTACCGCTGGCCATCGCAAACGCTGTCGAGCGATTTGCAGACCCGCTCGCGATCGCCCGGATGCACCCGCTCGATCAGGGCCGACAGGCCTTTGCCGAACGATGCCGCGTCTTCGCCAAACAGCGCACAGTAGTTGTCGGAGCGATGGAAGCGGTCGGTGCTCAGATCCCACTCCCAACTGCCGATGCGCGCGATCTCCTGCGCCGCGCTCAGGTTGCGCTCGCTGCGCAGCAGACCATCGACGGCCTCGGCGGCGCGCAAGGCATAGCGCACCCGGTGACGGAGCAGCGTCCAGTTGATCGGTTTGGGGATGAAATCGGTGGCGCCGCTGTCGTAGGCGAGTTCGATCGACGCGGAGTCTTCCAGGCCGGTGAGCATGATGACGGGCACACGCACGCCTTGTTGGCGCAGACGCCGGCAGGTTTCAAAGCCATCAATGCCCGGCATCAGCACATCGAGCAGAATCAGATCGGGGTGGAACTCGCCGAAGCGGGTCAGCCCCGCCTCGCCATCGGCCGCTTCGGCCACCTGGAAGCCGGCCTCTTCGAGCGCGGCGCACGCGAGCATGCGCGTTACGTCGTCATCGTCGACCACCAGCAGGCGCGCGCTCCGTTCAATCTCGGTCATGAACTCAAATCCTTTCCAGCCGTCGCCCCATCCAGTTCGACGCCTTCATCCACCAGTGCCTTCTGGTAAGCCACGAAAGCGGGCTGCAACTCGGCCACCTCGGGCAATTCGCTCATATCCTCGCCGGCCTTGAGGGCGGTGTCCAGCGCCCGCGCCAGGCCTGCCAGACGCGATGCGCCCACCGCCGCAGCGGCCGATTTCATTTTGTGCGCCACCCGCTGGGCAGCGGGTCGATCCTGCTGTGCAAACGCCTCCGCCAGCGCTTGCACCTGCTGCCCCGTCTCGCGAACAAACAGGTTCGCCAGGCGCTTGAGCATCGGCGCCGCGCGATCACCGCGCACGCCGGGCACCCCAAGCAGGACGGCCATGTCGAGTGCCGGCAACTCACCGACGATCGTGCTGTCGGCAGGCTCGGCCGCCGACGCGCCCAGCACGGCGGGCGCGTCCATGGGCGCCGTCGGCGCCCAGCGCATCAGCGCCTCACGCAGTCGCTCGCCGGACACCGGCTTGGTGAGGTAGTCGTCCATACCGGCCGACAAGGCGGCGGCGCGATCATCGCGCTGGGCATTGGCGGTGAGCGCCAGAATCGGCACACGTTCGCTGCCGGTGCCCGAGCGCTCGGCGCGACGGATCTCGCGCGTGGCTTCGATGCCGTCCATGTCGGGCATCTGAATATCCATCAACACGAGGTCGAACGCGCCCTTGCGATACATGGCCACCGCTTCGCGGCCGTTGTTCGCCACCGTCACCCGACAGCCGCACTCGCCCAGCAGGGCACAGACGATCTCGGCATTGACGGGGTGGTCCTCGGCCAGCAACACCCGGGCGCGCGAGCGCAGGCTCGGCGCACTGCTGACTTGCTGCCGCACTTGTCGCGAAGTGTCGCCACGCAGCACCGCGAGCAGATCGCTGGCCAAGACGGGCTTGGGCACGCAGGCTTCAGCGCCGGCCGCTCGGGCGTCTTCTTCATCACTGGCCGAACGCAGACGAACCATGGCGACGGTGCGCTGACCGGATCGCGTCATCTGCGCAATGCGCGCAAACCCGTCGCTGTTGGTGCCATGGCGATCCACCAGCACCGCGACGTAGGGCGCGGCGCCGGCACGGGCCAATGCCTCCGGATCGGCATAGCCGTCGGCCTCATAGCCGAGCGCTTCGATTTGCACCATAAGGGCGTCGCGCAACGGCGCGCCGCCGGCCACAATTGCCACCCGCCCGGCGGGCTTGAACACCGGCGCGGGATCACACAAGCGGGCATCGACCGCAAAGAAAAACCGCGTCCGTTCCTCGGGGATGCTTTCGAACTCCAGCCGCCCGCCCATCAATTCAACCAGCTGACGCGAAATCGTCAGGCCCAGCCCCGTGCCACCAAAGCGCCGGGCCATGGAGCTGTCGGCCTGCGAGAAGGCCTGAAACAGGCGCGGCTGAAGCTCGGCAGGAATGCCAATACCGGTATCGGTGACGCTGCCCGCCAGCCGAAGCTGTCCGTCCGCCGCAACGCGGGCGTCCAGATCGATCCGGATGTAACCCTTGTCGGTAAATTTGACGGCGTTGGACACCAGGTTGTTGAGCACCTGGCGGAAGCGGTGACCATCGGCGCAAACGCGCTCTGGCACATTGGCCGACACCACCACCATCAACTCAACGTCCTTGCGCTGCGCCCGTTCGGCAAACAACAAGGCGACGTCTTCAACCGCCTGGCGCGGCGAAAACTCGATCTGCTCGAGCTCGAGCTTGCCCGCCTCGATCTTGGAGACATCCAGCACATCATTGATGAGATACAGGAGCGACTCAGCGGAGGCATGCAAGGTGTCGATCAGACGCACCTGCCGGCTGTTCATCTCGGTGCCGCGCAGCAACTCGACCATGCCCAGCACGCCATTCATCGGCGTACGGATTTCGTGGCTCATGTTGGCCAGGAACAGGCTCTTTGCGCGGTTCGCGGCCTCGGCCTCTTCACGCGCGGCATCGGCCTCTTCCTTGGCCATCGACAGTTCGCCGGTGCGCAAGGCCACGTCTTGTTCGAGACGATCACGGTGCGCGGCCAGGGCCGAATCACGTGCCTCGATTTCCGTCAGCATGCTGTTGAAACCGTCGACCAGCTCACCAACCTCATCGCGCGGACCGGCGGGCGCACGCACATCGTAGCGCCCCGAATTGCGAACATCGCGCACCACACTGGCCAGCTGCACCACCGGCTGCACAATGGACTGCTCCGCACGACGCACCAGCAAGGTCGCGACCAGGCCGCCCAGGCCCAGCCCGACCAGCGCCAGCACAAACCACTCGACCATGTCCGCCAGCATGCCGGCCAGCGAGACCTCGAGCACCAGGTCGCCCAGGTATTCACCGTCGTGACGCACCGGCCAGGCGCGGAAGTAGCGCGGAAACTCCCAGATGCCGGCCTCATCCACCCGCAGGGTCTGAAGCGGATAAAAATTGGGGGCGATGTCTTCAAGATCGATCGGATAGGTTGCAAACACTTCGCCGTTGGCGCGGCGCAACAGCGCGGCACGAATCTGTTCAACATGGCGCAGCGAGCCGAGCAGACGCTCGGCGCTGCCGGCATCTTCAAACCGCAAGGGCGCCGCACCGTTCTCAACCACCAGTTCCGCGTAGATATCGGCCTGGTCTTGAATGCGCTGAACCTCCTGGCGCAACTCGCTCAGACCAATGGCCAGAAACGCCACAACCAAGGCCACAATGATGCTGACCAGCACGATGCTGCGCAGTTTGCGGCCCAGCGAGCGATGGGGCTTCAAGGCCATGTCAGTCGCCCTCCCGCCCGATCAGTCGACGCGCAAGCTTGAGCAACTGCGCGCTCAAGCGGAGGTGCTGGGTCGCCACGGTCGAGCGGTTGATGTCGAAGCGGATGCGGTCATCCACCGTCACCAGGCCAATATTGCCGCCGGCTTCGATGAACCCGTCGATATCACTGACCGTCAGCACCGGCCAGTCTTCGAGTTCTCGCAAAATGGCGTTCAGCCGTCGCTGTTCCGAGGCCGCCACAAAAACCACTTCGCAGCCCTTGGCCTCCAGCGGCGCCGACGGATAGTGCACCTTGACCGCCCGCCCCTGCGCCTGACGCGCTTCGAGCCCGCTCAAGTGCTCCCCAAACGGATCACGGCCGAGCACGCAAATATCAATCGCATCGCTATCGGCCAGCGCCTCATCGGGCCAGGTCGCGTAGCGGGCGAAGTTCAGCAGGAAAACCGCCTTGAGCTGATACTCGGTCGGCGGCGCCGCACGCAGCGGCGACGCAGCCAGCAAAACCAGCAGGAGAGGGAGAAGGACTCGCCAGCGCATGATCGTCTGGCTCAGAACGTCCAGCGCCCGGTCAGCACCACCCGGCGACGATCGTAGGCATAGTCCGACGGAAAGATGTCAGAACGATAGGCCGTATAGCGTTCATCGAGGGCATTGGTCACCGACAGTGACAGCTCGGCATGGCGTCCGATCCGGCGCCCATAGCGCAGGTCGAGCACGGTGTAGGCATCCACCCCCGGCGCAGGCTGGCCGCTGAGTGCGCCCACATGACGGATTTGCGCATCCAGCGCCTGCCGCCCAGGCAGATCGGCCCGCGCGGTCAGGCTGAACCAGTGATCGGCATTCCGGTCAGCGACCCCCGCATTGCCGGCATCGAAGACGGCATCGCCCGTCGACTCATAGCACGTACGCATCAACGTATAGGCCGCACCGAGCTTCAGCCCGCGGGTCACGGCCATCTCGGCGCTCAGTTCGAGCCCCTCGGTCACGGCAGAGCCGCCATTGACCCGCTGCAACCGCATATCCGGCACCGTCGGCAGCACGCCGGGCATACGCACGCCACCAAAGGTGCTGCCAATCAAGTGCGAATAGCGGTGACGAAACAGCACGGCCTCGGCGCTGCCGCGATCGAATTGCCGGCGATAGCCCAACTCAATGGCTGTCAGAGACTCGGGTTCGAGTTCAGCGTTCGCCTGCGAGATCACGGTCACCAAGGGAAACGGCGGGTAGGCCTGAGTGCCCACGACCGCCGAGGCGTGCAGGTCGCCGTAGGATGGCGTCCGCGCCGCGCGCGACCAGTGTGTCCAGATGGAGTCGCGATCCGACGGCGTCCACATCAAACGGACCGTCGGCTGAAACTTCGGCGTGGTGGTATTTCTCGCCTCAAGGCGAGCGCCCACTGTGAGCCGCAACCGGCGCGCCACGAGTTCGACCTCGTCCTGCGCGAACGCGCTGAAAGTCTGCATCCGGACCTCGGATTGGCCAAACGCGAACACGGGCGTGGCGCTATCCGCCGACACCGATTGATGACGCAAGCCCAGCCCCCAGATCCATTCATGCGCCCCCAACACCGGCAAGCGGTGCTGAAAATCCAGGTCCGCGGAGTACACCGTGGCATGCGCAAACGCATCGCTGGCCATGTCGGCATAGTCGACATAGCCCCGCAGGGTGGACTCGCCCATGGATGTCACCCAGCTCCGTTCGACCAGCAGATGTGCGCCTTCGAAATCCAGCGGCACGTAGATGGCACCCAGCGCGCCCATGCTCAGCACTTCCGGGCTGCGCTGGCGATACACGTCACCACTGAGCATCCAGCGATCGGTTCCGCTCGAATCGCTGTCGAGGCGAAAACCGCTCCGCCAACCCGACTGCTCATCCCGCGACGTGGCACCGCCTTCGGTTTCGAAGGGCGCGCGATTGATACTCTGGGCATACACCCGAAACGCCGCCCCTCCCGCCAGCTCAGCCCCTTGGCGCACCGCCAGCTCGGGGTTGCCGCGATCGTCGATACTGGCGCGCACCAGCGTGCCGGTCGTCGCCGCGGCCTTGCGGGTCACGATATTGATGACCCCATTGACGGCGTTGGCGCCCCACAGCGACGCGCCAGGTCCCCGCACCACTTCAATGCGCTCGACATCCTCCATCATCAGATTCAAGGCGTTCCAGAACACGCCGGAGAACATCGGCGAATACACACTGCGTCCGTCAACCTGGACGAGCAGTTTCGTGGCAAATCGACTGTTGAAACCGCGCACACTCACCGCCCAGCGCCCGGCGCCGACTTGAGCCACCTGCACGCCGGGGACCAGTCGCAAGGCCTCGGGCACACTGCGCGCGCCGCTTCGCCGAATATCTTCGCTGGTCAGCACAGTCACGGCCGCTGCCGTGTCGCTCAGGCGCTGAGCCTTGCGCGATACCGAGAGCACCTGGATATCGGCCAGTTCCTCCAGACTGAGGTCCATCAGCTCATCGCTGGCGCCGGCCAAGCCGGGCAGACCCGCCAGGACGATCGCAAGCATGATGTGTTTTGGATGGCGCGGCATGTTCTCTAACCTTGAATTAGCTGACCGAATGGTCGCTTGAAACGCCGCCCGGAGACGTTGATATGCATCACGCAGCAACACCTTGTGGCAATCAGTCGAGCGCCCACTGCGCGGTCAAATGCACACTTCGCTCAATTTCATGCGTGGGGGACGGCATATACAAGCGCCCGAATTCAGCATGCCGGGCATTCAGCAGATTTCGCCCGGTCAGCGCGAGCGTGAGCTTGGACGACACCCGCCAGCCATACTGGAGGTCGAGTTCGGTGTAGGACTTGATGGCGGTCGCACCCGGGTCACGATTGACGAGCGCGCCCACATGACGCACCACCATATCCATCGCATGGCCCGTGCGTGGCTTCCAGGTCAGGTGCGCGCTGAACTGATCCGAGGGCACGCGCTGCATGTAGAACTCGGCGGCCGCATCGGTCAGCGAATTGCCGGTCGACTCGGTCTGGGTATCAAGATGGGAGTAACTCACTCGCATGCGCCACCGGGTCGAGGGCTGCCAATCGATCGCCGCTTCGACGCCGGAGACCGTGCCATGACCATCGAAACTGAGCGGCGCATCGACGATAAACCAGCCCCCGGAGGCATACACCCCGGCGTTGGATACGTTCCTCAGATTGCGATAGCGCATCACGAAGGCGGTGACATCGACATGCGTGGTTTCGGTCGGCTGCCCGCGATAGCCCAACTCGTAAGAACGCACACGCTCCGCCGCCAAGACATCCGCACTCCGGAAGACGATACGGGTCGGCGGCGCGCCCGAGACGACCTGCGATGCGTACTGCATGTCGTACTCGACTCGCGCCGGCGTGCGCGACGCCTCCGACACCGCGCCCCACAAGAGGTGACTCGGCGCCACCTGCCAGGCCAGGCGCAAATTGGGCTGCCACTCGTTGCCCGTCCAGGCGTGGTGCTCGAACTTGAGCCCGGCGGTGAGGGTGAGCGCATCGGGAATCAAGGTGATCTCGTCGTGCACAAAGGCACTGACCAGACCGAAACGCCGTTCAGGCTCATCGACCTGAAAGAACCCCCGCCCGACGACTTCCTGATCGTGATAGCGCATGCCGGCACCGACAATCAGGTCATGCGCACCCGCCGAAAAACGGTATTGACCATCGAGATCGAGGGTGTGACGCAACTCGCTGAGAAAATTTCCGACTTGCGTATCCACATATTGAAAGCTGCCCTGCAGCGCCCACTCGCGTCCGTTGTCCAGTGGCCGGTTCAGGCGCACCGTCAATCCGGCGCCCTCGTCCCGCTGGACGAACCGGGTGGCCCGCAACAAGGTCGGCGAGGTGATATCCGGCACATTCCACAGATCGCGGCTGTTGTTACTGTAGGCCTCGCCCAGCACGCTCAGCTCGCCGGTATCGCCCAGGAATTTTTCCAGCCGGAACCCCAGCCGTTGGGTCTGCCAGCCATCCTCGCCGCGGTCGCCGTTGATTTGCCGCGAGTCGTCGCGCGAGCGCCCCTGATAACTGACGCGGTAGTGACCGTCCTCGAGGGCCCCACCGTGACGCGCATACACCAGCGCGCGATCCTCGCTACCAGTCGTGAGGCTGGCCGCGTCGCCCTGCGTGGCGCGCGCCCATTTGGTGATGACATTGACGATGCCATTGACCGCATTGGCACCCCAGATGGACGCACCCGGGCCGCGAATCACCTCGATCCGGTCAACCTCGGCCAAGGGAATATCGAGCGACTCCCAGAACGTGCCGGAGAACAGCGGCGAATACACCGTGCGGCCGTCAACCATCACCAGCAGACTGTTGGTAAACCGCCCATTGAAGCCCCGAACCCCCACAGCCCAGCGATTGTTGCCGATGGCCGCCACCTGCACGCCAGGCACCAGGCGCAAGGCATCGGGCAGCGTCGTGACGCCCATGCGGGCGATATCCTCGGAAGAAACCACATGTACGGCAGCCGCGACGTCGCCAATATCCTGGCGTTTACGTGCCACCGAAATGACTTCCTGCGCCACCAGTTCGCCGAGCGAGAAATCCATCGGATCGGTTTGCGCAAAGGCCGTCGCCTGGCAGGCCAGGATCACGGTCAGCACGTAGGGGCGCAATGTCATATGGGGTTCCAGCGTTTGCGTTCTTCGTTCTTATTGAAAGGCCTGCCTCACCGGCGTTGCCGCCGACAGTGGCACACTCGATGCGTCAACGGCATATGACAGCCGCCCTTTAGCGCCACACGACATACGTCATGGCACAACGTCGCATGCCATTGCGCACGCCCGCATCGGCTACAATGGCAGGCTATTGTTTTCACTGCCGTTCAACCATGTCCCTCCCTGACAATTCCGACATCGCGCGCAACGCCCATTTCATCAGCAACCTGATCGAGGCTGATCGTCAGGCCGGCAAATGGGGCGGGCGTGTCGAAACCCGTTTTCCGCCAGAGCCCAATGGGTACCTGCATTATGGTCATGCAAAATCCATTTGTCTTAACTTCGGCATTGCAGAAAGTTTCGGCGGGGCATGCCATATGCGCTTCGACGACACCAATCCGATCAAGGAAGAGCAGGAGTACGTCGACGCCATCATCGAGTCGGTGCAGTGGCTGGGCTACGACTGGGGCGAGCATCTGTATTTCGCGTCGGACTATTTCGACACCATGGCCGCCTGCGCCGAGCACCTGATCCGCGCGGGCAAAGCCTATGTGGATTCACTCTCGGCCGACGACATGCGCGCCTACCGCGGCACGCTGACCGAGGCCGGCAAGGACAGCCCCTTCCGCACGCGCAGCATCGACGAAAACCTCGACCTCTTCGCCCGCATGAAAGCCGGTGAGTTCCCCGACGGCACGCACATCCTGCGCGCCAAGATCGACATGGCCTCGCCCAACATCAACCTGCGCGACCCGGCCATCTACCGCATCCGCCACGCCCACCACCACCGCACCGGCGACACCTGGTGCGTGTACCCGATGTACACCTTCGCCCACCCCATCGAAGACGCGATCGAGAACATCACCCACTCGCTGTGCACGCTTGAATTCGAAGATCAGCGCCCCTTCTACGACTGGCTGCTCGAGCAGCTCGCCGAGGGCGGCTTCTTCACCCGCCCCCTGCCACGCCAGATCGAGTTCGCCCGCCTCAATCTCACCTACGTCGTGCTGTCCAAGCGCAAGCTGGTGCAACTGGTGGACGAAGGCCATGTCGATGGCTGGGACGACCCGCGCATGCCCACCCTGGTCGGCGCCCGTCGTCGCGGCTTCACCGCCGCCGGCTTCCGCCTGTTTGCCGAGCGCGCCGGGGTGTCCAAGTCCGACGGCTGGATCGACATGAGCGTGCTCGAAGAGTGCATGCGTGAAGACCTCAACGACACGGCCGAGCGCCGCGTTGCCGTGCTCGACCCACTCAAGCTGATCATCACCAACTACCCCGAAGGCCAGAGCGAGCAATGCTTTGCGCCCAACCACCCGCTCAAGCCGGAACTGGGCCAGCGCGAAATGCCGCTCTCGCGCGAGCTGTGGATCGAGCGCGAAGACTTCATGGAAACCCCGAGCAAGGGCTTCCGTCGTCTGTTTGCCGGCAACAAGGTCCGCCTGCGCTACGGCTATGTGGTCGAGTGCACCGGCTGCGAAAAAGACGCCGAGGGCAACGTGGTCGCCGTCACCTGCGAATATTTCCCCGACTCCAAGTCGGGCACGCCCGGCGCCGACACCTACAAGGTCAAGGGCAACCTGCACTGGGTCAGTGTGCCCCACGCCTGCGAAGCCGAAGTGCGCCTCTACGACCGCCTCTTCGCCTACCCGCAGCCCGGCCAGCGCCGCGAGGGCGATGCCCCCGATTTCGAGCGCGACTTCCTCACCGACATCAACCCGGACGCCAAGCGCCGCATCACCGCTCAGCTCGAACCGTCGCTGGCGCAAGTCACGGCCGAGTCGCGCTTCCAGTTCGAGCGCCACGGCTACTTCGTGGCCGACCGCTTCGACAGCCAAGCTGGCGCACCTGTGTTCAATCGCACGGTCACGCTCAAGGATTCGTGGCAGAAGTCGAAACCCTGAGGCACGCTCCCTCTTTTATCTGCGCCTCGGAACCGATGACGACAGCCCGCACCCTCTACGACATCCTTCAGGTCAGCGCGACGGCCGAGCCGGCCATGATCAAGGCCGCTCACGTGCTGCTGTCGCGCCGGCTCGAAGCCAAGGGCGACGCCCCGGCCCTGCGCCTGCTCAATGACGCCTTCGCCACGCTGAACGACCCCGCGCTGCGCGCCGCCTACGACGAGCGCATCGCCGATCACTATGTGGCGCCCGCCAGCCCGCCGCCCCCGGCAAAGACGTCCGCAGCCAGCCCCCCGGCCTGGAGCCGCGCGCTGATGATCGCCGCCGCCCTTGTGGTGGGCTACGTCGCCGCCGCCATCTGGCATCAACGGGCATTGACCCGGATGGTGCTCGAACACCAAAGCGCGATGGCCGAGCAACAAATCGAACTGTCGCGTTACCAGCTCGAACAAAACGAGCGCCGGCAATCGGCCACGCAGGAACGCTACGCCACCACGCAAGAGCGCCGCGCGCAGGAGCGGCAGGCTCAGCAAGAAGCCCGCGAACTGGCCGCCCTGCGCAGCCGGTTGGACCGCGAAGCCTCGGACTACCAGCGCACCAAGACCCGCGAAGAACAACAGCGCGAGCGCGAAGCGCAACGCAAAGTCGAACAGGAGCGCGCCAGCCGCGCAGCCGAAGCCGAGCGCAACGCCATGCTCGCCGAGCGCCGACTGGCCGAAGAAAAGCGCGAACTCGAGCGCCTGTACCGGGAAAAGTACCCGCAGTATCGCTAAGCATCACGGCGATGCTGGCCCGGTGCGACACCTCGCGCGGTTGCACCGGTCACCGATCGGGCGGATCATTAGCCCTTTTGAATACACAGCCTCGCCCATGCGCGCACGCACCCTGCTTGTCCTTCTGTGCCTCATCGCCGCTGGCGCCGCCGCCGTATGGTGGTTCAAGCGCCCCACACCGGTCCCGGTCGCACTGGCCACCGTTGATCGCGGCCTCGTTGAAGCCACCGTCTCCAACACCCGCGCCGGAGAAATCGAAGCCTGCCAGCGCGCCAAACTGTCCACCATCGCTGGCGGACGCATCGAATACCTCGGCGTCAAGGAAGGCGACAAGGTCGTTACCGGTCAGGTGCTGATGCGCCTGTGGAACGACGATCAGGCCGCTCAGGTCGTTGTCGCGCAGCGCCAACTCGAGACGGCACAACGCCGGGTGACAGAAATCTGCACGCTGGCGACCAATGCCCGCAGCGAGGCCAAACGCCAGAGCGCCCTGCACACACGCGATTTCGTGTCGGCATCGGCAGAAGAAAAAGCGCGCACCGACGCCACCGCTCGCGAGGCGGCCTGCCGTACCAGCCAGTCCGACATCGCCGCCGCGCGCGCCCAGCTCGACGCGGCCCGCGCCAACACCGAACGCACCGTGCTCACCGCGCCCTTTGCCGGCACCATCGCCAAGATCGTCGGCGAGTTGGGCGAATACGCCACGCCCTCGCCGCCCGGCGTCGCCACGCCACCGGCCATCGACCTGATCGACGAAAGCTGCCTCTATGTGAAGGCGCCGATGGACGAGGTCGACGCGCCCAAGATCCACGCCGGTCAGACGGTACGCATCACGCTCGACGCCCTGCCCGACCAGGTATTCGCCGGCCACGTCCGCCGTGTCGCCCCGTACGTGTTCGCCGTCGAGAAGCAGGCCCGCACCGTCGATGTCGAGGTCGATTTCGACCACCCCGAAGAAGCCCGCGGCCTGCTCGTCGGCTACAGCGCCGACGCCGAGGTGATTCTCGAGTCGCGCCCCGACGTGCTGCGCATCCCCACCGCGGCGCTGCGCAGCAGCGGCGATGTGCTGCGCTACGACGCGACCACCGGCACGCTGTCTGCCCAGCCGGTCAAGACCGGCATTGCCAACTGGGCGCAGACCGAAATCACCGACGGCCTGAGCGAGGGCGACCGCATCGTCACCTCGCTCGAACGCGACGGCATCATCGCCGGCGCCCTGGTCACGCCCGACACCGACGCGCCCAAGTAAGCCGCCATGGCACAGATCGAACTGGACAACATCCAGCGCATCTTCCAGCTCGGCGACAGCGAAGTGCATGCCCTGCAGGATGTGCAATTGCGCATCGACGCGGGCGAATATGTCTCGGTGATGGGCCCGTCCGGCTCGGGCAAGTCCACCCTGCTCAACCTGCTCGGCCTGCTCGACCGGCCCAACGACGGTCACTACCGCCTCGAAGGGCGCGACGTCACCACGCTCAGCGCCGACGAGCAGGCGCGCGTGCGCCGCGAGCGCATCGGCTTCGTGTTCCAGAGCTTTCACCTCGTGCCGCGCCTCACCGCCGAAGAAAACATCGCTCTGCCGCTGCTGCTGGCCGGCATCTCGCCACACGATCGCAAGGCGCGCGTCGCCCAGGCGCTGGACGACTTCGGCCTCGCCAAACGCGGCGACCACCGCCCCGACCAGCTCTCCGGCGGCCAGCGCCAGCGCGTCGCCATCGCCCGCGCCACCATCATGCAGCCGGCCATGTTGCTGGCCGACGAGCCCACCGGCAACCTCGACCGCGCCACCGGCGAAGAGGTCACCACGCTGCTCGAAACCCTCAACGGCCGCGGCGTGACGCTGATCGTCGTCACCCACGACCCGCACATGGGCGAGCGCGCGCAGCGGCAGATCCGCATGGAAGACGGCCGCATCGATTCGGACTCGAAACGCCCCGCGCCATGATGCGCAGCCGCGACATCCTCGGCTTCGCCATCCGCGCCGCCACCGCCTACCCCGTGCGCACCGGCTTGATGATGCTGGCCATGGCCATCGGCGTGGCCGCCGTGGTGTTGCTTACCGCGCTGGGTGACGGCGCCCGCCGCTATGTGGTGCGCGAGTTCTCGGCGCTGGGCAGCAGCCTGATCATCGTCCTGCCCGGGCGCACCGAAACCGGCGGCGTCGGCGCCGGCAGCTTCGTCACCAACACCCCGCGCGACCTCACCGTCGACGACGCCGCCGCCCTGCTGCGCGCCAGCGGGGTGACCCGCGTCGCCCCGCTGGTGCTGGGCAACTCCGAGATCGCCTACGCTGGCAAGCTGCGCGAGGTGATGGTCATCGGCACCACGCGCGCCTTTGCCGACATCCGCAACTATCGCCTCGGCCAGGGCCGCTTCCTGCCCGAGGAAGACTGGCGCCGTGGCTCGGCCGTGGCCGTCATCGGCGCCACCTTGCACCAGGAGCTGTTCGGCGCCGAGCCCGCGCTGGGCCAGATGATCCGCGTCGGCGACAGGCGCTACCGGGTCATCGGCGTGCTCGCCGCCTCGGGCTCGGGGCTGGGCATGAATGCCGACGAGCTGGTGATCATTCCCGTCGCCGCGGCACAAGCGCTGTTCAATGCCTCCAGCCTGTTCCGCATCTTCGCCGAAGCGCGCGACCGCGACGCCGTGCCCGCCGCCAAGACCCAGATCCTCGACATCCTCAAGGCCCGCCATGACGGCGAGGAGGATGTGACGCTGATCACCCAGGACGCCGTCCTCGGCACCTTCGACCGGATTCTCGGCGCGCTCACCCTGGCCGTCGCCGGCATCGCCGCTATCAGCCTGGCCGTGGCCGGCATTCTGGTGATGAACGTGATGCTCGTCGCCATCACCCAGCGCACCAGCGAAATCGGCCTGCTCAAGGCGCTGGGCGCCACGGGCAGCATCATCCGTCTGGTGTTTCTCACCGAGGCCGCGCTGCTGTCCATCGCCGGCGCGCTGGCGGGCCTGCTGCTCGGCCACCTCGGCGCCTGGGGGCTGCGGCTGATGTTCCCGGTGCTGCCGGCCTACCCGCCCGACTGGGCGGTGTTCGCCGGGCTGGGCACGGCGATTGTCACCGGCGTGCTGTTCGGTGTCATGCCGGCCCGCCATGCCGCCACGCTCGACCCGGTCGATGCACTTTCAAAGAGGTAGCCGAAGCATGAGCGAGCGCGCACGGCCGCCCGAAGGGCTCGCGAACCCTCCCTCGGGGAGGATGTCGCGCAGCGACAGGAGGGTCTGAAAATGTCCTGGCGCGACTTTCTCTCGCTGTCGGTTCGGGCCCTGGTCGCCCAGCGCCTGCGCAGCTTTCTGACCCTGCTCGGCATCGCGGTCGGTATCGCCGCGGTGATCCTGCTGACCTCCATCGGTGAGGGCATCCACCAGTTCGTGCTGGCCGAGTTCACCCAGTTCGGCACCAATGTGATCGAGATTGCCCCCGGCAAGAAAGGCGCCCGCGGCGGCCCGCCGGGTCTGCCCAGCACCTCGCGCCCGCTCACCTTGGCCGACGCCCAGGCGCTGGAACGCGTGCCGGGCGTCACCGCGGTCACTCCGGTGGTGTGGGGCAATTCGGAGATCGAAGGCAACGGCCGTGTGCGCCGCAGCTCGGTGTACGGCGTCGGCCCGGCCATGGTGCAGGCCTTCACCATGAGCGTGCGCAGCGGCCAGTTCTTGCCGGACGACAACGCCAACCAGCCCCGCGCGCTGGCGGTGCTCGGGGCCACGCTCAAGCAGGAGTTGTTCGGCTCCCAGAACGCGCTCGGCGAACGCATCCGCATCGGCGGCGAGCGCTTCCGGGTGATTGGCGTGATGGAAGCCAAGGGGCAGTTTCTCGGCACCGATCTGGATGACACTGCCTACATCCCCACCGGCCGTGCGCTGGCGCTGTACAACCGCGAGGGGCTGATGGAGATCAACGTGTCGTATCAGGAGGGCGTGTCCTCCGAGCAGGTCAGCCAGAGCGTCACCCGCCTGCTCATCGCCCGCCACGGCCGCGAAGACTTTGCGCTCACCACCCAGGCCGACATGCTCGACAGCCTGTCCAACATCCTCGACATCCTCACCGCCGCGGTGGGTGCACTGGGCGGCATTTCGCTGCTGGTGGGCGGGGTCGGCATCGTCACCATCATGACCATCGCGGTCACCGAACGCACCGGCGAGATCGGTCTGCTGGTGGCCCTCGGCGCGCGTCGGCGCACCATCCTCGCGCTGTTTCTCGGCGAGGCCGTGGCGCTGGCGGCGGTGGGTGGATTGATCGGCCTAGTTGCCGGCGTCGCCCTGGCGCAGCTGGTGGGCCTGCTGGTACCGGCGCTGCCGGTGCACACGCCGTGGGAATTCGCCGTGCTGGCCGAGGTCTCGGCCGTGCTCATCGGCCTCGCCGCCGGCGTGCTGCCGGCGCGCAAGGCGACCACGCTGGACCCGGTGGAGGCGCTGCGGGCGGAGTAGTGTCGCGCAATCATCCGCCAGCAACTACACGACTATCGTGGTTCGGGAATGATCTTGACGTCCGTGATCCGTCCGTTGCTCTTGTCCGCAACAAACGCCAGAAGGTAACCCTTCCCATAAGGGCTTTCGACGGAGTCCGGGCCAACGATGTAGGCCGGGTTCTCGTCATAGTCGTAATATCCCGTGGGCTCACCGAGCAATTGCCTGACCTCCACTGCCGACAATGAAGCGGCAGTATGTTGAGACAGAAACGAGAAAACCATCTCTGCCCGCTGCTCTCGATTGCCCTCAGCCCACGCTTTTGGCGTAAATTGTTTCGTCCCAAGCAACCTCGCTTCTTCAACAACGGAAGACGACGAACAACCAAATAAGAAAACCATCGCGAGCATTCCGAAAACTATTTTCTTCATCACCACGACCTCACGGGATCAAAACCGTAAGCCTTCGGGATACCAAAGCCTCCATGCATCGATGACTCAGAATCTGATCCGAGCCACCCTGCCGACCGATAACCAGCCCCACAGAATTGTTGTGGAGATCCATAGCCTTTTCGTTTTTCGGATTAATCAATGACGACTCATGCGCCGTGGTAAAGCGAAGTGCGTTTGCATAGCCGATATCGCGGGCAAGAATGGCCGACCAGAAACAATGGCGGAACGCGTCGGATTTATCATTCCGCCCGTTGAAGCCGAATCGCGCCTTGGTTGCCTCAAAGGCCGTTTCCTTGGACTGACGGATTGTGAGCGCGTGGTGCGGGTGGGACGTAATATAGTTCCGCTCTTGAGGCGTCAGTTGCTCATATTGAGCGAGTATCGACGATGACATGACCACTTCCCTTGTTGTAGAGATTGAGATCTTTCCACAACACCGACGTCAAGACAATGTCATGCGCCAACCAAAGCTCAAAACCCTTCGTTCGGACGCAAATACCGCCACTGCCCCACCGGCAGATCGGCAAGTACGACCTTGCCGATACGCACCCGCTTGAGGCCAACGACTTTCAGGCCGACCAGCTCGCACATGCGGCGGATCTGGCGCTTGCGGCCTTCCTTGAGGATGAAGCTGAGCTGGTCTTCGTTTTGCCAGCGCACCGTGGCCGGGCGCAGGACTTTGCCGTCCAGGCTCAGTCCGTGGTTGAGCAAGGCGAGACCGTCGTCGGTCAGCTGACCCGAGACGCGCACGAGATACTCTTTTTCGACCGTGGAATCATCACCGATGAGCTGGCGGGCGATGCGCCCGTCCTGGGTGAGGATGAGCAGGCCGGTGGAGTCGATGTCGAGCCGGCCGGCGGGGGCCAGGCCCTTGAGGTGGTCGCGCGAGAAGGTGCCGCCACCGAACAGGCGATCGGGGGTGACCAGCGTGACCGCCGCCTGGTGGCCGTCTTCGGGCTGCGCCGAGACAAAGCTCATCGGCTTGTGCAGCACGATGGTGACCCGCTCGGCCTGTTTGGCTTCGCCGCGTTTATCGAGAGTAATGGTGGCGTCGGGCGAGATGCGCGTGCCCAGCTCATTGACGCGCTGACCATCGACAAACACCCAGCCGCGCTCGATCAGCGCATCGGCTTCGCGGCGCGAGCACATGCCGCGCTGGGCCATGACTTTGGACAGGCGTACGCCGTCGGCGGTCGGCTTTTCGGGCACCGGCGGGGTGGGCATGGGTCGTAGCGTCACGCCCTCGGCCAGGGTGATGGCGGCATCGGGCGAAATCCGGGTGCCGAGTTCGTTGATCCGCTTGCCGTCGACAAACACCTCGCCGCGGGCGATCAGGGCGTCGGCGTCGCGGCGATTGCACATGCCGCGTTCGACCATGATTTTGGACAGGCGCACGCCTTGCGGCGCGGCGGCTGCCGACGCTGGTTGCGGTGCGGCGGGCGCGCGCTGCAGGCGACGAGGAGTGTCGGACGATGGGGTGGCGGGCGGGTGGCGGGTCGGTTTCATGGCTGCACGGCAAAAGACAATGCCGCAGTTTACCGCCTCAGGCCAGATAGAACAGCGCCAGATACATCATCAGCAACAAGGCCACCCACATCACCATGCTGCCGGAGGGCCAGGTACGGGCCAATACGCCGCGCGTGCCGTAGTGCCGGCGCAGGCTGCCCAGCACATTGGCGATGCCACGCATGAGGACCAGCACGACTTCGCGAATCTCGATGCTGACGCCGTAGACCATCACTTTGACCCAGCGCGGGCCGAGCGTGCGGTAGAACCAATCGATGTCGATCAGCGAGCCGAGCATCTTGACCAGGTGCCCGCGCAACAGGAAAAACACCACCGTGGTGGCCAGCAGCAGCTGAAGCTGGAAGACCACATGCGAGCCGGTATACGGCTGGTAGTCGAGCGGATAGGGCAACAGATCGTAGAGCAGCGGCGGGTAGCAACCCACCGCGAGGCTGGTGAGCGCGAGCAGGCGCATGCCCCAGCGCTGGCTGGGCGGCGCTTCTTCGGCGTCGAGATCGCGGGATTCGCCGAAGAAGACGAAGACCACCACCTTCAAACCCGCCGCCAGGAACACGCCGGCGGCGATCACCATCATCGCCAGCCACACCCAGGTCAGGTGCGCGTCGGCCGCGGCCTGCAGCACCAGCGATTTGGTGATGAAGCCGGCCGTCAGTGGCGCCGACATGGCCAGCGCACCGAAGATGGCGAAGCCGGTGGTGACCGGCATCTGCCGCGCCAGACCGCCCAGATCGGTGCAGTCGCGCTTGCCGGTCTGCACAATCACCGCGCCGATCGCCATCAGCAGCAGCGCCTTGTACACAATGTGCGCAAAGGCATGCGCCGCCACGCCGTTGAGCGCCATCTCCGTGCCAATGCCGATGCCCGCGATCATGAAGCCGACCTGATTGATGATGGCGTAGGCCAGCACGCGTCGAGCGGTGTTTTCGATCAGCGCGTAGATCAGGCCGTAGCCCGCCATCAGCAGACCGATCGGGATCAACACCTCGGCGCCGGGGAAGCCGCGCATCAGCACATACACCGCCGTCTTGGTGGTGAAGGCCGAGAGGAACACCATGCCACTCCACGAGGCGCGCGGATAGGCGTCAGGAATCCACGACCAGAACGGGAAGGCGCCGGCGTTGATGAGGACACCGGCGAGAATCAGCCAGTGCGCGACGCCCTCGAGCGCCAGCGGCTCGATGCGCAGGCTGCCGCCGCCCACCAGATGCGCGGTGATGCCGGCCATGAACACCACGCCGCCGAACAGGTGCACCATCAGGTAGCGCATCGCCGCCGGATAGGCTTCACGGCCGCCGGCCCAGATCACCAGCGTTGAGCCGATCGCCATCAGCTCCCAGAACAGGAACAAGGTGATCCAGTCGCCCGCCAGCACCGCGCCCACTGCCGCGCCACCATACACAAAGGCGGCCGGCACTTCGAGCCGGCTGCGCTGACCCATTGCATACACGCTGCCGACAAACAAGGCCAGCACGAACACCAGCGCAAACAGGCGGCCCAGGCGGTCGACCCGCAGCACATCCAGCGTGTAATCGAGGAAAGGCACGCCGCCGTAGATGCCTTCCGGCATCTGCCACAGCAGCCACGCAGCGGCGAGCGGCAGGCTCAGCGACAGCAGCACCCGCGGTGCACCGCGCAGGAAGCCCATCACAATGCCGCCGAGAATCAGCCAGATCGCAGGATGGTGGAGGAGTTCAGCGTCCATCTTCATCCTCCCGCGGTCCGAAAATGCGACCCAGGCCACGCGCCAACACCACCAGCACCGCGCAAGCGAGCATCGGGAACCAGGCATTGAAGCCCGGCACGGCATCAATGCCGAAATGCGGGTGCGACTCAACAAACAGGCCGGCGACCAGCATCAGCAGCAAGGCCGCCAACAGCGTGTGCCACAGACGTTTGCCCGGAGAAAACAATGCGTTCTGTCGCATCAGAAGGCCCCCGCCACGGCGCGCGCCAGTCGCAACACCGGCTCGTGATAGAAGAACAGGCCGATCGTCATCGCCGCCGTTGTGGTCTGCGCAAACACCATCAGCAGCGGCGCCTCGCCATGGGCGGCATGAGGTTCGTCGTGGTGATCATCAGCGTCGCTGGGCGGCTCACGGAAGAAGGCACGCCACACAATCGGCAGAAAATAGCCGGCGTTGAGCAAGGTGCTGAGCACCAGCACCCCCACCGCCAGCCAGTGCTCCAGACTCATCGCCGCCGACAGGATGTACCACTTCGACACGAAGCCGGCCGCCGGCGGCAGGCCGATCATCGACAGCGCGCCAATCGAGAAGGCCACCATGGTCCAGGGCATGCGCCGGCCAATGCCGTCGAGCTGGCTGACCTCGGTTTTGTGCGCGGCGGTGTAGATCGAGCCGGCCGCAAAAAACAACGTGATCTTGCCCAGCGCGTGGGCCGCGATATGCATCACGGCACCAACAATGGAAATCGGGGCCAGCAAGGTCGCGGCGAGCGTGACATACGACAGCTGACTGACCGTCGAGTAGGCCAGCCGACGCTTGAGGTTGTCGGCCCGCAAGGCCACGATGGACGCCGAGAGGATGCTGAAGCCGGCAATGACGGGCACCCAGTCGGCACTGCCAAGCGACATCAGGTTGTCGGTGCCGAAGATATAGACGATCACCTTGACGATGGTGAACACACCCGCCTTGACCACCGCCACCGCATGCAGCAGGGCCGACACCGGCGTGGGCGCCACCATCGCCGCCGGCAGCCAACGGTGGAAAGGCATCAACGCCGCCTTACCGATACCGAACATGTAGAGCACCAGCAACAGCGCCGTGCCGGTCGCACCGAGATGGCCGGCGAGGATGCCGCCCTGGCGGAAATCGAGCGTGCCGGCGATCACCCAGGTGGCCAGCAGGCCGGAGAGCAGGAACGCGATCGAGGTGCCCAGCAACACGCCAAGGTAAGTACGGGCCGAGTTGCGCGCGTGATCGGTGCCATGGTGCGTCACCAGCGGATAGGTGATCAGCGTCATGGCCTCGTAGAACATGAACAAGGTCAGCATGTTGCCGGCCAGCGCAATGCCTTGGGCGGCAAAGATGGCGCCGGCAAAACACACGAAGAAGCGGGTTTGCTTCTTCTCCTTGTTGCCGCGCATGTAGCCGATCGAATACAGGGTGCTGATGATCCACAAGCCCGAGGAGATCACCGAAAACACCGCCCCTAGCGGCTCAACCGCGAGGCGCAGAGTCAGCCCCGGCAGCATCTCGATCAGCGTCAGCCCGGGGCGCGCACCACCGAGCACATCGACCGCCAGCTGAATCGACTCGGAGAACAGCACGACGGCGGTGATCAGGGTGATCGCTTCGCGCAGGTTCGGCCAGCGCCCGGCCAGCGCCAGCAGCAACATGCCGACCAACGGCGTGAGCAGCAGGCTGATCAGTTGGATGTCTTCAGTCATTGGCCGACACCCGGGTTGTACATGAGCACCTCGGCCACGCGCATGGAAACCTCGCTGGACCAGGTGGCGTCAATGCCGAAATAGACGCAGCCGGCAATCATCGCCAGCGCGGGCAGTTGCATCGACAGCGGCGCCTCGCCCGGTGCCGGATGATCGGCCGGCGGTGCGCGGAAGTACGCCACTTCGACAAAGCGCCAGACGTAGATCACCGCCAGCAGCGAGCTGGCCAGCACCGCGCCCACCAGCCACCACTGCCCGTCGTGCATCGCCGCACTGACCAGATACCACTTGCTGATGAAACCGGCCGTGCCCGGCACGCCGATCAGGCTCAGGCCGCCGACCACCATGGCAAAGGCCGCCACCGGCATGGTGTGACCCAGCCCCGCGAGCCGGTCAAACCCGGCGCCACCACAGCGCAGCACCACCCCGCCGAGCACCAGAAACAGCCCGCCCTTGGTCAGCGCGTGATTGAACAAATGCATGGCCGAGGCCATCAGGCCCTCAACCGAATCCAGGCTGATACCGAGCGTGATGTAGCCGATTTGCGACACGCTGGAATACGCCAGCAGCCGCTTCATGTCGTGCTGGAAAATCGCCACCACGGCCGGGATGAACATGGCCGCCAGCGACAGCCCGAGCAGGATCGCGCCAGTGGCGCGCGCGTCGAACACCTCGGTCGCGCCGAAGATGGTGAAGAAATAGCGCATCAGCACATAGATCGACACCTTGGTGGCGGTCGCCGCCAGGAAGGCCGACACCGGCGACGGCGCGTAGGCATAGGCGTTGGGCAGCCACAGATGCAGCGGGAACAGCGCGATCTTCAGCGAAATGCCGACGGTGATGAAGGCCAGCGCGGCCAGCACGCCGCGCGAATCGCCGACATCAACGAGACGCGTCGCCATGTCGGCGAGGTTCAGCGTGCCGGTTTCGAGATAGAGCAAACCCACGCCGACCACGTACAGGGTCGCGCCGATGGTGCCCATCAACAGGTATTGATACGCCGCGACCAAGGCCCGCCGGTCTCGTCCCATGGCGATCAGCACATAGGTGGCCAGCGAAGACACCTCGAGGAACACAAACACGTTGAAGGCGTCGCCGGTGACCAGAATGCCGAGCAGACCCGCCAGACACAGCATCATCAGCGCGTAGTAGAGATAGTGCTCTTCGCTGCGCACTTCGGCGGCGATGCCGACACGGCTGTAGGGCATCACGATCAACCCCATCGCGGCCACGATCACCGCCACAAAGGCGCCGGCCGCGTCGATGCGGTATTCGATGCCAAGCGGCGCCTCCCAGCTGCCCATGGCATAAACGAGGGTGCCTTCGGACATCGTCTGAGCCAGCAGGCTGGCTGCGATGCCAAAGGTGATCGCCGTGGCCAGCAAGGCGATCAGCCAGCTTGCCAGCGATCGTCGGGCAAACACGATGAGTGGCGCGGCCATCAGCGGCACCACCACCAACAAGGCGGGAAAATGCTGTGTCAGCACGGGTCAGCCGTCCTTAGCTTCGGGTTCGGGCGAGGTGTCGTCCCGCGCATCCATCAAGAGAATTTCGTCCTCGTCGATTGTGCCGTAGGCCTCCTTGATCCGCACGACCAGCGCCAGCCCGAGGGCCAGCGTTGCCACACCGACCACAATCGCGGTGAGAATCAGCACATGCGGCAGCGGGTTGGAATACACCGCGAACTGCCCGCCAACAATCGGCGCCACGCCACCGATCAGCTTGCCCGGCGCGATGTAGAGCAAATACACCGCCGTCTGGAAAATGCCCAGGCCGATCATTTTTTTGATCAGGTTCTCGCGTGCCATGACGATGAACAGCCCGACCATCAACAGCAGGACCGTGACCCAGTAGCTGAAATGACTGGCCAAGGTCATTCCTCAGTCTCCTCGGCATCACGACGACGCCCGGCAAACACATAGAAAATCTTGAGCATCACCGACGCCACGGTAATCAGCACCCCCATCTCGACCCAGAAGATGCCACGATGCTGTCCGGACACCGGATCGGCGCCGAGCACGAAGTAGTCGAGATAGTTGCCGCCCAGCAAAATGGACGCGATACCCACGCCGGAGTACAGCAGCACGCCGACCGCCATCAAGGTCTGAACCACCTCGGTAGGAACAACGCGTCGCGCCGCCGGCAGGCCGTAGATCAGGGCGTAAAAGATCACCGCGGCGGCCACGATCACGCCCGCCTGAAACCCGCCACCGGGGCCGTAGTCGCCGTGAAACTGCACATACAGGCCAAACACGAGCGCAAAGGGGATCAGCAGCTTGGCCAGCACACGAAGAATGATGTCCAGTCTCATTCCTTGTTCTCCTCACCGGCCTTGTCGATCGGCCGCCTCGGTCGGCGGCGCCCCAACAGGGCGATCACGCCAATGCCGGCGGTAAACACCACAAAGGTCTCGCCGAGCGTATCAAAGCCCCGATAGCTTGCCAGCACGGCCGTCACCACGTTGGGCACACCGGTTTTCACCGGGCCTTCGGTCAGGTAGCGCGGTGCCACGTGCTGGTGGATGGGCGCGCCGGGATCGGAGAATGCCGGCAGCCCCAGCGTGCCGTAGACCAGCATTGCGCCGGTGGCGGCCACCACCAGCAAGGGCAGCCACGGCCGGTGGATGGGCTTCGACTCGGTGCCGCCGGTGAGATGAATGGCGCCGAACAGCAGCACGGTCGAAATCCCCGCGCCGACGGCGGCCTCGGTCATGGCCACGTCGACAGCGTCGAGCACCACCATGACGGTAGCCATCAAAAAACTATAGATGCCGCTGAGCAGCACCACACCGTAAAGGTTGCGCTGACGCGCCATGCCGATGGCGGCAGCGCCCATGAGTGTCAGCAACACGACGGCAGTCAGTTCTTCGAGGATGATTTCGCTCCTTGATCCGGTTGCCACGGGGTGACCCCACGCCGATGCGCTGCATTCGCCAGCGAGTGCGAAGCGGTCGGCGAGCAGAAGAAAATCAGCAGCCACAGAATCAGCAGCTTGCCGCTCGCCAGCGTGAAGCCCGACTGCAACACCAAGCCGACAATGATCAGGCTGGCGCCGAGCGTATCGATGACGCTGGCCGCATGCATGCGTGTGTAGAAGCCCGGCATGCGCAGCACGCCAAACGCGCCGATCACGCAGAACACGCCGCCCGCGCCCATCAGGATCATGCTGAGGATATCGATTGCCGCGCTCACAGCCGGTGCTCCTCGTCCGCCACTCCGGGCTCGCCCAGATCGCCGTAACGGAAAAATTTCTGGACCGCGATGGTACCGACGATATTCAGCAGCCCGTACACCAGCGCCAGATCGACAAACTCCGGGCGGCCGGACACAAACTGGAAGATCGCCAGCAGCAACATCGCCATGGTCCCGACGGCATTCCCCGCCAGCGCCCGATCAAAAACGGTCGGTCCGAGCAAGGCCCGCACCAGCAGCAAGCACAACGACACCAACAAAGCGCCGACCACCACCGCGTACATCATGCGCGCGCCTCACACGCACTGACCCGTCGATCCATTTCGCCTCCCGCGAGGTCCTCGGCGCCGGCCTGAGTCAGGGCGTGCACCAGGATTTCATCGCCCTCAATCGCAACAGAAATCGTGCCGGGCGTCAAAGTGATGGAATTGGCGTACGTCACCTGCCCGACCGCGCTCGTCTGGCTCATCTTGACGCGCGTCATGGTCGGGGTGATCGGCAGGCGCGGATGCACGATGAGCTTGGAGACGGTCCACGCCGATTTCACGATCTCGACGACCAGCCACGGCCAGTACGACCACACGCCGGCACGAAACTCCAGCGGATGCCCTTCGCGATCGATCACCGACATGCGATGCGCAAACAACACGACCAGCACGGACGACACCAAGCCCACCGTCACAAGAAACGGCGTGAAATAGCCGGACAGCACCAGCCAGAAAACAAACAAAGAGATGACAACGCTGATCGAATGAAACCTGTGCATATGCCTATGGCCCATCGAAACGCGAGAAAAACACCACGGCGGGAACGGCGCCGTGGTCGCTTTGAGCGGCTAGTGTGTCAGAAAGCCACGTCCAACGTCGAATGTCATTCGACTTGAAGCAGACGAGTTTATACATATTTGGATCAAATTGTCTCGATTTTTAGTTTTTTTGGTCTTCCGAAGCCTGATTGGATCCAGTTTTTTGATGGTTCAAGGAAGACAGTTTCTCGGCGCACCGCGCACAAACGCGTCAATATTTTGCACCACCTGCGCCGCCATCGCCGCCATTGCCTCGCCCGACGCCCACGCCACATGTGGCGTCACGATCAGGTTGGGGATGTCGGGCGCCAGCAAGGGGTGGTCTGACGGGGGCGGCTCGGCAGACAGCACATCGATCGCGGCGCCGGCAATCAGGCCCTGGCGCAGGGCATCGGCCAAGGCCGCCTCATCGACCAGCGCGCCACGCGCCGTGTTGATCAGGAAGGCACTCGACTTCATCGCCTGCAAGGCCGCCCGATCGATCATGCCGCGGGTACTCGCATCCAGCGGGCAATGCAGCGACAACACGTCGGACCGCTTCAGCACCTCGCCAAAGGCCACACGCCCCGCACGCACGCGGTCGGCGCCGGGCCGCTCCGACCACAGCACCTGCATGCCAAAGGCCTCGGCCAGACGCGCCACACCGCCGCCCAGACTGCCCTGCCCGACCAGACCAAGCGTCGCACCGCGCAGATCGCGAATCGGATGATCCAGAAAGCAGAAATGGCGCGACTGCGGCCAGCGACCGGCGCGCACATCCTGATGATAGGCCATGAGATTGCGCGACAAGGCGAGCATCAGGCTGATCACATGCTCCGGCACGGTGGTGTCGGCATACCCTCGTACATTGCTGACCACAATGCCGCGCGCGCGACACGCCGCCAGATCAACGTTGTCCGAGCCGGTGGCCGCCAACGCAATCATGCGCAGCGCCGGCAACTGCGCAAGCACCGCCGCATCGATACGCAGCTTGTTGATGACCGCAATCTGCGCATCGCGCAGGCGCTCGACCACATCCGCCGGGCGGGTATCCGGATAGTCCACCCAGGAGTGCGCCACCGTGGGCCGCGAAAACGCCGCCTTGACCGAATCCCGCTCCAGAAAAACGATCCTCGGTTCCATACCGCCCTACCTCCAGTGAATGTCCTTGCTATGCCACGATACGGTATTTCACTAGGCGAAATCTACGGGAGTCAAGTACCATTCGCCTACTAGGGAAAGCCGCAATGAAGATACCGAAAGACCCCAACGCTCCAGAATCCAAAACCTCGATCCAGGTCATCGAACGCATGATGTCGCTGCTCGATGTGCTGGCCAAGCACCCCGACCCCGTCTCGCTCAAACTGCTGGCCGCGCAGACCGGACTGCACCCGTCTACGGCGCACCGCATTCTGGCCGCCATGACCACCAGCGGCTTCGTCGAGCGCACCGAGAACGGCATCTATCGCCTCGGCATCCGCTTGCTCGAACTCGGCTCATTGGTCAAATCGCGCATTTCGCTGCGCGAAACCGCGCTCATCTCCATGCTCGAGTTGCATCAGCGCACCGGCGAGAGCGTCAATCTCGGCATCCGCGACGGCGATCAGATCGTGTATGTCGAGCGCACCTCAAGCGGCCGCTCGTCCGTACGCGTGGTGCACATCGTCGGCGCCCGCGCGCCCCTGCACACCACCGCCACGGGGAAGCTGTTTCTTGCCGACGACGGTCTGCCAAAAATCCGCGACTACGCCAAACGCACCGGCCTGCCTGGCTCTACCGCCACGTCGATCCGCGATCCGGCGGCGCTGGAGAAAGAACTGGACAAGGTCCGCCGCCATGAAGTGGCCTACGACATGGAAGAAGTCGAGGCCGGCGTACGGTGCATTGCGGCAGGCATTCGTGACGACACGGGTGAGTTGGTCGCCGGCTTGTCCTTGTCGACACCGGCCGAACGCTTCAACCCCGATTGGGCCCCGCTGATCCTGGAAACCGCCCGACAGATTTCTCGCGCCCTGGGCTACCGCCCGCGCGACGCCGCCTGAGCCTGGCGGGCGCTCAGCCCGCTGCGCCCTTGCGCGCCATCACCAGCGCATCCCACGGCCGCTGCGCCAGCCACTTCTGCAGGCGGCGGGCATCGGCCGTGCGCGTGCGCGAGCCGAAGGAATCGAGCAGCACCACCAGCACCGGACGGCCGCGCATCCAGGTCTGCATGACCAGGCAACGCCCCGCCTCTTCGATGTAACCCGTTTTGGACAGACTGATTTCCCAGTTCGGATCCTTCACCAGCGGATTGGTATTACGGAATTCGCGCGCCCCCCGCGCCAGCGCCACCGTGTGCTGGCTATCGGTCGAGAACTGGCGAATCAGCGGATAACCCGAGGCCGCCTTGAGCATCAGCGACAGATCCCTGGCGGTCGATACATTGCCCGCGCTCAGGCCGGTGCCTTCGACAAATCGGCTGCGGGTCATGCCCAGCTTGCGCGCTTTGTCGTTCATGGCCCTGGTGAAGGCCTTGTCCCCGCCCGGGTAATGCCGGGCCAGCGCTGCTGCCGCCCGGTTTTCAGAGGACATCAAGGCCAGGCGCAGCAGATCTTCACGGCTGACGCGGCTACCAATCGGCAAGCGTGAGCGACTCTTGCGCAGACGATCGCGGTCATCTTCCGTCACGGTGAGCATCTCGGACAACGGCTGGCGGGCATCGAGAACGACCATCGCGGTCATCAGTTTAGTGATGGATGCCACCGGGGCAACACGATCCGCGTTCCGTGCCAGCAAGGCTTCACCGCTGCGCTGATCGACGATCAGAAAGCTCTCGGAGCGCAGCTCGGGGCTATCGGCGCGCGCCGCCTCGGCCAGCAAGGGCGTCGCGACTATTTTTGCCACGCCCACCCGCTCGGGTGGCGCAGCACTCGCCAGGCCGATCAGGCTGGCAGCACAACACCACGCGACGAAGAGTCGTCCAAGCTTCATTGCATTCACCGCAAGTTGTTTCGCAAATTATCCATAAAAATCCGGCACTCAGGCGGCTTTTCTAAAGAAAAATCTCGCCATTTGCCACCTGGATTCACAAACGCAGGAAATCGACCACCGCCTGACGACGCGCCATCGTGTCCTCGTAGCCCAGGGCGATCAGCGCGCGCGTAAAGGCCGGCTCAAACAAGAGGTAGGACAAGAGCGTCGAGCCACTCGGGCGCATCGCCCCGACCCCGCGCAACACGGCCCGCAAGAGGGGTGGCAGGCTGTGCCGGTGCTGGCCGGCGATCGCGTCGATCCGCCGCGAGGGGGCGATCACCAGGGTTTCAATCGGTCGCAGCGTGAGGCCCGCGGCCTGGCGCTGCTCGGCGGTGAAGGCGCCAAGCGTGGTGTTGATGCGTTCGAGCCGCTCCAGATCGACCGCCAGACTATCCAGAAAAATGCTCGACATGGCGTGACCGGCAATCTGCGCCAACGACGGATAGGTGTGCCCTTGCTGACGCCCCTCTTCCTCCAGCCGGCCCGAGCCAATCACCAGGATACGGTCGGCGCCCAGGTGCACCGCCGGGCTGATCGGCGCGAGCTGGCGCATTGAGCCGTCGCCAAAATACTCGCGGTGGATGCGAACGGCGGGAAAGACAAACGGGATCGCGCTTGAAGCCATCAAATGCGGCACCGACAGCTCGGTGCGCACCCCCAGCCGCTGCGCACGCCGCCAGGGCAACACCCCGTCGGCCGCCTGAAAAAAGGCCAGGCTCTCGCCCGAGGTGTAGCCCGAGGCGCTCACACTGACCGCATGCAGGTGACCATCGCGAATCGCCCGGCCGATCGCGGAGAAATCGAGCACGCTCTCCAGCAGGCGCGCCAGCGGCGCGTTGTCGAGCAGCGAGCGCGGGGTCTGGCGGTACAACCAGCCGGTCAGCAAGGCCGAGCCCCAACGCGCACCGGTGCCGGCCAAGGCGGGAAAATCGGTGCGATACACCTGATCCACATGGAAATTGCGCCAGATGTAGGACATCTTGCGCACGGCCATCGGAAAATTATCGGAATACACGGCCAGCGAGGCGACGTTGATGCCACCGGCCGAGGTGCCACACAGAATCGGGAAGGGATTGCCCGGGCGCCGCCCCCACAGCTCCCGAATCGCATTGAGCACGCCAACCTGATAGGCCGCACGCGCGCCCCCTCCCGTCAACACCAGCGCGGCCTTCTCTGTCGTCATGTCACCCCTCCGACCCGATACCGCTCACTACGGCGCAGGGGGCTTCAAGCTTTAGGGCTATTGCCGCGGGCATCTCCCCGCCGGGCGAAGTCATCACCCGGCGGGGAGAGCGCTCAGGCCTGCTCGGCCATCGCCTCGACAACGGTCAATGCGGTCATATTGACGATGCGTCGCACCGTCGCCGTCGGGGTGAGGATATGCGCCGGCTTGGCCGCCCCCAGCAGGATCGGTCCGACCGTCATGCCTTCGCCCGAGGCCGTCTTGAGCAGATTGAACGCGATGTTGGCCGCGTCCAGCGTCGGGAAGATCAGCAGGTTGGCGTCTTCCTTCATGCGCGCATTCGGGAAGACCTGCATGCGCGTGGTGGCGTCGAGCGCCGCGTCGCCGTGCATTTCGCCCTCCACCTCGAGGTCGGGATGCTGTTCGTGCAGCAGGCGCAGCGCCTCGCGCATCTTGGCTGAGGTCGGCGAGTCGTCCGAGCCGAAGCTCGAATGCGACAGCAGCGCCACCTTGGGTTCGACGCCGAAGCGGCGCATCTCCTCGGCCGCCATCACGGTCATCTCGACCAGCTGCGCCGGCGTCGGATCGTAAGTGACATAGGTGTCGGCCATGAACACCGTGCGCCCCGGCAGGTTGATCAGGTTGAGCGTGTAGCACTTGCTGACCCCGGGCTTGCGGCCGAGCACATCGTCAATGAACTTGAGGTGCAGCTGGTGCATCCCGTAGGTGCCGCAGATCAGGCCATCGGCATCGCCGAACTTGAGCAGCAAGGCGCCGATCAAGGTCGAGCGGCGGCGCACCTCCCGCTTGGCGTACTCCACCGACACGCCGCTGCGCTCCATCAGCCCGTGGTAGTGCTTCCACAAGCTGTCGTAGCGCGGGTCGGAGTCCGGATTCACCAGATCGAAATCCGTGCCGGCCTGCAGGCGCAGGCCGAAACGCTCGATATGATTGGCCACGACGGCCGGGCGGCCGATGAGGATCGGCCGCGCCAGCCCCTCGTCGACCACGATTTGCACCGCACGCAGCACGCGCTCGGATTCGCCTTCGCTGAAGATGATCCGCTTCGGGTTGCGCTTGGCCGCTGCAAACACCGGCTTCATGATCAGGCCGGAGCGCCACACGAAGCCGTTGAGCATCGTGGTGTAGGCGTCCCAGTCGGTGATCGGCCGCGTCGCCACGCCGGATTCCATGGCCGCGCGGGCCACCGCCGGCGCGATGAGCACGATCAGGCGCGGGTCAAAGGGACGCGGAATGATGTACTCGCGACCGAAGCCGGCCACTTTTTCGCCATACGCCGCAGCCACGATGTCGCTTTGCTCGGCACGCGCCAGCTCGGCAATCGCCTTGACGGCGGCCATCTTCATTTCGTCGGTAATCGTTGTCGCACCCACATCCAGCGCGCCGCGGAAGATGAAAGGGAAGCACAACACGTTGTTGACCTGGTTCGGGTAGTCCGAGCGGCCGGTGGCGATGATCGCGTCGTCGCGCACCGCTTTGACATCCTCGGGCAGAATCTCGGGCCGCGGGTTGGCCAGCGCCAGCACCAGCGGGTTGGGCGCCATCTTCTTGACCATGTCCTGCTTGAGCACACCACCGGCCGACAAGCCGAGGAACACGTCGGCCCCTTCGATGATCTCGCCCAGCGTACGCGCCTCCGTCGGCTTGGCGTAACGGGCCTTGATCGGGTCCATCAGCGTCGTGCGCCCTTCATAGACCACGCCTTCGATGTCGGTCACCCAGATGTTTTCGACCGGCACGCCGAGCATCACCAGCAGTTCCAGACACGCCAGCGCCGCGGCACCGGCGCCCGAGGTCACCAGCTTGACGGTTTTCAGATCCTTGCCTTGCAGGTGCAGGCCGTTGAGCACCGCCGCGCCCACCACAATCGCCGTGCCGTGCTGGTCGTCGTGGAAGACCGGAATGTTCATCCGCTCGCGCAGCTTCTTCTCGATATAGAAGCACTCCGGCGCCTTGATGTCTTCCAGGTTGATGCCGCCGAAGGTCGGCTCCAGCGCGGCGATCATGTCGATCAGCTTGTCGGCGTCGGGCTCGTTGATTTCCAGGTCGAACACATCGATATCGGCAAACTTCTTGAACAGCACGCCCTTGCCTTCCATCACCGGCTTGGCCGCCAGCGGGCCAATATTGCCCAGGCCGAGCACCGCCGTGCCGTTGGTGACCACACCGATCAGGTTGCTGCGCGAGGTCAGGTTGGCCGCTTCGGCGGGCGACTCGACAATCGCCTCACATGCCGCCGCCACACCCGGCGAATAGGCCAGCGACAAATCCTGCTGGTTGGTCAGCGCCTTGGTCGGCGTGACCGAAATCTTTCCCGGGCGCGGGTAGCGGTGGTAGTCCAGCGCGGCTTCGCGAATCGAATCGTCCATGGGCATCCTCATCTCCTGGTCATTGGGGCAGCAGGTACTACCCCTAGGGTTTCACCCTATTATTGGAATAAGCTTTCATTTCCATGTCGCTACCACCCCCAAATCGACAAAATCCTTTCTTGATGTGCACTTTTCCCGCACCAGGATTTTCTCGTCGGGGGCTGACGTGGCATAATCATAGGCTTTCGGAAGCGGCCTTGTCGCTTCGTGGTTTCCACATGTGCGCACCACCGCTTGTGGCGTGCACTTCAGGGGTAGCACCTGACGCTCGCGTTTTTTGCCCAACGGCCGCGACGCTCGTTCAGATGCGCTCCGAGAGGACCGCTCGCCACGGCTGTATTGCCGGTGGCGGGCGTTACGGTTTACAACCTGCAATCCTGGAGAATTCCGCGCCATGAACCAATTCGCCGAGGCCGCTCTGTCTGCCGCTCCGGACTACGTCCGCCAAGAAAAGCTCAAACAGTGGGTCGCTGAAATTGCCGCCCTGACCGAACCCGACCGGGTTGAGTGGAGCGACGGAACGCAGGAAGAATACGACCGCCTCTGCGCTGAAATGGTCGACTCCGGCATGCTGATCAAGCTCAACCCGGAAAAGCGCAAAAATTCCTACCTCGCCTTCTCAGATCCGTCCGACGTTGCCCGGGTCGAAGACCGCACCTTCATCTGCTCCGCCGACAAGGGCGACGCCGGCCCCACCAACAACTGGGAAGATCCGGCCGTCATGCGCGGCACGCTCAGCGGCCTGTTCAAGGGTTCGATGCGCGGCCGCACCATGTATGTGGTGCCCTTCTCGATGGGCCCGCTGGGCTCGCCGATTGCCCACATCGGCATCGAAATCACCGACAGCCCCTACGTGGTCACCAACATGCGCACCATGACGCGCATGGGCAAGGCTGTGTATGACGTGCTCGGCACCGACGGCGAGTTCGTGCCCTGCGTGCACTCGGTTGGCGCCCCGCTGGCGCATGGCGAAAAAGACGCCCGCTGGCCGTGCAATCCCGACACCAAGTACATCGTGCACTTCCCCGAGACCCGCGAGATCTGGTCCTACGGCTCCGGCTACGGCGGCAATGCGCTGCTGGGCAAAAAGTGCTTCGCCCTGCGCATCGCCTCGACCATGGCCCGCGACGAAGGCTGGCTGGCCGAACACATGCTGATCCTCGGCGTCGAGTCGCCCGAAGGCGAAAAAACCTACGTGGCGGCCGCCTTCCCGTCGGCCTGCGGCAAGACCAACTTCGCCATGCTGATCCCGCCCAAGAGCTTCGATGGCTGGAAGATCACCACCGTCGGCGACGACATCGCCTGGATCAAACCGGGCAAGGATGGCAAGTTCTACGCCATCAACCCCGAAGCCGGCTTCTTCGGCGTGGCCCCCGGCACTTCCGAAAAAACCAACTTCAACGCCATGGCGACGCTGAAGGAAAACATCATCTTCACCAACGTCGCGCTGACCGACGACGGCGATGTGTGGTGGGAAGGCATGAGCAAGGAAGCCCCCGCCCACCTGATCGACTGGCAGGGCAAGGACTGGACGCCTGCGATGGCCAAGGAAACCGGTCGCAAGGCCGCTCACCCGAACTCGCGCTTTACCGCCCCGGCCAGCCAGTGCCCGTCGATCGACGACAACTGGGAAGACCCCGCCGGCGTGCCGATCTCGGCCTTCATCTTCGGCGGCCGTCGCGCCACCACCGTGCCGCTGGTGTACCAGGCCTTCAACTGGAACTTCGGCGTCTACATGGCTGCCACCCTGGGCTCCGAAACCACCGCCGCCGCCTTTGGCGCGCAGGGCGTGGTGCGTCGCGACCCGTTCGCCATGCTGCCCTTCTGCGGCTACCACATGGGCGACTACTTCAACCATTGGCTGAAGATGGGTCATGTGGTCGAGAACACGCCGAAGATCTTCTGCGTGAACTGGTTCCGCATGAACGAGAAAGGCGAATTCATGTGGCCGGGCTTTGGCGAAAACATGCGCGTGCTCAAGTGGATCGTCGATCGCTGCAAAGGCACCATTGCCGCCAAGGAAACCGCGCTGGGCTGGATGCCGCGCTTCGAGGATATGGACTGGACTGACGCCGGCGTCACCAAGGCCGAGTTCGACGCCCTGACCACCATCGACGCCGACGCCTGGAAGAAAGAGCTCGAGATGCACAAGGAGTGGTTCGACAAGCTGCAAGATCGCCTGCCGCGCCAGATGCTCCTCAAGCGCGAGCTGTTCCAGCTGGCCCTGTCGGCCTAAGCCGCACCACCGGCCGCCTCACGGCGGCTCGTCGCACCAACAAGCGCCGCCGGTCGGCGCTTGTTGCGTTTTCACGCCGCCCCGCGCGCTCTATGATGGCAAGACCCCGCCCCGGAACTCCCCAATGACACGCTCGCCCCTGTCCCTCGCCGACCGCATGACCGACATCCGCCCCTTCCATGTAATGGAGCTGCTGCGCCGCGCCCGCGAACTCGAAGCCCAGGGCCGCGACATCATCCACATGGAAATCGGCGAGCCGGACTTCCCCAGCCCGCCGCCGGTGGTCGAAGCCGCCACCCGCTTTCTGGCGCGTGGCGATGTGCACTACACGCCGGCGCTGGGCATCGCCCCGCTGCGCGAAGCGATCGCACGTTTCTACCAGGACCGTTTCGGTGCCAATGTCGCCCCCGAGCGCATCGTCGTCACCCCCGGCGCCTCGGGCGCCCTGATGCTGGCCCTGGCCGCCACCACCAACCCCGGCGACAGCTGGCTGCTGCCCGACCCCACCTATCCGTCCAACCGGCATCTGGTACGCGCTTTCGAGGGCGTCGCCCGCGCCGTGCCGGTTAATGCCGACAGCGCCTATCAGCCGACGGTCGCCGCGGTCGAAGCCGCCTGGCAGCCCAACACCCGCGGCCTGATCGTGGCCTCGCCCGCCAACCCGACCGGCACCCTGCTCACCCAGCCCGAGATCGAGGCGCTGCGCCAGTCCGTGCGAGCGCGCGGCGGCCACCTGATCGTCGACGAGATCTATCAGGGGCTGACCTATGGCGTGGATTCGAGCACCGCGCTGCAGAGCATGGACGACGTGTTCGTGGTCAACAGCTTCAGCAAGTACTTCGGCATGACCGGCTGGCGGCTCGGCTGGCTGGTCGCGCCCGAAGGCTATGCGCGCGAGATCGAACGCCTCGCCCAGCACTTCTTTATCTCCGCCTCGACCATTGCCCAGCAAGCCGCGCTGGCCGCGTTCAGCCCGGCTTGTCTCGACATCCTCGAATCACGCCGCCAGGCCTTCGCCGAACGGCGCAACATCCTGCTGCCAGCACTGCGCGATCTCGGCTTCAAGGTCGCGTCCGAACCGCAGGGCGCCTTCTATATCTACAGCGATGTCAGCGCGCTCACCGACGACAGCGAAACCCTCGCCCGCCGGCTGATCGAAGAGGCCGGCGTCGCCGCCACGCCGGGCATCGACTTTGGCGACAACCGCCCGCGCCAGCACCTGCGCTTCGCCTACACCACCAGCCAGTCCCGACTGGCCGAAGCCGCCGAGCGGATCCGCCGCATACTGGCGTAAAAAAAGGACGGCGCAATAGCCGTCCTTTTCTTGAAGCCTTGATACTCAGGCGTCGGACTTCGCCGCCACCTCAGCAAGGCGTGCCTGCATCGACAACACCTTCTTGGCGTAGCGCGCGTTCTCGTCGCGTAGCGCGCCACCGTAGTACTGCAAGGCGGACTGCAGCGAGCCGTAGCGGCGCAGCCCTTCCTGGATCACCAGCGCCCCGACCCGCACATTGGTCACGGGGTCAAACAAAGACTCGGGCGTCGCGTCCGGGCCGATCTTGTCCTGATGGAAACGCGGAATCACCTGCATCAGACCTTGCGCCCCCACGGTGCTTTCGGCCATCGGGTTGAAGCTCGACTCAATCGCCATCACCGCCACGATCAGCAGCGGATCCAGGCCCAGCTCTTCGGCCGACTGCTCGGCACGGGCCAAGGGGCGCAGCAAGGCCGTTTGCGACACCCGGTAACGACGTGCCACGTAGCTGCGCACGCGCTCCAGCTCGGGTGACAACTCGGCATCGGCCGTGGCCACGACTGGCGGCGCCTGCAACAGGGCTTCGGGTTCATCAGCCAGCTCGACCGTGGGGCGCACCGGCACCACGGCTTCAGCATGGGCTTGCGCCAGACTGACGATCGGCAAGCCGCGGGCGGCTGACTGAGGTTCGATAACAGAGGCCACCAGGGCCGCTGCCGACAGGAGACCCAGGGCGATCAGACTGCCGTGAGCAAAATGCTTCAGAAATGCGCCGCTATGACAGATGGCGCGCTTCATGACCGTTGCGTTCTTCATGGTGGTCCTCCAAGAGGCCCGCCTCTGCTCACCAGTGCCGCCGTCATGGAGAACGTCGGTACAGCGTGGATCCAGTCCGCCCGGATGGCTTGTCAGCCGGCCGGAGCAGCGAATCCTCGGAGAGTCGGGTCGCCAGTGGTGTCCCGCGTGACCGGTAAGATCACGCACTCACTCGATTTGACGATCCCACCAGGTCAGGGAGCGATCGCCACGCACATGCTGCAACGCAGCACGGATCGCACTCTATTGATTCATATGGATTTTGTCAATTTTGCACCGCTCAAAACGGTGGCAAAAATACCACAAATATGGCGGCGCGCCAGCAGCGGCGCGGCTTCCGGCGGCGAAAAAAAACGGAGCCGAGGCTCCGTTTTTTTCCCATGCAATTAGCAGGGTTTTCTGTCGCTCAGCCTTGCGCCGGAATCCGCAGCATCTGACCCGGATAGATCTTGTCCGGGTGCGACAGCATCGGCTTGTTGGCCTCGAAAATGACCATGTATTTGTTGGCACTGCCGTAGTAGGTCTTGGCAATCGCCGACAAGGTGTCGCCACGCGCCACGGTGTGGAACTTGGCCTCCGGCTCGGGGTTGGTCACCACAATGGTGTCCTGCACCTCGCCCACGCCCGCCACGTTGCCCGCCGCCAGCAGCACTTTCTCGCGCGTGGCCTGATCGGGCGTTGTCCCGCCGACCGACACCACGCCGGCCGCGCCGTCGAACACCACGCTCAACCCTTCGATTGGCAGATTCAGCGTGCGCACATAGTTGGCGATCGCCTCGGCCGCTTTCGCGTTCGCTGCAGCCAGCTTGTCGGCGGACGGATCCTTGGCGGCAGCCTCTTGCGCGGCCTTGGCCTCACCCGTGCCAAACAGCTTCTCGCCCGCTTCCTTGATGAAGTTGAACAGTCCCATAACACCTCCTGCAGTTGGTCAATCGATTCCGGCCATTGCCCGGCTCAGGCCACTTTATACGGCACCCACATGACACGTGCACGCCGGGACAACAAACGTAACACTCAACGCAGCAGCGGAATGACCACGCGCGACCAGTCGAAACACGGGCCCGGATCGGTCTTGCGACCCGGCGCGATGTCGCTGTGGCCGACCACGTCTTCAATCGGGTGCTGGCGGGCAAGGTCGTCGATCAGCGCGTTGAGTTGCGCGTACTGGGCCTCGCTGAACGGCTGGGTATCCGAGCCTTCGAGTTCGACGCCAATCGAAAAATCATTGCAGCGCTCGCAGTCGCGCCAGGTGCTGACGCCCGCATGCCAGGCCCGCGCATGCGTCGGCACGCACTGAATCAGCTCGCCATCGCGGCGAATGAAAAAGTGCGCCGACACGCGCAGATGCGCAATGTCCGCAAAGTAGGGATGCGCCGCCGGGTCCAGCCGGTTGCCAAACAACGCGAGCACGCCGTCGCCGCCGAACTGCTCCGGCGGCAGGCTGATCGCATGCACCACCAGCAGCCGCGCCACCTGGCCGGCCGGGCGGCGATCAAAATTGGGCGAAGCGATCCAGCGCGCGCCATCGAGCCAGCCCGCGGCGTCGAGTTGGCGCACGCGGGTCAGTCCTTCATGCCCAGCCGCTCCATGCGATAGCGCAAAGAGCGGAAGGTCACTTTCAGCAAGCGCGCCGCGGCGGTGCGATTGCCCTCGGTTTCGGCCAGCGCTTCGACAATGGCCTGGCGTTCGGCGGTGTCGAGATAATCCTGCAAGCCGGTGCGCATGGCGTCGCCATGGCCATTTCCCGCCGTGGGCTCACTGCCGATCAGCGGCTCCAGCGCCAGATCCTCGACATGGATGATGTCGCCGGATGACAGCGCCAACGCCCGCTCGAGAATGTTTTCCAGCTCCCGCACGTTGCCGGGGAAGCTATAGCCGCACAGCGCTTCGATCGCTTGCGTCGACAAGCGCGGCAAGGGCATGCCGGCCTCTTCGGCCAGGCGGGCAAGCAAGGCCTCGGCCAGCGAGCCAATGTCTTCGCGCCGTTCGCGCAGCGCCGGCATCTTGAGTTCGATGACATTCAGGCGGTAAAACAAGTCCTGCCGAAAGCGGTTTTCCTCGACCAGCACACGCAAGTTCTGGTGCGTGGCGCTGACGATGCGCACATCCACCGGCTGCTCGGCGGTGTCGCCAATCCGGCGAACGCGCTTCTCCTGGATCACGCGCAGCAGCTTGACCTGCATCGACAGCGGCAGATCGGCGACCTCATCCAGAAACAAGGTGCCGCCGTTGGCGGCCTGAAAGAAGCCATCGCGGTCACTGTCGGCGCCGGTAAACGCGCCTTTGCGATAGCCGAAGAACTCGCTCTCCATCAGGTTTTCGGGGATCGCGCCGCAGTTGACCCCCACAAACGCCCCCGCCACCCGCGGCCCCAGGCCATGAATGGCGCGCGCCGCGCGCTCCTTGCCGCTGCCGGATTCGCCCGACACATACACCGGCGCCTGGCTGCGGGCGAGCTTTTCGATCAGCTGACGCGCCTGCTCCATGGCCTGCGATTCGCCGATCAGAAAGGCGCTGGCGTCCTTGCGGGTTTCTTCATTGGCCGCGTCGGGCAGGCGGAACACCGACTTGATCAGCGCCCGCAGTTGCTCGAGCGACACCGGCTTGGCCAGGTAATCGAAGGCGCCGGCCTTGAGCGCGATGACCGCGTTTTCCATGCTGCCGTAGGCGGTGATGACGGCCACCGGCAGGTCAGCACAGTGCTCGTTGATATAGCGCACCAGCTCCAAGCCCTCGCCATCGGGCAGGCGCATGTCGGTCAGGCACAGGCGGTATTTGTTTTTGGATAGCAGCTCGCGCGCCTCGGCCACCGAGCCGGCGGAGTGGGACCCCAGGCCCATGCGAGTGAGCGTCATCTCCAGCAGTTCGCGGATATCTTCTTCGTCGTCGACCACCAGCACATCGGGGCCGGGTGGGCGGTTGCGTCGTTCAGTCTTGCTCATGGCTGGCTCATTCCGGTGAGGCAGAAGTGCGCGCCGGCCGCGCTATCGCGCAAGGCCAGCGTGGCCCGGTTGGCGTCTGCCAGTTCGCGCGCGATATACAGCCCCAGGCCGGTTCCCTTGGCATGCGTGGTAAAGAAAGGCTCAAACAGGTGCACCCGGTGTTCGGCGCTGATGCCTGGCCCGTCGTCTTCAATGTTCAAACGTGTACGGCCCCCGTCGCTATCGGCAGACACACGGATCGCCCCCGGCGTTGGCGGCGCGTAGCGTCGGGCGTTGACCAACAGGTTCCACAGGATCTGGTGCAGGTGCGCCCGATCAAAGGCGAGCGTCAGCGATTCAGGGATATCGACCACCACTTGCGCCTTGTCGGCCTCGCCGTGCAAGGTGAATTCATCGAGCAGTTCGACGACGAAGGCATGCAAAGGCAAAGCCTCCTGCAAGGCACGATCACGACGCCCCAGCGAGAGCACGTCGCGCACCAGTTGCTCAATGCGCAGCGCGTTGTTATTGATGATGCGGATCAGCTTCGCCTGACTTTCGGCGCGCTTCTCCTCGCCCAGCAACTCGGCCGCTTGCGTGACGGCGGTGAGCGGATTTCGAATTTCGTGGGCAATGCTGGCGGTCAGCCGCCCCAGCGCGGCGAGCTTGATCTGCTGTGCCTGCGCCTGGATTTCGTCGAGATCCTGCAAATAGATGACGGTGTGGCCGGCGTCGCCCTCGGCGCGCACGACGCGGCAGCGCAGCGGCTTGCCGCCCTCGGGGAGGCATTGATGCCCCTCACTGGCCGCGGCGGGGTCCGCCAGCGCGCCGGTGAGCGCCGGAAAGAGATCACTCATCACCTCGCCAATCGGCAAGGGCGCGCCGAGCAAGGCGGCAGCCTGCGGGTTGGCCTGACGGATGCGCAGATTGGCGTCGAGCACGATCGCGCCGTCGTGCATGTCCTCGATGATGCGCTCGTTGATGGCCTGCTGACGGGCCAGATCCGCGCCGCGCGTGCGTGCCAGCAGTTCATTGGTCAGCGCACGCGTTGCCAGCAGGCGCGCCGTCAGTGCGACGCCGAAGAACCCGATGCACACCATGCCGACCACGAAAAAGTCGTTGGCCTCGCCACGATTGAGGAAGCGCACGCTGTTCTCGGCCAGCACGGCCACCGTCGCCGACGCCGCGTAAAACAGCACCCAGCGCCCGTAACCGACCAGACCACCCCCGGCCAGCAAGACCGTGAGCAACATCGGCAGGCCGCCGCGCGTGCCGCCGCTGACCGCCATCATCATCGTCAAGGCGGCGATATCCAGCAGCATCTGCAGGGTCACCACCCGATTGAAACCGAGCCGCTGCACCGCGTCGGGAAAACCCAGCGCCAGCACACCAAACAGGTAGAACGCGGCAAAGGCCAGGAACAGCCCGGGCGCTTCTTCGCCCAGGCCGATGCTCTTGCCGAAGAACAGGAAGATCGCCGCCATGGTCAGGCGGAACAGATTCAGGTAGCGCAGGGAGCGCCGGCGCGCCAGATCGGCGGAGATATCCTCGAAGCTCTCCGTGACGACCATATCTCAGCTTTCGTCGCGGCCGCGCGCGTGCGCTTCGCAGCAAAAGAACACACCGCCGACGCGCACGCCTTCGCTCTCGGGCACATGCACACCGCAGCGCTGGCAGGAGAGCATCCGGGTCGAGGCCTGCGTCTGGCCCGCGCGATCGCGCGAGGCACCCGACTGAGGGCCGGCGCCCGGCGGATGCTTGGGTTTGCTCAACATGCGGCGAACCCAGTAAATGGCAAACAGGACGAGGAGGAAAACGAGGAGTTTCGACACGATCTCGGTGCGCCGCGATGGAAGCGAAAAAGTTTAGCACGCGAGGCGGCACGCGCCCCGCGCTTGGTTCAAAGCGCGACCAGCCGTTCGCAAGCCGCATCCAGCGTGTCGTCATGCTTGGCGAAGCAGAAGCGCACCACGCCCTCATCCTCGGCGGCGGCCGAAAAGGCCGACACCGGAATCGCCGCCACTTTCTTGTCGCGAGTCAGCCATTCGACGAAGGCCATGTCGGACTCGTCGCGAATCGCGCGGTAGCGCGCCAGCTGAAAGTAGGTACCCGAACACGGCAGCAGCTCAAAGCGCGAGTCGGCCATGGCGGCGCGGAAACGGTCGCGCTTGGCCTGGTAGAAGGCGGCCAGGCCGAGGTGACGCGAAGCGTCGGCCATGTAATCGGCCAACGCGTACTGCATCGGCGTGTTCACGGTGAACACATTGAACTGGTGCACCTTGCGGAACTCGGCCATCAGCGCCGCGGGCGCCACCACGTAGCCAATCTTCCAACCGGTGATGTGATAGGTCTTGCCAAAGCCGGACACAATCACGCTGCGCTCGGCCAGCGCCGGGTGGCGGGCGCAGCTCTCGTGCCGGCGGCCGTCGAAGACGATGTGCTCGTACACCTCGTCCGACACGATCACGATGTCGGTGCCACGCACCAGCTCGGCCAGACGCGTCATGTCCTCGGCCGACCACACGCTGCCGGTCGGGTTGTGCGGGCTGTTGATCATGATCATGCGGGTGCGCGGGGTGATGGCGGTAGCCACCGCCGCCCAGTCGGGCCGGTAGTCGGGCGCGTGCAAGGCCAGGCGCACCACGCGGGCGCCCTGCAACTCGATGGCCGGCGCGTAGGCGTCGTACACCGGCTCGAAGACGATCACCTCGTCGCCCGGGTGCACCAGCGCCGTGACGGCGGTGAACAAGCCCTGCGTCGCACCGGCGACGACCGTCACCTCGGTCTCGGGGTCGTAGGCCGTGCCGTACAGGTTGGCCACCTTGGCCGCGATCGCCTCGCGCAGCACCGTCACCCCGGCCATCGGCGGGTACTGGTTGTAGCCCTCACGCATCCAGTGCGACACCCGCTCGAACAGCACCGGCTCGGCATTGAAGTCCGGAAAGCCTTGCGACAGATTGATTGCCCCGGCCTCGGCGGCCATGCGCGACATCACGGTAAAAATGGTGGTGCCCACATTTGGCAGGCGGGACGAAACGGTAACGGCGCAAGCGGGCATGACAATCCAGGCAGCAAAGGCAAAAGCCGATTCTCGCAGAGCGCCTCCGGCACGCCAAGCAAAGCCGCGTCAGCGATACAATGGCGGCCATGAGTGTTCCCATCCCCGCCCCCACCCTGATCCGCGACGGCGCCCGTGTGCGCATCCTCGACCAGACCGCCCTGCCGCATCACCGCGTCACGCTCGCGCTCGACAGCCTCGATGCCGTCGCCCATGCGATCCGGTCCATGCAGGTGCGCGGCGCCCCGCTGATCGGCGCCACCGCCGCCTGCGGTGTCGCGCTGGCGCTACAGACGGCGGCCGACGACGCCACGCTGGAACACGCACTCACCGAGATCGGCGCCACCCGCCCGACGGCGGTGAATCTGCACTGGGCGCTCGCGCGCATGGCCCGCGTGCTGCGCCCGCTGCCGCCGGCCGAACGCCTCGCCGCCGCCGAACGCGAAGCCGACGCCATCATCACCGAAGACATCGCCACCAACGCGGCCATCGGCCAGCACGGCCTCGCGCTGATCGCCGACATTGCCGCCAAGCGCCACGGCCCCGTGCGCGTCATGACCCACTGCAACGCCGGCTGGCTGGCCACGCTCGGCCACGGCACGGCGCTGTCGCCGGTGTATGCCGCACAGGCGGCGGGCATCGACGTCGAGGTGTGGGTGAGCGAAACCCGCCCGCGCAACCAGGGCCTGCTCACCGCCTGGGAGCTGCGCGAGTCCGGCGTCGCCCATCGCCTGATCGCCGACAACGCCGCCGGTCTGCTGATGATGCGCGGCGAGGTCGATCTGGTCATCACCGGCGCCGACCGCGTCGCCGCCAACGGCGACACCGCCAACAAGGTCGGCACCTATCTCAAGGCGCTGGCCGCCGCCGACAACGGCGTGCCCTTCTATATTGCTGCGCCGGTGTCGACCATCGACTTCGCCTGCCCCAACGGCGCGGCGATTCCGATCGAAGACCGCGACGGCGAGGAAGTGCGCGTGCTGCATGGCCGCGATGCCATCGGCGCCACGGCGCAGCTACGCATCGCCCCGGCCGACACCGCCACCGGCAACCCGGCCTTCGATGTCACGCCGGCCGCGCGCATCACCGGCATCATCACCGAACACGGGGTCATGGCGCCCCACGCGCTGGCCACACTCGCCCCATGAGCGCACTCGCCAACAACCTGCTCGCCGTCGCCCGCGGCATGACCGCCGCCCGCCTGTCGGTGGGCACCGCCGGCAATGTCAGCGTGCGCGACAACACGGACGCGGCCGACGGTTTCTGGGTCACGCCCTCCGGCATGGTGCCCGAGCGCTGCGAGGCCGCCGACATGACCCACGTGAGCGCCGACGGCTCCGCCCACGGGCGTCGCGCGCCCTCCAGCGAATGGCGCCTGCACCGCGACATCTACGCCGCGCGGCCCGACGTCGGCGCCATCCTGCATGCCCATGCGCCCTTCGCCACTGCACTGGCCTGCCACCGCCTCGACGTGCCCGCCTTTCACTACATGGTGGCGCGCTTCGGGGGCGACAGCGTGCGCTGCGGCAGCTACGCCACCTTCGGCACCCAGGCGCTGTCCGACGCCACCGTCAAGGCCCTCGAAAACCGCTGCGCCGCGCTCATGGCCAACCACGGCATGATCGTACTGGCGCCCGACCTGGCCACCCTGCTCGACCGCGCCATCGAACTCGAAATGCTCTGCGAACACTACTGGCGCGCCCGCTGCCTTGGCGAGCCGCCCTGCCTCGACGACGCCCAAATGCGCGAAGCGCTGGTGCAGTTCCGCTGGTATGGCCGCCCGCGCCCCCTCGACGCCGACCCGGACGCCCCGCAATGAACACCGCCCTCGACGAAGCCGCCGTACGCGACGCCCTCAAGCAAGTCCTCGACCCCGAAGTCGGCATGAACATCGTCGACCTCGGCCTGATCTACACCGTCGCGCTCACCGACACGCAGATCACCGTCGAGATGACCATGACCAGCCCGGCCTGCCCGATGGGTCAGATGATCATGGATGATGTCGAGGCGACACTGCGCCGCCTCGCCCCCGACCACACCCCTGCCGTCGAACTGGTCTGGCAACCCGAGTGGACCCCCGCCATGATGAGCGACACGGCCAAGGCCCACTTCGGCTGGCAAGCCGGCGATGTCTGATCTGCCCCCCTGGCAGCGCGCGCCGCTGCTGGTACTCGGCTTTGCGGGGCTGATCACCGGCGTGCTCGCCGGCCTGTGGCGCCTCGCCTGGCCCACGCCCGACTTCGTCGCCGGTGCGCCGCATGGCGCGCTGATGATGTGCGCCTTCTTCGGCACCCTCATTTCACTCGAACGCGCCGTCGCCGTCGGCCAGCGCTGGGCCTATCTGGGCCCGCTGGGCGGCGGCCTCGGCAGCGCGCTGCTGATCAGCGGCATCGCGCCCGCCATGGCCACCGTGTGCTTCATCGCCGGTGGCATCGTGCTGGTGCTCGCCTCGCTACATGCCCAGCGCAAAGCACCCGCCCTGCACGCCCGCGTGCTGACCCTCGGCGCGGCGGCCTGGCTGGTCGGTGTGCTGGTGTGGGCGCTCACCGGCACGGTCGACCTGGCGCTGTGGTGGTGGGCCGCCTTCCTGATCGTCACCATCGCCGGCGAGCGGCTGGAGCTGTCGCGCCTGATGCGGGTCAGCCCGCGCATGCAGCAGATCTTCATCGCCCTGATCGGCCTGCTGATTGCCGGCGCCTCGCTCGCCGCGCTCCCCGTCGGCCCGCACCTGTTCGGCCTCGGCGCGATCGGCCTGGCGATCTGGCTGCTCAAGCAGGATGTCGCCCGCCGCACGGTCAAAACCACCGGCCTCACCCGCTACATCGCCGTGTGCCTGCTCTCGGGCTACCTGTGGCTGGCGCTGGGCGGCGCGGTGCTCGCCGTGCTGGCCCCCGGCGCCGGCAGCATCGGCTGGGACACCGCGCTGCACAGCCTGATGGTCGGCTTCGTGTTTGCCATGGTGTTCGGCCACGCGCCCATCATCCTGCCGGCGGTGCTGCGCGTTCGGTTGCCATATCACCGCGGTTTTTATGTACCCTTGGCCCTGCTGCACCTGAGCCTAGTCCTGCGCGTGGCCGGCGACCTGTTCGAACACCACGGGCTGCGTGCCGATGGCGCGCTGGGCAACGCCGCTGCCATCGGCGTGTTTCTGCTGATGATGATGACTGCCGTCGTGACCCGCCACGGCAGCAAACACCCATGACCGCCGTATGCCCACAAGGCCCGGCGGCACACACTGGAAGCTGCATCGCATGAATTCGCGACGCGCACGATGCGCGTGATCCGGCCCCTTCGCCGACTCCTGAAGCACTTCGGCCTCGCCATGCTATTGGCGGGCGTCCTCGCTGCGGCCACCGAGGCGGTCTACAAGAATGCGCTCGATGCGCAGCGCGACCGCGTCTACGCCGAATTCCAGCTCGCCGCGGGTCAGCACATCGGCACCCTGCGCAAACGCGTCGAAGCCGTACTCGATCTGCAGCACCTGCTGGGCGACCATGTCGACGTGGCCGGCGCCGGCAGCGCAAAAGACTTCGAGCAGATCAGCGGCTCGCTGATGCGGGTGCACACCTTCATCAAGGCCATCGCACTGGCTGACGTCGACAACAGCGTCACCCCCCCGCTGCGCTTCCCCGCCCGCCATGTCGCCACCCGCGCCGCCTGGCCCAGGCGCGGCACCGATCTGGCCATGGAAGGCCTGCAAGCGCAGGAAGCCGTCCAGGCCGCGCTGCGCACCGGCGCCATCATAGCCACCCCGCTGCTCAGCCCTGAAGCCGAAAACGGTGAAGGCATCCGCCTGTTCTCGCGTGCGGGCCAGCATGTGCTCGGGATCTACATGCACCTGAGCGAGCTTGCGCAAAGCACGCTCTGGGCCGGCATGGACCCCGACGCGCGCAACATGGCCTTCACCATTCTGGACACCACCACCGACCCGCGCAGCGCGCCCGAGGTGTACCGCGACACCATCGGTGACAACTTCGAGACCGCCTACGTTGAGGTCATCGAGTTCGCCGCCCGGCGCTGGCTGATCATCGCCACCCCCACGCCCAACCACTTCGAACTGGCGCCCGCCGCATCCATCGAGCGCCAGCGCGCCACCGGCTGGGCCATCACCCTCCTCGCCGCGCTGCTGGTCGCCTTCTTGCAAACCCGCAACGCCGTCATCCGCGATCGCGTGCGCAGCAGCACCGCCGAACTGGCCGAGACCAACCGCATCCTGGCCGACACCAATGCCACACTGCAGGCCGAGGTCGCCCAGCGCACCGCCTCCGAAGCCGCCCTGCGCACCAGCACCACGCTGCAGCAAGCCATCTTGCACAGCGCCGACTACGCCATCGTGCTCACCGACACCGACGGCATCATCCGCGTCTTCAACCCCGCCGCCGAAAACATGCTCGGCTGCGCCGCCGACCTGGTGGTCGACAAGCGCACCCCCATCGACTTCATCAACACCGCCGCCATGGCGCGCATGGAGCGCGCCACCGGCAAGCGCGGTTTTGCCGCCGTGCTCGACACCGCGCGCGGCCTGTCGACCAACGAACCGGTCGAAGTGGAGCTGACCGGCGCCGACGGCCGCAACATCCCGGCCGCCGTATCGATCTCCCCGCTCATCGACGCGCAAGACGGCCGCATCACCGGCTACCTCACCATCGCCTCCGACATCACCCACCGCAAGGCTGCCGAAACCCGCATCCTGCATCTGGCCCATTTCGACCCGCTCACCGAGCTGCCCAACCGCAGCCTGCTCGGCGTGCGACTCGAGTCCGCCCTCGAAGCCGCCGGTCGCTTCGAGCAATCGCTCGGCGTCCTCTTCCTCGATCTCGACCGCTTCAAGAATGTCAATGACTCCCTCGGCCACCAGGCCGGCGACGCCCTGCTCAAAGCCGTGTCCGGACGCTTCCAGCACTGCGTGCGCGAACAGGACACCGTCGCCCGCATGGGGGGCGACGAGTTCATCGTGGTGCTGCCCGAACTCGAAAGCCGGGAGCAGGCCGCCGAAGTGGCCGAGCGCATCGTCGAAGCCCTGAGCGCGCCCTTCGACATCAAAGGTCACCGCCTCACCGTCACCCCCAGCATCGGCATCGCCATCTACCCCGAAGACGGCAGCACCGCCGATACGCTCATCCAGCACGCCGACGCCGCCATGTACCACGCCAAGGACGCCGGCCGGAACAACTACCAGTTCTACGAATCGCGCCTGTCCACGCTGGTGTCCACCCGACTTACCCTCGAAAACCGGCTGCGCCGGGCGCTCGAGCGGCAAGAGTTCGAGCTCTATTATCAGCCTCAGGTCGACATCGCCTCCGGCGACTTCATTGGCCTCGAAGCCATGCTGCGCTGGAACGACCCCGACGAAGGCCCGGTCGAACCCGACACCTTCATCCCCATTGCCGAAGACAGCGGCCTCATCGTCCCCATCGGCGCCTGGGTATTGCGCACCGCCTGCGCCCAGGCCGAAGCCTGGCGCCGCAAACACCTCATCGACGTCCCCGTGGCCGTCAACCTCTCGGCCCGCCAGTTCGACGAAGCCAGCCTGCTCGACACCGTCGCCGAGGTCCTCGAAGACACCGGCCTCCCCGCCGATCGCCTCGAACTCGAACTGACCGAATCGCTGATCATGCGCAACCCCGAACTCACCGCCGACGTCCTCGACGGCGCCAAACGGCTGGGCGTCATGATCGGCGTCGACGACTTCGGCACCGGCTACTCCAGCCTCGCCTACCTCAAACGCTTCCCCATTGACCGGCTCAAGATCGACCGCTCCTTCATCGCCGACATCGAAACCGAACCCGACGACGCCGCCATCGCCGAAACCATCATCGCCATGGCCCACACCCTGCGCATCCAGGTCCTCGCCGAAGGCGTCGAAACCGTCGGCCAGCTACGCATGCTCCGCGGCTGGGCCTGCGACGCCTACCAGGGCTACCTGTGCAGCCGACCGCTGCCCGCGGATGACATGAACGCATTGCTGAAGGGATTGCGGGCAGCGCGCTTGTGCGGCTTGCCGGAGATGGGGAATGGGTGACCGGCCCCCTTACGGACTGTCACGTTTTGCTAAACGCTCGCTATCACTATGGATTGTCAGCGCATCCGTGTTCGCAACAGCACAAACAACCGATGAAGATCTCGGTCGGCAATGGGCCAGGTGCGCGGAAGAGGCTCGCTTAGCAGAAGAATTCCTGGCCAAGAGTCCCGGCCAGAAGCGAACGCTACGCGAGACGTCCTCAATCTTGGGCGCCTATGCGGCGGCCGCCTTGGGAGAGAAGCGGGCCGAAGACGAGCGAATTCGTATTCACGACGATTTCGTGTTTAGCTCCCTGAGACAAACATCGGATCTTCTCAAAGACAAGTTCTCGCGTTGGAGCGTAACTGCATCCGTAAACGCAAAGGCCTGCGCCGCGAGTTTCGGCGACCACCGCCAGCGTTTCCAAGCACGCGTTCAAACGCTACTAAGAGCCTCTTCACGGCGAAAAGACGCCAAAGATATCCAATAAGCCGCATTTGGCTGCGCGAAGTCATGTGGCCTACGCTTCGACGTTCCGTTGGCCGGGTTTCGCCCCGGCGGGCGACCTACTTTCTTGCTTGTGCAAGAAAGCTAGGCAAAGAAGCACAGCCCGCTTTCGCGCCCCTGCGGGGTTCCCGCCCTCCGGACGCCCCGGGCGGGGTGCTTCGCGAACTCGCCCTGCGGGCTCAAACAGCGAAGCCCCTTTTTCCGCCCGGCACATCCTCCGGTTGGCGCGGCAGAGGGCGGATCGATCGCACCCGACTCGACCATTGGGGGCGTAGGGTGGTCAGCTTTGCTGCCCACCAAGCGGCGTTTGTCGTGAGGCACGATGGTGGGCGGCAAGCCGCTAACCCTGCGGCGTAGCACCGTGGCCTCTCAAAGAAGGCGATGGCGAAGCCGAGCCCGCGGGCCTCTCCCCTTCTGTACCGCCGAACGAAGCCGGCGGTACAGCGGGGGCGTTTTCTTGGTGACTTCTTTGTCGCGACAAAGAAGTCACTCGCCCGCCGGGGCGAGACCCGGCCAACGAACCGCCGCAATCCGCAAACCCCGAGTCAGTAGCACTCACACCGTGACGTTCCTCGCCCTCGCATCCCCGCCGTTTGACTAGCGGCGTAGTTATCCACCAATCGGCCAGCACGATTCTCGGCGGCACATCGCGACACGCACGCAGCGGCCTCGCTCGGCACCTCCTTAAGTAGATATGAAGCCAAAAAGAGCAGTGCTATCACACCAACGAAAACCACGGTAACCATGACGCTCACGGGCAGGTGACTCTTGCGCTTACGCGGCAGCAACATCAGAACCGACTCGTCCCCGCCGGCACCCCCAGATCCGCAAAATCCACCTCGCCCTTCTGGTCGAAGGGCACGCCGCCGAACAGCCCACCGGTGTAAAGCGTGCCGTGAATCCGGTAGTCAATGCGCTCCTGCCCCTTGGCCATGGCGCCGAACTGGCGCAGCAGGCCGGAGAGCGAACTGACGGCCTCCACCTCCAGCATCGCTTCGCTCAGCCGCGGCACGGTGACGGTCTGGTTGCTGACGCCCTTGGCGAAGGGTTTGCCGTTGAGTTCAACGGTGAAGCTCAGGCCATCGACCGGGATCTCGGCGTCGTTGGGGTTGAGCACCCGCAGGCTGAGGCCGAAGCGCTGCTCGAGCAGGCCGACATCGATCAGGCGCAAATCCGACACCGAGACTTCGGGCGGTTTCATATTGAGCGGCAAGCTGGCGCAGGCGGCCAGGCCGAGGGTGGCCAATGCGACGAGTGCGGTGCGGCGAGTGATGGGCTTCATTCGGTCGTCCTCCTGTCCTGCGGTGCCATGGCGTCGAGCACGGTGATCAGCGCGGCGGTGTCTTGCCGGGCGCCGCCGCGGGCCATCAGGGCATTGAGCTGTTGTCCGACGGCGGCGGCGATGGGCAGCGGTGCGCCGAGGGCATGGGCGTCGGCCATGATGAGGCCGAAATCCTTGTGGTGCAGCCGGGCGTCGACGCCTTTGTCGAAATCGCCGGTGACCATGCGCTCGCCCATCACCTCGAGCACCCGCGAACCCGCCGAGCCGCCCATCAGGGCGGTGCGCACCTTGGCCACATCGACGCCGTTGGCGGCGGCCAGGTGCAGGGCTTCGGCGCTCGCTTCAATCGCGGCGACCATGATCATCTGATTGCAGGCCTTGGCCACCTGACCGGCACCGGCCTCGCCGATGTGCACGATGCGACTGCCCAGCACCGCCAGCACCGGCTGCAGCCGCGCCAGCGTGGCCGCGTCGCCGCCGACCATGATCGCCAGCGTCGCCTCGAGCGCGCCTTTGGGCCCGCCGGAGACCGGCGCATCCAGCCAGTCGATACCGCGCTCGGCGTAGCGGGCGGCGAGTTGCCGGGCGGTCGCCGGCGCGATGGTGCTCATGTCGACATGCGCTGCGCCGGCGGCAAAGCCGGCGAGCAGGCCATCGCTGCGCAAGACCAGATCGTCCACATCGGCGCTGCCGCCGACCATAGTGATCACCAACTCGCTGCGCGCGGCCAGTTCGGCAGGTGACGCGCACCAGGCGGCGCCCTCGGCAAGCAGCGCAGACGCCGACGCTTCACGCCGCGCCCAAACCGCCAGCTCATGCCCCGCACCGATGAGGTGGCGGGCCATCGACTGGCCCATATCGCCCAAACCAATAAAGCCGATCTTCATGCCGCGCCTCCGCTCATCGCCTCAAACAGCTTGAGCATGGCGACCGAGTCGTCCTCGCCCATGCCACGGCCGACCAGCGCATTGAAGAGCTGCGCCGTGGCCGCGGCGGCAGGCAAGGCAAGGCCGTGCGCATGCGCTTCTTCCATGACGATGCGCAGGTCTTTCTGGTGCATCCAGGCCTTGAAACCGGGGGTGAATTTTCGGTCGATCATGCGCTGACCGTGGTTGTCGAGGATGCGGCTGTTGGCAAAACCGCCGAGCAGCGCCTCGCGCACACGGGCGGGATCGACCCCACTCATCTGCGCAAAGTTGAAGGCTTCGGCCACGGCAGCCACACCCACGCCGGTGACGATCTGGTTGCAGGCCTTGGTCACCTGACCGGCGCCCGACTCGCCCACCCGCGTGACGCTTTTTCCCATGGCCTGAAAGGCCGGCAAAGCGGTGTCAAACGCGGCTTGCTCACCACCAACCATGATGGTCAGCGTGCCGGCAATGGCACCGGTCTCGCCGCCCGAGACCGGCGCATCGAGCATGCTCACGCCGCGCGACTTGAGTTGCGCGGCGATATCGCGCGCCGCCGCCGGGGCGATGGTGCTCATGTCGGCAAACACCAGGCCGTCATGCGCGCCGTCGGCCACCGCCTGTGCCACCTCAGCCACCTGTGGCGCATCCGGCACGCAGGAGAACACCACGTCCGACGCCGCCGCCACCTCGGCGATACTCGCCCGCGCCACCGCGCCCGCCGCCGTCACCGCCGCCAGCGAGGCCTCGCGCCGCGCCCACACGCTGACCGGGAAACCGGCCTTGCGCAGATTGAGCACCATGGGCCGTCCCATCAGGCCCAGACCGATAAAACCGATGTTCATGCACGCACTCCGAGCAGATCCGATCCGTCGATTCTACGCGTGCGGGCCCGTCGATTGGTCAGGGGACGTTACAGCACGCTGACGCCCACGCCGGTGAATTCGCTCAAGGTCTGCATCACGGTCTCGCTCGGCAGGCCACGCACGATGAACACCAGCCGGCTGCAGCGATCGTCAAAGGGGGGGGTGTCGGGCCAGGCCGGCAGGCTGACCGCGGGGTAGATGCTGTGTTGCACGCACTGGATGACGCGCGGCAGCGGATCGCCGCGCACATTGAGCACGCCCTTGATCCGCAGGATGCGGTTGCTATAGGCCTGCAGGATCAGGTTCAGCCCATCGGAAAACTCCCACCACGGCAGGGGCGCGTCGAAGCGCAGCACATAGCTTTCGACGCCGTCGGTGTGATACGTCACCGGGCCGGTCGGCGCCGCTTTGCCGGGCTTGCGCCACGATGGCACCGCCGCGGCGGCGGCACGGACCTGCGCCTCGCCCAGCCAGTCGGCGACTTCGGGCAGCTTGCCGGTGGCGGTGTACAAGCCGCAGCCAAACAAGGCATCGACCGAGACCACGCCTTGCGACACCGGAATCTGCCGCGCGCCGGGGTTGAGCGTGGCGAGCGTCGTTTGCAACGCGGCAATATCGGCCGGCGCGGCGAGGTCGCACTTGGTGAGCAGCAGGCGGTCGGCCATCGCCACCTGGCGCATGGCTTCGCGGTGTGCCTTGAGTTGGCCGGCGGCGTGGGTCACGTCGACGGCGGTGACCACGCCGTCGCAACGGTAGCGGTCGGCGATGAAGGGTTCTTCCATCAGCGTGTGGATGACCGGCGCCGGATCGGCCAGGCCGGTGGTTTCGAGCAGCACGCGGTCGATGGGCGGGATCTCCTTGCGGAATGCCTGCATGAACAAGCGCTTGAGCGCCGCCACCAGATCGCCCTGCACGCTGCAGCACACGCAGCCGCCGTCGAGCACGATCAGGGTTTCATCGACCTGCTCGACCAGATGGTGATCGACGCCGACATCGCCCAACTCGTTGATCAGCACCGCCACCCGCTCGGCGCCGGGGTGGCGCAGCAGGTGGTTGAGTACGGTGGTTTTGCCGGCGCCGAGAAAGCCGGTCAGCACGGTCACCGGAATCCGGCGGTCAGTGTCAGTCATGGTTTGATCCTGGTCATAATCACGATGCGTGGCCGTCGCCGGCCACCCGGAAGCCTGCCATAATCCGCGCCATGACCTACGCCCCGTTTATCAAGGAAATCGGCCGCGGCGCCAAAGGCGCCAAGCCGCTCACCGTCGACCAGGCCGCCAGCCTGTTTGGCGACATGCTCGACGGCCGCGTGCCCGATCTGGAACTGGGCGCGATCATATTGTCGCTGCGCATCAAGAGCGAATCGCTCGACGAGCTGGTCGGCTTCAAGCGCGCCATGGACGCCCGCAACGCAACGCTCACGCTACCCGACGGCCCGCGCTGCGTGCTGCTGCCCAGCTACAACGGCGCCCGTCGACAGCCGAACCTGATGCCGCTGGTCGCGCTGCTGCTGGCGCGCGAGGGCGTGCCGGTGCTGATTCAGGGCCGGCATGACTTCGACAGCCGGGTCAGCCCCTTCGACCTGCTCGCCGCGCTCGACGTCCCGCTGCGCGCCGACGCCGCGGCCGCCAGCGCCGCGCTGGGCTCACACAAGATTGCCGCGCTCTCGCTCGAGGCGCTGCTACCCGGCCTCGACCGCCTGCTCGCCCTGCGCCCGCGCCTGGGCGTGCGCAACAGCGGCCACACGCTGGCCAAGCTGCTCGACCCGATGCCGGGGCGCAGCGTACGCGTGGTGGCGGTGACCCACCCCGAGTATCTGGTGCGGATGGACGAGTTCCTGCAAGTCGACGGCGGCTGCGCGATGCTGATGCGCGGCACCGAAGGCGAGGGCTACGCCAACCCGCGACGCCGCCCGACCATGGCGCTCTACAAGGGCACCGGCGCGGCCGAGACGATGGAAGGCGAAGGCGGCGGCGCGCCGCCCAACCCACAGGTGCCCGACCTGCCCGATGTCGCCGGCAATGCGCAACTGATCCGCGCCATGCTCGACGGCACCACGCCGGTGCCGGCACCGATCCGCACCCAGGTGGACGCCCTGATCCGGCTCGCGCACGGCGACTGACGCCCCAAACTGGTGCGGGCGTTTTGCGCGCCGCACCATTTGCAATCTTGATTCAGAGCAAATTTAAGCCAAGCCCTTATTCGGGGCATGGCATGGCGGTTGCTACTGTCCGGACAAAGGAGATTCAATGTCCGAGACGAAATCCACCTGCTGTTACTGCGGCGTCGGCTGCGGCCTCATCGTCGAACACGATGCCGGCCAGATCACCGGCGTGCGCGGCGACCCCGACCACCCGGCCAACTTCGGCCGGCTGTGCACCAAGGGCGCCACGCTGCACCTGACGGTCGCCGCCGACACCCGCTCGCAACGCGCGCACACACCCGAGCTGCGCACCGACCGCAGCGCCACGCGCCAGCCCACCGACTGGGCCACCGCGCTCGATCATGTCGCCGACCGCTTTGCCGCGATCATTCGGGAACACGGCCCCGACGCCGTCGCCTTCTACGGCTCCGGCCAATGGCTGACCGAGGACTACTACGTCTTCAATAAGCTGGCCAAAGGCCTGATCGGCACCAACAACCTCGACACCAACTCGCGCCTGTGCATGTCCAGCGCAGTGGCCGGCTACAAGCTGAGCCTGGGCGCGGACGCCCCGCCGTGCAGCTACACCGACATCGACGCCACCGATTGCCTGTTCATCGCCGGCTCCAACACCGCCTTTGCCCACCCCATCGTGTTCCGGCGCATCGAGGCCGCGCGCGAGGCCAATCCGGACATGAAACTGGTGGTGGTCGACCCGCGCCGCACCGACACCGCCGAAGCCGCCGACCTGCACCTGCCGATTTTGCCGGGCACCGACATCGCGCTGTTCAACGCCATGCTCCACGTCATGCTGTGGGAGGGCTGGCTCAACCGCGACTACATCGCCGAGCACACCGAAGGCTTCGACGCGCTCAAGCGTCTGGTGCGCGAATACACCCCGGCCATGGCCGCGGCCGTGTGCGGCGTGCCCAAGCGGGACATCGAACAGGCGGCGGAATGGTTTGCCACCCGCCCGGCCACGCTGTCGATGTACTGCCAGGGCCTCAATCAGTACGCCTCGGGCACCCACAAGAACGCCGCACTGATCAACCTGCACCTGGCCACCGGCCAGATCGGCCGCCCCGGCGCCGGCCCCTTCTCGCTCACCGGCCAGCCCAACGCCATGGGCGGGCGCGAAGTCGGTGCCCTGGCCAACCTGATGTCCGGCCATCGCGACATGAGTGACCCCGCCCACCGCGCCGAAGTGGCGCGCCTGTGGGGTGTGCCCGAAGTGCCGTCGGCACCGGGCAAACCGGCGGTTGAACTCTTCGAAGCGCTGAAGAACGGCGAGATCAAGGCCGTGTGGATTGCTGCCACCAACCCGGCCCAGTCCTTGCCCGACCAGGCCATGGTCCACGCCGCGCTCGAAGCCGCCGAACTGGTGGTGGTGCAAGACACCTACCGCCACACCGAAACCGCGGCCTACGCCGACGTGCTGCTGCCAGCGAGCGGCTGGGGCGAAAAGGACGGCACGGTCACCAACTCCGAGCGCCGCATCAGCCGCACCCACGCCGCCGTGCCGCCGATCGGCGAGGCCCGGCACGACTGGGAGATCGCCTGCGACTTCGCCCACCGCCTCGGCCCGCGCATCGGCAAGGGCGCGCAGGCCTATGCCCAGTTCGGCTTCGACTCGGTGGAAGCGGTCTGGCAGGAGCACCGCGAAAGCACCCGCGGGCGCGATCTGGACATCACCGGCCTGAGCTACGCCAAACTCGACGCCGACGGCCCGCAGCAATGGCCCTTCCCCGACGGCGCCACCGCCGGCCGGGTGCGCCTGTATGAAGACGGCGTGTTCCCCACGCCCTCCGGCAAGGCGCGCTTTGTCGCCACCGACTACGTGGTCACTGCCGAGAGCCCGAGCGCGCGCTACCCGCTTCACCTGATCACCGGCCGCCTGCGCGACCAGTGGCACAGCATGACCCGCACCGGTCTCGTGCCACGCTTGTACAACCATGAACCCGAACCGCAGCTGCACATGCACGCCGAGGATCTGGCGCGGCGCGATCTGGCCGACGGCGACATCGTGCGCGTGCGCTCCCGTCAGGGTGCCGTGGTGCTCAAGGTCATCGCCAGCGACACCGTCCGCCAGGGCCAGAGCTTTTTGCCCATGCACTGGGGCGGCAACACCATGGCCGGCACGCTGGGCATCAACGCCCTGACCCCGTCCGTCACCGATCCAACCTCGAAACAACCCGAACTCAAGCACGCCGCCATACAGGTCGAAAAACTGGCCGCCGGCCACGCGCTGATGGCCATGCGCCGGATTACCGACACCAGCGCCTTCGACGTGCTCGAAGCGCTGCGCGCGCAGATGAAGGATCTGCCCTACGCCAGCCTGACGCTGGCCGGGCGCGAGGTGCCGGTGGTGGTGCTCAAGGCACGCGCCGACGAAGCCGACACCGCGCTGCTCGACGCGGTCGACGCCGCCATGGGCCTGGACGACCCGGCGCACACCCTGGTGTATGCCGATGCCCACCGCGATGTGGCCAAGCGCGCCCGGGTCGACGACGACATTCTCAATGCGGTGCGACTGTCGGGCGAGACCCGCGCCGCCGAGTGGCTGACCGAACTGATGGTGCGCGGCGAGCCCGCCGCCCCGGTGCGCCCCTGGCTGCTCGCCCCGCTCACCCAGCCGCCAGCCGGCCAGCCCGCGCGCGGCAAAGTGGTGTGCAACTGCTTTGATGTGTCGGAGGAGGCCATCGTCACCGCTTTCCATGCTGGCGAAAGCCTCGAACAACTGCAGACACGCACCCGGTGCGGCACCAACTGCGGCTCCTGTCTGCCCGAGCTGAAGCGACTCGCCGCACGGTCGTGAGGGCGGAAATGATATAACTAGGCCACGGCAGGGCATCGAAGGCCCCGCCGTCGGCCGGCCCTGCACCGACATCGCGGGGGGACACAAGATCGCCCGCGCCACTGCAGCGCAGGGCGGCACGCAAGGAGACCCCCCGATGCAATCCGTTGCCACCTTCGCGGCCCTGTTGGCTGTGGCCGTGCTCTTGGTCCCCCTGTTCAAGCGTGCCGGCCTGGGCACCGTCCTTGGCTACCTTGCCGCCGGCGTCCTCATTGGCCCCTCGGGCTTCGGCGTCGTCACCGACGGCGAGAACCTGCTGCACACCGCCGAACTGGGTGTGGTGCTGCTGCTATTCATCATCGGCCTGGAGCTTCAGCCCTCGCGTCTGTGGGCGCTGCGCAAACCGGTGTTCGGCCTGGGCGGCCTGCAGTTTTTTGGCGTGGGAAGCTTCCTGATCGCCGGCGCCTGGCTGCTCGGTTTTGACTGGCCCATCGCCATCATGATCGGCCTCACCCTGGCGCTGTCCTCCACCGCCTTCGTGCTGCCCACGCTGGGCGAGCGTCACGAACTGCACAGCCGCTACGGGCGCGAAACCTTCGCCATCCTGCTGTTTCAGGATCTGATGGTGATCCCGCTGCTGGCGCTGCTGCCGCTGCTCGGCGCCGCGCGCTCGGAGGGCGATGTCTCGCCCCTGGTGGGCCTCGGCTTTCTCGCCGTGGTGGTGTTGATCGGCCGACCGGTGCTGGACGCCATCTTTCGCCATGTCACCCGCATCAACAGCCGCGAAATGTTCACCGCCGCCGCGCTGGCGACCGCGCTCGGCCTGGCGCTGCTGCTGCAACTGGGCGGCCTGTCGATGTCACTGGGCGCCTTTGTGGCCGGCGTCCTGCTGTCGGACTCGGACTTCCGGCATGAGCTCGAAGCCTCGATCGCGCCCTTCCAGGGACTGCTGATGGGCTTCTTCTTCATCGCCGTCGGCATGACCATCAACCTGGGCATGATCGTCGAACATCCGATCAATGTGCTGGGGCTCACCATCGCGCTGATCCTGGTCAAGGGCGGCGGCATGTATGGGCTGCGCCGGCTGGCCCGCGGCAGCAAACAGGTGTCGCGCATGCAGGCGCTGGCGCTGGCGCAGTGCGGCGAATTCGCCTTTGTGCTGTTTGGCGTCGCGCAGGCCAACCAGCTGCTGGCGCCGGAAGTCGTCGCGCAGCTGAATCTGTCTGTTGCGCTCTCGATGGCCACCGCGCCGCTGCTGTTCATCCTGGCCGATCGCCTCAATGCCCGCGAAGCGGCCGCCACCGCGACCACGGAACCTGAGGCCGAAGAGATGCCCGACCTGCCCAACCCGGTGGTGATGGCCGGCTTCGGCCGTGTCGGCCAGATCGTCGGGCGCGTGCTGCTGGCCCGCAACGTGCCCTTCACCGCGCTGGACATTGACCACGAAGAGGTCAAGACCATGAAGCGCTTCGGCATCCAGGCCTACTACGGCAACGCCGCGCACCTTGAAGTCTTGCATGCCGCGCGCATCGAGGACGCCAAAGTCTTCGTGCTGGCCATCGACGACATCGAGACCTCGCTGCGCTGCGCCGAGATGGTGCGCAAGCATTTCCCGCAGGTCACCATCGTCGCCCGCGCCCGCAACCGCTTTCATGCCTACCGGCTGATGGATCTGGGGGTCGAGTTGCTGATGCGCGAGACCTTCCGCTCCAGCCTCGACATGACGCGCATGATCTTCGAGGTGCTCGGCAAAACACCCGAAAAATCGCAGCAGATTGTCGACCGCTTCGCCGAGCACGACGGCGAGCTGCTCAAGCGCGAACAGGCGCTTTACCATGACGAACACCAGCTGATTCAAAGCGCTCGTGAGGCCACCGAAGAACTCAGCCTGATCCTCGAACAGGAACTCGGAGACGCGCTGCCGGAGAGTCCGTCGCCGGACGATGCGGCCTCGGACACCGCCACCGCGCCGCGCCCGGCCAGCTAGCGACGCGCCGGTGCGCCGGTGCGCCGGTGCGCCGGCAAGCGCATCATGCCCCGGCGAGGCCAGGCCGCCCGCCACCACTGGTGATCGTCGGCGCGACATCGCCTCAAGTTTCGCCAGCATCGTCCGTAAGGGAGGTACATACGTCTTTCCCGGACGACCCTCGATGACACAAACCGAAACAACCGCCAGCCCAGGCACGGTGCTCTTTGTAGACGATGAGCCCAATATCCTGAGCTCGCTCAAACGCCTCTTCCGCCCCACCGGCTTTCGCGTGCTGACGGCGCCCAGCGGCCAGGACGGGCTGAATCTGCTCGACACCGAAACCGTGGATGTCGTCGTCTCGGACATGCGCATGCCGCAAATGGACGGCGCGGCCTTTTTGAAAGCGGTCCGCGAGCGCCACCCGCAGATTGAACGCATCTTGCTGACCGGCTTCGCCGACATGGAATCGACCGTTTCGGCGGTCAACGATGGCGGCATCTCGCGCTATCTGAACAAGCCCTGGAAAGACCACGAGATCCTGACCACGGTCAAAGACGCGGTCAATCGCGGCCGCTTGCAGGCCGAAGTGACCCGCCTGCATGCGCTCACCGCCGACCAGAACGCCAAGCTCAAGAACATGAACACCGAGTTGGAGGCCCGTGTGCTGGCGCGCACCCGCGACCTGCAAACCGCGATTGGCAAGATCAAGGAAGCTAACGAATCGCTCAAACAGAACTTCCTCACCACGGTCCGGGTTTTCAGCGATCTGGTCGAGATGCGCAGCGGGCACATGGCCGGACACAGCCGCCGGGTCGCACAGCACGCCCGCCAGCTGGCGAAAGCGTCTGGCCTGGACGATGCCGCCACGCAAAACATCATGCTCGCCGGCCTGCTCCACGACATCGGCAAGATCGGCCTGCCCGACGATCTGCTCGGCAAGCCCTACAACACCTTCAAGCCCGAAGAGCGCAGCCTCTACATCCGCCACGCCGAGCGCGGAGAAGCCGCGTTGACCGCGGTCAGTCAGCTCAAGGCGGTCTGCAAGCTGGTGCGCCACCATCATGAGATGTGGGACGGCACGGGCTTTCCGGACAAGCTCACCGGCCTGGCCATTCCGCTCGGCGCGCAGATTCTGGCCATCGCCAATGACTACGACGGCCTCATGCAAGGCCATCTGACGGCCCGCCCGCTGCCCGCACGCGAAGCACTGGTCTACATCTCGCAAAACGCCGGCAAACGCTACAACCCCGAACTGGCCAACACCTTCGTCCGCATGGTGTCTGAGGCCAGCGGCCGACCCGCCGACGGTATCAGCCTGCGCCCGGGCATGCTCAAGCAGGGCATGCGCCTGGTGCAAGATCTACTGCATCCCGATGGCTACCTGCTGTTGCCCAAAGGGCATGTTTGCGACGAAGATACGATCATTCAATTGCGCCGCCTGGAGACTTCCAGCAGCCGCAACATCACCGTGCAGGTCGAGGACAGCCCGCGGGGAGCATCCACATGACTGAAGTCGACACGCATCAACCCACGCTCCTGCTGGTCGACGACGAGCAGAACATCCTGTCCGCGCTGCGCCGGCTGCTGCGCACGGAGGGGTATCGCATCCTCACCGCCAACAGCGGCGCTGAGGCGATTGAGCTGCTCAAGGCAGAAACTGTCGAAGTCGTGATGTCCGACCAGCGCATGCCGGGCATGGCCGGGGTGGACTTGCTGCGCATCGCCAAAGACATGCAGCCCGAATGCGTTCGCATCGTGCTGTCCGGCTACACCGAGTTGCAGGCCGTCACCTCGGCCATCAACGACGGGGCCATCTACAAATTTCTATGCAAACCGTGGGACGACGCCCATCTCAAGGCGAATATCGCTGAAGCCTTCGCGCGCCGCCGCATGGCCGATGAAAACCGTCGACTGACACAGGAACTTGAAGTCAAGAACACCCAACTTCAGGAACTGCTGGCCGAACGCTCGGATCAGGTTCAGATCCGCTCGGAGGCCCTCGGTGTATTCCATGAAGCGCTAGAGGCATTGCCCGTCGGTGTGATCGGCGTCGACGACGAAGGCGTCATCGCCTTTTGCAACAGCACCGCGGTCGCTCAACTCGAGGGCTATCCCGTCGGTCTGGGAATGGCCGCCCGCGAGAACCTGCCGGCCGAACTGCTGAACGAGGCGGGCAGCCTCCAACTCGGCGACAAACGCCTCCTGGTGTCTCGAACCCGGCTCGGTCAGCGCTCAACCAGCCGCGGCTATCTGCTGGCCCTGCTCGACGCAAGCACTTTTCGCGCCGCCAACGAGGGGACGTAAGCCATGTCCCTGAGCGCTGAACAAATCGTCCGCAACGCCGAGCAGCTCCCGCCGCCACCCAAGGTCATGACCGACCTGCTGGCGCTGTTTTCCCGCACCGATGTCGACGCCCGCAGCATTGCCGACACCATCGCGTCCGACCTGACACTCAGCTTGCGTACGCTCAAAGTCGCCAATTCGCCGTTCTACGGCCTCAGCAAGCGTATTTCCACGGTCCACGATGCGATCGCCATCCTCGGCTTCCGGGCGCTGCGCATGCTGGCACTGGCGGTCGGTTCAGCCCAGCTGATGCACCTGCCGCCCGCGCTGCGCGCATCGATGGGGCATTTGTTACGGCACAGCACCCGCTGCGCCATGCTCGCCCGGCTGCTGGCCGAAAAAACCGGATCGGCAGGCGAAGAAGCCTTCACGGCCGGCATTCTCCACGACGTCGGAAAAATCTTGCTGGCCCAGACCGAGCCCGTCCAAACGCCAGAACACGGCACGACAAGCGACTGGATTCTGCATAGCGACACCATCGCCGAGCGCGCCGCCTTTGGCACCGACCACGCAGAGGCCGGGCAGATCCTGTTGCGTCACTGGAAGTTTCCCGAGGCCCTGTGCGAAGCGGCCGGCCGTCACCACCAGCCGCCTGACACCTTGCCGCCCCTGTGCGCTTTGATTGGCCTGGCCGACCAGCTGGCAGACATCCCGCTCGACGGCACGGAAGACTTCCCTCCGGCCACCCTGGCGCCGTGGATTGCCTGCGCAATGGGCGACACGCCTCTACCCGACACCGCCGCGCTGGCGGCGGTGATCGCCGAGGCCGACGCCTTGGCGAACGTGCTTGAAGCCGATGCCTGACGGGGTCGCCGCCCTCCGCCCATCGCCGCCGACCGAGCTCTGGTGCGACGCCCTCGCGCTGGCCGGCCATGGCACCTTGCTGCACCGGGGCGAGCACCCCGTATGGGCCGACGCCACACTGGCCGAGCAATTGGGCTGCACGCTCTCTGCCTTGTATGACCGTCCCTTTCATGCGCTCGACGATGCCAACAGCGCCGAGCGACTGCGCCAGCAAGGCGAAGCCTGCCTGGCGGGTCGCGACGCGGCACCGGTTGACATCACCACCGGCCAGCCCCCGTGTGCTGTACGCCACTTTGAAGTTCGCGCGCGCCGGCTCGAAGACGCGGCCGGACCGCAGGTGCTGCATGTCTTCATCGAGCGTACCAACGCCGCGCCGACACACGACCCATCGACACGCGCCGTGCTCGATCAGATCATCCGCGAGCTGCCCATTGCCGCCTTCATCCTCGACACCGAGCATCGCGTCACTCACTGGAATATGGCCTGCGAGCGCATTTCCGGCATCACAGCCCCGCGCCTGATTGGCACCCGCGACCCCTGGCGCGCCTTCTTCGATGCCCCCCGCCCGGTCATGGCTGACATGATCCTCGACCATGCCGACGCCGACACGCTCGAACGCCTCTACCCCGGCAGCTGGCAGCGCTCGACCCACACGCCCGACGCAATCGAAGCCGAGGGCTTCTATCCCAGCCTCGGCGAATCCGGCCGCTGGATCTACTTCCTGGCCGCGCCCCTGCGTGGCGCCGACGGCAGCATCATCGGCGCCATCGAAACCCTGCAAGACATTACCGAGCGCAAGACCGCCGAAAACGCGTTGGCCCTGACCAACGAACGCCTTGAAGCGATCGTCGCGGACCGCACCCGTGAGCTCGCCGAGGCCAATGCCCGGCTCGCCGAAGACATCGACCAGCGCGAGACCGCCGAGCAGGAGCTACTCAAGCGCTATATCGAACTCACCGAGCTCAACTGCCAGCTTCACGATGCGCAGGAACAGCTCGTGCAGTCCGAAAAGCTGGCCTCCATCGGTCAGCTCGCCGCTGGCGTGGCGCACGAAATCAACAATCCGATCGGCTATGTGCTCTCCAACATCACCAGCCTGGGCGGCTATCTCGATGATCTGCTTCGCCTGTTCGACAGCTTCGAGGCGCTCGAAGCGGGTCGCGCGCCCGACGACCCCGCGCTGCTCGCCGTGCAAAAGCTCAAGCAGGAAGTCGACTTTGATTTCCTCAAGGAAGACCTGCCGGCGCTGCTGCGCGAGAGCGAGGAAGGCGCCTCACGCGTACGCAAGATCGTCGCCGACCTGAAAGACTTCTCGCATGCCGATCAAACCCAGGAATGGGTGTGGGCCAATATCGTCAAGGGTATCGAAAGCACCCTGAACGTGGTGAACAACGAGGTCAAATACAAGGCCAGCGTGGCGCGCCACTACGCCGAGATCCCGGCCATTCAGTGCATGCCCTCGCAGCTCAACCAGGTGTTCATGAACCTGCTGGTCAATGCTGCCCATGCCATCGAAGCGCCGGGCACCATCACGATCACCACCTCGCAGCCCGACGCCGAGCATGTGCGGGTCAGCATTGCCGACACCGGCTGCGGCATCCCGGAGGCCGTCAAGGCGCGCATCTTCGAGCCTTTTTTCACCACCAAGGGGGTCGGCAAGGGCACCGGGCTGGGACTGTCACTGTCTTACGGTATCGTTCAGAATCACCACGGCCGCATCGACATCGACTCCACGCCCGGCGAAGGGACGACCTTTCACGTCACCTTGCCCATCCAGCAGCCGGATGCCGAGCGCACGCCAGCGGCGGACTAATCCGCATGTTCGCCGCCTTCTTGCGGCGAATCCACCTGCAAGGTGACGTAGAAACAAGCGCCGCGCTGGACCTCGGCCTCAACCCAGACCTTTCCACCATGACGCTCGATGACCCGCTTCACGGTCACCAATCCGATGCCCGTGCCGGGATAGGTCTCAGCCGAATGCAGCCGCGAGAAGGGCTCAAACCGCTTGCCCGCGTAAAGCATGTCAAATCCCACGCCGTTATCCCGGACGAAAAAGCGCGTGCCGTCGCCGGTGGTTTCGCTGCCGATGTCGATGCGCGGCGTACCCGCGTTGGCGCTGAACTTCCAGGCGTTGCCGATCAGGTTGTCGAGCGCCAGCCGGATCAGACGCGGATCGCCCCGGACGCGCATGTCGGGCTGAGTGCTCACGGTCAGTGCCGAGTCCAGATTGTCGCGCCGGCAACGCGCGACGGACTCATCCGCCAGCGCGGACAAATTGACTGACGCCTTGGAGATCGGCGCGCGCACGGCGCGCGACAGATACAGCAAATCATCAATCAGCCGCGCCATACGCTTGGCCGCGTCTTCCACGTCGGAGATCAGCTCGAGACCGTCTTCGTCGACTTTTCGCCGTGCTCGACACGCAGCAAATGGCTGAAACCCGCCACCGTGCGCACCGGCGCCCGCAGGTCGTGCGACACGGCATAACTGTAGGCATCGAGCGCCTGGTTGAGCTCCGCCAGCTCACGCGTCTTGAGGCGGACGTCAAACAATCTGAGCGCAGGGTTGCGCATCAACTGCAGCGCATCTTTCTGCATCTCGCTGAGCTCGCGCGGCTTGGTGTCGATCACGCACAAGGTCCCGAGGCCATGGCCCTCGGCGGTGAACAAGGGCGTCCCCGCATAGAAGCGGATATTCGGCGGCCTGATGACCAGCGGGTTGTCAGCAAAACGCGGGGCGGCCAGCGTGTCGGGAACAATGAAAACACCCGGCTGGAGAATGGCGTGCGCGCAAAACGAAACGCTACGCGCCGTCTCCAAGGCCTCCAGCCCCACACAGGCCTTGAACCACTTGCGAGGTATCGATCAAAGAGATCAGCGCAATCGGCGCCTCGCACACACGCAGCCAACGAGGTCACCTCGTCGAACAGCGCCTCTCGCGCCGAATCGAGCACATCGTATTGGCGTAGCGCCCAGCGTCGATGAGCCTCGTTGGCAGGCAGAGTAGCGGACTGCATGGCCGGACTCCCCTCTGGGCAGCGAACATGCGCCAGCCTAGACGCTCGACGTTAGGGTAACTTCGCCCCGATTGTTGCGCCGATTGGCACTGCTCACGAGCCGTAAGCGGTGGCCCGGACAAGGTGTCGCAGCTCTGCGCGCCTCAGAACCCCAACCCCTTGCGCAAGCCAAGCAGCACGCCCATGCCGATGATGAACGGCAACCACGGGTTCTTCCAGCGCAGCGCGATCATCAATACCACCACCGCCGCGGCGAACTTGGGGTTGAAGGGCTGCACCGCGCCGTCCACCACAAAAACACTGGGTGCCACGATTGCCGCCAGCGCCGCAGCCGGCGCATAGCGCAGCGCGCCCTGCACCGCCGGCGGCAGGCTCGCCCGCTGCCCGAGCACGATGAAACTGCCGCGCGGGAGATGGGTCGCCATCGACACCAGGGCAAAACTGATCCACAACCAGATACCGTCCATCATGCCTCCTTGCGCTCAGGCAGCACTCGGCCGGCCACAAAACCGGCAATAATGCCGATCACGATCGCCACGATCACGCCCAGCTTGAGTGGCATGCCGCGCAACAGCACCGAAGACACGCCCCCCACCAGCGCGGCCACCAACATGGCCCGGTTCTTTGACAAGGGCACCAGAATCACCATCAGCGCGATGGTCGCCATGAACTCCAGCGACCAGTCCTGCGGCAAGGCACCCGCCCCCAGCACACCGGTCAGCACAAAGCACTGCCACAGGCCCCAGCCCCACAGCGACGGCCCCAGAAAATAGCCGAAGCGCCAATGCCGGTCGCGCACCGACAGCATGCGTTCGGTACACACCGCAAACACCCCGTCGATCAGCAGATAGCCCGACGGAATGCGGAGCTTGAGCGGCACGTCGTGGAAACCCTTGGCAATGGCGGCGCTGAAAATCAGAAAGCGCAGGTTGAGCGCCAGCGCCGTCAACCCGATCAGCCACAGCGGCGCCCCGGCCACAATCAGCGGCAAGGTGGCAATCTGGGCCACGCCGGCATAGACCATCAGGTTCATGCCCATGGCCTCGACCACGCTCAGCCCGGCCGAGGTCAGCGCCACGCCGGTGACCAACGCCCACGGAATCAGGCCGATCGACAGCGGCAGAAAGATGCGGAACCCGGACCGGGCGCCGGCCAGAAAGCGGCGATTCATGCCTTAGCCCGCCACGCCCGGCGCCAGCCACACGCCGCCATCTTCGGCGCGGCGCAGTTGCAGGCCTAGGCTGCCGAACACCGCCAGCAGCGTGTGCTGAATCTCGCTGCGTGCCGCTTCGATCGCCGACGGCGCGCTGGCATGGAACAGCGCATCGAGCTGACGCCCGAGCGCGACCCAATGCGGGCCAAAAAAGCTCGCCTCGATCGCCGCCGCCATCTCGGGACTGATGGACGCCACCGGCCGCACCAGCCCGGCGAGATAGCCCTGCACATGCGCCGCCGTCTGCAGCAGATGCGCAATACGCCCCAGGCTGCGCACAAACAGACCATCCAGATCGGCAGCGCCGGTCGCCAGGTCCTCGGCCGTGGCCGCCGGCAAGGCGTCGATCACATCGAGCAAATGCTTGAGCATCAGATCGGCATCGTTGGGCAAGGACCAGACCGTGCGCCGACTCACCGCGTACTCGCCGCGCATGGCCTCCACCACCGGCCGCAGCTGGCTGTCGAACACCGAATCGCGCCAGGCGCCCAAGCCCGCCTGGCCTGCCGCCAGTGCGTCCAGATGCAGCCGCACGCGCCACAGTTCGCCGTGCAGCAAATGAACAAAGCGCGCCATGGCATCCACCTCACTGCCCAGCGCCGCCACCACCTGCGCGCCTTCGAGCACCAGCACCGGGCCGGCATCGAGGTAAAGCGTGCGGGCGACAGTCGGCACGATCGCCCCCGCCGGCGCGGGCGCTTCGCCCAGCGACACCAGCGCCGCGGGAAGGTCATCGGCCACCACGATCTGCTCAAGCACGCCATCCAGCGCGCTGTCGCGCTCGCAAATGCGCCGCGCCAGTTCCTTGAGCACGATCTCGATCGTCGGCCCCACGGCCTCGATCTTGTCTCCCCGACACACCACTCGCGTAATCACAAACCACTCTCCTCGTCTCGCCGACACGAACCGGCATCATCGCAGCATTTTAACCACCCACCAGCGCTTTGCCCCGCGACGCCGATGTCGCCTTCGGCCTCGCATTGGGTCTTGATTTTTTAAGCGACATGCCCTCCACCGCAGCCCGCGCACAAAACACGCACCGGCCGAGAATTCGCGAATCGTCACATGTTGCGGGTGGTTTCATGCGCGGTGGCAAGGCACAATCGAACTCCTTTCTGCCCGACATCCCATTGCCATGCGACTCGCCCTCAAGGCCGAAACCCCCATCTTTGTTGCCGGCGCCGTCCTCGCCATCGGCATCGCCCTCGAACATGGTGCCGTCGAGCACGGTGGCTTCATGCTGTGGGGATTGCTCGGACTCATCCTCGCCGCCATCATCGGCGTCGCCTTCCGCATCAGCCACCACGCCGAGGTGCTGGCAGTGCGCTGGGGCGAGCCCTACGGCACGCTGATTCTGACCATCGCCGCGGTGTCGGTCGAGGTGGTCATCCTCGTCGTGCTGCTGCAAGGCGCCCCCAACCCCACGCTGGCGCGCGACACCGTGTTCGCCGCGCTGATGCTCGACATCAACGGCATCCTGGGCATTGCCGCCATCATCGGCGGCCTCAAGCACGGCACCACGCGCTACAACCTCGACTCGGCCAACTCCTTCATGGCCATGCTGATCGTCGCCATCGGCATCGGCATGTTCATCCCCGACTTCGTGCCCGACGAACACTGGAAGGCCTATTCGTTGTTCAGTGTCGGCACCATGGTGCTGATGTACGCCGCCTTCCTGCGCCTGCAGACCGTCGAGCACCGCACCTTCTTCGAACATGTCGCCGCGGTGGATGAAGAGGCCCACGACACCGCGCACAGCCCCTCGTGGCTGCATGTGGCGATCATGGTTGGCGCCATCGTCCTGGTCGGCCTGCTGTCCGAAGTGCTCTCCGTACTGCTCGACGCCGGCCTGGCCGGCAGCGACCTGCCCAAGAGCCTGCCCGCCGTGCTGGTGGCCCTGCTCTCGGCCAGCCCGGAGATCCTCACCGCCGCCCGCGCCGCCGCGGCCAACCGCATGCAGACCACGGTCAACATCGCCCTCGGCGCCTCGCTCGCCACGGTGCTGCTGACCTTGCCGGTGATCGAGGGCATCGCCCTGCTCACCGACGACCGCATCGTCATGGCGCTGACCCCGATGCAGGGCGGCATGCTGCTGCTGACCATGCTCGCCGTCATGAACAACCTGCACAATGGCGAAACCAACGCCATCGAAGGGGTCAGCCACCTGGCGCTGTTCTTTGCCTTTGCCGGGCTGGTGGCGATCGGCCTGCTGTAGACGCGACGCGGCTTGCGGCATCCGGGCGGCGCTGGGGTGCGCTTTGCCCGATTCCGCGGGGCGTGGCTTCGGGAAGGGGACGTTGGCCGGGTTTCGCCCCGGCGGGCGACTTACTTTCTTGCTCGTGCAAGAAAGGTAAGCAAAGAAGCACGCCCCACTGTCGTGGCCCTTCGGGCTTCCCTCCCTCCGCAAGCACGGGGCGGGCGACTTCGCAAACTCGCCCTTCGGACTCAAACAGCGAAGCCGCTTTTTCCGCCCCGCACTTGCTGCGCTCGGCACGACAGAGGGGAATGAGGTGCCAGCCGGCCACGCCAAAGCAAATTGAGGGTTTCGTGGGGCGGATTTAAATCCGCCAATGATTTGCGAACGAGTACCTACGGCGGGTTGAAACCCGCCCTACGCTACGCCGCCCGAGCGGGCAACGGCGAAGCCGAGCCCGCATGCCCCTCCCCTTCTGTGCCGCCGAACGGAGCCCGGGGACGGCGGGAATTGTCGTGTCGCTGTCTGAGCCAGCAGGGCGAGTTTGCGACACGACCCGCCGGCGTCGGGCGTAGAGAGGGCACCGGCGAAGCCGGCGGCACAGTGGGGCGCTTTCTTTGCTTCCTTTCTTGCGCGTGCAAGAAAGGGAGTCGCCCGCCGGGGCGAGACCCGGCCAACGTCCGGCCACCGAAGGCAACACCGCCCCAAGAACGGCAACGCACAACCTGACCGAGCCCGATCGAGGCGTGGCGCAACCCCTCATCCCGTTACGGCGAATTCCCGCAGGGATGCCGATCCGCCCCGCACTGGTCGAAATTGCCCAGCGGCCGGTTGAAGGTGTACTCCAGCGGCTCGCCGATCCACGCTTCGGCGGTTTCACCCACCGAGCCGCTGGGCACAGTGAAAGGCAGGGCCAGCACGAAGCCGACCGTGCCGATCACCGCGCCGACAAAGCCGAGGGGTCGCACCACCACGAGATCGACCGCCATGTCGGTGGCCTTGTCACCCGTGACCGAGCCGGCCTCTTGGGCGTAGACCGGGGCCGCGGCCAGCGCCGCCGCCAACACCAGCATCCCGCAGAACGATTTCATGGCCATGCCTCCTCGAGTGCTCGCTCAATGGCGCGCGAACACGGTCTCGCCGCCATCGGCATTAAACTGCACCACATCATAGCGGTCCGGGGTGCCACCCTCCATGCCCGGCGAGCCCATCGGCATACCGGGGGCTGAAAGACCGCGGGCGCCGGCGGGTTGTTCGGCCAGCAGCTGCTTGACGTCGGCGGCCGGCACATGGCCTTCGATGACATAGTTGCCGATCCGTGCGGTGTGGCAGGAGCCAAGCGCCTCGGGGACGCCCAGTTGCGACTTGATGCGCCCCATCTCCTGGCTGGGGACTTCCTTGACCGAGAAGCCGGCGGCGCGCATGTGCTCGGCCCACTTGCTGCAGCAGCCGCAGTTGGGGTCCTTGTACATGGTCGCTTCAGGCAGCTCGGCCCAGGCCGTGCCGGCACTCATCGAGACAGCGGCGACCAGCGCCAGTTGGCGAAACATCTGAATGGTGTTCATGTTCGGTTCCTCGTTCGGCAGGCGCGCTCAGCGCCCGCTCGTCTGGGGTTTGAATCGTTCGGCGCGCATTTGTTTCACCTCATCGGGCCATTGGCTCTCGATGTAGGCCAGCACGGCGCGGATCTCGTCGTCCGACAGGATGTGGCCAAAGGCCGGCATGTCGCTCTGATAGCCCTCGGGCGCCAGCGGCGGCACCATGCCGTCGCGGGTCATCTGGAAGAGCATGTCCATCGGGTGATGCCAGGTGTGGCCGCTGGCGTCGTGCGGCGGTGCGGGCAGGCGGCCATCCGGTTTGCGCTCGCGCCAGTCCGGCTGGCCCTCGCCATTTGCGCCATGACAACTGGCGCACTGCGCGGCGTAGAGTGTCGCGCCCTGGGCCAGCGCAGCATCCGTCGCGGGCGCAGTCGCCGTCGCGGGTGGGTCACCACAGGCGACCAACACGGCGCTGGCCAGCATGGCCAATCCAAGTGTTTTCATTCTGTGAACTCCTAAATCTCGATAGGGAATGCGGGGCAACATACGCCCCGACGGGATCGGATTCAGGCGATGGCGATGGGTGGCCGGTCGTGACGGGAGACCGTGACCGAAGCAAACCGGGGCATCGGCGCGGCGCTCAGCACATGCGCGCGAGCGCTCAGATCGGCGCGCACAACCGGCAAGGCGAAGTGCATTGCGGCCGAGGCGCAATCGATTTGAGTGCAGTCGCTGAGCAGCCCGTCGTCGGGACAACACGGCACAGCGGCCTCATCGCCCATGTCGGCCATGGCGTGCGATGTAGCCGGCACCTCCACGCAGGTACCGGCCCAGCCGGCCAGCGACGGCAGCGGGAGAGCCAGGATCAGCAACAGGATGACGAGTCGGCGCCACATGCGCTTCATGCTACGCCATCAGCGCCGCCGGACCTTGATCCAGATCGACCGACGGCTTCGGCGCGCGCATCACCAAGCGGTACAGCAGCGGCACGGCAAACAAGGTGAGCACCGTCGAAAAGCCCAGGCCCCACACGATGCTGGCCGCCACCGGCCCCCACATCAGCGACTTGCCGCCGAGCCCGACCGCCAGCGAGAACAGGCCACCGATGGTCGTGGTAGTGGTGATGAGAATGGGCACCACGCGCCGCCGCGCGGCATACACCGCGGCGTGCAGCACGCTCATGCCCTTGCGCAGCCTGTCGTTGGCCGCGTCGATCAGCACGATGGCGCTGTTGACCGCGATGCCGGTCAACGCGATCACGCCATACAGGGTGTACAGCGACATCGGGTTGCCGGAGACGAACAAGCCGAGCACCACGCCGGTGAAGGCCAGCGGTACGGTCACCAGGATCAGGATCGGCTGCCAGTAGCTCTTGAACTGGGTGGCGAGGATCAGATAGATCAGGCCGAGGCCGAAGGTGAACAGTTTGACCATCGAATCCAGACTCTCCTGGATGTCGTCCAGCTCGCCCGAGAAGTCCAGCGCCACGGTCGGGAAGCGCGGCTGCATCTCGGCCCAGGCGGCCTTGAGCTGCGCGTTGGCGGTCACGGTGTCGGTGGTGTCGGGCGCCAGATCGGCCTCGACGGTAATCGCCCGACGCAGCTGATAGTGGCGGATATAGCCCTTGGAGATGCGCATCTCGGCGTCGACCAGCTCGCCCAGTTGCACTTGCCGGCCGTCGTCGAGCGGCACGGTGCGCTGGAGCAGCGCGTCGATGTCGCTCAGCGTCTGGGGCTGGGCGCGCACGATCAGATCGACCTTCTCGCCATCGACGCGCACGCTGGCCAGCGTTTCGCCCTCGCCATACAGGCGCAGCAGCCGCGCCACGGTGGCCGGCTGCACGCCGGCGCGGGCGAGTTTTTCGCGGTCGAGCGTGAGGCGCATTTCGGTGCGGCCGGGCACGTCGTCGTCGGTCAGGTCCTTCACGCCGACAATTTTCGCCACCTCGGCCTTGAGCGCATCCGACGCGGCGCGCAGCGTGGCGTAGTCGTCTGCCTTCACCTTGACGCTGATCGGCTTGCCCGAGGGCGGCCCGCCCTTCATCTCAAGAAAAGACAGCTTGGCCTCTCCGGTGTGCGCCATCACCGCGTCGCGCAGGCGCTCGATGATCTCGCCGGTGAAGGCGCCATCGGTCTGGCGCGGCGCCAGCGACACCAGCACCTGACCGTACTGGTCGCCGTAGAGCGGCTCGGTTTCGGTAAATTTGAGGCCGGCGTATGCGGTGACGGTGCGCATCTCGGCCGGGTCGAGTTGCTCGCGGATGGTATCGGCCACCCGGTCCGCCTGACTGAGCGTGCGCTCCAGCGCCATGCCGGCAGGCATGTCGACGTTCACATAGAAGAGCCGCATCGAGTCGAAAGCGAAGAACTGCTGCTTGACCACCCCGCTGCCCACCATCGCACCGGCGCCGACCACGGTCAGCAAGACCACCAGCAACGCCAGCTTGGGCCATCGCATCACGCGGATCAGCGCGCGCGAGTAGCGCAGCCGCACCCAATGGGTGAAGCGCACCCGCCGCGCCTGGCCAGCACTCTGGCCCCCACCGGCTTTGGGGCGAATGCTCAACACATGGGTCGGCAGAATCCAGAAGGCTTCAAACAGACTGACCCCGAGCGCCACGGTGACCACAAAGGGCACGACAAACATGAACTTGCCGAGAATGCCCGGCAGCAACATCAGCGGCAAAAAGGCGGCCATGGTGGTGAGCACTGCGCTGGTCACTGGCGCCGCCACTTCGAGCACGCCGTTGATCACCGCCTCGCGCGCCGGTTCGCCGCGCTGCATGCGGTAGTAGATCGCCTCGATCACCACCACCGCGTCGTCCACCAGCATGCCGAGCGCAATCACCACGCCGAGCAGCACGGTGAGGTTGAGCGTCGAGCCGATGGCATTGACCACCAGAAAAGTGCCCGCCAGCGAAAACGGCACGCCGATCCCGACCAGCAGCGCCATGCGCGGGCCGAGAAACGCCCAGCACATCACCAAAACCGCGATCAGGCCGAGCAGCGCGTTGGATTCCATGATGCCGATCGCGTTGCGGGTCATGTCGGTCTGGTCGTCTAGCATCACCAGCTGCACGCCCTGACTCTCAAGCAGCGGGTTGCGGGCGCTGGCGAAGGCGCGCAGCTCTTCGACCAGCGACAGCGTATTGACCCGGCTCTGCTTGGTCACCGACAACATCACCGCCGGCTGGCCGTGCACGCTGACGCGTTGCGTGGTGCGCTCATGCCCGCGGCTGACCTCGGCCACCTCGCCCAACGCGACCCGGCCTTGCGGCGTGATCAGGGCCGTCGCGGCCAACGTGTCAGGGTCGTCGGTCTTGCCTTCGAGGCGCACCAGCCATTCGCGGTCCTGCACGCGCACCCGGCCGCCCAGCGTATTGCGGAACCAGCCGAGCACCGAATCGGCCACCTGCACCGGCGACAGCCCACGCGCGGCCAGCGCCGCCGGGTCGAAGTCGACATGCAGCTCCGGATCGTCCAGACCGGCGGCGATCACCTTGTCGACGCCGGGCAGGCGTTCGAGGTCTTTCTTGAGGTCGAAGGCCGCCCGGCGCAGGCGCTCATCCAGCGCCGGGCCATACACCGCCAGAATCGCGGTCGGAAAGCCGTTGGAGGTGGTGATCTCCACCACCTGCGGGTCGGTCGCCTCCTCGGGCAACTCGTCCGAGGCCTTGTTCTGGATCTCGCGGCGCAGGTCGGCGATGCGCTTGTCGAACTCGCGCTCGGACAACTCATTGAAGCGCACCAGAATCGACGACAGGTTTTCGCGGCTGGATGAAGACACATACTTGATGTCCTTTACCTGCGCGATGGCGTCTTCCAGCGGCGAGGTCAGCTCCTGCTCCACGTCTTCGGCCGACGCCCCCGGCAAGACCGTGGTGATGTTCACCCAGTTGAAATTGATCTCCGGGTCTTGCGCCCGCGGCATCAACACATAGGTGAGTGCACCGCCGATCAGCACCAGCGCAAACGCGATATTGGCCAGCGGGTGGTTGTCGATCAGGCGGCGGTAAAAGCCCATCACTGCGTCGCCCCGACCGGCTTGAGCCCGATCTGGAAGCGGCCTTCATCGACCACCGGCAGCGTCGCCGGCCAGTCGGTGGGCACCAGCACCGGCCGCCCCTGCTGGGCCTCGGGCAGGGCGCGGAAGACCGGCGCATCGCCGGTCAAGACATACACGCCGAAGACGCCGTCGCGCTTTTGCACATAGGCCGGCGGCAGCATCGGCCGTTCGCCCTGCCAGCGCACTTCGCCCGCCAGACCGATCGGCATCGGGCCGGTCGGCGCAAAGATCACGTCCTGCGCCTGGGCCACGCGGTCGACCAGCGGCGATACCCGCTGGAGCGCCAGCGGCACCTCGAGCCCGGCGGCGTCGAGCACCCAGGCCTTGGCCGCGCGTACGCTGGCAATCTGCGACACCGGCACACTCGCCCGCACCTCGGGCGTGGCCGTCGCGGCCAGCACCAGCACCGGCGCGCCGGGCGAAACGTAATCGCCCACGCTGGCCAGCCGGGACTTGACCACCCCATCGAAAGGCGCGGTGAGCGTGGTGCGCGACAGCGCCAGGTCGGCCGCGGCGAGCTGTTGCCGGGTGGCGGCGAGTTCGTTCTTGCGCACCACCAGCTCGGTTTCCTTCACCCGCAAGGCGTCCGCGCTCAGGAACTCGCGCTTGGCCAGCGCCCGGTTCTGCGCCAGCTGCGATTCGGCCAGCCGCAGCTGGCTGGCCACCAGCGCCACCTGCGCCTTGGCGCGATCGCGCTCGATGCGGTGTTCGCGGTCATCCAGCGCCAGCAAGGTCGATCCGCGCTTGACGGTTTCGCCAACGCGCACGGGTAGCGTCTTGATGCGCCCGGACACCGCCATGCCCAGCTGGGCTTCATCCAGCGCATTGGCCGTGGCATTGACGCGATAGACCGGATACACCGCCAGCTCGGACAGCGGGCGAGTGGTCAGTTCGGCGGCCTGTGCAGCCAGTGGCAGCAGGGCGCACAGAGCGAGAAAGCGCAATGAAGTCATGTGGCATGCGGCCGGCCAATGAGGCCGGCGCGTCCCGTCACTGAAAGCGCAGAGTTTAGCGCGCCCGCATGACGGATGCAGGCACAATCACTCCGCCGGCCGCCAGCCCAATCCGCTCAGCGTGTCGGCGATCGGCTTGTACTCGCAACCGATCCAGCCCGTGTAGCCGAGCGCATCGATGTGCCGGAACAAAAAGGGAAAGTTGATCTCGCCCGTGCCCGGCTCATGCCGCCCGGGGGTGTCGGCCAGCTGCATGTGGCCGATCATCGGCAGATAGCGCGACAACGTATTGGCCAGCTCGCCCTCCATGCGCTGCGCATGGTAGATGTCGTACTGGATGAACAGATTGTCCACACCCACGGCGGCGGCGATCTGCGCGGCCTGCTCGGTGCGATTGAGGAAGAAACCGGGGATATCGAAGGTATTGATCGGTTCGATCAGCAGCCTCAGGCCGGCCGCCTTCAAGGCGCTGGCGGCGAAGCGCAGGTTGTCGACAAAGGTCGCCAGCGCGCGCTCGGGGTCCACACCCTCGGGCCGAATCCCCGCCAGGCAGTTGAGTTGCGGGCAGCCCAGCGCCCGCGCGTAATCGATGCCGCGACCGACGCCATCCTGAAATTCCCCCACCCGATCCGGATGACAGGCAATGCCCCGCTCGCCGGCGTCCCAGTCGCCCGGCGGTAGGTTGTGCAGCACCTGCACCAGTGCGTTGGTCTGCAGCGCCTCGACCAGCTGTGCGGCGGGCCAGGCGTAGGGAAACAGGTACTCGACGCCTTCAAAGCCCGCGTCCGCCGCGGCGGCAAAGCGATCGAGAAAGGCCTGCTCGTTGAACAGCAGGGTCAGGTTGGCGGCAAACTTTGGCATGGCGACGGTCCGGCGATAAAGGCAATCGCCGCCAGCATAACCGCGGCGCCGGCGGCACGAAACCCGCGCTCAGCCACCCCGACGCTTTTTACGCGCGGGGGCGACCGCCCCCGCCGGCTGGGTGGCGGCACTGATGGCCACAATCGCCGGATGGGTCAGCTTGCGCTCGGTGGTGATGCCGTAGGTCTGTTCGGTCAGCCCCGGAATCTCGCCCACCGCCGCCACGCCGTACTGCGCCTGCACATCGGGCACCACCGCGCTCGGCGCACAAAAGAATCCGGCCCCCGCACCGCCAAAAGCCTTGAGCAGCGCGCTATCGTCGAACTCGCCCACAATCTGCGGACGCAAGCGCTCCGCCTCGAACCACTGCATCAGCGGCACGCGCACCGCCACGTCTTCGCCCGGCAACAGAAACGGCGCCTCGTCCAGACAACGCGGAAAGTCGCCGGCAAACCGGGCGAGCAGCGCCGGTGTCGCCATCACGGTCAGCCGGCTTTCACCCAGCAAGTGGCTGTAGGCCCGCACGTTGTAACGCGCCGGCATGGGTCGGTCAGCAATCACCATGTCGAGGTGATGCACCGACAACTCCGCCAGCAGTGGCGCCAATCGCCCCTCGCGACACACCAGCCGCACCGGCGCCTCCAGCGTCAGGGTCGGCGCCACCAGCCGGTAGGCCATCTGCTTGGGCACGGAGTCGGCAATACCGACCCGGAACGGCGGCGCCTGCGCGGCATGGGCGTCGTGCAATACATCGAGCAACTCATCACCGAGCGCGAAGATCTCCTCCGCGTAACGCAGGATGCGCTGGCCCGCCTCGGTCACCACCAGGCGTCGCCCGGTACGTTGAAACAAGGCCACCCCCAGCCGCTCTTCAAACGCCGTGATCTGACCGCTGATCGACTGCGGCGTCAGGTGCAGCTGCTCACTGGCGCGGGCAATGCTGCCGGCCTTGGCCACCATCCAGAAGTAGCGCAAATGCTTGTAGTTGAGTGTAGCCATGCCACCAACACCTCGGATTTTTCTAACAACACATGAACTTTATTCGATTTGTTCGTACCAATCACTACGACTACACTGCAACGCGTAGAAACGGCTTTTGAGCGAGGCTTCGCTTCGGGCGACCCGCCAGCCGGCAACAAACATCAGAAACCATACGGAGCGCACCATGAACCGCACTTCCCCCTTCCCCACCGACGTCGGTCGCGGCCAGCAAAGCTCGGTCCTGGCGACCAACAAGGTCATCCGCAACACCTACATGCTGTTGTCGGTCACGCTGCTGTTCTCGGCCCTGACCGCGGGTGTGTCGATGGCGTTGGCCCTGCCGCACCCGGGCATGATCATCACCCTGGTCGGCTACTTCGGCCTGCTGTTCCTGACCAGCAAGCTGCGCAACAGCGCCGGCGGTATCGTCGCCGTGTTCGCGCTGACCGGCTTCATGGGCTACACCCTGGGCCCGATCATCAGCCACTACCTCAACATGCCCAACGGCACGCAAACCGTCATGACTGCCATGGCCGCCACTGGCGCCATCTTCCTCGGTCTGTCGGGCTACGCGCTGACCACCCGCAAGGACTTCTCCTTCATGGGCGGCTTCCTGATGGTGGGCATCATCGTCGCCTTCCTGGCCGGCCTGGGCGCGATCTTCTTCAGCATCCCGGCCCTGTCGCTGACCGTGTCGGCCGCCTTCGTGCTGCTGATGTCCGGCCTCATCCTGTATGAGACCTCCAACATCATCCACGGCGGTGAAACCAACTACATCATGGCCACCGTCACGCTGTTCGTGTCGATCTTCAACCTCTTCACCAGCCTGCTGCACCTGCTGGGCTTCATGAACGACGACTAAGCGCTCCACCCCGCTGCGCGGGGCTTCTGGCATCCACATCGGGCAGCCCATCGGGCTGCCCGATGTTTTTTGGCGCACCGCCGGCGCTGCGACGGATCGTCGCGATCACGGGTTTTCGGGAAATAGATTCATACAATAAGTATCTTTATTTTTATTTGATGCATTCTTGATGTATCTTAAAAATCCTCCCGCCCACCCCCGGCCCACCGTCAAGGACTCTCGAAGATGTTGATCCGCGCTTACGCCCTGCCCGCACCCTTTCCACGCCACACCCTCACCGCGGCCTTGCTCGTAATCTGCCTGCCCCCGACCGCCCTGGCCGACGGTGTCACGCAACTGCGCGACGTGGTGGTTACCGGCACGGTCGATTCGCCCACCCACTTCACCAGCCCGTCCGTCCTGATCAGCCCCGAGCAGGCCGAGCAGGTCAACGCGACCTCGGTCGAGGATGTGTTCAAGTACGAACCGAGCATGGTGGTGCGCAAGCGCTACATCGGCGACTCCAACGGCACGGTCGCCATGCGCGGCGCCAACATGTTCCAGACCGCACGCACCATGGTCTTTGCCGACGGTATGCCGCTGCATTCGCTGCTCGAGACTCGTTGGTCGGGCGCGCCGCGCTGGGGTCTGGTGGCGACCGACGAGCTGGAATCGGCCGAGGTCATCTATGGTCCCTTCTCCGCCGAATACAGCGGCAACGCCATGGGCGGCGTGGTCAACATGAAGACCAAACTGCCCACCGAGCGCGTGCTGCACGCCGAAGCCGCGAGCTTCCACCAGCAGTTCGACCACCTCGGCGCCGACCAGACCTACTCGGGCCACCGCGAATACCTCGCCTTTGGCGACGCCTTCGGTGACCTGCGCCTGTTCGTGTTCCACAACCATCTGGAAAACAAGGGCCAGCCGCAGACCTTCCGCAGCCGCAGCGTGGGTACGCCGGCCGGCGGAGCGACCGTCATCACGGATGGCGCCGTCCGTGGCCGCGACAGCCAGAGCAGCGACGTGATCTGGGTGGGCGACTCCGGCCCCGCCGCCACCCTCACCGACCTGACCAAGTTCAAGCTTGGCTACACCCTGGGCGAATGGCAGGCCACCGCCACCGTCGCCTATGAAGACCGCGACTGGCGCACCCGCCCCACCAACTATCTGCGCGATGCCGCCGGCAACACGGTGTGGAGTGGCAACGCGGTCTATAACGGCGCCGGCTTCAGCGTGAGCTCGAGCCACTTCGCGGTCAGCGACCAGATCCGCCAGACCCTGCAACTCGGCCTTGGCCTGGAAGGCCCGCTCGGCCACAGCGGCTGGACGCTGGAGACCAACCTGAGCCACTTCGATGTGCTCAAGGATCACACCCGCAGCTCAAACAAGAACCCCGACGACCCGACCTACACCACCGCCGGCTCGGTGTCGGATTACGAAGACACCGGCTGGCTGTCGCTGGATGTGAAAGCCCGCACCGACCGCTTCGCCGGCCGCGACGACATGAACTTCGTCACCGGCTACCACTTCGACCGCAACAGCCTGGCCATCGACAGCTACGACTCCACCGACTACACCGTCGGCGCCAAGTCGGTGCACAACCAGACCACCGGCGGCAAGACCCGCACCCACGCCATGTTCGGCCAGTGGGGCTGGGACTTTGCGCCGCAGTGGGATATGGCCGTCGGCGCGCGTTACGAGCAATGGCAGACCTATGACGGCTTCTACTACAAGCACAAGACCGCCGCCCTGCTCGACTTCGAAGACCGCGACGCCACCGGCTTCTCGCCCAAGTTCTCGCTCGGCTTCCAGCCCGCAGACGCGTGGCAGCTGCGCTACTCGCTCGGCCGCGCCTACCGCTTCCCGATCGTCGAAGAGCTGTTCAGCAACGAAGAGAAGATCAACAGCAGCACCATCGCCAACGCAAAGCTGCGCCCCGAGGTCGGCATTCATCACAACTTCATGGTCGAGCGCATGCTGGCCAACGGCTTTGTGCGCGCCAACCTGTTCCATGAAAACGTCAAGGACGCCATCTGGAGCCAGACCGACGTCATCAACAGCGTGAGCACCTTCCTGCCCGTCGACAAGGTGCGCACCACCGGGCTTGAGCTGGTGCTGCAACAGAACCGCGTCTTCGCCCTGCCGGTCGACCTCAACGCCAACATCACCTGGACCGACAGCAAGATCGTCAAGAACAGCGCCGACCCGAGCACCGAGGGCAAGATCTTCCCGCGCATGCCGCGCTGGCGCGCCAACCTGCTCGCCACCTGGCATGTCGGCGACACGCTCGACACCTCGCTCGGCCTGCGCTACGCCAGCAACAGCTATGGCAACCTCGACAACTCGGACAAGGAAAGCAATGTGTACGGCGCGCAGGACGACTACCTGTTTGTCGACCTCAAGGCCACCTGGCGGGTCACCCAAACCGGCCACCTCGCGGTGGGCATCGACAACCTCTTCAACGACGAGGCCTTCGTCGCCCACCCCTGGCCGCAGCGCACGCTGTATGTCGAAGCCAAGCTGAGCTTCTGATGCACGCCCCCAACGCCCTGCGCCTTGCGCTACTGCTCTCACCGCTGATCGCCGGCACGGCCACGGCCGCCTCGCACGGCGGCCACGCTGCCGCCGCCGGCGGCCCGACCCTCGCCCAGTGTCAGGATGCCGCGGCCCTGCCCTCGCCCCACTGCGGCCGCGCGCCCAGCCCGGCCTTCGACGCGCAAGGCCGGCTGTGGCTGGCTTTTGTGCAGGGCGGCCATGTGTATGTCACCCATGGCGAGGATGGTGAAAACCGCTTTGCCCCCGCCGTGGCCGTGAATCCGCAGGCCGAGTCGATCTACAGCGACGGCGAAAACCGCCCCAAGATCGCCTTCACCCCCGCCGGCACGCTGGTGGTGAGCTGGACGCAGAAGATCGCCGGCGCCTACGCCGGCGATATCCGCTTTGCCCGCTCAAGCGATGGCGGCGGGCGCTTCGAGGCGCCAATTACCGTCAACGACGACCGCGCACCGATCAGCCACCGCTTCGATTCGCTCATCGTCGACGGTGCCGGGCGCATCACCCTGACGTGGATCGACAAGCGCGACCTCGCCCTCGCCAAGCAAAGCGGCACCGACTACGCCGGCGCGGCCATCTACACCGCCACGTCCCACAACGACGGCGCCAGCTTCGCCCCCAACCAGAAGCTCGCCGACCACAGCTGCGAATGCTGCCGCATCGCGCTCGCCACCGACGGCGAGCGCCCACCGCTGGCGCTGTGGCGCCATGTGTTCCCGGTCAATCAGCGCGACCACGCGATCGCCCGACTCGACCCCGCCACGCTTCCCGTCGCCGAGCCCATGCGCGCCACCGACGACGGCTGGGTGATTGAAGGTTGCCCGCATCACGGCCCCGACCTGAGCGTCGATACAGGCGGTCAAGCGCACATGGTGTGGTTCGCCGGCGGCGGCAAAGCGCCCGGCCTGCACTACGGCCGCATCGACCCGGCCACCGGCAAACGCAGCGCCGCCCACCGCCTCTCCCATCAGCCCGGCGCCAGCCGACCGCAAGTGCGCGCGCTCGGCAACGGTCGGGTCTTCGTCGCCTGGAAAGCCCTGCAGCCAAATGGCACGGTCCTGCTGATCAGCGAATCAAAAGACGGCGGCCAGCATTGGTCGCCCGAGCGCACGCTGGCCAGCACCGCAGGCGGCTCCGACCACCCGCTGATGATCGTCCGCCAGGGCGAGCTGTTCCTCTCCTGGCAAACCCAGGCCGATGGCTATCGCCTGATCCCGGTGCCGGCACCATGACGCGCCTCGCCGCACTCTTCATCGGCCTGCTCCTGCTCACGCGCCCTGCGCTGGCCGAGTTCAATGCCTTCGGCGCCGACAGCCTCGCGCAGATCGAGGCCCGCCGCGCCGGCAGCGACTTCGTGCTGGTGCTGTGGTCGGTGGACTGCCCCCCCTGCCTCAAGGAGTTGGCGCTATTCGGCACGCTCACCGACGCCCGCGCCCGCCAGCGCCTGGTGCTGATCGTCACCGACGACCCCGAGCGCCACGCCGAGGCTGACGTACTGCTCAAGCGCTTCGGCCTGACCGATCTGGAACACTGGGCCTTCGACGCCAGCGAGCCCGAGCGCCTGCGCCAGCGCGTCGACCCCGCCTGGTTCGGCGAGCTGCCGCGCAGCTATTTCTACCCCGCCGGCCAGCCCCGCCAGGCCCGCAGCGGGCTGATCGACCCACCCACACTGGGCCGCTGGCTCAGCACGCCGATCCCGAGCGCCCGGCACGACTGACCCGGCGCGGGGCGTAGAATCGGGGCTCCTGCCCAACACGCCCCGCCCATGTTCGAACACCCCGGCGAATTCGTCACCTTCCGCCCGGCGCCCTTTTTGCCGGGCGTGGAGCTGTACACCGCGCGGCTGATCGAGCACGCCTTTTCGGCGCATGTGCATGAGGGCTTCTCGGTCGGCGTGATCGCCAGCGGGGTCGAGCGTTTCCGCTATCGCGGCAGCGGCCACATCGCCGATCCGGCCACGCTGGTGCTGCTCAACCCCGACGAGCCGCACACCGGCGAGGCCGCCTCCGAGGGCGGCTGGCGTTATCACATGGTGTACCTGCAGCCGGCGGCGATGAGCGCAATTGCCGGGCCGCAGGTGTACTTTCCGCAGGCCACGATCAAGGACGCGGCGCTGGCGCACGCGCTCTCGACTGCCTTCGTGCGCATGTGGCAAGCCGACGAGCCGCTGGCCGCCCAGACCGCACTGACCGACGCCATCCTCGGCATCGCCGAGCGCCACGGCCGCCATGCGCGCCGTGTGGCCGATCCGGCGGCGCTGCGCTTCGATCGCGTGGTGGACTACATCGAGGCACATCTCGACCAGGCGCTGGACCTCGAACAGCTCGCCGCCATCGCCGGATTGTCGATGCACCACTTTGCCCGCGCCTTCGCCAACCACTTCCACCTCAGCCCGCACCGCTATGTGCAGGCGCGCCGGGTGTTGCGCGCCAAGCAGTTGCTGGCCGGCGCACAGCGACCGCTGGATGTCGCGCTGGACGCCGGCTTCACCGACCAGAGCCACCTCACCCGCTGGTTTCGCCAGGCCTACGGCGTGACGCCCGCCGAGTATCAAGCGCAAATCGGTACAAGACCGGCGCGCCGCTAAGCCCTAGTCTGACGGCTCATTCACAGCCCTCAGGCCGATCATGTCCTTCTTTCTGTCCGCTTCGGCGAGCGCATGCTCGCGGGTCTGAGCGCCGCCCTTGGCGCCGGGCTGCTGTGGGGGCTGGTGTTCATCGTGCCGCTGATGTTGCCGGACTACTCCGGCGTGATGCTGGCGGCCGGGCGCTATATCGCCTTCGGCGTGCTGGCCCTGTTCCTCGCCCGCGCCGACCGTGCCGCGCTCAAGCGCCTGACGCGGGCCGACTGGATCGACGCGGCCAAGCTGGCCCTGATCGGCAACGTGATCTACTTCGCCGCGCTGGCCAGCGCGATCCAGCTCGCCGGCGTAACCGTACCGACCATGATCATCGGCACCTTGCCGGTGGCCATCGCCATCACCGCCAAACTCACCAGCCAGGATGCGGCCGACCATGGCCTGCCGTGGCGCCGGCTGCTGCTGCCGCTGACCGTGATCCTGGCCGGCCTGATGCTGGTGCACGCCCAGACCGACGACGCCGGCGACATTGCGCACGACGCCCGCTACTGGAGTGGTCTGGCGGCGGCTGTCGTGGCGCTGGTGTGCTGGACCTGGTACCCGCTCAACAACAGCTACTGGCTGCGTCGCCAGCCGACCGGCCTGGCCCGCGCCTGGGCCACCGCGCAGGGGCTGATGACGCTGCCGCTGGCCCTGTTGGCGCTGGCCGGTATCGCACTGTGGCAATGGACCTCCACTGGCACCGTCGACATCGCCGGGCCGCGGCCGGGGGTGTTCATCGCCCTGATGCTGCTCACCGGTCTGCTCGCCTCGTGGCTGGGCACGCTGCTGTGGAACCGCGCCAGCCACCTGCTGCCGCCGGGGCTGGCCGGCCAGCTGATCGTCTTCGAGACCCTCGCCGCGCTGGCCTACGGTTTTGTCTGGTACGAACGCTGGCCGAGCCTCGCCGAGATGGGCGGCATCGCCTTGCTGCTGACCGGCGTGATCCTCGCCGTACAGGCCTTCCGTCGCCGGCCCGCGGCCGTGGCACAAGCACTTGGCAACTGAGCGCGTGAAGAAATCGTAGCGAGCGTAGTCGATGTGTTCATGACGGCTGAGCCGGCCAGCCCCCCGGCGCGCCCGACTGTCGGCGATCTTTACACGCCACTCATCCCCCCCGCCGCGCTTGAACGCCCACCCGGTACGGGTTGTCGGCAGACATGCCGGAACGGCGCCGACCCGGGTGTGCCATCCAGGGAACACAATCGATGCGAATCACCACCGCGCCCGCCCGCCACCGACCGGGAATCGCCCGTAACTCATTGATTGTTTTGCGATGTCATAAGCGGCACGAATAATGCCGAGAGAGTTCAACACGGCAGAGGGAGCATGCACATGGACTCGCAAACGCAAAAAACCGGCCTTGTCTGGCTGACCGCCGTCGTCACCGCGCTTGGCGCAGGCCCGGGCGCACTGGCCGCATCGCTCGCGCCCGACACCACCATCGAAGCCAAGGGTGAGCGCGCGCACAGCACCGCGAGCATCGCGGCGGCCCAGCCACCCGGCCTTGGTCGGGGATGGCACTTCGCCACACGCCGGGCGCCGTCGGCCTACACCTCCACCCGGCCTGGGCGTCGTCCACCGACGCGACTGCGGCGCAGCACCTGCGCGGCGGGGTGTTCAAGGTCGCATTCGCCGATCCGCGCGGGCCCGACCGCCCGGCCGCCCTCCCGCCGCGTGGCGACACCCTCCGGCTCGATGCCGATTGCGTCGCCGTCGACGCCCACGGCGCCTGCCAGCGCGAGACGCCACCGCAAGCGCGCGCGGCGGCTCAGTCCCATGCCCGAACCGCAGCCGCAAATGGCATTGCCTTGTTGAGCCTGATCGCGCTCTGGCAGCGCCTGGCACGCCGCTGACGCCGGCACCACCCGGGGCATCGACCGGACAGGTCAGCGCACGCACCTCCGGATCAATATCACCCCGCCTCGCCAACGGCCCGGTCGCGAAGGAACTTGGTCGCGCACAACGCGTCAGACGGACTGCGCCCGCCACGGGCTGCTAGAATCCGCCCATCATTTTCCTTGCGACCGCCATGTTCAGCCTGCTCGACCGCCCCCGCCTGCCCTTCTTCGCACTCTTTCTGGTGGGCAGCGGCCTGCTGGGTTTCGGCCTGTACCTGCAGCACGTGGTCGGCCTCGAGCCCTGCCCCATGTGCATCATGCAGCGCTACGCCTTCGCCGTGGCCACCTGCTTTGGCCTGATCGCCGGCCTGCACGGCAGCACCGGTGGCGGGCGCAAAGTGTATGGCGTGCTGATCACCCTGTTTGCGCTGGCCGGTGGCGGCGTGGCGGCATGGCAGAGCTGGATGCAGCGCTTTCCGCCGAGCATTGCCGAGTGCGGCCCGGGCATTGAATATCTGATGGAGAGCTTTCCGCTCACCGAACTGCTGCCGATGATCTTTCGTGGTGCAGGCGACTGCACCGCCATCGACTGGACCTTCCTCGGCCTGTCCATCGCCAACTGGTCGCTGCTGTCCTTCCTGGGCGTGCTGGCCTTCGGTCTGCATGTGATTTTCCGACGCGTCGCGCGCTAAGCCGTCGCCGCCCGCCTCACGCCTCTCGGCGGTGCGCCGCGCACTGCCATGGTGCAAAAACAGGCCTTCACAGGCCTTTTTTTGCGCGCTGCACCATTCCATCCCGCGCCAGCACACGGCTGGCACACCCCTTGCTAAATCCCGTCTGATACGGCGCCTAAGCTGCGCTGCACTGACAACGGATGACGGTTCGGCCCATGGGCTGGGCTGCAAGCAAGGGACACGACATGCGCAAACTGAAACTGGTGATGGTGGGCAACGGCATGGCCGGCGTGCGAACGCTGGAGGAGCTGATCAAGATCGCGCCCGACATGTACGAGATCACCGTGTTCGGCGCCGAGCCGCACCCCAACTACAACCGCATCCTGCTCTCGCCGGTGCTCGCCGGCGAGATGACGATTCAGGACATCATCCTTAACGACAAGCAGTGGTATGCCGACAACGGCATCGACCTGCGCCTGAACAACAAGGTCGTGAAGATCGACCGCAAGGCGCGCAAGGTGTTTGGCGAGGACGGCTGCGAGGTCGAATACGACCGCCTGCTGCTGGCCACCGGCTCCAACCCCTTCATGCTGCCGATCCCGGGCGCCGACCTGCCGGGCGTGATCGCCTATCGCGACATCGCCGACACCGACGCCATGATCGAAGCGGCCGCCCGCCACAAGCACGCCGTGGTCATCGGCGCCGGCCTGCTCGGCCTCGAAGCGGCCAACGGCCTGGCGCTGCGTGGCATGGATGTGAGCGTGGTGCACATCAGCGACTGGATCATGGAGCGCCAGCTCGACCAGACCGCCGCCAACATGTTGCGCAAGTCGCTCGAAGCCAAGGGCATGAAGTTTCTGCTGCCCAAATTCACCGCCGAGCTGCAGGCGGGCGAGTCGGGTCGGGTGTCGAAAGTGGTGTTCAAGGATGGCGACGCTGTGCCGGCCGATCTGGTGGTGATGGCCGCCGGCATCCGCCCCAACACCGCGCTGGCCGAATCCGCCGGCATTCATTGCAATCGCGGCATCGTGGTCAATGACACCATGCAGACCTACGATCCGCGCGTGTACGCCGTGGGCGAATGCGCCAACCACCGCGGCATCGCCTACGGTCTGGTGGCGCCGCTGTTCGAGCAGGCGAAGGTATGTGCCAACCACCTGGCGATGTTCGGCATCGGGCTGTACAAGGGCTCGGTCACGTCCACCAAGCTAAAGGTCACCGGCATCGATGTGTTCTCGGCCGGCGACTTCATGGGCGGCGACGGCACCGAGGACATCGTGCTCAACGATCCGGGTGCCGGCATCTACAAGCGCGTGGTGCTCAAGGGCGACAAGCTGGTCGGCGCCGTGATGTACGGCGACACCAAGGACGGCGCCTGGTATTTCCAGATGCTCAAGGACGGCCAGAACATCGGCGAGATTCGCGACCACCTGCTCTTCGGCAACAGCCACCTGGGCGACGCCGGCCACAAGGGCGTGAACTCCGCCGCGGCCATGCCCGACACCGCCGAGGTGTGCGGCTGCAACGGCGTGTGCAAGGGCGACATCGTCAAGTCGATCAAGGAAAACGGCTTGTTCACGCTGGACGAGGTGCGCAAGCACACCAAGGCGTCGAGCTCGTGTGGCTCCTGCACCGGCCTGGTCGAACAGATCCTGGCCTCGACCATCGGCGGCGCCTACCAGCCGGCCGACTCCAACAACAAGGCGGTGTGCGGCTGCACCGACCACTCGCACGGCGAAGTACGTAAAGCCGTGCGCGAACACAAGCTGCTGTCGCCTCAGGCGGTGATGGACTTCATGGAGTGGAGCACGCCCAACGGCTGCGCCTCGTGCCGCCCGGCGCTCAACTACTACTGCATCTCGACCTGGCCGCATGAAGCCAAGGATGACGCGCAGAGCCGCTTCATCAACGAGCGCGCTCACGCCAACATCCAGAAAGACGGCACCTACTCGGTGGTGCCGCGCATGCTCGGCGGGCTGACCACGCCGGCGGAACTGCGCGCCATTGCCGACGCTGCCGACAAATACCAGGTGCCGACGGTGAAAGTCACCGGCGGCCAGCGCATCGACCTGCTCGGCGTCAAGAAGGGCGATCTGCCGCTGATCTGGCACGACCTCAACCAGGCCGGCATGGTCTCGGGCCACGCCTATGGCAAGTCGATCCGCACCGTCAAAACCTGCGTCGGCTCCGAGCATTGCCGCTTCGGCACCCAGCGCTCGATGGAGATGGGCGTCAAGCTGGAGAAGATGCTGTTCGGCATGTACAGCCCGCACAAGGTCAAGCTGGCGGTGTCCGGCTGCCCGCGTAACTGCGCCGAGGCCGGCATCAAGGACGTGGGCGTGATCGGTGTCGATTCGGGCTACGAAATCTACGTCGCCGGCAACGGCGGCATCAAGACCGAAGTGGCGCAGTTCTTCTGCAAGGTGCAGACCGACGAGGAAGTGAAGGAAGTCTCCGCCGCCTTCCTGCAGCTCTACCGAGAAGAGGGCTTCTACCTCGAGCGCACCGTCCATTACATCGAACGCGTCGGCCTCGACTATGTGAAGAAGCGAGTGCTCGACGACACGGCCAACCGCAAAGCGCTCTACGAGCGGCTGTTGTTCGCGCTGCAGGGCTACGTCGATCCGTGGCAAGAGCGCGCCGAGCAGCCCGAGCTGCGCCGCAACTTTGAAGACGTGACTGCGTGAGGCGCCTGACATGAATGAATGGGATCACTGGTGGCCCGTCGAGACCGACGATGAAGGCACGCCGCTCTAAGCACATTTCCTCGAATTGAGACACACCATGACGACACAATCACTCGACACCCCCACCGATCTGACCTGGCGGCCGGTTTTCAAACTCGACGAGATTCCGGTGCTCGGCTCGCGCGTGGTCGGCAGCACCGCCCACGGCGACATCGCGGTCTTCCGCAACCGCGAGGACGAAGTCTTTGCCGTGCATGACAAGTGCCCGCACAAGGGCGGCCCGCTGTCGCAAGGCATGGTGCATGGCCGATCGGTGACCTGCCCGCTGCACAACTGGAAGATCCAGCTCGAAAACGGCGAGGCGGTCGCGCCCGACAAGGGCTGCACCAAGCCCTTCGCCGTCAAGGTCGAGGACGGCATGGTCTTCCTCCAACTCTAAGCACGCCGCCGGCGCCAGGCCGGCCCGCACATCCATCACACAAGCGCAGGCAACTTGCTGCCCGCGCCGGCCCCGCTCGGCCCCAAGCCCGGCGAGACCCCAGATTTTTTACAGCATCACGAGGTGACACATGTCTAACGAGAAAGGCTTCAACCTGCTCTCTTTCACGGGGAAAATGAAGATCCTCCACCTGTCATGGATGGTGTTCTTCATCACCTTCTTCGTGTGGTTCAACCACGCACCGCTGCTGGGCGCCATTGCCAAGTCACTGGGGCTGGAGCCCGGGCAGGTCAAGACCCTGCTGATTCTCAACGTCGCGCTCACCATCCCGGCGCGCATCCTGATCGGCATGCTCACCGACAAGTACGGCCCGCGCATCACCTACGCCGCGCTGCTGTTCATCTCCAGCGTGCCCTGCTTCATGTTCGCGCTGGCCGACACTTTTACCCAGGCGGCCATCGCGCGCTTCCTGCTCGGCTTCATCGGCGCGGGCTTCGTGGTCGGTATCCGCATGGTCAGCGAGTGGTTTCCCGCCAATGAGCTGGGCACGGCCGAAGGCATCTACGGCGGTTGGGGCAACTTCGGCTCCGCTGCCGCGGCCATGCTGCTGCCGACGCTGGCCTTGGTGTTCGGCGGTGACGACGGCTGGCGCTACGCCATCGGCATCACCGGCGCGCTGAGCCTGATCTTCTCATTCATCTGGTACTTCAACGTCAGCGACACACCCAAGGGCTCGACCTATTTCAAGCCGAAGAAAAGCGGCGGCCTGGAAGTGACCAGCACCGGCGACTTCTACTTCCTGCTGCTGATGAAGATCCCGATGTATGCCGCGCTCGCGCTGCTGACCTGGAAGCTCTCGCCCGCCGGCGTCAAGATGATCTCCGAGTTCGCCGCCACCGCCGTCTATGTCGGCCTGGCCGCCATCTATGTGTATGACTGCTACAGCGCCTACGCGGTAAATCGCGAGATCTTCACCACCCCGGTGCCGGAGATGCATCGCTACAAGTTCAAGCAGGTCGCGGTGCTCAACATCCTGTACTTCGCCACCTTCGGCTCCGAGCTGGCCGTGGTCTCGATGCTGCCGCTGTTCTTTGCCGAAACCTTCAACCTCGACCCGGTGTATGCCGGCCTGGTGGCCTCGGCCTACGCCTTCATGAACCTCATGTCGCGCCCCGGCGGCGGCTGGATCTCCGACCGCTTCGGCCGCAAGAAGACGCTGCTCATCCTCACCGCCGGCCTGGCCGGGGGCTACGCCCTGATGGCGATGACCAACAGCAGCTGGCCGCTGTGGCTGGCCGTGGGCGTAGCGATGGCCTGCTCCTTCTTCGTGCAGGCTGGCGAAGGCGCGGTGTTTGCCGTGGTGCCGCTGATCAAGCGTCGCCTGACCGGCCAGATCGCCGGCATGACCGGCGCCTACGGCAACGTCGGCGCGGTGGTGTACCTCACCGTGCTGTCGCTAGTCAGCTACGAGATCTTCTTCAGCGTGATCGCACTCACCGCCGTGCTCGGCTTCGTCACCCTGCTGTTCATGGAAGAGCCGAAAGGCCACATGACCGAAGTGCGCGAAGATGGGTCGGTGGAGCTGATCAGCGTGAGCTGAGGCTGGGTAGAATCGACGGAAAATGCGTAGGTTGGGTTGAGCGCAGCGAAGCCCAACAATCAACATTGGAGGCTGGTACGGCTTTGCACGTTGGGCTTCGCTTCGCTCAACCCAACCTACGCCCGTAACCCACACCATGACAAAGGCCGGCCCCCGCCGGCCTTTCCCACAGGAGCTGACAGCCCATGAGCACGCGCCTTGAAGTGCGCTTCGGCGGCCACTCGATCGAAGGGGTCAAACCCGTCAATCAGGACGCCTTCGCGGCCCACCTGCCCGACGGGTCGGAGCGCGACCTCAAAGGCGCGGCGGCGGTGATGTGCGACGGGGTCAGCAGCGCGGCGGATTCCGAGATTGCCAGCCAGATGGCGGTCACCGGCTTCATCAACGACTATTTCAGCACCCCACCGACCTGGAGCGTGCGCAAGGCCGCCAGCCAGGTGCTCAACGGCCTGAACCAATGGGTGTATCGCCAGAACGCCGCGCGCCACGGCACGCGCGACAGCCTGCTCACCACCTTCTCGGCGGCGGTCATCAAGTCCAACACCTTGCATGTGTTCCATGCCGGCGACAGCCGGGTATGGCATATGCGCGGCAAGACGCTGGAGCAGCTCACCCGCGACCATGTGATGACCGAAGGCGGGCGCGAATTCCTCGCCCGCGCGCTCGGCGCCGACACCCGGCTGGAGGTCGACTACCTCACCCGCGAACTGCTCGAAGGCGACCGGGTGCTGCTCACCACCGATGGCGTGCACGGCGTGCTGCCGAGCACCCGCATCCGCGACATCGTCACCGCCGCCGACGGCGATCTCGAAACCCTCGCCCGTCAGCTGGTCGATGAGGCCCTCGCCGCCGGCTCGGACGACAACCTCTCGGCCCTGCTGGTGGCGGTCGACACCCTGCCACTCGAAACGCTCGAAGAAACCCACCGCCGCCTCACCCAGCGGCCGATCCCGCCGGTGCTCACCCCCGGCAACAAGATCGACGGCTACGAGGTACTGGACGTGATCTTCTCCGGCACGCGCAGCCACATGTATCTGGTCAAGGACATCGACACCGGCCAGCGCTATGTGCTCAAGGCGCCCTCGCAGAACTTTGCCGAAGATGCGCTGTATCTGGATGGTTTCATCCGCGAAGAATGGGTGGGGCAGCGCATTGACCACCCCAACGTGATGAAGACCTACCCGGGGCGGCCGACCAAGCAGTTCATGACTTATCTGGGCGAACACATCGAGGGCATGAACCTGCGCGAGTGGATGCAGGACAACCCCGAACCGCCGCTGGACGCGGTGCGCGACATCATCCGCCAGACCATCGCCGGCCTGCGCGCCTTTCAGCGCGCCGACATGGTGCATCAGGATCTGAAGCCCGAAAACATCATGATCAACCGTGACGGCCGGGTGAAGATTCTCGACTTCGGCACGGTGATGATCGCCGGCACCGACGAGATCGCCTCGCCGCTGGACAAATCCGTGCCGCAAGGCAGCGTCAATTACGTCGCGCCCGAATACCTGATGGGCGAGCGTGGCAGCTTCCGCTCCGACCTGTTCTCGCTGGCGGTGATTGCCTACGAGATGATCACCGGCGCCCTGCCTTTCGACGAACCGGCGGTCAAGCGTGTCAGCCTCAAGTCTTACACCGAGTTGGACTACATCCCCGCCCGCCACCGCCGCCACGATCTGCCGCTGTGGATTGAGGGCTGTCTCAAGAAAGCGCTGCAGCCCAATCCGGTCGACCGCTACCACGCCTTCTCGGAGTTTCTGCAGGACTTCACCGTGCCCAACCCGGCGCTGGTCGAGAACATCCGCCGTCAGCCGCTGATCCAGAAAAACCCGGTCGCCGTGTGGCAGGTGCTGTGCGTGATCCTGTTTCTGCTCAATCTCTGGCAACTGGCGCGCTGACTCGCCCTTTCGGCACGCGCATCCATTGGCCATACTGGGAGCAGTAGCTGGCCGCTCGGCTGGCCTTGTCTGGAGAACCATCATGCCCCGAATGCCCCGCCTGCTTGCGGCACTCGCCCTCGGTCTGCTGTGCCAGGGCGCGCTGGCCGCCTCGCCCAAGCCGCCAAGTGCGAGCACGACACCCGCCGAGCCAGCCGCGACAGGCAGCAAATACGTCGAGCCCTGCGCCTGCTCGGGCGGTCAGCGCCTGGTGATGACGCAGGCGCTGGTCTTCAATTGTGAATGTGGCGCCATGAAATGCGTGGTGACCGCGGTGGCCGCCAACAACGCCAAGGACAGCCCGGCGCCGACACTGGTGTGCCGCTAACTATTTGAGCACTTGTACGATCTGCGCGCCGAGCACGTATTTGCCCGACTCGGACTTGTGGCAACGCTTGACCTCCACCCGCACATGCAAGGGTGGGCGCTCCAGCCCGCCTTCGGGCTGGCGCACCAGCACGTCGAGCATTTCCGACAGACTCGGCACATAGTCGCTCTCCAGCGTCATGCCGCCGGGGCTCAGCTCAATGCAGTGCGCCGGCACGGCAGGCGCTTGGCCGGCGGGCTTGATCATGGCATTGCAGCCCAGGGGAATTCGCCGGGAAGCGCGTCGGTCGTCATATGGATTCATGGCTGATCGCTGGTACCGAGAGGTCAAAAAGGTCGCGGCGCGCAGGCACCACATCGAAGCACGCGGACATCTGAACAGACGCCGCCCAATCCTGAGAGATAACGGCGCACGGCCGGCAAACCGTAGGTTTTTTTGCGCCGGGCGAGCCTGCCCCTGGCGCGCCATGTCGCTCGCAAGCCCTCAGTGCGGATGCGGTGCGCAGTCGAGCATGAGCGCCGACATGTCGTCGTGAGCCGACGCGCCCGCCAGATGCTCGGCCAGCGCAATGCGCAACGCGTCGATGCGCATGTCCTTGGCATGCGCGCGCAACACTTCCTCCAGGCGCAAGCGCCCGAAGCCCTCGGCCTTGTCATTGGTCGCCTCAATGACGCCGTCGGAATACATCACCAACTGATCGCCCGGGAGCGTCCGGGCATGCGCAACTTCACAGCCTTCCGTGCCCGTTTCGATCACGCCAAGCGGCAGGTGATTGGATTCGAAGCGCTGGCGCACTCGTCCATCGGCCCCGACCAGCACCATCTCCGGCACCCCGCCCACCCAGATCTCGACATCGTCACCCTGACGATTCAGGCAGGCCAGCGCGGCGCCGACGAAACGGCCAATCGGCAAGGAGCGGTGCAAGACCGCATTCAGTTCGCCCACCAGCTGTGCCAGTGGCACGTCGCGCGCCACCAGCGCATAAAACACCGGCAACACCGGTTGAACGCTGATCGCCGCCGACAGGCCGTGCCCGGTCGCATCCGCCAGCATGGCGTAGAGCCGGCCGCCGGGCGAGCTGGCAGCGACCACGAGGTCGCCCGAAAACCGTCGCGCCGGCATCACCGTAAAGTGCACCCGCGCATCGCGCAGCCCGGCGGCGTCGACCTGGCTGGCCATGATCTGGCGGGCCAGTTCCTGCTCGCGTTGCTGCTCGTCGTGATAGCGCTGCAGGCGGGCGGCGTTTTCGGCCAGGGCGGCATGCTGAATGAGGCGCTCGCTGATATCGCGCATCACGCCGATATACAGGCGGTGATCATCGATCTGCAGCTCGGTCACGCCGACCTCTAGCGGAAACACCTCGCCATCGGCGCGCTCGCCTTGGAGTTCGCGGACGGTGCCAATCATACCGGCCGTCCCACCGGCCAGGTAGTTCGCCAGCTGACGGTCGCTCTGCCGGCCATCCGGCGGCGCGGCCAGCACGCTGACGCTCTTGCCGGCCAGCGCGTCGTTCTCGTAGCCGAACATCTTGCATGCGGCCGGGTTGGCGGACTGGATCACACCGGTCTCGTCGATGGTGATGATGCCGTCGATGACCGCATTCGATATGGCGTGCATCCGGTCCAGCAACTCGCGCTGCCGGCGCTCCATCTCGAGCAGGCGCTGGATGGTGCGCATCTTGGCCGCGAATACCGCGAAAGACACAGGCTTGACCAGGTAGTCGTCCGCGCCGGCGTCCAGGCCAGCGACGATATCGGCGTCGGAGTTGAGCGCCGACATGATGACGATGGGCGTCCAGATGGCGCCTTGCCGCTCGCGCACCAGCCGGGTGGCCTCAAAGCCGTCCATGCGTGGCATCATCAGATCCATCAGGATCATGTCGGGGCGACGCTGACCAAAGCGCTCAAGCGCTTCGACGCCGTCAACGGCGAACACGGCCTCATGCCCCAGTTTGGCAAGAAAGGCCGCCATCAGGTTTCGGTTGGCGGAGGTGTCATCCACCACGAGAACGCTCAGCGCTGCACTCGACATCGTATCGCTCGTTATTCTGCCGACGCGCGTCATGCCGCGGATTTCTCCGCCACGGCCGCGTCACCGACTATGTCTTTTTGCCTAGTGTGCCCGAATTCTGCGCCGGGCGAGGCCACAAATACCACACCGCGGCGGCGATGCATTGACCGCGTTAATGCCGCCGCTTGCGCACCGTTGCCCGCACGCAATTCCCGTTGCCCTGGTATTCGAGCTCATCGAAGGCCAGTTGGCGGGCCAGCGCGATGCCGCGTCCATTGGGAGCAAAGGCGCGCTCCGGCGCCAGTTCGAGAAAGTCCTGCCACACAAAGCCGCCGCCTTCGTCTTCGATCGAAAACACCCAGGCCAGGGGGTCGGAGGCCACCGTGAGCCGCACATACTTGCTCTGATTCTCGGGCAGCGCCAGGCGGCGCTTGACTTCAGCTTCCCACTCGCCTGCCTCGCGCAAACGCGATTTTTCGTCGAAGCAGATCGCGAGATTGCCGTGTTCGACGCCATTGACCAACAATTCGGACAAACCCAGCACAACCACGTCGGGCTCATCGCAGATCGAGGCGGCGAGGGCGGCCAGGCCGTGCGCCTCTTCCATGGTGCGAAACGCAAAGACGCCGTGCTGCAAGGTCTGCAATGCGTGACGCTGCGCGGCCAGCCGTTCGGCCAGAGCGCGACGCTGATGCAGGTCGTCGAGCGCTGCCCGCACGATGCTCTGCAGGCTCTCGGGCTCGAAGGGCTTGGTGAGGTAGTAATACGCCCCCGCGGCCAGCCCTTCGCGCACCTGCTCGGGGCTGGCCGCGGCGGTCTGCATGATGACGGGAATGTCGGCCAGACGGCGGTCCGCCTTGAGCCAGCGCAGCAGTTCCAGCCCATCGATGCCGGGCATCATGCGGTCGAGCACCACCAGGTCGAAGCGCGAATCGCCGCGACGCAGGTAGGTCCAGGCCTCCTCACCACTCTCGGCCATCTGCAGCAAATAGCCGGCGCCCTCGAGATATTCGCTGATGATGTCCAGATTGAAGGGCTCATCATCAACAACAAGAATACGGATCTGACTCATGGTTCCAGCTGCTCCTCCGCCAAGCGTCCGTCGGCCGGCGAGAACGCCGGCAGTATGATTTCGAAGCAGCCCCCCCCGCCTGCCATGTTTCGGGCGTGAATCCGGCCGCCATGCGCGAGCAGGATTTCGCGGCAAATTGCCAGACCCAGACCCGTCCCGCCTGCACCGGTTCGGGTCACACTACTTTGCACGAATTTGTCGAATACCGCTTCGAGTTCCGCATCGGGTATGCCGATGCCTTGATCAATCACGCGCAAGGCGACGGCGTCGCGGTCGCCGGCATCGTCGGTGCGCCGACCGCAAGGCAATGTGTCATGCCCCACTTGTACAAGAATCTCCCCGCCCGCGGGCGAGAATTTGATCGCATTGGACAACAGATTGCGTACCACCTGACCAATGCGCGGAGCATCTCCCGCAACGGCGGGCACGTCTTGAATCTGTGTCGCCAGTTGAATCCCTCGGGCCACCCGAAGCCCTTCGACCTCATCGAGCACCTCATCGAGCACCGCACTGAGCGCCAGGGGCTGAATATCGAGCACCATGCGCCCGGCTTCGAGCTTGGACAGATCGAGCAGGTTGTCGACCAGTTTCAACAGACGGTCGCCACTACTGCGGATGCGTTGAAAATAGTCCTGCAGTTTGTCTGCCGGCGCACTGAGCGCCTTGTTCTCGCCCAGGCGGGCATAACTGAGCACCGCATGCATCGGCGAGCGCAGCTCGTGCGACATGTTGGCCAGAAAGCGCGACTTGGCTTCGTTGGCCCGCTCGGCCACCTCCTTCGCCTCGATCAGCCCGGCCGTCTTCTCTGACACCAGTTCGGCCAGGTGATCGCGATGCTGGCGCAAGGCCTCGTTCGCCTTCTTTTCATTCGAAATATCCACACCGACACCGATAAAGCCCACGAGGCGGCCCTGATCGTCGACCCGCGGCTCGCCCTTGGCCATCAGCCAGGCATAGCGCCCGCCGGGCCGGCGCACCCGGAACTCAAGCTGATAGGCCTTTTGGGTTTGACGCGCCTCCCGGCCGACCTCTTTCACCGCGGCCAGATCATCCGGATGCACATAACGCAACCAGTCCGTGCCCTGAACATCCACCCTGGTCATACCGGTCAGCGTTCGCCAGCTTCGATTGACATAGGTGATGTTGAGCGTCGGGTCGGCCAGCCAGATCACCACGGGCGCAGCGTCGGCCAGCAGCCGGAAACGGGCCTCGCTCTCGCGCAACGCGCGCTCCCGGGCCTTGAGTTCCGACACATTGCGCAGCACCACCAGCAATCCGCCGGTGCCCACCGGGGCGACCCGGGCTTCATAGTCCTGAATCATGCCGTCGGGGTCCGGCGCCTGGTATTCCACACACTGCAACTGGCCGGTCATGTGCGCCCGGCGCAGGGTCGGCACCACTTGTGCAAACCGCTTCTGAGAAATGATTTCTTCCAGCGGCCGCCCAAGCGCACCGTCCATCCCCACGGTCAGCGGCGCACCTTGCCGCGTACGCACCGCAACCAGGCGCAGATCGGCGTCGAACTGCACCAGAATGTCGGGCATCGCCTCAATGATGGACGCATTGGTGGCGTGCGCTGCCGCCAGTTCCGCCTCGGCCGCCTTGCGTTCGGAAATATCTTCGACCACCGTCCAGATCGCGGTACCGCCCTCCTCTTCACGCATCACCGCGCCGCTCAGCAACACCGGCACTTCGGTGCCGTCGGGGCGAACGAAGGCGCGCTCATATGGCGTCACCACACCCTCATGCAAGGCATCAATCGTCTTCTCTCGATCCAGCGCATGCAGGCGCGGCGGCGTCAGTTCGGCGTAGCGCATCCCGGGCAGGGCATCCGCCGCCACGCCGACAATCTGCGAAAACGCCTCATTGACCCGCACGATGCTGCCGTCGACCCGCACCATCGCCATGCCCAAGGGGGAGTTACGGAACAATGCGTCGAGCTCGGACAGGGACGATTTGAGCGCTTGCTCCACGCGGCGCAACGCACTCACATCGGTGATCGTCACCAGCACCACCGGCTCGCCATCGAGGCCGGCAACGCCCGCCTTGCTGATGATCGCGTCGTGCTCGCTGCCGCTATCGAGCGTCAGATGAAACTCCTGCGTGCTGACCGCGCCGGCAAGCGCCCGCGCATCTTCGGCCAGATGCTTGGCCGACTGGCCCGGCAACACATCCTCGGTCCGCAGCCCCACAATGCTTTCGGATTCGCGTCCGAGAAACACCCCGGCGGCCTGATTGGCGAGCACATACCGATGATCGGCCGACTTGACCAACACCGGATGCGGGAGGAAATCGAGCACCCGCGCGTAAAACTCTCGCGCCCGCTCCAGCGCCACTTCGCGCTCATGCAGCAACGAGACATCGGAAATGGCGCCGGCCACGCGTGCCGCCCGGCCAACGGCGTCCCATGCCGCCCGCCCACGAACCAACAACTGACGGTCCTCGCCATCGCCGCCCGGGACGCGAATGGCAACTTCCAGCGGCTGTCGATGGCGCAAATGCCCGCGCAAGGCGAGCAACAACACCCGCCGCTCGTCAGGGGCCAGACAATGCAGAACATCACGCCAGCCAATGGGGCCCGACCTCGGAGCGCCAAACAGCATGTACTGGGCCCGCGCCGACAAATACATCTCGGGCCGGTCGGAGGCCCACTCCCAGATGCCGTCGCTGGTGGCTGTCGCGGCCAGGGAAAAACGTCGCTCCGACTCCGCCAGCGCACCACCGATACGCTCTGCCGACGCCAGGGCACGATGTCGGCCCGAGGCCAGATAGAAGGTCAGCAAAGCAAAGGCCAGGGTCAGCAAGGCACCCGCCGCCCGCACCGTGAGCCCGGCAACATTGTCACCCAGTTGCGCGACCGGATAGAAAACCAGGCGTAACTGACGCCCGCCAACCACCAGCCGCCGCGACACGCCAGGCCTGGCCGGCGACATGCCCAGCGACACGAGAGGAACGGCAAGCGCATCGGTTTCATCCAGCAGTTCAACCTGAACCTTGTCGATCCAGTCATTCGACACCGAGGCGATCCAGTCGCCATAGCGGACGCCGAGCACTACGACGCCGCGCACCAGATCACGGTCGGGCACGTCGTGCCGCAGCTCTTTGGCCGGATGGAACACCGGCAAGGCGAGGATGCCGGCGGGTGAAGCATCTCCCGCGTCCTTGAGCGTAATGGCCGCACTGAGCACGATGTCACCGCGCGTGATCGACGCTTCGATCGCCGCACGACGGACAGGATTGGAGGCCAGATCGAAACCCAGAATCACCTCCAGCGTGCTGACCCGCGGCGCCGCGAACTGGGCAGGAAACGCCGCGCCTTCGGCCGAGCCGCGAATCGCGATGACCCGGTCGTAGGCGTAGAACATGAAGTCTTCCCAGTCGGCCCGCCGGTCAGCGGCGACCCGCGGGGCGTACACCAGCCCGGCCGCGCCCATCTCGTTGAGGGGGCGCAACTCAGTGGTGGCGATGTAACGCTCCCACTCAAACAGACTCACTCGTTCCGAGGCGACAAACAGCCCGGCCGCGGCGCGCATATGGCCGATGTAGTAGTTCAGCCGCTCCTGCAGGGCGGCGGTCACCCGATTGACGGCGTGCTCGGTATCTTGCTGCGTCCGTGCGGACTCCAGACGGTCGACATAGTGTGCGCCGGCCCAGGTCAGTACCACGCCAAGCAGCAACACCATCAGCGCGAGGGGAAACGCCCGGCGCAAGGACGCGGCGCGGGCGGCGTGAGCCTCAGCGCCGGAAGATGTCTCAGGCAAAGTCAGCGAAGCGGAGTCGGGGGACGACATTCCTGCTTATCGGCCCAAACCCGCGCTGACTTGAGGGCAGAACGCCCCTGATTGAGGCTCAGCTGCAGCCGATGCTGTCCTTGACGCCGAGCTTGCGCAGGACGGTCTCCAGCGGGCACAGCCCGGTGAAGCCGCTCTGGAAAAGATTGGCGCCGACAAAGGCGGTAAACCACAGAAAGTTAGCGTTCACGAACAGCGGCGAGGCTTCCACCCCCAGCGCCAGCGAGATGAGCACAAAGGCGCCGGCGAAGATGCGAACGAATTGATTGACGGTCAGCGTCATGACGGATGTCCTTCTGATTGCAGTTCAGCCACGCGATGGCGCATGGCCGCGAAATACAGCACCGGGATCACCACCAGCGTCAGCACCGTGGACACCAGGATGCCGAAGATGAGGCTGATCGCCAGGCCGTTGAAGATCGGGTCGTCGAGAATGAAGGCGGCGCCAATCATGGCGGCCAGCGCGGTCAGGCCGATCGGCTTGGCGCGCACCGCGGCCGAGGTGATCACCGCCTCGGCAAAGGGCACGCCGGCGCGCACCTGGTGGTTGATGAAGTCCACCAGCAAGATGGAGTTGCGCACGATGATGCCGGCCAGCGCGATCATGCCGATCATCGAGGTGGCGGTGAATTGCGCGCCAAGCAAGGCGTGGCCGGGCATCACGCCGATGATGGTCAGCGGGATCGGCGCCATGATGATCAGCGGCACCAGATAGCGGCGGAACTGCGCCACCACCAGCAGGTAAATCAGGATCAGGCCGACCGCGTAGGCGGCGCCCATGTCGCGGAAGGTCTCGTAGGTCACTTGCCACTCGCCGTCCCATTTCACGCTGTAGCCGGCGTAGGGGTCGTGCGGCTGCTGGATGAACCACTCGTCCAGCACGCCAGCCAGGCGCTCGCCCACCAGCGGCATGTCCTTGATCTGGCTGCGGATGTCGAACATGCCGTAGAGCGGCGAGTCGAGCGCGCCGGCCATATCGGCGGTCACATACACCACCGGCAGCAAGTCCTTGTGATAGATGACCTGGTCGCGCTCGGTGGGGTGTACGCTGACCAGCTCGGACACCGGTATCAGCGTGCCGTCCTGCGCGCGCAGCTTGAGTTGCAGCAGATGCGCCACCGTTGACTGCTGCGTGGGCGGCAACTGGATGCGCACCGGGATCTCGTACTTGTTGTCGCCGCCATGCAGCGGCGTCACGCTCTCACCGGCGAGACCGAGGCGCATCACTTCAACGATCTGCGCCTGCGCCACGCCCATCAGCGCCGCCTTGGCCTGATTGACCCGCAGCACCAGCTTGGGCGCGGTCTCGTCGATGCTGTCGTCGGCGCCGACGATGTCGGGCGTGGTGTCGAAGACCTCGCGCACCTGCTGCGCCACCGCCAGCTGGCCGGTGTAGTCCGGGCCATAGACTTCGGCGACGATGGGCGAGAGCACCGGCGGGCCGGGCGGCACTTCGACCACCTTGGCGTTGCCGCCGTGCGCTCGCGCGATGGCGGTGACCGCCGCACGCACCGCACCGGCCACCTCATGGCTGCTGCGATCACGGTGCGCCTTGTCGACCAGATTGATCTGCAAGTCGCCCTGCTCCGGCGCGCTGCGCAGGTAGTACTGGCGCACCAGGCCGTTGAAGTTGATCGGGCTGGCGGTGCCGGCGTAGGCTTGCCAGTCGGTCACTTCGGGCGTCTTGCCCACCGCCTCGCCGATCTCCAGCAGCACCTGCGCAGTGCGCTCCAGCGGCGTGCCCACCGGCATGTCGAGCACCACCTGGAATTCCGACTTGTTGTCCAGCGGCAGCATCTTGAGCACCACCAGCTTGACCGCCGCCAGCGCCACCGAGCCGGCGATCAGCGCGATCACCAGCAGCCACAGCAGGCTGCGGTTGCGCCGGCCGCGCTTGGCATCGATCAAGGGGCCGATGACTGCGCGGAAGAAGGCGGTGAGCCGCCGCGTCATGCGGTCTTCGCCGGCATGGGCGTGGCCACTGGTCGACTTGAGCATCTTCTGCGCCAGCCACGGGGTGACGATAAAGGCCACCAGCAGCGAGATGAACATGCCCATCGAGGCATTGATCGGGATCGGGCTCATGTAGGGGCCCATCAGGCCCGACACAAAGGCCATCGGCAGCAGCGCCGCGATCACCGTGAAGGTGGCGAGAATGGTCGGCCCGCCGACCTCGTCGACGGCCTTGGGAATCAGCTGCCACAGCGGTTTGTCCGGTTCGAGCAAATGCCAGCGATGGATGTTCTCGACCACCACGATGGCATCGTCCACCAGAATGCCGATCGAGAAAATGAGCGCGAACAGGCTCACCCGGTTGAGCGTGAAGCCCCAGGCCCAGGACGCGAACAGCGTCGCCGCCAGGGTCAGCGTGACCGCCAGACCGACGATGACCGCCTCGCGCCAGCCCAGCGTGAGCAGCACCAGCAAGACCACCGCGCTGGTGGCGAACACCAGCTTGCCGATCAGCTTGTTGGCCTTGTCGTTGGCGGTTTCGCCGTAGTTGCGGGTGACGGTGACGTTGACGCCCTCGGGGATCACCGTGCCCCGCAAGGTCTCGACGCGGGCGAGCAGCGCGTTGGCCACGTCCGAGGCATTGGCGCCGGGCTTTTTCGACACCGACAGCGTCACCGCGGGCGATACCCCAGCGGTGTCGATGCCGCGCTCGGCCGCCGCCGCACCCGCGCCGAACCACACATAGCGCGAGGGCTGGTCCGGCCCGTTGGCTACCTCGGCCACGTCCGACAGATACACCGGCTTGCCGTCGGCCACGCCCACCACCAACGCGCGCACATCCTGCGCCGAGCTGATGTAGGTGCCGGTCTGCACCAGCACCTCCTGATTGTCGGCCACCAGCCGGCCGGCGGATTGCGAGGCATTCGACACCTGCAGCGCGGCTTTGAGGTCCGCCGCCGTCACGCCATGCGCGTTCATCCGCGCCGGGTCCATCAGCACGCGCAGCACATGGCCGGGGCCGCCGATGGTCACCACGTCACGCGTGCCGGGGATGCGCTTGAGGTCGATCTCGATCGCGCGGGCCACCTGCTGCATGTCGAAGCCGGCGCGATCGGGGTCCTCGGTCCACAGCGTGAGGCCGACAATCGGCACATCGTCGATGCCCTTCGGCTTGACGATGGGTTCGAGCACGCCCAGTTCGGGGCGCAGCCAGTCGCGGTGCGACTCCAGCGTGTCGTAGAGCCGCACCAGCGCGTCCTGATTGGGCACACCGACCTCGAACTGCACGGTGAGCACCGACATGTCCGGCTGCGACACCGAATACACATGCTCAACCCCGGCCATGCGCGAGAGCACCTGCTCGGCCGGACGCGACACCAGCGACTCCACCTCCCGCGCCGAGGCACCCGGAAAAGGCACGAAGACGTTGGCCATGGTGACGTCGATCTGGGGCTCTTCCTCCTTGGGGGTGATCAAGGTGGCGAACACCCCCATCAGGAACAGCACCAGCGCCAGCAGCGGCGTCAGCGCATTGCGCTGAAAGCCGCTGGCGATTTGTCCGGACAGGCCGAGGGAGGGGGTGTCATTGCTCACGTGGTGCGATCTACCGATTCTTGAGTTTCATGATGCCGAGCGCGTCGAGCACGATCTTTTCGTAGATCGGCTCGGTGGTGCCCTTCTTCATCTTGCGCAGGAAGTACTTCTCGAAGCCGACCTTGGCCAGATGCACCCAGCGGCCCTCCGAGTACCAGTTCACATTGCGTGGCGGAATCTGCGGCAGCGCCACGAAGGCCGCGCCGGTGTCGCCGAAGTCGGCCAGGCACACCGCGTTCCAGGTGGCACGCTCGACCGGCTGCTCGCCATCGAGCACGGCGCGGATGTTCTTGGCGGTGGCGGTGACCATCGATTCGATCATGTAGCCGGTCTTGGGCACGCCGGTCGGCACCGGTGTGGCCTCCACCGGCGGAATCGCCACACACACGCCGATGCCGTAGATGTTCGGATAGCGCGGGTTGCGCTGGAATTCGTCGATCAGCACGAAGCCGCGCGGATTGACCAGCCCCTCGACCCCGCGCACCGCATCGATGCCGCGGAAGGCCGGCAGCATCATCGAGTACTTGAAGGGCAACTCGTGCTGGCGCTTCGGCTTGCCTTCGTCGTCATGCTCGGTCACGAACATGGTGCCGTCCTCGACCTTGTCGACCTTGGCATTGCAGATCCATTTGATGTGGCGGTCGCGGAACATCGACTCGATCATGCCCTTCGAGTCGCCCACGCCGCCCAGGCCGAGGTGACCGATGTAGGGTTCGGAGGTGACGAAGGTCATCGGCACCCGGTCGCGCAGCTTGCGCTTGCGCAGGTCCGTTTCCATGATGCGCGCGAACTCGTAGGCCGGCCCGAAGCACGAGGCGCCCTGCACCGCACCGACCACGATCGGGCCAGGATCGTTCACGAAGGCCTGCCAGTTCGCCTCGGCCGTCACCGCGTGATCCACATGGCAGATCGACTGGGTGAAGCCCTCGGGCCCGAGGCCGGGGATTTCGTCAAAAGCCAGCTGCGGGCCGGTCGCGATGACCAGAATGTCGTACTCGAGACTGCTGCCGTCGGCCAGCGTCAGGCTGTTGTCCGAGGCGTGCACCTGAGTCACCGCCTGCTGAACGAACTCGATCTTCTTCTTCGCCAGCAGCGGCGCGATCTCGAGTTCGATGTCATCGCGCTTGCGCCAGTTCACCGCCACCCAGGGATTCGATGGCGTGAAGTGGAAGCGGCCATTGTTGGCCACCACCGTGATCCGGTCTTCCGCGCGCGCCAGCGCCTTCATTTCGTAGGCCATCGGCAGTCCGCCGAGCCCCGCTCCAACAATCACTATGTGCGCCATCGTCTCTCCTCCAAGCCATGAGCACTGGTGCATCCGGTCCGGGCGCCGGCGCAGCCGAAGTCCCGTCCAGACACGTTGTGCGAGTCCGCGCTATTGTTGTGAAGCGTTTTGTTGGCGCAACAGGCTCGCTTTAATGGGATCCAGGGCGACCCTGTCTCCCTCATTCAGGCCGGCCAGAATCTCGATCCGGCCATCCGGCAAGACCTCGCCGGGACGTATCTGACGCAGGCGGAAACCGGCGTCGGTCTGGACATACACCGCCGTCACTTCGCCACGGCGAAGCACGGCCGCGGCCGGCATGGTCAAACGCGGCGCGGTACCGACCTGCAGCATCAAACGCGCAAACTGACCCGGCACGACGCCGGCCACCGTCGCCGGCAGCACCGCGCGCACTTCCATGGTGTGGGTTTTCGGATCGGCCGACGGCACCAGCATCACGGCCGTCGCAGCCACCGGGCCAGCCTGCCCGATCAGCACGATGTCGGCCGCCAAGGGCATGCCCGACACACCTTGCGCTACCGACTGCGGCAACTGCGCCACGACACGCAACTGGCGCGGGTCGTAAAGTGTCAGCAGCGGCCGGCCGGGCTGAGCCATTTCGCCGACCTCGGCATGGCGCTCGGCAACCACGCCACTGATCGGCGCCGAAATACGGGTGAAATCGCGCACGGTCGCGGCCTGCCCACGCCCGGCTTTGGCTGCGGTCAGCCCCGCGGCCGCCACATTCATTGCCGCCACGGCCTGATCGACCACCGCCTGGCTGACAAAGCCCTTTTCCTTCAGCGACACATTGCGCCGCCATTCAGCCTGCGCGTTCACATAGGTGGCTTGCGCCTGAGCGACCGATGCCGCGGCGCCAGCGACGGCCTGATTGGCCTCGCTGGCATCGATGCGCATCAGCACCTGCCCGGCACTGACGCGGTCGCCGGCGTCGGCCGCCACCTCGGTGATGCGTCCTTGCACCTGGGCGGCAATCGTGGCGCTATTGACCGCCTCGACAACGGCTTCGGCCACATGGCGCACACCGGTGGCGGCGCGCTCGACCAGCGCCGTTTCAAGCTCGGTGGCAAAAACGGCAGGCGCGGCCGACAGAGCGAACGCACACAGCGCGACAACGGAGAGGGAGTGGGTCGGGGATTTCACGCATATTAGTTTATGCTGATATTCCTGAGTGTCAAGACATCCGCGCCTTCAGGTGCGTCACTCGACGCTCAGTTCGGGCGGCCAACCGCCGGCGCGCAACTCACCATTACCTCGCGCCCGCCATCGCGATACGCAACCGACAAAAAACCAAGCCGGCAGGCGAGCGAGATCCCGCGGCCATTGACCTGCGTCGCCCGCTCGGCCGACAGCGCCATGAACGGCCGCCAGTCGAAGCCCTCGCCCTCATCGCGAATGGTGATGCTGACCGACTCGACGGCGCGCCGCACCTCGACCCACACCCGCCGATCACGGTAGGCCGGCAGGCGCATCCGGCGATCGATCTCGTCACGCCAGCGACCACTTTGCACCAGCTCGGCCTTGGTCTCGTAGCCGATCGCCAGGTTGCCGTGCTCGACCGCATTGCGCAGCAACTCGGACAAACCGATGGCGGCCAGATCCGGCGTGGCGCACAAAACCGCCAGCCCATGGGCGAGTGCGCTGGCCTCGTCCACACTGCGCAGACGAAACTGCGCCGCGTCCAGCAAGCCCACCGTGCGCCGCAGCTCACGCACCTCCAGCGACAGCTGGGTACGCTCGACATGATTCGCCAGTGCCGCGCGCACCAGGGTCAGCAGCGAATTCGCACGATACGGCTTGGTAAGGTAGTAGTAAGCGCCGGCGGCAATGCCCTCGGCCACGGTATCCGGATCGGCCACGGCGGTCTGGATGATCACCGGCGTCAGCGCCTGTTGCGGCAGGCTCCGCATCTGTCGCAACACGTCCAGCCCGTCGGGCGGCGCCATGCGCTGATCGAGCACCACCAGATCGAAACCCGAGGTGCTGGCCGCCATCTGTGCCAGCGCGCTGCGCCCACTATCGGCCGTACTCACGTCATACGCCTGGCTGGACAGGGCATGGGCCATGAGTTCGAGGTTGAAACCCTCGTCATCGACCAGCAAGATCTGCGGGCGCGCCGCCGCACTCACGCCTTGACCCCCGTCACCACGCCAACCTGGGCGCACGGCAGCTGCACCCGGAACACCGCGCCGCCACCGTCGCGATTCGCCGCGGCAATGCGCCCGCCAAAGGCTTCAACAAACTGCCGGCAGATCGACAGTCCGAGCCCGCTGCCCGGCGGCGAGTCGGGCAGCTCCGGGTGACCACGAACAAAGGCCTCGAAGAGCCGCTCGGCCGCGTCCTCGGGCAGACCGATGCCCTGATCAATCACTTCCAGCTCCATGACTTCACCATGCATCGGATCAGCCGGCAACGAGACGCCTTCGCGCACCCCCAGGCGCAACACAACCGGTGTGCCGACCGGTGAAAACTTGATCGCGTTGGTCACCAGATTCATCACCACCTGCTGCAACCGCAAGCCATCTGCCCGCACCGGACACCGATGCTCGGCCAGTTCGAGGTGCAGCCGCATGCCCTTGGCCTGCGCGAGCGCCTCGCACTCATCCACCACGTCGCGGCACACCATGGCCCAGTCCACGGGCGCGAGCGCAAGCTTTCCGTGCGCCGATTCGGTGCGCGCCACGTCAAGCAGATCAGACACCATGCCGAGCAAGCGCTGCCCGCTGAGCTCGATTCGCTGCAAACAGTGGGTGCGTCGCGCTTCGCTCAGGTCCCGGTTCAGCCCCATTTCGGCAAAGCCGAGAATTGCATGCAGCGGGGTGCGCAACTCGTGCGAGAGCGTGGCCAGAAACTCGCTCTTGCCGCGGCTGGCCCGATCGGCCGCATCCTTGGCCAACAACAGATCTATGGTCTGCTCCGCCACCAGATCGGCGAGGTTGTCGCGATGGCGCGTCAGTTCCTGCTCGACACGCCTGAATTCACTCAGATTGCGCACGATACACAGAAAGCCGCCGGTCTCCACCCGCACCACCCGCCCCTCGAAACTTTGCGCCTCGCCGCTCAAGGTATTGAGCGTGTATTCCACGTGCTCCACGCCGCCATTCGCGGCGACCTTGCGGCAGGCTTCATCCAGCGCGGCCGCCACCGCCGGCGGCAGAACGTCTGCGCTGCGCTTGCCCATGAAGTCTGCCGGCGCCATGGCCAGGTCACCCTCATCGCTGGCGTGATAGCCCACATAACGGCAGTCTTCATCAAACTCGAAGAGCAGGTCCGGCAGCGCGGCCAAGGCGCTGGCATGGCGCGCGGCCAGCCGCGTCTGCGCCTCGGCCGCCAGCTGCTCGGCGGTGATGTCGGCGACGAAGCCGGCCACCCCCAGCACCGCACCGGTGGCATCCCGCCGGGCCTTGCCGCGGGTGCGCAACCACCGGGTGAGGCCATCGGGCAGCACGATGCGGTAGCGCATGTCGAGCGAGGCGTCGAAATCGAGATGCTGCGCAATCGCCGCATCGACCGCGGCGCGATCCTGCGGATGCAGCCGGCTGCGCCACACGGCCAGCAACTGGCTGGCGGGGTGGCGCTCGACCACGCCAAGAATTTTCAGGGCGCGATCCGAGGCCAGCATGCCGCCGCGCGCCGGATCCCAATCCCACCAGCCCTCTTGCGCCCCCTCCAGCGCCAGGCGCAATCGCTGATCCTTCTCACGCAGGGCCGCCGTCATGCGCTTGGCGAGGCGGTCAGCCCTGCGCCGCGTGGCGCCGAGCATGCCAACGAGCACCACCACCAGCGCGCCCAGCGCGGCAACGCCAGCGGCGACCACATACGCCTGCCACCACGGAATCAAGGCCTCGTAGGCCGGCGTCGAGCTCAAGCGGAAAAACCACGCGTGGCCACCAAAATGGAGTTGCCGCTCAGCACCGAAGCGCGCCGACGGTTCATCGACCCCGCGCACCGCCAGGCGCTCGGCAAGTTCGGTGTCGCGCGAGTCATAGAGCTGAACGGCGAGCAGCCGACCGCGACCGGTCAGCACCGATTCGAGAAACTCGGCAGCGAAAAAGTCGGCGCTGATCACGCCCATGGCCGCCGCCTCTCGCTGCGCCTCGTCGAGCGGTGGTGCGGCCGTGGCATACACCGGCATCACCAGTGAAAACACCGGCGCGCCCTCGCCCGTGTCGCCGCGCACGGCGGTGTGCGCCGACAAGGCCACATCGCCGGAGCGCCAGGCATGCTCGGCAGCCACCCGACGGGCCGGGTCCGACAAAAGATCAAAGCCCAGCACCCGTGACAAGTCCATGGGCGCCGGAGCCACCCGCACCACGGGCAAATACACGGGCCGCTCGCCAGCCGGCCGGATATCGAAATACTCGCCGACCGCGCCGCTCACCCAAGGATCGAGCTGATCATGCCGACCTTGGGGAATCCGCCAGCCCAGCGACACACTGGAGAAGCCCGGAAAGGCCCGCGTCAGCCTGAGCGCGTCGACATAGGCCTCCCAGTCGCTGGTGGGCACGGTGGCCGCCACGCGAACCAGGCCTGCCGCACCACGCTGCACCTCGGCAAACCGCGCCAGGCGCGCCTCGGCCGTGGCCACCACCGCATCGGCATCCAGCGCAAATTGCTGCCGGGCGCTCTCGAGCACCCGCGCCCGCATCCCACCCCAGCTCGCCAGCGCGAGCGCGACCACCGCCACGGCCACCAACGCCGTCATCCGCCCACCCTTGCGCGGTGCGGCGGAAGCAATCTCGGACGGGATATCGGCGGGCGTATTCACATGAACCTGTCGGGCAAGGGGTTGGATGCAAGAGCTTACGACGCCATCATGCAACCCCCAAGGCATAATCTGCAAGCGCTTCAACCACACCGTCGGACTCTCCGGCGGCGAGCACCTGCGTGACCGTCAGCGCCGGATGTCGCGCCGCCGCCTCAGCCACCAGCAGCGGCACGTCGCGCTTCAGGTGCCCGCCCTGCGCCAGAAAGACCGGCACCACGGTGATGTGCTCGACTCCGGCCGCCGCGAGCGCGTCGACAGCCTCGTTCAGCGTCGGCGTCAGAAACTCCATGAAGGCCACACCCACCGGCGTGTCCGGCGAGCGCGCCGCAATGCGTGCGGCCACGCGCTTCATGGGGCCGGCCCATTCCGGGTCGCGCGCGCCGTGTCCAAAAAGTACGATGCCCTTTGCCGCCATCTGCTTCTCCTTGTGGGTTGTGCCACCGTCGCGGGACGCATCGCCGCGCTGCCGGTTGTCGGCACAAGTCGTTATCATGCGCCCATGATGACATCCCTGCCCCCATGGCGTCGCGCCCTGCTGGCCGCCGCGCTCTGCCTTGTCAGCCCCTGGGCGCTCGGCGCCCCGACGCCCGCACTGGTGCCCGGCGGCATCGCCCGACTCAGCATCGCGCCAGCCAGCGAGGCGCGGCCAACGGTGCGTTTTGGCGACGCCCCGGTGCTGGTGCTGCGCGACGACGCGCAGTGGACGGCCTGGATCGGTCTGCCACTGGATCTCGCCCCCGGCAAGCACAGCGTTACCGTGAGCCGCCAGGGCAAGACCTCGGCGCTGAGCCTGACGCTCAAGGACAAAGCCTATCCCGTACAGCACCTGCGCCTCAAGAACCAGCGCATGGTCGAGCCTGACCCGGCCGACCTGCGGCGTATCAAGGCCGAGGCGGCGACGCAAAATGAAGTCAAGACCCTGTTCCGCGACACCGACGCGGTGCAGCTCGACTTTGTCACGCCCGTGCCCGGCCGCCGCTCCAGCGCTTTTGGTCTGCGCCGCACCTTCAATGGCCAGCCGCGCGCCCCCCACCGCGGGCTCGACATCGCGGCCGGCAAAGGCACGCCGATCGTGGCGCCGGCCGCCGGCGTGGTCACCCATGTGGGCGATTTTTTCTTCAACGGAAACACGGTGTTCATCGACCACGGCCAAGGCCTGATCTCGATGTTCTGCCACCTGGACAGCGTCGCCATCGCCGCCGGCACCCCGGTCGCGCAGGGCAAGACGGTTGGCACCGTGGGTCAGACCGGCCGGGCCACCGGGCCGCACCTGCACTGGAGCGTGTTCTTGAATGGCACGCCGGTCGACCCGGCTTTATTCCTGCGCTGAGTCGGGGGCGGGCGCGGCGACCAGCAGCCGATCGATCGCCCGACTGGCCGCCGCCAGGCCAAAGCTGGCGGTCACCGCGATGCTGGAGCCAAAGCCGGCGCAGTTGAGCCCGGCCGGCCCGACCACCGCGTCGCAGCTGCCCTCGGGGTAGCGCAGCGGCTCGGTCGAGTACACCGCATCAATGCCAAAGCGGCGCCCCGAATTACGCGAAAATCCGTGCTTCTGCCGCAAGCGCTTGCGCAGCCGGGCCAGCAGCGGGTCTTGCTCGGTGCGCGACAAGTCACCAATCACGATCCGCGTCGGATCGGTCTGGCCGCCGGCCGCGCCCAACGTGATCAGGCGGATGCCGTGGCGCCGGCAATGCAGCACGATCGCGGCCTTGGCCGACAGATCATCGATCGCATCAACCACCAGATCAACCGGCCCGGCGAGCGTGGTGGCCACGTTGGCCTCGGTCACGAAATCATCAATGCATTCAACGACGATGCCCGGGTCGATCAGCCGGATGCGCGCCGCCATGGCCTCGATCTTGGCCTGGCCGAGCGTGTCGTCGAGCGCGTGGATCTGGCGGTTGATGTTCGACTCGGCCACATGGTCAAGATCGATCAGGCGCAGATGCCCCACGCCACTGCGTGCCAGCGCCTCGACTACCCACGAGCCCACGCCGCCAATACCGGCCACCACCACGCGCGCCTGCTGCAAACGCGCCAGCGCGGCCTCGCCATACAAGCGCGCCACGCCCCCAAAGCGCCGCGCGCGATCCACTGACTGCGAATTGCTCATTTCACTGAACTCCAAGAGCGCATGAAGCTCCAACGAAAAACCCGCCGGAGCCCCACATGCCTTTTCGACCCCTTGCCCTGGCGCTTGCGCTTGCGTTGTCGTTTTCCACGGGCGCGGCCACCACGCAAGCACAAGCCCAAACCCTTGAGACCATGCGCCTGGCACAAAGCGGCACCGAAGCCTACGAAGGCGGCGATCATGCCACGGCCGCGCAGTATTTCGAAGTGGCCGGGCGCCGCGGCAACCGTCTCGCCCAGTTCAACCTGGCCATGATGCTCTACCGCGGCGAAGCACATACCGACAACCCCAACGCGATGTGGCAATGGCTGCGCCGCGCGGCGCAAGCCGGCCTACCGCAGGCGCAGTTCAATTTTGCCCTGCTCTACGACCACGGCGACCATGTCACCCGGTCATTCTCGACCGCGGCCGAGTGGTATCGCCGCGCCGCCGAGCAAGGCCACATGGAAGCGCAGATTTCGCTGGCCACGCTGTATTTTCTCGGTCAGGGCGTGGCGCAGGACTACGCCCAAGCCGCCCACTGGTATCGCGCCGCGGCCAACGGCGGTGACCCCGGCGCGCAATACCTGATCGGCCACATGTACGAAGAAGGCTATGGCGTTGCGCAAGACACCCGCCTCGCCCGCCACTGGTACCTGCAAGCCGCGCTGCAGGGCGACCGCGGCGCCCAGGCCAAATTTCAGGCGCTGGACAAAAAACCCTAGCGCCGGATCACGCCGCGCTATCGAGCCACACCTCCAGGCCCTGCGCGTTCAGCTCGAGGTCCACCTCGAACAGATCGAACAACGCCGTCTCGTCCAGCGTCCACTGCTGACGACGGGCCTCTTCACGCAACAGCGCCGACAGCCCGGAGCGGATAATCTGGTGACGATGATCGATCGCGCCCGCGCCGGCCTTGGCGATGGCCACATGCGCATCGATCAGGCGATGCAGATCGGCCGCCAGCCGCGGCAGATCGGTGACCCGGCTGAAATGGGTGAGATACATCGCGCTCGGCTCGGCCGCCATCAGCCGGTCGATGGATTCATGCAGCGCCGGCGGGTCGAACTGCACCGGCGTGGTGCTCGGAAACACGAAGGCCTTGCCATCGCGGTCCAGCTCGCGATACGAGAGTCCGAACACATCGCCGGTAAACCATGCCCGGCTGCGCTCATCGAAATAGCACACATGGTGCCGCGCATGCCCCGGCGTATCGGCCACCCGCAGCGGCCGCCCGTTCAGGTCGATCATCAGATTGTCGGTCGCCTCGACGATGCGCTCGGCCGCAATCGGCAGAATCTCGCCGTAGCGCGCCGTCGCGTCAGCCTCGCCATACACCGCCACCGTGCCCGCCCACAGCCTGGACGGATCGGCCATATGCCGCGCGCCGCGCGGATGCACCACCAGCGTCGCGTTCGGACAGGCCGCCATGAAGGCGCCCGCGCCACCCGCGTGGTCAAGATGGATGTGTGTGAGCAGCACATGACTGACCGCCTCGGCACCCAACCCAAGCTCGGCCAGCGCCGCCATCACATGCGGCACCGACGCGTTGTTACCGGTATCGACAATCGCCACCCGGTCGCCCGAGCGGATCAGATGAATTGCCGCCAGTTGCGGCCGCATGTAACACGCATCGACCGCATAAATATCGTCCGGCCAGGGGATCAGCACCGACATTCCACTCTCCATTGAATCAGCATGGCGCTCATTTTAGCGGGCATCCGCCAAGCGATTGCCACGGATCAATCTTTCGAATGTGTATCAGTGATTTACTGTAACCAAAACGTCATGACGCCGAGCGGTATCGCCGGCGCAGCCTGAATCCGGTGATACCACCCCTCGCGCGTCCAATAAGGAGGGAGCCATCATGCTAACGATTCAGGACTGTATTGAACTTTCCGAACTCACCGAAGAAGAAATCCTCGCCATCGCGGAGCATGAACACCTGCCCGAAATGGTCGCCGTCGAGCTCGGCAACTACCTCACCCACACCGCCAGCGGCGAAAAGCGCATCAAACGCATGATCTGCGACGACATCGAAGCCGCGCGCGCCAAAGGCGACAAGCACCGCCTGAGCATGCTCAAGATGGTGCTCAAGCATTTTGTCGAACATCACGGCGGCGGGGTGTAGAGGAAGGCCCCCACGCTCGCTTTGCTCGCTGCCCCCCGAGGGGGCTGCGCTCATCCTTGGGGCGGCCCGGCGGATGACCGGGCCCCCAAGCTCGCTTTGCTCGCTGCCCGCGATCTGGCGAAGGCCTCGCGGTCGTGGTCGTAGGGTGGGCGGCTTGCCGCCCACCAGCGATGCCCCATACACAACCGATGCATGGTGGGCGGCAAGCCGCCCACCCTACGGCACGACCTCGCATCAAACGCCAACCGCCGCGCAAGCTGACGGTTTTTCACACACGACCTGCCATGTGCGCGTGACACCGACGGCCCCAACTCCCTACACTCGAGACATCCCGTCCAACCCTGTCCCGCCCATGACCACCCCGACCTTCGACTTCGACACCGTCATCGACCGCCGCGCCATCCCCGACGAAAAATGGGCGCGCTACGCCGGCCGCGACATCCTGCCCATGTGGGTGGCCGACATGGATTTCGCCACGGCGCAACCCATCCTCGACGCCCTGCATGCGCGCATCGACCAAAAGGTGTTCGGCTACGCCGGCCCCTGGCAATCGCTGATCGACACCGTTGTACACAGCATCGAACGCGACCACGACTGGCGCATCGACCCCGACTGGCTGGTCTGGCTGCCCGGCGTGGTCACCGGCTTCAATGTCGCCTGCGCCATCGCTGGCGAGGCGGGTGACGGCGTGCTCACCGCCACGCCGGTCTATCCGCCCTTTCTGCACGCCCCCGCCAACACCGGGCGCACCCTGCAAACCGTCGCGCTGGTTGAAGACGAAAACCATTGGGCTTGGGACTGGGACGCCGTGGACGCCGCCATCGACGCGCGCACCCGCATGCTCCTGCTATGCAACCCGCACAACCCGGTCGGCCGCGTGTTCACCCGCGACGAACTCACCGCCCTAGCCGAGCGCGCCGAGGCGCACAACCTCATCGTCTGCTCCGACGATATCCACTGCGGCCTCGTGCTCGACGGCACCCACACCCCCATCGCCGCGCTCGACGAGGCCATCGCCCGGCGCAGCATCACCCTCATGGCGCCCAGCAAAACCTGGAACATCGCCCCGCTCTACGCCAGCTTCGCCATCATCCCCGACGCCGCGCTGCGCAAACGCTACCAACGCGCCATGCGCGGCCTCATCCCGCACCCGAATGTGCTCGGTCTGGTCGCCACCGAGGCCGCCTACCGCGACGGCGACCCCTGGCGCCGCGCCCTCATCGACTACCTGCGCAGCAACCGCGACCGCCTCGTCGACGCCATCGCCACCATCCCCGGCCTGCGCACCACCCGCCCCGAAGCCACCTACCTCGCCTGGATCGACTGCCGCGACACCGGCCTCACCGACCCCGCCGCCTTCTTCGAAGACCACGGCGTGGGCCTCTCCGACGGCCGCCATTTCAGCGCCCCGCCGGGCTTCGTTCGACTCAATTTTGGCTGCCCGCGCCAGACGCTGGATGAAGGCTTGCGGCGGATGGGCGCAGCGTTAGCGAGTCGCTAAAACCAAACGAGAGCCCGGGCGATCACCCGCCTTTCGTCGCTTGTTGGCGGCGTATTGGCGATGTTCTATCCACCAGATACCAAACTTCGATCACTTCATACGACGACGAACGCCTTCACCTTATCCGCTCCACCCGGTTGCGCTTGTTAGTCACTATACGGCGACAACAGACCGACAGCTCTTGCAAATCTCTCGCCCAGATCGGTCCGACAAAGAAGGCCCCGCTTTTTTTCTACCCTCACTCCTTCGGCCTGCGACTCGTGTACCAAGCGTTGGAACTCCGGTCTTTTTTCCACCCAAGAGTAACTGTCTGGATCCGCGAGGTATTTATCGTATGTGACTTCAACTAGTCCAAGTCGGATCCAGTTGTCGATCATTGCTGGCACCCCAAGATCCTCAACAGCCTCCCCAGTATTCGTATCCAGAAGATTCAGAAAATGCCTCGCGAGAATGCTGTGCCCACCAGCGTTATCCAGTGTTTTGACAATCTGAACGATAGGAATTGAATCGGAAGTTTGAAGCGTATCGCGGACCAATCTCGCATCTTCACTATCCATCTGCTTAATGATCTCAACAAACGCAGGATGAGCTACCGACGCCGACCGACCGTCCATGGCCGTTGCAAGAAGATTCAAGTACATTTCTTTGAGGTTTTTTTCCTCATGCGTAAAGGCAAGCCCCTGCAAGGTCGGCCCCGCAATAGACGCTTTAGGCTCGACAATACACTCAGCCGGAATAGCTTCAGCTTTCGCTGCAATGTCCTGCCTAAATTTGTCAGAAAAATAGGCTCTTGCTTTGTCAAACGCAAAATTGATTGCCGCCAAAGGGACCAGAACATTGTTGATCGTCTGCGTCAGCGTGACGGCCGTCTGTCCAAGGTTATTGGCCGCTTCTCTGACCTGTGGACTATCTCCAGCTACCTTGACCACCTCCGCAACGAGCGACACGCTGCCCTTCGCCACCTCCAGTGGATCGTTTGCCGTCATAGCCTCCCCCTCAATAGGATTCTTAGAAAACCACCTGGCCACTAAACGGAGCTACTTGCCCGCGCGCTTGGCACAACGAAATAGTACGAAGCAAACATCCGTTATGTCCATTGGGTTTATCTCTCTTTTTCATTAGACATTACGTGATGTCGACAAAAAAAGAGCCCTCAAAGGGCTCCTTTTATTTGTTCATTCCTACCAGACAACCTCTCAGAACGGAATGTCGTCGTCAAAATCCCCAAACCCACCACCCGACCCACTGGCCGGCGCGGGCTTGTTGCCGCCGCCGCCTTGCTGCGGGCGCTGCTGTTGCGGCGCGGGACGGCTGGCCGGGCGCTGGTCGTAGCCGCCGTCGTCCATGGGGGCGTCGCCGCCGCTACCGCCGCCACCTTCACGACCGCCGAGCATCTGCATCTCGCTGGCGCGGATTTCGGTGGTGTAGCGGTCCTGGCCGTTCTGGTCTTGCCACTTGCGGGTCTGCAGGCGGCCTTCCACATAGATGGCGCGGCCTTTCTTGAGGTATTGACCGACGATTTCGGCGAGCTTGCCGAAGAACACCACGCGGTGCCATTCGGTGGACTCTTTCTTCTCGCCGGTTTGCTTGTCTTTCCAGGTATCCGTGGTGGCGATGCTGACGTTGCAGATCGCGTCGCCGGACGGGGCGTAGCGGATCTCCGGGTCGCGGCCCAGGTTACCCACCAGAATCACTTTATTGACCGATGCCATTCAGACTTCTCCTCCTATCAGTTGGCGCAGGCGGGCTTCGTCCCACCGGTCCAGATTAACTTTGAGATGCGCCATGCGCGCATCGTGTTCAATGACGGCTTCGCGCACGCCGGGCAAATCGAGAATTTGCCGGCGTACGGCCTCGATGTCTACCGTTGCGGCGATCGGGTAGCTGCGCGAGGCCACTTTGGGCGGCGGCAACATGGTCATGGCCACGCCCAGCCACAGCAGCGCCATGAGCGCGGTAACGACAAAAACACTGTCGGGCCCGACGTGCTGGCTCAGCCAGCCGCCCAGCGTGGCACCCAGAAACAGGCCAAGTGCCTGGCTGGTGTTATACACGCCCAAAGCGGCGCCTTTCGAGGCCGGCGGCGCGACACGCGACACCAACGAAGGCAGCGTCGCTTCCAGAATATTGAAGGCGACAAAAAACGCGACCAGCAACACCGCCATCTGCCACACCTGCTCACGCCCGAACAGCAGGCCGATCTGGGTGAGCGTCAGCAGCGCGATGGCCGCCATGAAGATAGGTTTGAGCAGGTTTTTGCGCTCGGCCACGATGATCGCGGGAATCATGAGCGCGAAGCTGACCAGCACGGCCGGCAGATAGATTTTCCAGTGCTCGGCGATCGGCAGGTTACCCCGGGCAATCAGCGCCGCCGGCACCACCACGAACATGGCCATCTGCACCGTGTGCAGGGTAAAGATGCCGAGATTGAGGCGCAGCAGCTGGGTGTCGCGCAGCACGCCGGCAAAGCGCACCGGCTTGGCTTCGACCTTGGGCGGATTGGGCACCACGCGGCGCAGCACCACGATGGCCAGCAGCGCGAGCCCGGCGGTCATCCAGAAGATGCCGGACATGCCGATGGCGGCATACAGCAGCGGCGCGGCGACCAGCGAGATGGCAAACACCAGCCCGATGCTGGAGCCGATCATGGCCATCACCTTGGTGCGATGCTGTTCGCGGGTGAGGTCGGCCGCCAGTGCGGTGACGGCGGCCGAGATGGCGCCGGCGCCCTGCAGGGCGCGGCCGGCGATGATCCAGTTGAGGCTCTCGGCCATGGCCGCCATCACCGAACCGGCAGCAAACAGCAGCAGGCCAAAAACGATGACCGGCTTGCGGCCGAGGCGGTCGGACGCGATGCCGAAGGGAATCTGGAAACAGGCCTGGGTCAGGCCGTAAATGCCCAGCGCCAGCCCCACCAGGGTGAGGTTGTCGCCGCCGGGCACGCCGCGCGCGTAAACCGCGAACACGGGCAGGATCAGGAACAGGCCGAGCATGCGCAGGCCAAAGATGCCTGCCAGCGACGCGCCGGTGCGCCTTTCGGCGGATGTCATGGTGTCGGTATCGGCCATGGGGGTCGAAACTTGGTCCGGGCGAAGTGAATTGCGTATATTAGCAGGTTGCGCCCGGCGGGCTGCAGTGCACGATTGACTGACAGGCTGGCCGGCGAGATCTCAATGGGCCCGCTCTGGCGCGGTCCAAACTCGGTAACAAAAAGCCCGGCATGGACAACATTCGCATTCGCGGTGCACGCACCCACAATCTCAAGAACATCGACCTCGATCTGCCGCGCAATCGCCTGACGGTGATCACCGGCCTGTCGGGCTCGGGCAAGTCCTCGCTGGCCTTCGACACGCTCTATGCCGAGGGGCAGCGCCGCTATGTCGAGTCGCTGTCGGCCTATGCGCGGCAGTTTTTGCAGTTGATGGAAAAGCCCGATGTCGACCTGATCGAAGGCCTCAGCCCGGCGATCTCCATCGAGCAGAAGGCCACCAGCCACAACCCGCGCTCGACGGTGGGCACGGTCACCGAGATTCATGATTACCTGCGCCTGCTGTTCGCCCGCGCTGGCACGCCCTACTGCCCCGACCACCCGGACCACCCGCTCGAAGCGCAGAGCGTGAGCCAGATGGTCGACCATGTGCTGGCGCTGCCCGAAGACACCAAGCTGATGATCCTCGCGCCCGTCGTGGCCAGCCGCAAGGGCGAACAGCTCGACCTGCTCTCCGAGCTGCGCGCGCAGGGCTTTGTGCGGGTGCGTATCGACGGCGAGGTCGTCGACCTCGACGCCGCGCCCAAGCTGGACAAGAACAAGCGCCACAGCATCGATGTGGTGGTCGACCGGCTCAAGGTGCGAGGCGACGCCCGCCAGCGCCTGGCCGAATCCTTCGAGACCGCACTCACCCATGCCGAGGGCCGCGCCATTGCGCTGGAGATGGACTCTGGCGCCGAGCACATGTTCTCGTCGCGATTCGCCTGCCCGGTGTGCAGCTTTGCGCTGGCTGAACTCGAGCCGCGACTGTTTTCCTTCAACAACCCGGCCGGCGCCTGCCCCAAGTGCGACGGTCTGGGCGCCATGGAATTCTTCGACGCGCAGCGCGTGGTGGCGCACCGCGAGTTGTCGCTGGCCGGCGGCGCGATCCGCGGCTGGGATCGGCGCAACCAGTTTTACTATCAGATGCTCACCTCGCTGGCCAAGCACTACAAATTCGACATCGAGGCGCCCTTCGAAGAGCTGACCGACGAGGTGCGCGAGGTGGTGCTGCACGGCAGCGGCAAAACCGCCATCGCCTTCCGCTACCTGTCGGACAGCGGCCGCTCGGTGCTTAAGGAACACCCCTTCGAAGGCATCATCCCCAACTTGGAGCGCCGTTACCGCGAGACCGACTCGATGGCCGTGCGCGAAGAACTCGCCAAGCTGCGCGGCACCCAGGCCTGCCCGGTGTGCGCCGGCGCCCGCCTGCGCGCCGAGGCCCGCAATGTGCGCATCGGCACCCGCACCCTGCCCGAACTGAGCCATCTGCCGCTGGGCGACTGCGCCCACTATTTCGAGAACCTGCAGCTCACCGGTCACCGCGCCCAGATTGCCGACAAGATCGTGCGCGAAGTCACCAACCGCCTGCACTTCCTGATCAATGTCGGCCTCGACTACCTCACCCTGCAACGCTCGGCCGACACGCTGTCGGGCGGCGAAGCGCAGCGCATCCGCCTGGCCAGCCAGATCGGCTCGGGCCTGACCGGCGTGATGTACGTGCTCGACGAGCCCTCCATCGGCCTGCACCAACGCGACAACGACCGCCTGCTCGGCACGCTCAAGCGCCTGCGCGACATGGGCAACACGGTGATCGTGGTCGAGCATGACGAAGACGCCATCCGCGCCGCCGACCATGTGGTCGACATGGGCCCCGGCGCCGGCGTGCACGGCGGCCAGGTGGTGGCCGAGGGGCTGCCCGAAGACATCCTCCTGCACCCCGACTCGCTCACCGGCGCCTACCTGTCGGGTCGCCGCGCGATTGCCATTCCGGCGCAGCGCATTGCCCCGCGCGAAGACCGCGAACTGGTACTGCGCGGCTGCACCGGCAACAACCTGAAAGGCACCGACCTGCATCTGCCGGTGGGCCTGTTCACCTGCGTGACCGGCGTGTCCGGCTCAGGCAAATCCACGCTCATCAACGACACCCTGTACGCCGTCGCGGCGCGCCATCTGTATGGCTCGAACGCCGAACCGGCACCGTACGAGCATGTCGACGGCCTGGCCTTTTTCGACAAGGTCATCAATGTCGATCAGTCGCCCATCGGCCGCACGCCGCGCTCCAATCCGGCCACCTACACCGGCCTGCTGACCCCGATCCGCGAGCTGTTCGCCGGCGTACCCGAGGCGCGCACCCGCGGCTACGGACCGGGCCGCTTCTCGTTCAACGTCAAGGGCGGGCGCTGCGAAGCCTGCCAGGGCGACGGCCTGATCAAGGTCGAGATGCACTTTTTGCCCGACATGTACGTGCCGTGCGATGTCTGCCACGGCAAGCGCTACAACCGCGAGACGCTGGATGTGCGCTACAAGGGCAAAACCATCCACGACGTGCTGGCCATGACCGTGGCGCAGGCGCTGGAATTTTTTGCGCCGGTGCCCACCGTGGCGCGCAAACTGCAAACCCTGGACGACGTCGGCCTCGGCTACATCGGCCTCGGCCAGAGCGCGACGACGCTGTCGGGCGGCGAGGCACAGCGGGTCAAGCTGGCGCTGGAGCTGTCGAAACGCGACACCGGCCGCACGCTCTACATCCTCGACGAGCCGACCACCGGCCTGCACTTTCAGGACATCGAGATGCTGCTGGCGGTGCTCCACCGTCTGCGTGACCACGGCAACACCGTGGTGGTGATCGAGCACAACCTCGACGTGATCAAGACCGCCGACTGGCTGATCGACCTCGGCCCCGAGGGCGGCAACGGCGGCGGCACCATTCTGGCCGCCGGCACGCCCGAAACCATCGCGGCCACACGTGGCAGCCATACCGGAAAATACCTCGCGCCCATACTTACTCGTATCGAGTAGAAACCGCACCAGGCGGTGATCTCCGGGCAGATACTGCCTCGCAAAATTGATTCAAAGCAAACGACGTTGACGGTAAGCAGCGTAGCGTCTGGCACTCTGCATCGTCACGGCCACGCCCATGAGCATCCGCCTCTTCATCCTGCTGACATCCGCCATTGTTGGCTTGGTCTTTGTCGGCGGCAGCTGGTTTGCCGTCACCAGTGGATTTGAAGACACGCTGACCCGACATGCGCGCACGCAAGCCACCGAAAACGCCCGACTGACCCAGGCCGCGCTCTACGAAGTGATGAGCACAGGCTGGAACGCCGACCAGGCACGCGCCTTCGAAGCTGCGCTGCGCGCCAGCAATCCGGACCAATCCATTCGCATCTACAGTGCGGCACCGGCGCCCGACACCGGCCGCACGAACGACGCCATGGTGCAAACGGCCCTCAGCACCGGACACCCCCAGGAACAAAGCACCAAGGGCGTGCTGCGCACGGTTTTCCCGCTCAAGGCCGAAGCGCGCTGCCTGAGTTGTCACGAGCAGATTCAAGAAGGTGAGGTGCTGGGCGCCATCGAGGTGCGCGCCCCGATCACCCAGGTGGTGTCCGAAGCCTTGTGGGCCTTCTTTTTCAGCGCCATGCCCAGTTTGCTGCTGGGCATCGGCATTGCCACCGGCGCCGTCTGGTGGGTCGGCCGCCGAATCGGCCGCAGCGTCGAGAGCGTCGAGGCGCAGGTCAACGCCATCAACACCGTCGCCGACCTCAAGCAGCTGGGCAACCCCCGTCCGCATCAAGGCTTCGAGGAAATCGAACGCATCCAGCACGCCCTGGGCACCTTGGCCCTGCGGCTGCGCTCGATTGCGGTGGACAAGGACATCCTGCTGTTCGAAATCGGCTTGCTCGAGAAATTCGTCATCACCTCCGAGGTGATCCGCGACTGGCGCGAGTATGTCACCCAGCTGCTACGCGACATCAACGCGATGATCGAAGTGCATGTGCTGTTTTCGGTGTTCCAGATCGACGACGAGGCCTTTGACGTCGAGGTGTTCTGGCACGGTCAGCCCAGCGAGCGTCTGCGCGCAAAAATTGAGGCGCAAATTTCGGCCGCCGTCCAGACGCACCCGCGTCTGTCGGGCCCCGCGGAGGTGACCCTGCGCCATCACCACGACAGCACGCAGCCGCTCACCGACGAGGTCGACACCGCCGAGCTGGCGCTCAAGGTGAAGTCCTTGTTTGTGGCGCAACCCAAGATTGGCGGCATCGTCGGCATCGGCGTGCATACCGAAACCCTGAGCGACCAGACCCACATGCTGGTGCTGGAGAGCATTCTGTCGACGCTGCTCAATGTGGTCGGCTCGATCAAGGCGATCCACAAATACACCCGCGACCTGGAGTACTACGCCACCCGCGACCCGCTCACCAGCCTCTACAACCAGCGGGTGTTCTGGGAGCTGCTCGGTTACGAAATCGGTCGCAGCCAGCGCCATTCGGTGCCCTTCACCCTGCTGCTGCTCGACCTGGACAACTTCAAGCTCATCAACGATCACTACGGCCATGCCAGCGGCGACCAGTTCTTGCAGCAGTTCGCCAGCAGCGTCGGCGCAGCCCTGCGACCGGGCGACATCTTCGCGCGCTACGGCGGCGACGAATTCGTGATGGTGCTGCCGGAGGCCGACATGGAGCAGGGCTACACCGTGGCCCAGCGTGTGCTCGAGGTGGCGCGCAATGTCTCGATTCAAGTTAAAAGCGGCGACAAGGTGCATGCCTCAGCATCCATCGGCGTGGCCGTCTTCCCCGATCACGCGGCGGATGCCAAGGACTTGTTCCTGTTTGCCGACACCATGATGTATCGCGCCAAGGCCGAGGGCAAAGAGCGGGTCCGCCTGCCCACCAACGCCGACGTGATGGCGGTATTCCGCGATCTGTCCGAGATGGGCGTGGCGGTACTGGCGGCGGTGGACGAAAAGCGCATCACACCCTACTTCCAACCGATCATGGGCGTGGCCAGCAAGCGGGTCGCAGCGGTTGAAGTGCTCTCGCGCATCGAGATCAATGGCGAGATCGTCCGCGCCGACCAGTTCATCGAGATCGCCGAGAAGGTCGGCGTCATCCACCGGCTCGACGCCATCGTGATCGAAGCAGCGCTGGCCAAGGTGGCAGAGACCGACTATGACGGCTACCTGTTCTTCAACCTCTCACCGCGCGCGCTGGTGCTGTCGGAATTCACCACCACCTTGCGCAACATAGTGGCCGCATCCGGTTTCCCGCCGGCACGCATCGTGTTCGAAATCACCGAGCGCGACACGGTCAAGAATCTGGCGCTGATGCAGCGCTTCCTCGCCGAGTTGCGCGCCGAAGGCTTCAAGCTGGCGATCGACGACTTCGGCTCCGGTTTTTCGTCCTTCCACTATTTGCGCAACTTCAGCTTCGACTTCCTCAAGATCGAGGGCGATTTCGTCGCCAACATGCTCAACAACGATCGCGATCAGGTCTTCGTGCGCAGCATCACGGCGCTGGCGCGGGAACTGGACATTGAGGTCATTGCCGAATTCGTGGAGAGCGCCGAGATCCTCGCCTTGCTCGAAGAAATCGGCATCGAGTACGCGCAGGGCTACCTCATTGGCCGACCGTCGGCCGAGGCACCGGGCACTCCGCGCCCCGCTCGCGCAGCCTGAACGCCGCTCAGGCGGCCGCGGCCGTCGAGGTCTCGTCCGACGGCAGCTCGCCCCGGCTCAGATAAATCGTGCAGGCCACCCGCAGCAGCGATGAGAAATTGCCGACATCGCCCTGCTTCTGCAGCAATTCATCGTACAAACGCGCCAGAAACTGCGGCAGGCTGAAGCCCTCGGTCGCCGCGAGGCGTTCGAGAATGTCCCAGAACTGACGCTCCAGCGCCACGCTGGTGACATGGCCGTTCAAGCGCACCGAGCGCTTCACCGTCTCGTAGTTAGCCGGGTCCTGCCCCGAATACAGATTACACATCACGCCTCCTTGTAGCACCTCGCTACTACCCCGACCGCCGGCCGGCTCTCTACAGTGTAGTTGCCTTCGCTGCGATGTCATTCCTGCGCGAAGCCCACCCCCTGAAGGAGACAATCATGAGTCGAAAAATTCTGCTGCTGGCCGGCGACTTCGTCGAAGACTATGAGCTGATGGTGCCGTTCCAGGCCTTGCTGGCCATCGGCTACACCGTACACGCCGTGTGCCCGGACAAACAGGCCGGCGACCAGATCGCCACCGCCATTCACGATTTCGAAGGCGACCAGACCTACACCGAGAAGCGGGGTCACAACTTCACGCTTAACGCGAGCTTTGACGCGATCGACCCGGCGGACTACGACGGGCTGTGCATTCCCGGCGGGCGAGCACCGGAGTACATCCGCCTTAACCCGCGCGTGCTCGAGATCGTGCGGCACTTCGATCAGGCCAACAAGCCGATCGCCGCCGTCTGCCACGGTTTGCAGGTGCTGGCCGCCGCCGACGTGCTGCGCGGCAAGCACTGCACTGCCTACCCGGCCTGCGGCCCCGATGTGCGCGCGGCCGGCGGTCACTTCGAGAGCATCGCGGTGGATGCGGCCATGACCGACGGCAACCTGGTCTCGGCGCCCGCCTGGCCGGCGCACCCGCAATGGATTGCGCAGTTTATCGCGCTGCTGGGCACCACGATCCATCACGCTTGAGCCTGCGCGATCCGGTCAGCGCCCGCGATCGGCCGGGTAGCGCCTGAGCGCCGCGACGACGTTAAGCTTGTGCTAATTTGGGGTGTGCTGGCAGGGTCTGCCAGCACACCCCATTACCGCCAAGGAGGTCGCCATGCCGGACCCGACACCCAGCACCGCCCAGGATCCGCAAAGCCGCTATCTGCGCCGCGTCGAGCGCCGCCTGAAAGTGCTCGAAACGCTTGATCAGGCCGGCCTGGGCGTTTTTCTGTCGTCCGATAGCCAGCAACGCAAGCATCACATTGAACTGTTCGCGCGGCTGATCGCGCGGCAAAGCGAGTTGCCGCAGCTGAATCGAAGCACGTTTGAGCAAGCCGCCAAACTGCTGGAGCAACGCCTCGAAGCCATGCAGAAGCATCTGCCCAGCGATGTGCAACACCGCAACCGGATTCGCCGCAACTGGTAGCGTGGCACGCGCTTATCGAGGCTGATCCTGGATCGGCAATTTAGGGGGCGCGGACGGCGGCCGCGGTGACGTGGGGTGCGCTGCGGCATCGGCCAGCTGGTGACGGACCTGGCGAACCTCTTTGCGCGTGCGCAAGGTCCAGGGCAGCATCGCCAGCGCGCCGATCAGCACGCCAAGCACCAAGGCCAGCAGCAGCGCGACCGAGAGCGTGGTCTCGAAGCGCCAGATGACAAAGCTCAGCTCCACCGAGTGAAAGTTCTGCAGCGCGAACACCGCCGCCAACACCACCGACACCGCCAGAAGCACGTTACGCATCTTTGCTCTCCATGACTGCCGAGCCGTCGGGCTCGTCGCTCGGTGGCTGGCGTTCATTCACCGATGATGCCCGGGCGCCGCCGGCGAGGATGCCTGGAACCTCACCACTTTGCTTGAGCGCATACTCGGTCAGCACCGGCCCAATGGTTTCGAGAATCACGATGGCGCCGAGCACAATCGCCGACAAGGTTGCCGCAAACTCAGGATAGCGCGCGGCGGTCATCTGCGTCAGGCCGATCGCCATGCCCGCCATGGGCACCAGCGTCAGCCCGGTCAGGGCAGACTGGCGGAAATCCAGTCCCGCGCGGGTCAGCAGCATCACGCCAGCACTCTTGCCGACGAAGCGCGCCAAGACAAAGGCCACCGCCGCGAAACCGGCGGAGCTCAGATCCGCCAGATGCAAGCGCGCCCCCGCCACAACGAACAGGATCACAAAGAAGATTTCACCACCGCTGCCGAAGTCGACCGGCAAGACATGTGAATGACGATCGAGGTTGCGCGTCATGACGCCGAGCGCGAGCAGGCTCAGCAGCATCGAGCCATTAGCCAGCTGGGCCACGCCAACCGTGCCCACCACCATGCCGATCAGCAGCGCGAACTGCGTGGTTTCGTCTTTGGGCAGCATGCGGGCGAGGCGCAGCAGCAGCCACGCAAACACCCCGGCGATCCCCAGCGACACGCCAAGCACATACAGCGGCTCAAGAACGGCGATCTCCCAGCCCGAGTTGTGCGCGTAGTGAATAAAGGGCAGCAACGCGGTATAGGCCAGGAAGGAGAGGATGTTGTTCATCGCCACCAACATCAGGCTGCGATCGGTCAGCGGCCCCTCGGCGCCGAGTTCCTTGACCACCAGCAGCACCACCGCGGGGGAGGACGAAATGCCGATCGCAGCGGCCACCGCGGCCTGCATCGGGGCGATATCAAACAGTGTCAGCACCGCGAACACGCCCGCAAAGGCGAGTCCGGCCTCGGCAATGGCGGCCGCAAACAGCGATCGCTCCCGCCGGGCGAGCGACAGATCAAGGAGGCGCCCCAACTGGAACAGGATCAAGCCGAGCGCGACATCGACAAACACCTGCGCGCCATCGAGCATTTCAGGCGTGAGCACCCCTGTCAGACTCGGCCCGAGAACAAAACCAATCGCAATGAAGCCGGTGATGCGCGGCACAAAACCACTGCGGTGCGCGAGTTCGCCACCGAGCAGTCCGGCCAGCATGAGCAGACCGAACAGAATGAAGCCATTGATATCAGGCGGCCACGGGGGCAGAAACGGCCAGTTCATCGTTGGTGTCGCTCGATGGGTCGTTCAGAGTTCAGAGAAGGGCCGGCCGGCGGCGTCTTCCTGCACGGACATGCGGGTCGCCAGCAATTGCAGGTCGGCGCTGAGACGGAGCAGCACATCATGCGGCAATCGGGCGAGCGCATCGGGTAGCAGGCCGGCGACTGGCTCGGGCGCTTTGGCCAGGGTGTCAGCGCCCAACTCGGTCAGATACAGCTTGACCACGCGCTGATCCGCATGCGAGCGCTCACGCCGCAGCAAACCGCCCTTCTCGGCCTTGGCCAGCAGATTGCTGGCGGTCGAGGGGTGAATTGCCATCGCATCGGCCAGTTCGGTCACCCGGACGCCGGGTTGGCGCGACACCAAGGCCAGCGCCCACACTTGCGCGCCGCTGGCCCCGCAACGCCGCTCGATGTTCTGCAGATGGTGGCGCACTTCGGCGTAGATCGCGCGGAAAAGGCGCAGGGCTTCGTGTGTGGCGTTATCGGAGACGGACCCGGTCATAATTTACTTTTGTGCAAAAACAAACCGCATCATAGGCGGGCCGTCATGCCACGTCCAGCACCACGACCAAGGACCGCCTCAGGCGCCGTAGCCATCTGGATTGCCGGACTGCCAGCGCCAGGCGTCTGCGCACATGTCGGCCAGATCGTGCTCGGCGCGCCAGCCCAGCTCGGCCAATGCCAAGGCGGGGTCCGCGTAGCATTGCGCGATGTCACCGGGGCGCCGCGGCGCAATCCGGTAGGGCACGGGGCGACCCGAGGCGCGCTCGAAGGCTTTGACCACCTCGAGCACGCTGTAACCACGCCCCGTACCGAGGTTCAGCGTCAGCACCCCGGCGCCGGCCATCAGTCGCTCAACCGCGCGGACATGGCCGATCGCAAGATCGACCACATGGATATAGTCACGCACGCCCGTGCCGTCAGCTGTCGGGTAGTCATCGCCAAACACGCCCAGTTCGGCCAGTTTGCCCACCGCGACCTGACTGACATAGGGCATGAGATTGTTCGGAATCCCGTTGGGGTCCTCACCGATCAGCCCCGAGGGATGCGCGCCCACCGGATTGAAGTAGCGCAGCAAGGCCATTTGCCAATCGGCGTCGGCGGCAGCCACGTCCTGCAGGATAAACTCCAGCATCCATTTGGTCCGCCCGTAGGGATTGGTCGGCGCCGTCGGGAAGTCCTCGCGGATCGGCACACTGGCCGGGTCCCCATACACCGTCGCCGATGAGCTGAAGACCATGCGCTTGACCCCACGCGCCGCCATCACCTCCAGCAGCACCAGCGTGCCAGCCACATTGTTGTCGTAGTAGGCATGCGGCTTCTGAACCGACTCCCCCACTGCCTTCAGCCCGGCAAAGTGAATCACCGCATCCACGGGCTGTGCGGCAAACACGGCATCCAGCCCGGCGCGATCTCGGATATCGACCTCATGAATGGCCGCCACAGGCCGACCGGCGATCTGGCCGACCCGCGCCAGCGCCTCGGGGTTGCTGTTGCTGAAGTTATCGACCACGACAACCTCGTGCCCCGCCGCCAGCAGCGCAACGCAGGTATGCGATCCGATATACCCCGCGCCGCCGGTCACAAGAATGCATGCCATGCCGAACCTCCTGATTATGCGTTCGGCCGGATCATACCCCGTCTGGCTGACAGGCGATGCCGACCCAATAAAAAAGCCGCCCGCAGGCGGCTTGGACGCACGCGACGCGACGGGTCAGTGCGCGCCGTGCTTCATCTTCATCGCTGGTGCAGCCAGTTCCCGCACGGGGGCCTCGACCTGGACATCTTCGCGCTGGCCGTCTGCCGCCTCAAAGCTGAGCGTCAACGGCACCACGGCACCTGCATTCAGGGGCGCAGTCAGCCCCATCAACATGATGTGATAACCACCGGGCTTGAGTGCGACCGTCTGACCCGCGGGCAGGTCGATCGCCGCGACCGGACGCATCTTCATCACATCGTTTTCCATGCTCATCTCGTGCACCTCGACCACCGGCGCGGCCGGGCTGCTCGCCCCGACCAGTCGCATCGGCTTGGCCGCAGTCAGCCCCATGAACGCGCCCGTGGCTTTCTGGGCGGCCACCGTGCCGCGCACCCACGGCTCGCTCACCGTCACATCACCTGCAAAAGCAGCCGCCGCAGAACAGGACAGCACCAGCGCCGCCATCAGGGTTCGAGTATTCGTCATCACATTCACTCCCTACGTTTATCGCGCAAGAGCCTACTCCAAAGTCGCATTCCGGCGCTGCGGCAGTTCGTCGCACCGAGCCGCCAGCGAAGCACTTCCGCCATAATGAGCGGCAATGCCAACCCCCAACTCCGCCCCGCCTGACGCTGCGCCCCCCCGTGCCGACGGGCGTCCGCTCGCGCGGCTTGTGTCGCTGCGCTGGTATTCCATCACAGCTATGGTGGCGCTGGCCTTCGGCGCCGCACCCGCGCTCAATATCGACATTCCGGCCGTTCCCATCTTGCTGGTCGCCAGCGCGCTCGGCGCGTGGAATGCGCTCGCACGCTTCGTTTTTCTCGCCCGCGACGAGCCCGGCCCCTGGAGTCTGTTGCTGGAACTGATTGTCGATCTGGCGGCGTGGAGCGGCGTGCTCTACCTTACCGGTGGCGCAACGAATCCGCTCATTTCGCTTTTCCTGCCGCTGATCGCCGTCGGCGCCGCGGTACTTCCGGCAGTGCAAACATGGCTGCTCGCGGCGCTGTCAATCTCGGTGTACTCATGGCTGTGGGTGCACCATCGCCCCCTCGGTCTGGCAGACCCGACCCGCGCCATCGACTGGCATTTGGCCGGCATGTGGGGCACTTTCGCGGTGTCGGCGCTGGTCATCACGTGGTACGTGTCACGCATGACCGCCACCGTGCGCGCACGTGATCTCGCGCTGGCGCAAGCCCGCGAGCGCCGCCTGCGCAACGAACGAATCGTCGCCATGGCCAATCTCGCCGCTGGGGCAGCCCACGAGATGGGGACGCCGCTGGGCACCATGCGCCTCATTCTCGACAACCTGCAGGCACAGTGCTGCGACGACCCCGAAACACGGGAGGATCTCAACATCATGGGGCAACAGATCGGCCACTGCCGGCACATCCTGTCGCGCCTCACCGCCTCGGGTGGCCAAGCCCGGGTAGAAGCCGGCGGCGCGCTGGATATCGCGCGCTGGCTGGACGATCTGGTGATGACCATCGAGTCGCAGCGCCCCGACGCCAGCATCAACTGGGCCGACACGGACCACCTCGCTGGACTGCGCATGGTCGCCGACCAGTCGGTGACACAAGCCCTTCACAACCTGATCAACAACGCGATCACGGCAGACCCCAGCCGGCAGGCCACCCTCACCGCCGAGCGCCAAGGCAGCCGGGTGTCCATCCATATTGCCGACAGCGGCCCCGGCATTCCATCCGACGTGCTCAATGCCCTGCATGAAGCCCCGAACCGCCCGTCGCAAACCAAGGACGGGCTCGGCATTGGGCTACTCCTCAGCCTCAGCGCCATCGAAGCCTTTGGCGGCACCCTGCATTACGCCCCCCGCGACGGAGGCGGTACCATAAGCACTGTCACTCTCCCCCTCTTGAGCACATGACGACACTTGGCATTCAGACCGTTCTGGTGATCGACGACGATCCGGCGTTCAATCGCATCCTCTGCCGCACCTTGTCGAACCGGGGGCTCAGCTGCGTCGGTGCGCTCGACAGCGCCGCCGCCCTCCAGGAAATGCGGCGCGTTCGCCCGGACGCCGTCATCCTCGACCTGAACCTGGACGGCAGCTCCGGCCTGCCGCTGATCGCCCCCCTGCGTGAGCTGCGTCCCGACACACGTATTCTGGTTCTCACCGGCTACGCGAGCATTACCACGGCGGTGGACGCGATCAAGCTAGGGGCACACCAATACCTCGCCAAACCGGCGGATGCGGAAAGCATTCTTCGTGCACTGGTCGATGCCGTACCCGAGGCCAAAGATGCGGCGCCGCTCGAACCGATGTCGGTTGACCGGCTCGAATGGGAGCACATTCAGCGCGTTCTAGGCGAAAATCAGGGCAACATTTCGGCCACCGCAAGAGCACTCAAAATGCACCGGCGCACACTACAACGAAAACTCGCGAAACGCCCCGTCCGCGAATGACCCAAGAAACCGGCCCGCGAATCGACAAATGGCTATGGGCGGCGCGATTTTTCAAAACGCGCGGCCTGGCCAAGACCGCGATCGACGGCGGCCATATCCACCTTAACGGGGTTCGCGCAAAACCCGCCCGCACGCTTCACTGCGGCGATCGCCTCGACATTACCAGCGGCACACGGCACGTCTCCGTCATCGTCGACGCGCTCTCCGAAACGCGTGGTCCTGCGGCAATCGCCCAGCAACTCTACACAGAAACCGCGGAGAGTCTGGTCCGAGCCGAAGCCGCGCGGGCGCAGCGCGCTACGCAAGCCGAACCCCGCCAAGGCGGGCGCCCCACCAAGCGCGACCGAAGAGCCATCCACCGCTTCAACGAGGGTGTGGGCTGACCGCTTGCGGTCCGCGCACCACACCAAGGCCAGCCTCGGCATGGTCGGACCAATACAAAAAACAAAACGCCCCGAACATGTCGGGGCGTTTTGTCTGTCAAACCCAGCGGGCCTGAACCCACTTGTTTGACCTTATGCAGCCTGCTCTTCAGCGGGTGTTTCCACCGGCGCAGCGGCTTCTTCCGGACGATCCATCAGCTCAACGATCGCCATCGGCGCATTGTCGCCGTCACGGAAACCGAACTTCAGGATACGCAGGTAGCCACCGTTACGGGTCGCGTAACGCGGGCCCAGCTCGTTGAAGAGCTTGACCACCATGTCGCGATCGCGCAGGCGGTCAAACGCCAGACGGCGATTGGCCACAGTTGCTTTCTTGCTCAGCGTGATGAGGGGCTCAACCACCCGGCGCAATTCCTTCGCCTTCGGGAGAGTCGTCTTGATGACTTCGTGCTGCAGCAGTGAGTTTGCCATGTTGCGGAACATTGCCTGGCGGTGTGCACTGGTGCGGTTCAGCTTGCGAAGACCGTTACGGTGACGCATGATCTCGTTCCTTTATCCCTGCCGATTCAACCGAGCTTTTCGAGCCCGGCCGGCGGCCAATTTTCCAACTTCATGCCGAGCGTCAGGCCGCGCGAGGCGAGCACTTCCTTGATCTCGTTCAGCGACTTGCGTCCGAGATTCGGCGTCTTGAGCAGTTCGGTTTCCGTCCGTTGGATCAGGTCACCGATGTAATAGATGTTCTCTGCCTTGAGGCAGTTCGCCGACCGAACCGTCAGCTCCAGATCATCCACCGGGCGCAGCAGCACCGGATCGATCGTCGGGGCTTGTGCGGCCTCGACTTCAACCGGCGTACCTTCCAGATCAGCAAACACCGACAGTTGATCCACCAGCACACGTGCAGCAAAGCGAATCGCTTCTTCCGGATCGACCGCACCATTGGTTTCGATGTCGATCACCAGGCGATCCAGGTCGGTACGCTGCTCAACACGAGCACTCTCGACCTTGTAGCTGACACGACGAACCGGGCTGAACGAAGCGTCCAGCACCACGTGGCCGATCGACTTGGATTCACCATTCGTCGGACGCTGGTTCGCCGGCTGATAGCCACGACCTTCCTCGACCTTGATTTCCATGTCGAGCTTGCCGCCCGGCGCCAGATGTGCGATCACGAAGTCGGGGTTGATCACCTCAACGTCGTGCGTCGTCTCGATGTCCGCCGCCGTCACGATACCTTCGCCTGATTTGGCCAGACGCAGCGTCGCATCCGTGCGATTGTGCATTTTCAGCACAACGCCCTTCAGGTTCAGCAGCAGATCAACGACGTCCTCACGAACGCCATCCAGCGTGGAGTACTCGTGCAGCACCCCCTGGATGCTGACTTCAGTCGGCGCACATCCGGGAAGCGACGAGAGCAAAATCCGACGCAGGGCGTTACCGAGCGTGTGTCCGAATCCGCGCTCGAACGGCTCCATCGTGACCCGTGCATGCACGGTCGACAGGCTTTGTACGTCAATGATGCGCGGTTTCAGCAGTACATTGCTTTGCATCAGCAGTCCTTGTTTCGCAAATTACGTCAGAAGCCGCAATTAGCGGGAGTAAAGTTCGACGACCAGACCTTCGTTCAGCGTTGCGGGCAGTTCGCTGCGCTGCGGGTAGGCTTTGAAAACGCCTTTGCCGGCCTTCACGTCCACTTCGATCCACTCGGGGAAGCCGCGGGATTCAGCCGCTTCCAGAGCAGCTTTGACGCGCAGCGTGCCACGAACGGCTTCAGTCACTTCAATAACGTCGCCAGGGCGCACGTTGTACGAAGGAATGTTCACTCGCTGACCGTTGACCAGAACGCCATTGTGACGAACGATCTGACGCGATTCAGCGCGAGACACACCAAAGCCCATACGATAGGCAACGGCGTCCAGACGACCTTCCAGCAGTTGCAGCAGATTCTCACCGGTCTGACCGCGACGGCGATCTGCCTCGGCGTAAACTTTGCGGAACTGACGCTCAAGCACACCGTACAGACGACGGATTTTCTGCTTTTCGCGCAGCTGCACGCCATAGCCAGACATCCGCTGACCAGAACGCTGACCGTGCTGACCGGGCGCGTAAGCGCGGCGCTCGATGGCGCACTTGTCGGTAAAGCACTTCTCGCCTTTCAGGAACAGCTTCTCGCCTTCACGGCGACACTGGCGGCACTTGGGATCAAGATTGCGGGCCACGTTTTACTCCTTGTTAGATACGGCGCTTTTTGGGCGGCCGGCAACCGTTGTGCGGGATCGGCGTGATATCGGTGATGCTGGTCACCTTGATACCCAGCGCGTTCAGCGCACGCACCGACGACTCACGCCCCGGACCCGGGCCCTTGATGCGCACTTCGACGTTCTTCACACCACATTCCTGAGCCGCTTTACCAGCAGCTTCTGCGGCCACCTGGGCTGCGAACGGAGTGCTCTTACGCGAGCCCTTGAATCCGGCACCACCGGAAGTCGCCCACGACAACGCGTTGCCCTGGCGATCGGTAATGGTGATGATCGTGTTGTTGAAGCTCGCATGAACATGAACGATGCCTTCGGCGACGTTCTTCTTTACCTTCTTGCGAACTTTGGTTGCAGTCTTAGCCATATCTCGTCTCTATCACTTCTTGCCGGCAATTGCCTTGCGCGGTCCCTTACGGGTGCGGGCGTTAGTGCGGGTACGCTGACCACGACACGGCAGACCGCGACGATGGCGCAGCCCACGATAGCAACTCAGGTCCATCAGGCGCTTGATGCTCATCGTGATTTCACGACGCAAATCGCCTTCAACCGAGAACTTGCCCACCTCGTCGCGCAGACGCTCCATATCCGACTCAGTCAAGTCCTTCATCTTCGTCGAACGTGCAACACCGGCTGCGTCGCAAATTTTTTGCGCGCGAGTCCGGCCAACCCCGAAAATCGCCGTCAAAGCGATTTCCGCGTGTTTGTGATTGGGAATGTTTACCCCAGCAATACGGGCCATCCGATCACCCCAGAAAGTTAAACCTTAAATTATAGTTCTGATAGCTTGCGCTATCAACCCTGACGCTGCTTGTGACGCGGATCGGTGCAAATGACACGAACCACGCCCTTGCGGCGAATGATCTTGCAATTTCGGCAGAGGCGCTTCACGGAAGCTTGAACTCTCATTTCTTTCTCCTGAACATCTTGTTACTTGGTGCGGAAAGTTATCCGCCCCTTGGTCAGATCGTATGGCGTCAATTGCACCGTGACGCGGTCCCCTGGCAGGATCCGAATATAGTGCTTGCGCATTTTTCCGGAAATGTGGCCAAGAATCGTATGGCCATTTTCCAGGCGAACCTTAAACATCGCATTGGGAAGCGTCTCAATCACTTCCCCCTGCATCTCGATGCCATCTTCCTTCGTCATGGTGCTCTTACTCTTACCGCATCGGCATTCCCGCACCTTTGAAGTTCGCCTTCTTGAGAAGGCTCTCGTATTGGTGCGACATGATGTAAGCCTGAACCTGCGCCATAAAGTCCATCGTCACAACAACGATGATCAGGAGCGAGGTCCCCCCGAAATAAAACGGTACGTTCCACTTCAGAATCAAGAACTCAGGAAGCAGACACACCAGTGTGATATACACCGCACCCGCCATCGTCAGTCGCATCAAGATGCGATCGATGTAGCGCGCAGTCTGCTCACCTGGACGAATACCCGGCACAAACGCGCCACTCTTCTTCAGGTTATCCGCCGTTTCACGTGCGTTAAACACCAGCGCCGTGTAGAAAAAGCAGAAAAACACGATTGCAGCCGCATACAACATGACGTAGATCGGCTGACCAGGAGCCAAGGTTGCAGAGATATCCCGCATCCATGCCATCCCCTCCGAAGCGCCGAACCACTGCCCCAGCGTCGCCGGGAACAAGATGATGCTCGACGCGAAGATCGGGGGAATAACACCCGCCATGTTCAGTTTCAGCGGCAAATGAGAACTCTGCCCGCCGTATACCTTGTTGCCGACCTGACGCTTCGCGTAATTGACCAGGATCTTTCGCTGACCGCGCTCAACAAACACCACCAGCGCCGTGACCAGCACCACCAGGATGCAGATGAACAAAGCGATGAAGGGGTGCATTGCGCCCGTTCTGACCAGCTCGAACAATCCGCCAATTGCACTTGGCAAACCGGACGCGATACCCGCAAAGATAATCAGCGAAATACCGTTACCCAGACCACGCTCGGTGATCTGCTCGCCCAGCCACATCAAAAACATCGTCCCGGTCACCAGCGTTGCAACCGCCACAAACCGGAACATCACACCAGGATCCAGCACCAAGCCGGGCTGACTTTCAAGTGCGACCGAAATACCGATCGCCTGAAACAGCGCCAAGCCCAAGGTGCCATAACGGGTGTATTGGGTAATCTTGCGACGCCCCGCTTCACCCTCTTTCTTCAACGCCTCAAGCTGAGGCGAGGCAACGCTCATCAGTTGCATGATGATCGAAGCCGAGATATACGGCATGATCCCGAGCGCGAAGATGGTGAATCTCGACAACGCACCGCCGGAAAACAGGTTGAAGACCCCGAGGATTCCGCCCTGCTGCGTCTGGAACAGCTCCGCCAAACGCTGCGGATCAATTCCTGGCACAGGGATGTGCGCACCGATGCGATACACCACCAGCGCCCCCAACAGGAACACAAGCCGGCGACGCAAATCGCCGAACTTGCCCTGGCTACCGAGGGTCGCGGGTTGTTTTGCCACGATCTACCGCCTTACGCCGCGACGCTGCCGCCGGCAGCCTCAATCGCTGCAAGCGCACCTTTGGTCGCACCGACACCCGACAGGGCGACTTTGCGGGTAATGGCACCCGACAGAATCACTTTTGCCGACAGCGCATCGGCAGGAATCACTCCAGCCTGTTTCAGCACCAGCAGGTCAATCTGATCGACCGGCAGCTGATCCAGTTCGGACAAGCGGACTTCAACGTTGCGGCCACGCACCAGCGACACAAAGCCACGCTTCGGCAGACGGCGTTGAATCGGCATCTGACCGCCTTCAAAACCGACTTTGTGGAAACCGCCGGAACGGGATTTCTGACCTTTGTGGCCACGACCTGCGGTCTTGCCGAGGCCGCTGCCAATGCCGCGCCCGACGCGCTTACGTGCGTGCTTGGCGCCTTCGGCCGATTTGATGGTATTGAGTTGCATTTAGCCCTCGCACTTCACCAGGTAGGCGACTTTATTAACCATGCCGCGCACCTCGGGGGTGTCCTGAAGCTCAACCGTATGGTTAAGACGGCGCAAGCCCAGACCACGCACGGTGGCACGATGGGACTGCTTGGTTCCGATGACGCTCTTGATGAGCGTAACTTTTACTTTTTTGTCAGCCATGAGTTCACCCCATCACTTCTTCGACCGTCTTGCCGCGCTTGGCAGCAATCTGGGCCGGAGTGCGAACTGCGAAGAGGCCATTCAACGTAGCGCGAACCACGTTGTACGGGTTCGACGAACCCTGGCTCTTGCAAATGATGTCGGTCACGCCCATCACCTCGAAGACGGCACGCATCGGGCCGCCCGCGATGATTCCGGTACCCGTAGGTGCCGGCTGCATCAGTACCGTCGCGGCACCGTGCTTGCCAATCACCGCGTGATGCAGGGTTCCGTTCTTCAGGGAGACTTTCGCCATCTTGCGACGCGCTTCGTCCATCGCCTTCTGAACGGCAACAGGCACTTCGCGGGACTTGCCCTTGCCCATGCCGACCGTGCCATCACCGTCACCGACAACCGTCAGCGCTGCGAAGCCCAGAATACGGCCACCCTTGACAACCTTGGTGACCCGATTAATGGCCACCATTTTTTCGCGAAAGGAATCATCGCGTTCTTCGGCTGCCGGGGCGCGTTTGGTTTGCTGTTTCGCCATTGCTAACCTCGCTTAGAACTTGAGGCCGGCTTCGCGAGCCGCCTCTGCCAGCGCCTTGACGCGGCCGTGATAGTGGAATCCAGCACGATCAAAGGCGACCGTTTCGATGCCGGCGGCCTTGGCGCGCTCGGCAATGGTCTTGCCAACCGACACCGCGGCGGCAACAGTGCCACCCTTGCCCGCTTCGCCACGAACTCCCTGCTCTACCGTCGAAGCCGCCGCCAGAACGCGGGAGCCACAACCAGAAATGATCTGGGCGTAGATGTGCAAATTCGAACGGAACACCGTCAGTCGGACCGCTTTCAGCTCGGAGATTTTGGCTCGGGTTTTGCGAGCCCGACGCACGCGCGTCGCTTTTTTGTTCATCATGACAAACGGCCCTTACTTCTTCTTGGTTTCGCGGATGACCACAACCTCGTCCGCGTAACGAACGCCCTTGCCCTTATAGGGCTCCGGGCTCCGGTAGGCGCGCACTTCGGCGGCAACTTGACCGACTTGCTGCTTGTCGACACCCTTGATCAGAACTTCCGTCTGGGTCGGCGTTTCCACCGTCACGCCAGCAGGCATCTGGTGCGACACCGGGTGCGAGAAACCAAGACTGAGGTTCAGCTTGTCGCCCTGAGCCTGAGCACGGTATCCGACGCCAACCAGGGTCAGCTTGCGCTGAAAACCCTGCGTTACACCGGTCACCATGTTGGCCACCAGCGAACGCATCGTTCCGGACATCGCACGCCCTGCGACCTGACCAGCCACGGCTGCGCACTGAACTTCGTCACCATTCAGAACAATCGAAACCGCCGGATGGAGCGCACGAGTCAAGGAGCCCAGCGGCCCTTTGACAGTAATGTTTGCTGCATCGATCTTGACATCCACACCCTTGGGGACGGAGACCGGATTTTTTGCTACACGCGACATGTCCGCCTCCTTACGCCACGATGCAGATGACTTCGCCACCGACACGACCAGCACGTGCGGCACGATCGGTCATCACACCCTTGGGGGTCGACACAATCGCAACGCCCAGGCCGTTCATGACGCGGGGCAAATCCTGGCTGCCCTTGTACACACGCAGGCCAGGCTTGGAAATACGCTCGATACGCTCGATCACCGGCGCACCAGCATAATACTTGAGCACCACATCAAGCTCGGGCTTACCACCAGCTTCCCGTACCGAGAAACCGTCGATATAACCTTCTTCTTGCAGCACTTTGGCAATCGCCACCTTCAGCTTCGAAGAGGGCATTGCAACAGTCGACTTTTGCGCCTGCTGACCGTTACGGATGCGGGTCAACATATCGGCGATCGGATCAGACATACTCATCTTCGTCTCTCCTTACCAGCTCGCCTTGGTCATACCCGGCACCTCACCACGGAAAGCGACTTCCCGGAGCTTGTTGCGACACAGACCGAATTTACGGAACACACCCCGCGGACGACCCGTCAGGCTGCAACGATTACGACCACGCGTCGGGCTTGCGTTACGGGGCAGTTGCTGAATCTTCAGCCGTGCCGCCATACGCTCCTCGTCCGACAGACTGGAGTCGTTAATTTGCGCTACCAGCGCGGCCCGCTTGGCGGCATATTTCGCCACCAGCTTGCGACGCTTCTCTTCGCGATTGATCAGAGCCAGTTTCGCCATATCGCCCTCAATTCTTGAACGGAAACTTGAACGCGGTCAGGAGCGCTCGCGCCTCTGCGTCAGTCTTCGCGGTGGTCGTAATACTGATGTTCATGCCACGCAGGGCATCAACCTTGTCGTATTCGATTTCCGGAAAAATAATTTGCTCTTTGACGCCGACGTTGTAGTTACCCCGACCATCAAAACCCTTCGCAGCAATACCGCGAAAGTCGCGAACGCGCGGCAGAGCCACCGTCACGAAGCGGTCCAGGAACTCGAACATGCGAGGACCACGGAGCGTCACCATGCACCCGATCGGGTAACCATCGCGAATCTTGAAGCCAGCAATCGACTTACGCGCCCGAGTCACCACCGGCTTCTGACCGGCCACCTTGGCCATGTCACCCACCGCGAACTCGAGAATCTTCTTGTCGCCAACCGCCTCACCGACACCCATATTCAAGGTGATCTTCGTGATTCGCGGAACCTCCATTACTGACTTGTAGCCAAACTGCTTGACCAAGCCAGGAACGACGGTTTCCTTATAGAAATCTTGCAAGCGTGCCATCGCGTTTCCTTAAGCGTCGACCAGTTCGCCGTTCGACTTGAACACGCGCGCTTTGCGACCGTCTTCAAGCACTTTAATCCCAACACGATCGCCCTTCTGGGCCGCAGGATTGAACAGCGCAACATTGGAAACATGGATCGGCATGTCTTTTTCAACAATGCCACCCACCTCACCCTTCATGGGGTTCGGGCGCACGTGCTTCTTGACACGATTAACACCCTCAACAACCACCAGCTCAGCATCCACACGACGCAGTACAACACCGCGACGACCACGATCTTTGCCAGCCAGAACGACGACTTCGTCGCCCGTACGAATCTTCTTCATGACCGCTCCTTACAGAACTTCAGGTGCGAGCGAAACGATCTTCATGAAGCGCTCGGTACGCAACTCGCGCGTCACCGGCCCGAAGATACGCGTCCCGATCGGCTCCATCTTGGAGTTCAGCAAGACCGCCGCATTGCCATCGAATTTAATGAGCGCGCCATCCGAACGGCGAACGCCCTTCGCTGTACGCACCACCACCGCGCTATACACATCGCCCTTCTTGACACGACCACGAGGCACAGCCTCCTTGATCGCGACCTTGATGATGTCGCCCACCCCGGCGTAGCGGCGCTTGGAGCCGCCCAACACCTTGATGCACATCACGGAACGCGCGCCAGAGTTATCGGCGACGTTCAGCACCGTTTGCATTTGAATCATGAGTTTTACACTCCAACTTGGCCCGCTAAGCGGTCAGTCTTGGAACCCGTTCGGGTTTTATGCTCGAAAGAGCAAAGAAGCGGAATTGTAGTGGCTTACTAAACTTTTAGCAAGCCACTACAGCCATTTATTTAAATGACTCGCGCCTTCTCAAGCACTTTGGAGACCTTCCAGTTCTTTGAGCGCGAGATCGGACGGCATTCCTCGATTTCCACCAGGTCGCCAGCCGCTGCCACACCCTCTTCGTCATGCGCATGATACTTCGCTGAACGCATGATGATCTTGCTATACAACGGATGCTTGACGCGGCGCTCAACCAGCACCGTCACCGTCTTCTGCATCTTGTCGCTCACCACTTTACCCACCAGCGTGCGGGAAGATTTCACCGTTTCCTGAGTCATTACTGAGCCGCCTTTTCACGCAGAAGGGTCCGAATGCGTGCGATGTCGCGACGCACCTTGCCAAGCTGGCTGGTATTGGTCAGTTGCTGGGTCGCCAACTGCATGCGCATACTAAATTGCGCCTTCAGCAATTCCAGCATTTCCTTATTGAGTTCTTCGACGCTCTTCGCGCGGAGTTCACTTGCTTTCATGACTACCCCACATGACGTGTCACGAACGTGGTCGCAAACGGCAGCTTCGCCGCCGCGAGGCGGAAGGCCTCGCGCGCCAGGGATTCGTCAACACCATCCATTTCGTACAACACTTTGCCCGGCTGAATCTCGGCTACGTAGTATTCCGGATTACCTTTACCCGAGCCCATCCGCACTTCGGCGGGCTTGCGGCTGATCGGCTTGTCCGGAAACACACGAATCCAGATGCGGCCGCCCCGCTTGATGTGACGCGTCATGGCACGACGCGCCGATTCGATCTGACGCGCAGTCAGGCGGCCACGGCCGGTGGCCTTGAGACCGTACTCACCAAAGCTAACTTTGGCGCCGCGCGTTGCCAGGCCGGTGTTACGGCCCTTCTGTTCTTTGCGGTACTTTCTTCTTTTCGGCTGAAGCATTATTCACTCCTGCTCTCAGTGGCCGCATCGCCACCGGTTTCGGCGCGACGGGGCGCGCGACGCTGACCGCGATTGTCGCCGTCATTACGGCCACCACGGCGTGCGCGACGCGGTTCGTTTTCCGGCTCGGTTGCTGCGGGCTGCTCATTGCGACCCAGCATCTCGCCCTTGTAAACCCAGACCTTGATGCCCGAGATACCGTAAGTCGTCTTGGCTTCCGAGACGCCGTAATCGATATTGGCGCGCAGGGTGTGCAAAGGCACGCGGCCTTCGCGATACCACTCGGTCCGAGCGATTTCAGCACCGTTCAAACGACCGGAGCTCATGATCTTGATACCCTGAACGCCCAGACGCATGGCGTTCTGGATGGCGCGTTTCATGGCACGGCGGAACATGATCCGGCGCTCGAGCTGCTGAGCGATCGAATCGGCGATCAATTGCGCGTCGGTTTCCGGCTTGCGGACTTCTTCGATATTGACGTGCACCGGCACACCAATCATCTTCTGAAGATCGGCCTTCAGGCGCTCGATATCTTCGCCTTTCTTGCCAATCACCACGCCAGGACGTGCGCTGAACAACGTGATACGCGCATTCTTGGCGGGACGCTCGATCAGCACACGACCCACAGAGGCGTGAGCCAGGCGCTTTTTCAGGAAAGCACGCACCGCGAGGTCGTCAGCCAAAGTCTTGGCGAAGTCCTTCTTCGATGCATACCAACGGGCGGTCCAGTCCCGAGTTACCGCAAGGCGGAAACCGGTAGGATGAATTTTCTGACCCATGAGTTCCCCTCAGTTCCCGACGGTCACGTACACGTGACACGTCGGCTTCAGAATACGATTGCCTCGACCTTTGGCGCGCGCGGTAAAACGCTTCAGCGTCATACCTTCTTCAACGTGAATCGTCTTCACCTTGAGCTCGTCAATATCGGCGCCGTCGTTATGCTCGGCGTTTGCAATCGCGGACTCGACCACCTTCTTGATGATCTGTGCGCCTTTCTTCGGGGAAAACGCCAAAATGCTCAGCGCCTGCTCCACCGGTTTTCCGCGGACCTGGTCTGCCACCAGACGCCCTTTTTGAGCGCTGAGGCGGACGCCGCGGAGGATGGCTTTAGTTTCCATTACCAAGACTCCTTAACGTTTCGCCTTTTTGCTGGCGAGATGCCCCTTGAACGTACGCGTCAGGGCGAATTCACCAAGCTTGTGGCCTACCATGTTTTCCGACACATAAACCGGGACGTGCTGGCGACCGTTATGCACGGCAATCGTCAAACCGACGAAATCCGGCAGTACCGTCGAGCGACGTGACCAGGTCTTGATCGGGCGCTTGTCGTTGCTACCCCGCGCCGCGTCCACCTTATTCAACAGGTGAGCGTCGACAAACGGGCCTTTTTTCAGAGAGCGAGTCATCCGTTACCCCTTAACGCTTCTTGCGGCGCTGAACAATCATCGAATCGGTGCGCTTGTTATTACGCGTCCGATAGCCTTTGGCGGGCGTACCCCACGGGCTGACCGGGACGCGGCCCTCACCCGTACGGCCTTCACCACCACCGTGGGGGTGATCGACCGGGTTCATCACCACACCGCGAACGGTCGGGCGAATACCGCGCCAACGATTGGCACCAGCTTTACCGATCTTGCGCAGCGCATGCTCACCGTTGCCGACTTCACCAACGGTCGCACGGCACTCAACGTGCACCCGGCGAATTTCGCCTGAGCGCAAGCGAAGCTGCGCGTAAGAGCCTTCACGTGCCAGCAACTGGACCGATGCCCCCGCCGAACGCGCCAGCTGAGCGCCTTTGCCGGGCTGCATTTCGATGCAGTGAATCACGGTACCCACCGGAATATTCCGGATCGGCAGCGCGTTACCAACCTTGATCGGCGCCTCGGAGCCACTCACGACCTGTTGTCCCACTTCGATGTTGCGCGGGGCAATGATGTAGCGACGCTCGCCATCGGCGTAGCACAGCAGCGCAATGTTTGCGGAGCGGTTGGGGTCGTACTCGACGCGCTCAACCTTCGCCACGATACCGTCCTTGTTGCGACGGAAATCGATCATGCGGTAATGCTGCTTGTGGCCACCGCCCTGATGACGCACCGTAATGCGGCCTGCATTGTTGCGGCCAGCATTTTTCGACTGCTTCTCGATCAGCGCTGCGTGCGGACGACCCTTGTACAGATCTTTATTTACAACCTTAACAACCGCGCGACGACCAGCGGATGTCGGCTTTACTTTTACCAACGCCATAGCTCAGTCACTCCCCAGCCGCGAAGTTGATTTCTTGGCCCGGCTGCAAGCAGACAAACGCCTTCTTCCAACCCTTGCGCTGACCGGTGATTTTACCGAAGCGCTTGACCTTACCCTTGACGTTCGTGGTCTGAACCGACTTCACCTTCACGTTGAAGAGCGACTCAACTGCCGCCTTCACTTCGGGCTTGGTCGCGTCCGAAACGACGCGGAACACCACTTGCTCATTCTTGTCGGCGATATAGGTCGCCTTCTCGGAGATCTGCGGTGCGAGCAGCACCTTCAGCAGACGCTCTTGCTTGAGCTGACTCATTGCCACACCTCCTGCATCTTCGCCAGCGCACCCTTGGTCACAACAACCTGCGGGAAGCGCACCAGCGACACCGGATCCGCCTCGGTCACCTCAAGCACCAGCACATCGCGCAGATTGCGCGACGCCAGGAAGAGGTTCTCGCTCAGTTCTTCGGTAATCACAAGAACCGAATCCACAAAACCCATGCCCTTCAGCTTTTCGGCCACCAGGCGCGTCTTCGGTGCGTCGAGGGCAAAATCCTCAACCACGGAGATACGACCTTCGCGAGCCAACTGGGACAGAATCGACGCCAGGCCGGCGCGATACATCTTGCGGTTGACCTTGTGCGAGAAGTTCTCGTCGGGCGAGTTCGGGAAAATCCGACCACCTCCGCGCCACAGCGGGCTCGACGCCATACCGGCACGAGCGCGGCCCGTCCCTTTCTGACGCCACGGTTTCCGGGTCGACTTGGCGATCTCGGAGCGCCCTTTCTGCGCACGGTTACCCGAACGGGCATTGGCCATGTAAGCCACGACGACCTGATGAATCAGCGCCTCGTTGTACTCACGACCAAACAGCACGTCGGACACCTGAACTGTTTCGGCAGACTGACCCTGCTCATTAAGAAGCTTAAGTTCCATTACGCCCCCTTGACTGCCGGCCGAACAACCACATCACCACCCCGAGCACCCGGAACAGCACCTTTCACCAGCAGCAGCTGACGCTCGGCATCCACACGAATCACTTCCAGATTCTGCATGGTGCGCTGAACGGCACCCATGTGACCCGCCATGCGCTTACCCGGCAGCACGCGGCCCGGATCCTGCGCCTGACCAATCGAACCGGCCGAGTTGTGGGACAGCGAGTTACCGTGAGAAGCACGGTTGGAAGAGAAGTTGTGACGCTTGATCGCGCCAGCAAAACCCTTACCGATGGACGTGCCGACGATATCAACCTTTTGGCCGACACCGAAGATATCCACGCTCAGCGCATCACCCGGCTTGACGCCATCGAGCGCCGACGCATCGACACGGAATTCCTGAAGCAGCCAGCTGGCTTCAACACCAGCCTTGGCAAGGTGACCCGCGAGCGGCTTACCCACCCGGCTAGCGCGACGCTTGCCGAAGGCAACCTGGACGGCCGTATAGCCGTCGGTCTCAGCGGTCTTGATCTGGCTAACGCGGTTGTCGGACATGTCAAGCACAGTCACCGGGATGGTTTGACCATCTTCGGTAAATATGCGAGTCATCCCGACCTTGCGACCTACAAGGCCTAGACTCATTTTATTCTCCCAAATCCCGGTTGCGATTGACCGGGGCCGTAAAGATTTTGCGCGAAAAACGCAAGGGCCGGATTATACCGGCCCAGGCGCACAGAACACAAGCCAAGAATTACTGCAACTTGATTTCCACATCGACGCCAGCCGGCAGATCGAGTTTCATCAGGGCGTCAACCGTCTTTTCCGTCGGATCAACGATATCCATCAGGCGCTGATGCGTACGAATTTCGAACTGATCACGCGATGCCTTGTTGACGTGCGGCGAGCGCAGCACGTCGTAACGCTCGATACGCGTCGGCAGCGGAACCGGGCCACGAACCACGGCACCGGTGCGCTTCGCCGTTTCGACGATTTCAAGCGCGGATTGGTCGATCAGACGATAGTCGAAAGCTTTCAGGCGGATACGGATTTTTTGGCTTTGCATAATAGATTCCAAAGAGCGAGGGCGGCACGTCATGTGCCGCCCGGGACGTTATTGATTACTCGATGACCTTGGCAACCACGCCGGCGCCGACGGTACGACCGCCTTCACGGATGGCGAAGCGCAGACCTTCTTCCATGGCGATCGGGGCGATCAGCTTGACGGTGATCGACACGTTGTCGCCCGGCATGACCATC